>JAEZUE010000094.1 GCA_023443455.1 Verrucomicrobiota bacterium
CCGATTGTGGCCACGAAAAGGCACAAGAAGGCACAAAAATCCGGATCGTTTTCGTGACTTTTCGTGCCTCTTTGTGGCGAGTCCGCATCGCTCTGCGACCGAGGGAAACGGTGCAGAAAAGAGAGCGTTCTGGGGGATAGCGGTCGAGTGATCTGTGCGGGATCGGCCGCGAGACCGACAATCCGCAATGGGATCGCCGCCGCCTCCGCCCGGTCGCTTGACTCAATCCCGCCTTGGCTGCCAATTGTCTGACATGAGCACCACCACCCGCGAATTCACTCGCAAGTTCCCCGCTTTTCGCCGCGACGCCCTCGAGGGAAAGTCCGTCGAAATCCGCGACCGCGAGGGCAACGCCTTCACGTTCGCCATGAAGAAGCCGGCGCCGAAAACACTCGCCGAGGCGGTCGGGCATCTGGCTGGGATCGTGAACAGCGGCCGCCCCCAGAAAACCCTGAAAGGCTATGGCCGCGGTTGACTCCCTGATCGATACAGGGGTCCTGGTCGGCTTTCTTGACGCTGCGGATCAGTGGCACGCCTTCGCGGTGGAGGCATTCGGTCGCATCCGCTTTCCGGCCTACACTTGTGAGGCTGTGCTTTCGGAAGCCGCCTATCATCTGCGCGGTCTCCAGCGTGCGCGGCTTGCATTGCTCGAGATGGTCGACAGCGGTGCGATCGTGGTTCTGCCGGTCTTTTCCGACGGCGGAGCCTATTTGCGGGCCGCGGCGGAGAAGTACGGGCCCAAGGCCGACTTGGCGGACCTCTGCCTGCTCTGGCTCGCCGAGGCGCAGCCAGCGGTGACGGTGTGCACCACCGACCGCAAGGACTTCAGACGATATCGACTCGCCTCCGGAAAGCCGTTGAACCTCGACGTGCCGTGACGGCCAAGTCGCGGACCTGTGGGCGGAAGGAAACGGAGCCGGAAGCGGGGCAAACTTTGCACTCGCCCCGAATCCAACGATAGGCGTCTCAGTGCAGCACGAACTCCCGGAATAGGCGCACGCGGAGGCGCGGAGAGCGCAACGTGGCCGGGCCGGTCTGTTTGTCTGAAACCTCCGCGGTTTCCGCACCTCTGTGTGAGTCAATTCGGCCTCCTGCAATCCGTGATACCGTCCTTCTCAGATCACTGGAAAGAATCGGGTCGATCCATGATGTTTGTGGGGGCTGCTTTCTTTCGGGCCACCTGTTCGAACTGCCCGCGCCACTTCAGCATTGTCCCGCGGCGGCACTGGGTTTCCAGTGTCGCCGTGCATGATGTCACCGTCATCCTCGAACAGATCAACCGGGGCGATCTCCGGGCGGCGGACGAATTGCTGCCGCTGGTCTACGAGGAACTGAGGAAACTGGCGGCGGCCAAGATGGCGCGCGAGGCGCCGGGGCAGACGCTCCAGGCCACGGCGCTCGTGCATGAGGCGTGGTTGCGGTTGGGCGGCGAAGAACAGCCCGACTGGCAGAACCGGGCCCACTTTTTCGCCGCGGCCGCGGAGTCGATGCGCCGTATCCTGATCGACCGGGCGCGCAAACGTCGCGCGGTGCGCCACGGCGGCGAGCTGGTGCGGACGAGTGTCGAGGCGCTCGACCGTGTGCCCAACGCCGCCGAGGCGGAGGACGCGGAACTGCTCGATGTGCACGAGGCGCTGGATGCGCTGGAGCGGCACGACGCCCGCAAGGCCGCGGTGGTCAAACAGTGCTATTTCGTCGGTCTCACCTTCCAGGAGGCGGCGCTCGTGTTGGGGATCTCGGAACCGACAGCGCGCCGAGACTGGACCTACGCCCGCGCCTGGCTCTTCGCCGAGATCGGCCGGATGCGCGGGGGACGGTGACCGGTCACCGGTGGTCGGTGGACTGTGGTCGGCGTGGCCTGCGAAGCCTTGGCGAAGCAGGGTGGGCAGTGGACAGGGGCGGTGGTCTGCTGCCCCCAACGTCCAGCTTCCAACTCCTCTCTCGATATCTCCGGCTTCTCCCGCCGCGCGAGAGCAGGCGCAGCCCATAGACAGATATCATCCGAGAGCCGCATCTGAACCGCAAAGAACCTAGCGCAGAGCGAGAGTTCATTGTGGCTCCGACATTCGGAGCGGCACCCAGCAGGTGCGCGATCCGGTGGTGCACTTTCTGTTGGCAGAACCTCTTTGCAGAGCGGCTCAACCAAACTGCGGAATCAGGGGCTCATGCTCCGCCATGGCGGAGGATGGCGAGAACTCGACCGACGGCCTGGGCGGCCGCCGCCACGACGGAAGATCCACGGGGCAGGGGGGATGACGAAAACAATTTTTCGGGCACATGATCGTTTGGCGCGGGGAATCTCGCTTTGGGACGGTGAACCCTCCTTCGACTTTATGACGACTTCTGCGCCTTCCCACTCGATCACCGGCGGTTCGCTTCGCGGCATCGCGGCCCATTTGGCCGGAGCGCGGGCGACCGATCTCTTCTGCGACCGCCCGGTGCGCATTCTGCTCGCCGAAGACGACGATGACGTGCGTCGCGTGCTCGCCAAGGCGCTGGAGCGGCCGAAATGGCAGGTCGACGAGGCGGCCGACGGCGAGGCGGCCTGGGCGGCACATTGCGGGAACCGTTACGACCTTATCATCACCGACCACCGGATGCCGCGGTTGACGGGGCTCGAGCTGATCATGCGGGTGCGGGCGGAGCGCCCGGACCTGCCCTGCATCCTCATTTCGGGCGAGTTTCCCGCCGAGCCGGCGGAACTCGACCTGCTGATCCGGCCCGGGCAGACCTTGGGAAAACCGTTCATGCTGCACGATCTGGTTGTGGTCGTGAACGCGGCACTGACGGCACACGCGCGTGACCGGAGTGTGGCGTTGCCGGCGGAGACGCTCTGCGAGGCTTGAGCCCGCGCGGTCGGCGGGGATCGCTCGGTCGGCGGCCTACGGGATGGTGTCGCCCGGATCCGGCTCGCTTCGACGTGAATTTTGATTCCAATGACACCATGAGGTGCACCCCGTTCTTCGCGCTCGCGCTGTTCCTTGGCTATAGTAATCAAAATCTACCAGCTGAGGAAGTTTCGCCCACGGTCTTCGTCGACGCCGTGGAGGCGACGGTGCTGGCCAAGGGCTATGTGCGCGCCTTCCCGGAACTGCGGCGGGGCAAGGGCACGAACATCGTGCTGCGCCGCGACGGCAGGATTTTCACCATTGTCGACGTACGCGAGCTCAAGGCCGTCGAGGGCGTGCTGGTCGCCACGGCAGGCGCCGCGGGGGATCGTTACCTGATCAACCCGAAGGACGTGGTCTTCATCACCGACGGCGAGTACAACCTGAAGGACTAGTCGGCGTGCCCTTCGGCTGGAGCGGGGGGACGGCCTCCTGCGAGGCGAGACTCGTCGGTGCATCGGGCATTCTGGTGCTGTCCGCCGCGTGGGCGGCGACCGCGGATTCGTCCTGTGCTTCCCCTGGAGCGGATCCGCCACGGCGCTGGTATGTGGGTCGTGCGCAACGGGACGACCGGGCCGCCGTTTGACCCGGCTTGCGGCAGGGGAAATTGTGCGCTGTCCCACCCGCCCCATGTCGAAACGAAACATTCCCCTGTCCCGCCTCTCGGTCATCCTCGCTCTTCTCGCCGCCAGCCCCGCCCCGGCGGAGGAGCGCATCGACTACACCCGCCGTGCCGCCGGCGCGAGCGCCGTCCCGCAGTACGCGGTCGACTACAGCGTGCCGTCGGTCGAGTCGGTCACGGCCGCGCTGAGCCGTATCAGGGAGCGCACCTTCGCGGACACGTCGTTGCGCGTCTTCGACAACGCCACGGGGGAGGAGATCACCGATCCGGCCCGGCTCACGGACGCCGCCGTGCTCGACGGCCGCTTCGGCGGGTTCAACCGTTGGGACTACACCAACGGGGTGATCATCTCCGGCTTCATCCGCGCGGCGGAGGCGACCGGCGACGCTTCGTACCTGGAGTATAACGACAGATTCTACGATTTCGTCTTCACCTGGATGCCCGCCTTCCGCGAGCGGGAGGCGCGCACGGGAAAGCGCAGCGAGTTCAGCAAGATGGTGAACATGCGCGCGCTCGACCATTGCGGCTCGATCACCGCCGCGCTCGTCAAGACGCAGCTGCGCCGCCCCGATCCCCGTTTCCGCGAGTGGATCGACGTGGTCGACGGTTTCATCTCCCGCGGCGGACAGTTCCGCTTCGACGACGGCACGCTCGCGCGGGAGCGCCCGCAGCCCCGCGCGCTGTGGACCGACGATTTCTACATGTCGATTCCGTTCCTCGCGCAGATGGGCAAGCTGACCGGGAATCCAAAATACTGGGACGATGCGGTGCGTCAGGTCGTGCAACTTTCGGCCCGGCTCTTCGTGCCGGAGAAGGGTCTCTATGCCCACGGTTGGAGCGAGAACGCCGATCCCTACAGCCCACGTTTCTACTGGGGCCGGGCCAACGGCTGGGCGGTCATGGCGATGGTGGAGTTGCTGGAGGTGCTGCCAGCCGACCATCCGGGCCGGGCGGAGGTGCTGCACCTTTACCGCTCGGAGATGCGCACGCTCGTCGAGCTGCAGGACCAGTCGGGTCTCTGGCACAACCTGCTCGACAAGAACGACACCTACCTCGAGACGTCGGCCAGCGCGATGTTCGTGTTCGGTCTGGCGAAGGGAGTGAACGAAGGCTGGCTGCCTCCTGCCTATGGGCCCGCCGCAATCATCGGCTGGAACGGAGTGGCGACGCGCATCCTGCCCGACGGGCGCGTCTCGGGTATCTGCGAGGGAACGACGTACGCGAACGACAACGCGTACTACTTCAACCGCGGCGCGGGGGAGCACACCACGTTCTTCGGCTCCGTCATCTACGCGGGTGCCGAAATGGTCCGTCTCCTGCGCAATCCGGACATCACGATCGTGCCGCCCAAACCCGGCGCGGTGAACAGCGCGATTCACTTCCGCTGGACCCGGGATGCCGACAAGGTGAAGCACTGAGTGCAACGGAGTTCGACCATGTCTGAAATGCTGTCTCCAGCGTTTGGTGAGGCCGAGTCGATGTCGGTCGTGGCGCCAGCCTCCGTGCCGGTGGTGATGGGCTCGGCCGAAGCTGGGGACCGCAGGCAGGGACGCCTGCGCCACGGTTGCTTCGGTCGGTTGGGCCTGGTGTTCCTGGTCCCGTTCCTCCTGCTTGGTGTCGTGTTCGGCCAGCCCTTGGCCCCGCCGGCAGCGGCGAGGAGTGCGCCCTTTGTCACGATGTTTTGGACGTGGCAGGACGAGGTGATCGAGAACCCCGAGGTGCTGCTCGCCCAGTTGCACGACCTGAAGGCGGCCGGTTTCGACGGTCTGTTCGTGATGCCGCGCGCGACCCGCTACCACCTGTTCGACGAGGAGATGATGGCGGCGGTGGAGCTCGCCAGCGCGGCGTGCCGGCGGGAGGGCATCGAGTTCATCTGGGGGCCGGATCCGCGCTTCGCCGCGCGGCCGATCGTGGCCGAGACCGGCTATGGCGCGGAGGTGCTGCTCACCGGTCGCGACTTCCTCGCGAAGAAACCGGCCGCCGGCGACACCGAGACCGATCCCGGCCGCATGCTGCTCAACGAGTGCCGGGTCGAGGGCGGGCGCTATTCCTTGCGGTACAACTATCCCGTACGGCGCGACATCCACATGCTCACCGAGGTCAGCCTGTGGTTCAACCCGGTCGGTGTGGACCGCGTGGTCGCGTACCAGAGAAACAGCGACGGAACCGTGCGTGCGGACTCGTTGCGCGACATCACCGTCGGGCATCATCTCTTCGTCAACCGGGCCGTCAGCTACGTGGAGGTCTTCGGTCGGATCGAGCTGCCGCCGGGCGAGTGGTGGGTGGCGGCGTTCCCTCGCTTCATGACGAATCTCTACGCCTTCGACTCGCCCGAGCACGAGAGGCGCATGATCGCGCTGCTCGACCGCTACCAGGCGCGCGGCATCCGCTTCGACGGCTTCTGGTGGGACGAACCCGGCTACACGCTGCAGTTCGGCCAGTACGCCATCGGCGACCGCATCTACGCCGACTTCCGGGCCAAGTACGGTTACGACCTGAAGGAGCGCTTGCCGGCGTTGCTGCTCCCGCTCGACGACCGCAGCCACCTGCGCGTGCGGCGCGACTATTTCGAGCTGATCATGGACTATGTGTTCGGGGCGGAGCGGCGCTTCTGGCAGGCCGGCGAGCAGCGCTTCGGCCAGTTGCGCATGGGCATTCATCACGTGTGGCACAGCATGCCCGACAATCTCTACCACGGTTCGGCCGACTACTGGCGTGGGCTGGAGGCGGTCGATGCGGGCTACACCGACGACAGCGGCTTCGAAGGCTATTTCAGCGGATCGCTCGCGCGGAAGTTCGAACAAGTTTCGTATATGATCCAGGCGGCCAGCCTCGGGCGGTTCTCGCGTACGGGAAAGGCGTACTACAACCGCTGGGGCGTGAAGTACGGGCCCGAGGTCGCGGAGTATTGGAACGATCTGATGCCGCTTTTCTCCAACCAATGGATCCAGCATTCGTACGGCTCGACGAGTGCGATCGGCGGCGGGCGCGATTTCGGTCCGGGCTTCCCGAATCACCCGACGTGGCCCTTGCTGCCCGGCTGGGTCGAGAAGACGCGGCGCGTGGGGGCGATCACCGGCTACCGGTTGCCGCTGGCGGAGGTCGCCGTGGTCTACCCGGTGCCGACGATCGAGGTCGGACGCGAACCGGAGAACGACGCGATCATCGGCCGGGTCAACCGGCTCGTCGGCGCGATGCCGGCGGCCGGGGTGGGGGTGGAGGCGATTTCGGAGGGATTCTTTGCCGAGGGCCGGCTCGAGGGTGGCGCCTTCGTCGTGCGTGGCCGGCGGTACAAGGCCGTGGTGCTGCCGCATGCACGCGTACTTGGTAGCGAAGGATTGGCGACGCTGCGCACGTTGCTCGCCGCCGGGTTTTCCGTGCATTTCGTCGACGAACTACCGGCGGTCACGCTCGACGGCGACCCGATCGCGCTCGCCGGGGCGCGGGTTGCCTTTTCCACGCCGGACGAGGCGGCGCGGTTGCCCGAACTGATCGAGTCGCTCGGTTTGCCGTCGGTGCTCACACGGTTGCCCGGCGCCTATGTCTCGGCGTTGCCGGGCGAGGGCGGCGCGACCCTGGTGTTGGTGATGCCGATCGAGCCGGGCGCCGAAGTCGGCGGGACGCTGCGCTGCGGTGGTGTCGAGTTCACGGTCGCGCCCACCCGCACGCTCGCAATCTACGAGGTCGCCCCGGAGGGGGCGCGGAACCTTCCGTTTTAGGCTCCCCGAAGGAGGTGTCGCGCCGCCGCCCCCTCTACGTTCCGCCGGATCACACCGAACACCCCGGATGAAGGCCAACCCGCCCAGTGGGAAAATAGCGTGACGACCGTCGCGCTATTTTTCCAAACAACAGAAGATTGGGAGCTTGTGCGGATGGAGGAGGGGGGAGCGGGTGGCGGGATTTGCCGGAATCTCGTCTTTCTCCATCGGTCGATGGCCGTGGCGGCGACCGCTCAAGCGTGAATTGGCGGGCTAGGGACTCGAGGGGACTTCGAGTTCGGTTGTCTGCCGCGGCTGGTCGGACGCAGGGCCAACCGCGAAGCTGTATCGGCCCGGATCGACGATATAGCGGTGTGCGGTGTCATCCCAACGTCGGAGCTGGGTGAGCGGGATTGTCAGCTCCACGGTCTTCGATTCCCCGGCCTCCACTGTGATGCGGGTGAAGCCGACGAGGTGGCGGATCGGCATGGGCACCGGTGCCTCGAGCGAGGTCGCATACAACTGCACGACCTCGTCGCCGGCGCGCTTTCCCTGGTTGGTCACCGTCACCCGCGCCGTGATCGTGGCGCCGGTGTCTGCGTTCGAGCAGGATAGGGCGAAGTCGTCGTAGGCGAACGTGGTGTAGCTCAGTCCATGGCCGAAGGCGTAGAGCGGATCCCCTCGGTAGTAGCGGTAGGTCCGCCCTGCCATGCTGTAGTCGGAGAATGGGGGCAGCTCGGCGCTGTCGCGGTAGAACGTGATCGGCAGCCGGCCGCTCGGGTTGTTCTCGCCGAGCAGGGTTTCGGCGACCGCCTCGGCGCCGCGCTGGCCGTAGTACCACGCGACGAGTGCGGCGCCGACCTTGCGGTCGTCGAAGGCGATCGCACTGCCCCCGGTGAGGACGAGGACGGTCGGTTTGCCGAGGGCCGCCACCGCATCGAGCAACTCGCGTTGGGTGGCCGGGAGATCGAGGTCCAGGCGGTCGCCGCCGGCGAAGCCTTCGGCGGTGACGCTCATCGATTCGCCTTCGAGATCCGGGGTGAGGCCGAGGGTGAGCACGATGTGGTCGGCGATACGGGCGGCCGCCATCGCCTTCGCAAACGAGTCGTCGGTGCCCGGGGCGATCCAGCCCAATTGGATCCGCCCCTTCCCGGTGACCTGGGCGTACTCGAGTCGTAAGCGGTGGGCCCGGTCCTGCTCGAGCGCGACGACGGTGCTCAACGGGCGTTCGGGGTCGCGTCGCCATGAATCGATGACGAGGCGGTCGTCGAGGAAGAGCCGGACGGCGCCCTCGGCCACGATCCCCAGCACGTATTCGCCGGATGCGGGCGGAATGAGCACGCCCGACCACCGCACGGTGGCGAACTTGACGGGAATCCCGACGGCGGGCTGGGCTTCGTCCCACTGGAGGTCGATCTGCGGGTCGAGACGCTGGGAGACCGGGGTGCCGTCGACCACGGGGCGCTTCGTATCCTGGGTCTCGTGCGCGAACACCTCGCCGACGAGACCGGCCCGGCTGCGCGTTGCGTCGGCGAAGAGCACGCCGGCGGGGAAGGGCTGGCCGCTCATGCGGAAGCCCTTGACGAGGGGCACGCCCGGTTCGGCCAGGACCCGTACACCGCGCGGCTCGAGTTTGGCGCGCAGGCCGTCGACCAGGGTGACCTCGCGTTCGGGGGTGCCGGCGTAGTTGCCCAACAGGGCGGAGGTTTCGGCTCCGGTGGGGCCGAGGATGGCGACGGTCCGGAGCGTGCGCGGGTCCCAGGGAAGGGTGCCGTCGTTCTTGAGCAGCACGAGACTTTGGCGGGCGGCCTCGAGCGCGAGGCGGTCGTGCGCGGGGGCGTTGTTGGCCTCGAGGGGCACGGCGCGCAGGGCGACGCGCTCGGGCGGGTCGAACTCGCCGAGCCGAAAGCGCAGGGTGAAGAGGCGGCGTAGTGCGCGATCGATGTCGGCCTCGGTCACGAGGCCGCGCTGCAACGCCTCGGCGAGCCCCCGGTAGGTGACGCCGCTGCACAGGTCGTTGCCGGCCTTGAGTGCGATGGCGCTCGCTTCGGCGGCGTCTTGGGCGAAGCCGTGGCCGCCGCTGCGCCACAGGTCGGAGACGTTGTCGACATCGCCGACGACGGCGCCGGAGAAACCCCACTCCTCGCGCAGGATACGGCGGAGCAGAAGCTCGTTGGCCGGCGCGGGGATGCCGTTGACCGCGTTGTACGCGCTCATGAGCGAGGCGGCGCCGCCTTCGCGGATTCCGGCTTCGAAGGCCGGCAGGTAGGTCTCGCGTAGGTCCCGCTCGGAGACGACGGCGTCGAAGTGGTGGCGATCGGGTTCGGGGCCGCTGTGCACGGCGAAGTGTTTCACGGTGGCGACCGTGGTGAGGTACTGGGGATCCTGGCCCTGCAGTCCTCGGACGAAGGCCACCGCGAGACGACCGGTGAGGAGCGGGTCCTCGCCGTAGGTTTCCTGTCCGCGGCCCCAGCGGGGATCGCGGAAGATATTGATGTTCGGAGACCAGATGGTGAGGCCTTGGTAACGTTTGGAGTAGCCCTGGGCGGCGAGGGCCTCGTTGTTCTTGGCCCTCGCCTCGAGCGCGATGGTCTCGGCGATCCGCCCGTGGAGTTCGGGGTTCCAGGTGGCGGCCAGGGCGATCGCCTGTGGGAAGACCGTGGCGAGGCCGTTGCGGGCCACGCCATGGAGCGCCTCGTTCCACCAGTCGTATTGCGGGATGGCGAGACGAGGGATGGCGGGTGTGGCCATCATCGACTGGCTGATCTTCTCCTCGAGGGTGAGACGGGAAAGCAGGTCGTCGAGCCGCTGCTCCGTCGGCAGGTGCGGGTCGCGGAAGGCGTGGGGCGCGTCGGGTTCGGAGGCGAAGGCGACGGCGGCAACCGTGGTGTAGGACAAAAGGGCGACGAGGAGAATGCGGGTAGTTGTCATGCTCGAACGGGGTAGGGCGAAGGCGGACGCCGGAGCGAGTGTCGCGGGCGCGGGGCTGATCCGTAAACCGGTGCGGTGTGCGCATCGTTGCCGTCGGAGGCGCGCGAGGCGGTCGGGCGGCGGGGCGGCCTTGCCGGTTTCGGATCGACACCGCCGGGCGGTTGGGTGTGCTTCGTGGGGTGCGGCCGAAAGCTACCCTCCAGGATGTTGCCGATGCGGCGGGCGTTCATCGCTCGACGGTCTCGTTGGCCCTGCGCGACCATCCGCGGATTTCCCCGACCGTGCGCAAACGCATCCGGGAACTGGCCGAGCAGCTCGGCTACAAGGTGAACCCCTTGGTGGCCGCGTTGATGGCATCGCGCCGCACGGGCAAGGCCACCAAGCACGTGACGCTGGCCTATGTGACCAACTATCCGACGCGCTACGGCTGGCGCCCCGCCCACCATGACCGGCCCGATTTTTTCCCGGGGGCGCAGGCGCGTGCGAAGGACTTCGGTTACCGACTCGAGGACTTCTGGCTGGCCGAACCCGGAATGACCTCGGATCGCTTCGCCGACATCCTCACGGCGCGCGGCATCCACGGCCTGATCATCGGGCGGTTGCCGCCCGGCCAGGCTAGTATCGATTTTGATTGGACCCGCTTCTCGTGCGTTGCGCTGGGGATGACCCTGCGCTCGCCGGTGCTTCACCATGTGACGGAGAATCATTTCTCGACCGTGCGAAACGGCATGTATCGTTGCCTCGAGCGCGGCTACCGGCGGCCGGGCTTTGTCTTCACCGGCGAGAACGACAGCCCGCGCGTGGGCGACCGTTGGATGGGGGCGTTTCTCAACCAGCAGCAGATGCATTGGCCGGAGAAGGATTGGGTGCCCCTGTGCCCGAGCGTGCCGGCCGACGAGCCTTCTTTTGCGAAGTGGTTCCGCGAGCACCGGCCCGACGCGCTGCTCGTGACCCGGGCGCGGCCGGTGGTCGCCTGGCTCGAGAACATGGGCGTGAAGGTGCCGCAGGATGTCGGCCTCGTCGATATCGAGGGGCGCCCGTCGTTGGACTGTGCCGGCGTGCGCTACGATCCGGCGAAGATCGGTGGATTGGCCGTCGAGATGTTGCTCGGCCTCATGCATCGCAACGAAACCGGCGTGCCGGAGGATCCGCACGAGATTCTGCTGACGGGCAAATGGTACGAGGGCACGACCCTGCCGTCGCGAAAATGACTTCCGGGCCGGCCCGATCCGTCGTGGCGTAGGCCTGGGCGTGGCGGATGACACGCGCCCGCGGGAGGGCGGGGCGCCCGGGTGCCCGAAGATTGGGTACGAGGACGCAGCGGTGCCTGAAGCCAGTCAACAATGGCGCAGTCGGTCGAATTGCTCCAGGCCGGCGGCCTGCCAGCTATGGCCCTGTCCCAACCCCCAACCCTGTCGCACGACATAGCCATCCCGGTTTGTCCGGCACCCCATCCCCATGCCGCCGACGGGCGAGGTGTATCCCTGTAAATAGTACCGGTACCCGTAGACAACCTATGAACCCTAGCCCCAGAACAACACCGAGCGCACGACGCCTGCTTGCGGCCACGGCGTGCGCCGTCACGCTGAGCGCTGTGCCCTTGTGGTCGCAGCAGGCCGAGTCTCCCGCGATGGAGACCGACGCCGCCTCGAACGACGACGTGGTCGTCCTCAATCCCTTCGAAGTGGTGGGCGACACCACCGGCTATTTCGCCGCGAACACCATGTCGGGCACCCGCATGAACTCGAAGATCGAGGACCTCGGTCAGTCGATCACGGTCATGACCAAGGAGATGATGTCGGACTTCGCGATGTTGGACATCAACGACGTGTTCGACTACATGGCGAGCACCGAGGGCACCGGCACGTACTCGGATTTCGTCACCGACCGCACCGGTGCGGTGGTCGACAACGTGTCCCTCAACCCGACGGGCGCCAACCGCGTGCGCGGTCTTGGAGCGGCAAATACTGCGTTCAACAACATCGAGACCACCAACCGCGTGCCGGTCGATCCGCTCTGGATGGACTCGCTCGAGCTGAGCCGTGGCCCGAACGCCAACATCTTCGGCCTGGGCAACGCCGCCGGTACGGTCAACCAGACTCCCGCGACCGCCAATATCAGCCGCGACTTTGCGAGGGTCCAGCTGCGGGCCGACAGCTACGGTGGCTGGCGCGCCTCGTTCGACGTGAACCGCATCCTGCTCAAGAACAAGCTGGCGATCCGCGCGAGCTTCGCCAAGCAGCACACCGGCTTCATCCGCAAACCCTCCGGCGAGGATGCGACCCGCAAGAGCGTGCAGGTCAAGGCCCAGCCGTTCAAGAACACCACCTTGGCGTTCTCGTGGTACAACTACCAGGCCACGACCGTGCGGCCCAATTTCACCACCCCGCGCGACTACTACACGGCTTGGTTCGACGCCGGCCAACCCGGGTGGAACCCCGTCACTGGCCTGGTCACCCTCGCCAACGGCGAGGTCTACGGCAAAAACAACGTTCTCGGCTCCACCACACCATACACATCCACGCCGTCCTTCTTCACCGGCAACGGCGTTGGCTCGGAGACCCGCTCGATTCTCCAGATCGGCACCGAGAGCGACCCCCTCTACTGGGCGAGGCCCCGGTATTCGACCAATCCGTCGAGCCCGAAGGGAAACACCTATTCCACGACCGACCCCTATGCCGCGGGGTCCGGCGGGGTCGGATTGCTGCGGACGGGCGCCTCGGATACGTACACGGCCGCGCAACAACCGCTCTATAATTCCGTGGCCCGGCCCATCTCGGACAAGTCCATCTACGACTGGACCGAGATCAACTTGGCGGGCAACAGCAAGGCGTGGGACGACGTAACCATCTACCTGGCCCAGCTCGACCAGATCATCCTCAACACCCCCCAGCACACGCTGGCGGCCCAGTTCACCTTCATGAGGGAAGACGCCAAGCGGCTGGAAAACCAGCCGATGGGCCCGGCGAGCGTGAACAGCAATGTCGGCGAGCTCATGGTCGACGTGAACCAGGTGAACTTGGACGGCTCCCCGAATCCGTATTTCGGCCGGCCGTATCTGCGGAGCAGCGAGCCCTTCCTGCGGGACAGGCCCTGGCTGTATGACACGGCGCGTGCCCAAGCGGTCTATCGGCTCGATTTCTCCCGGAACAAGGGCTGGACCAAGTGGCTTGGTACGCAGCAGGTCCTCGGCTATTACGAATACAAGGACCAGGAGAAGCGGCTCTTCACCTACCGGCACACCGCGTTGGCCCTCGACACGGAGTGGCAGCAGAAATATGCCGACACGCTGCTGGGCACCCAGACGGTGACCAACGTCGATCCCAAATACTTGATCGGTGGTACTTCGATCGCCGGCAACTTTGACCGGCTCATCGAACAATACTATGTCGGCAGTTCGTACGGGAGCGGCATTGAATATGCCCCGAACTATTTCCCGGAAGGAGCCACTGTGGACTATGTCTGGGGGCCGAAATCCACGAACATGTTTTACGACTCGTCCGCTATTGGGTGGACCCCGGCCAATGGTGGCGGTCTCTTCAACTCCAACACGGTCGTCAAGACCGCCGGTGGAGTGCTCCAGAGCAGCTTCTTCGCCGATCGGCTGATCGGCACCTTCGGCCTGCGCGAGGACCGCGTGTACGACCGCAACGCCCCGTATGCCCAGATGACTTCGGACCTGCGGGAATACGACTTCAAGGAGTCCAACAAATGGAACGACGAGTGGCGCGTGGCCAAGGGCAAGACGAAGAACATGTCGATCGTGGCCCGGCCGTTCCGCGACCTCGGCTTCCTCAAGCAGGCTGAGGGCGGCAGCGGTTTCGGCAAACTCGTGGCGGAAGCCGTCAGCGGGTTAAGCCTCACCTACAACAAGGCGGACAACTTCATCGCGCAGGGGCCGGCCTACGACCTGTTCCTCAATCAGCTGCCCAACCAGACCGGCAAGACCAAGGACATCGGCTTCTGGATGACCATGCTGGATGGAAAGCTGTCGATCCGCCTCACGAAGTTCGATACAAAAGAACTCAACCTTCGCAACGGCGACATCTCCACCATGGCCCAGCGAATCCTGCGCTATGAGGGGTTCGTCTCGAACGATGCGTGGAACCTCCGGAAACAGACCACGGCGTGGCTGAACGGTCTCGGCACCGGCGGGTCGGCCACCAACGAGCAGATTGCCGCGGCGATCCAGATGCCGATCGAGCAGTATAATGGTCTGCAGACCATCGGCGCCAACGGCACCTATGCCGCGGTCAACGACTCGCGGTCCAAGGGCTATGAGTTGGAGGTCAACTTCAACCCCACCAAGTACTGGACCGTGAGCGGCTCGCTGACCAAGACCGAGGCGATCAATACGGCGGCAGGTTCCGCGGTCGATGATTATATCGCCGCCCGCATGCCCATATGGACCACCCTCGAGGACCCACGCTATACCCAGACAACGGCGACCATCGATGGAGTCACCTACGCCATCGACGCCTCCAATATCCCGACGGGAGCGACCGGCCACTTGCTCTGGTGGAATATCATGGGAAGCACGTTCAACACGGGCGACACGTCGTCCGGCTACAATGCCACCAACTCGGCCGCGACGAACTTCCTCGGGAATGTCGATTCCCCGATGTCGGTCTTCCGGGCCCTGATCGGTCGCCCGAAGCCCCAGATCCGCAAGTATTCGGCGAAGATCAATACGAAGTACGATCTTGCGGGTCTCAGCGACAACAAGATCCTCAAGAGCATGAGCGTCGGCGGTTCGGTGCGCTACACGAGCAAGGGCTCCATCGGATTCTACGGCTTGGGCTATGAGGACGGCATGGATCTCACCCTTCCTGCGAACAAGATCCTGGCGCTCGATACGAATCGGTCGATCTACTCGCCCTCGCAGACCTATGTCGATCTCTTCGTCACCTACAAAACCAAGCTCTATCGCGACAAGGTCCGCGCGACCTTCCAGCTCAATGTGAAGAATGTGTTCGAGGATGGCGGTAGTTTGTTGGCCACCAGCGCCTTCTTTGATGGCCGGACCTCCACCTATCGCATCGTCGATCCGCGCCAGTT
This sequence comes from Verrucomicrobiota bacterium, assembly GCA_023443455.1. GTDB lineage: Bacteria > Verrucomicrobiota > Verrucomicrobiia > Opitutales > Opitutaceae > CAJCBL01. The sequence goes on from JAEZUE010000094.1 coordinate 15,198, forward strand.
CATCTTCACAGCTTCGTTCGATCTGTGAGGGTGGCTCATTCTGGAACGACAACTAGTTGATCCCCTTCATCGCCGCCACCCGCTCGGGTGGCGGCGATTTTCTTTGGTGGGAGCTTTAGCCTCTGGCGTGGCATTGCGCGAGGTGACCGCTTGCTCCCACGCGTCGTGGCGCGCGCCTTTAGGCCGCGATTGCGCGTACCGCTCGCGATGCGCATCGGTCCCCGCGGGCTGAAGCCCGCGCCACGGCCGTTTCCTGCGACCCTATACTTCCTTTCGCTCCCACGCCCGTGGCGCGTGCCTTTAGGCCGCGATTGCGCGTAACGCCTGCCCTGCGCACTGGCACTCGCGGGCTAAAGCCCGCGCCACGGTTGTTTCCTGCGACCGTATACTCCGTTTTGCTCCCACGCCCGTGGCGCGCGCCTTTAGGCCGCGGTTTCGCGTACCGCTCGCCCCGGGCACCGGTCCTCGCGGGCTGAAGCCCGCGCCACGGCTGTTTCCTGCGGCTGTATACTCCGTTTCGCTCCCACGCCCGTGGCGAGTGCCTTCAGGCCGCGATTGCGGGTGTCGCTCGCCCTGCGCACCGGTCCCCGCGGGCTAAAGCCCGCGCCACGGCCGTTTCCTGCGACCCTATACTCCCTTTCGCTCCCACGCCCGTGGCGCGTGCCTTTAGGCCGCGATTGCGCGTACCGCTCGCCCTGCGCACCGGTCCTCGCGGGCTAAAGCCCGCGCCACGGCTGTCTCCTGCGACCCCATACTCCCTTTCGCTCCCACGCCCGTGGTGGGCGAACCGGCAAACACCGGCATCAAACGGATTGCGCCGGAGGCGCTTGCTTGGCTCGCTGCTGGGCCACGATGAAACCGGCGAACTGCCCCACCGTATCCCGCGCGGATTCCGTCGCCTCCCCGGAGCCCCGCCCTTGCTCGATGGTTGTGGTCGGCGCGGTGATCCTCGCGGCGACGCTGGCCGCCTATTTCCCCGCCCTGACCGGCGCCCTGTTGTGGGACGATGCGGGCCATGTCACCAGTCCGGCATTGCAATCCTTGGCGGGCCTGTGGCGGATCTGGACCGAACCGGGCGCCACGCAGCAGTACTATCCGCTTCTGCATTCGGCCTTCTGGTTCGAACATCTGCTCTGGGGCGATGCCACGCTCGGCTACCATCTGGTCAATGTGTTGTGGCACGCGCTCTCCGCCTGTCTGTTGGTCGCGATTCTCCGGCGCCTCGCGATCCCCGGGGCACTGCTGGCCGGGCTGGTCTTCGCGCTGCACCCGGTCGCGGTCGAGTCGGTGGCCTGGATCTCCGAGCAGAAGAACACGCTCTCGGCCGTGTTCTATCTCGCCGCGGCGCTCGCGTGGTTGCGCTTCGAGGAGGAACGCCGGCCGGCACGCTACGCGGTCGCCAGCCTCCTGTTCGTCGCCGCCCTGCTCGGCAAGACCGTGGCCGCCACGTTGCCGGGCGCGTTGCTTGTCATCGCGTGGTGGCGACGAGGCCGGCTGGACGGGCGCCGCGACGTGCTGCCCCTGCTGCCGTGGTTCGCCGCCGGCGTGGGTGCGGGCCTCTTCACCGTCTGGTTCGAGCGCGTCGGCATCGGTGCGCAAGGAGGGGACTTCGGCTTGGATCCGGTCGAGCGCCTAGTGTTGGCCGGCCGCGTGGTCTGGTTCTACTTCGGCAAACTGCTTTGGCCCGTCGACCTCGCCTTTTTCTATCCGCGCTGGACGATCGACGATTCTTCGCTGTTGCAGTGGCTGTTTCCGCTCGCGGCGTCGGCTGTGCTCGGCGTGGCGGTGTGGTGGAGTCGTCGCGACCGCAGCCCGCTCGCCGCGGCGCTGCTCTATGGCGGCACGCTGATACCGGTGCTTGGTTTCGTGAACGTGTATCCCTTCGTGTTCTCCTACGTCGCGGATCACTTCCAGTACCACGCCAGCCTCGGCATGATCGCGTTTCTGGTCGCGGTGGGGGCGCGTTGGTTCCCACGTCTCGGCTGGCCCCGGTGGAGCGGCCCGGCGGTGGCCGCCGGGGTCCTGTTGCTGCTCGGCAGCCTCACCTGGCTGCAGGCCGGCACCTATCGCGATGTGTTTTCCCTCTATGAGGCCACACTGGCGCGCAATCCGGATTCCTGGGTCGCGCACCTCAATCTCGGCACCGCATTGGACGATGCCGGCCAACCGGACAAAGGGCTGCCGCACCTGCGGCGGGCGTTGGCGCTGAAACCGGATCACCCTGAGACGCTCAACAGCCTCGGCAGCGTGCTCAATCAGTTGGGACAGGCGGGCGAGGCGCGGTCGTTGGTCGAGCAGGCAATTCGCATCCAGCCGCGTTTCGCGGCCGCACACAACACCCACGGAATCGCGTTGATGGCTCTGGGGCGCGAGACCGAGGGGATTGCCGCGTTTTCGAAGGCGGTCGAGATCGAGCCGGCGTTGCCCGGTGTGCAGGTGAACCTTGCCTGGGCTCTGGCCAACAGCGGACGTCTGGCCGAGGCGGTCGCGCAATTCGAGCAGGCCCGCCGCCGCGACCCCGATTCGGTGGAGGTCGAATTCAAGTGGGGGCTGGCGCTGGCGATGCACCACCGCCTCGCCGAGGCGACGCCGCATTTCTGGCGCGCGGTCGAACTACGCCCGGACGATATCTCGTTGCGGAACGCGCTGGGGGCCGTGTTGCAGCGCATAGGGCGGTTCGAGGATGCCGCCGCCCAGTTCGAGCGGGTGCTCGAGATCGATCCCGCCAATCCCGAAGCCCGCCAGGCCCTCCGCTCGCTCCCGGCAGGGTAACGATTCTTTGGCGACGGTCGTCGCCTCGAGGGTCGGAGGGCACGCGCTTCCGCCCGATCGACCCTTGCTTGGCACTATGGCGGGCCGCTTCGTCGCTGCGGTCGGGCTCCGCGTTCGCGGCAATCTGGCTCCAGTTTCCTGATATTGTTTCGGTCAACGATGTGCACGCGGCCCGGTTTGTGCCGCTTCTGGGGCGTTGGTGGGATTGCCTCGTGGTTGGCTCCCTCCGGTCGCTTCGTGCTCGGGGGGGCTCATCCAGCCGGGGGGTCCGGCTTGTTTGGTTTGTTTGCCGGCGGCCGTTGGTCTCCACGGGGGTGGATTCCAACGGCCCACCGGCGAAGACCTCGTTCGTTCGGCATCTTCTCTCCTCATTCCATTTTCCGATGTTAAACCAGTTTCCGGACATGCCGCCCGCCCCGCCCGCCACTTGGATTTCCGACCAGGCCGATGGCACCTACCGCAACCCGGTGCTCTTCTTCGACTACTCCGATCCGGACGGCGTGCGGGTGGGGGACCAGTACCACCTCGTGTGTTCGACCTTCAGCCATGAGCCGGGCCTGCTGCTCCTGCAGTCGGGCGATCTGGTGAATTGGCGGCCGGTCGGCCATGCGCTGCCTCGTCTGGTCCCGGCCGAGTTCTTCGCCAAACCGCGCCGCGGTTGCGGCGTGTGGGCGCCCGCGCTGCGCCACCACGACGGGCTCTTCTGGATCTTCTATCCCGATCCCGACTTCGGCATCTACGTCGTCACCGCGCAGGACTTCGCCGGCCCCTGGAGCGAACCGGTGCTGATGAAGGCCGGCAAGGGCCTGATCGATCCCTGCCCGCTCTGGGACGACGACGGCTCGGCCTACCTCATCCATGGCTGGGCGAAGAGCCGCTCCGGTATCAACAACGTGCTCACGCTGCACCGCATGGCGCCGGATGCGTCGGCGGTGCTCGACGAGGGCAAGCTCGTCATCGACGGCGCGGCCTTCCCGGGATGCCACACCCTCGAGGGACCGAAACTCTACAAACGCGACGGCTGGTACTATGTGTTCGCACCGGCCGGCGGCGTCGCGACGGGCTGGCAGTCGGTCTTCCGCTCGCGCGCGATCGACGGCCCCTACGAGGAACGTCGGGTGCTGGCGCAGGGCCGCTCGCCGGTGAACGGCCCGCACCAGGGCGCGTGGTTCGACACCCCCGGCGGGCAATCGTGGTTCGTGCACTTCCAGGATCGTGGCGCCTTCGGCCGCATCGTGCATCTGCAGCCGATGGAGTGGCGTGCCGACGGCTGGCCCGTCATGGGCGCGGCCGCCGGCACCGCGCTCTGCGGCGAACCGGTGATGCAGTGGCCCAAACCGGCGACCGGGGGCGGCGCGGAGGTCCCCGTCGAGGCTCTGCCCTCGAGCGACGCCTTCGACGCCGCAACTCTCGGCCACCAATGGGAGTGGGAGGGAGGCCACCGCGAATCGTGGTATTCGTTATCCGAGGCTCCGGGCGCGTTGCGGCTCTTCGCACAGGAGGCACCGAATCTCTGGGAGGCGGCCAACGTGCTCACCCAACGCGCGCTCGGTCCGCGTTCGACGGTGACAACGGAGCTGCACTTCGCCCCGGCCGCTGAGGGCGAACGTGCCGGACTGGTCGTCATGGGCCGCGACTACACCTGGATCGGCCTGCGCCGCACGGCCGAGGGGATCCGCCTCGTGCGGGGCACCTGCATCGGCGCCGATGCCGGCAATCGCGAGGAGGCCGAGCTGCTCGGGCCGTTCGTGGCCGACGGGCGTGTGCAGTTGCGCGTGCTTGTCGAGGAAGGGGCGCCGTGGACGCTCTCCTACAGCGTCGATCGCGGTGGAACCTGGGCCGAGCTCGGCGAACCGTTTGCCGCCCGTGAAGGCATCTGGGTCGGCGCGCGCCTCGGGCCGTTCGCGTTGGCGCCCGACGGCGCCGTCGCTGCGGGACACGTCGACATCCCGTGGTGGCGCGTGACGCTTTGATTTCGCCGTTCCCGATCGCGGCAAACCCCAACCCCTTACCCCATGAGTGCAGCCGAAACCTCCCCGTCTCCCCAACCCCAGTCCACCGGCGGCAACTACCGCTGGGTCATTTCCGTCCTCCTGTTCTTCTCGGTGGCGGTCAACTATATCGACCGCCTCGTCATCGGCATCCTCAAGGAGCCGCTCAGTGCGCAACTGGGCTGGAACGATGCGGACTATGGACACATCGCGGCGGCGTTCTCCTTCGCCTACGCCTTCGGCTATCTCCTGGGCGGGAGCCTGATGGACAAGTGGGGGGTGAAGCGCGGCCTGCCGATCTTCGTCTTCGTGTGGAGCCTGGCGGCCACGGCGCACGGCCTGGTGGGCCTGATCGGCATCGAGTCGCAGTTCCACATGACGTATCCGTGGTTTTCGTTCGCCGAAAAAGGCGTTGTCTGGGTGACGCTGGCGATGCCGATGACGGCGGCCGGCTTCATGTTGGCGCGCATCGCTCTGGGCTTGAGCGAAGGCGGCAACTTCCCGGGCGCGATCAAGGCGGTGGCGGAATGGTATCCGGTGAAGGAGCGCGCGTTGGCCACCGGGCTGTTCAATGCCGGCACCAACGTGGGCGCCATCATCTGCCCGATCGCGGTTCCCTGGGTCTTCAGCCATCTGGGCTGGGAGGCGACCTTCTACATCACCGGTGCCACCGGCTTCCTCTGGTTGATCGCCTGGTGGTTGGTCTACGAGGCGCCGGAGAAGCACAGGCGCCTCTCCCAGGCGGAGCTTGCCTACATCAACGAGGGCAAGACGCAGCAGGAGGAGAAGGCCGTGAAGGTGCCGTGGCGTTCACTCTTCGGATACCGCGCCGTTTGGGCCTACGTGGCGGCGGGCGTGCTGGCCGGACCGGCCTGGGGCTTCTACCAGTTCTTCCTTCCCGACTTCCTCGGCAAGAAGTTCGCCCTGGATTTGCAGGCCACCGGATGGTGGACCGGGGCGTTCTATGCCATCGCCGCGGTCGGCGGCGTGGTCGGCGGCTGGTTGGCCGGCAAACTGATGGGGCGCGGCTGGACGGTGAATGCCGCCCGCAAGGTCACCCTGCTCATCTGTGCGCTGGCGGTGGTGCCCGTTTTCCTGGCACCTTTTGCGCCGAACGTGTTCCTGGCGGTGCTGATCATCGGCATCGCCGGCTCGGCCCATCAGGGCTGGTCGGCGAACCTCTTCAGTGTCGTCTCCGACACCATGCCCAAGAAGGCGATCAGCTCGGTCGTCGGCCTCGGCGGTTTCGCGGGCTATTTCACCGGAGGCTTCGTCAACGAATTCACCGGCTTGGTTCTCCAGAAGACCGGCAGCTATGTCTATGTGTTCGGCTACTTCGCGAGCATGTATGTGCTGGCGCTGATCATCATCCAGGTCCTCGTGCCTCGGATCGGCCAACGCGAGAGCTGAGCCCCCGAACGCCATCTTCCCATGAGTTTTCGCGTAATTGTTTTTGCGGCACTAACCGCCCTCACCGGGCTGGTGTCGGCCTCCGCCGCGGCGGCCAAGCCGCTGCGGCTCGTCCTGGTCGGCGATTCAACCGTGACCGAACGCTCCGGCTGGGGCCTCGGGTTCAAGCGCTTCGTCGGTGACGGTCTCGTCTCAACCAACCTCGCCGTCGGTGGACGCAGCACGCTGAGCTATCGCTTCGAGGGCCGGTGGGACAACGCCCTCGCGCTCAAGGCCGACTACTACCTCATCCAGTTCGGCCACAACAACCAGCCGGGCAAGCCGGGCCGCTCGACCGACATGCCGACTTTCGTCGCCGACATGGAACGTTACGTCGACGAGGTGCGGGCGATCGGTGCGCAGCCGATCCTCGTCACGCCGCTGGTGCGTCGTCGTTGGTCGAAGACGGACCCGACTCGGATCGACTCGGACCTCATTCCCTACGCCGAGGCGGTGCGGAAGATTGCCGCGAAGAAACGTGTTCCGGTGCTCGAACTCCACGACCGCGCGCTCGCCCTCTGCGAGAAGCTCGGCCGCGAAGGCTGCCTCGCCTTCAGCCCGCGCAAGGTGGCCGACGGCACGGAGTCGGTCGACAACACCCATCTCACCGCCGACGGCAGTCTGCCATTTGCCGAGATTGTCGCAGACGAGCTGCGCCGCGCGGTGCCGGAACTCGCCGCTTACCTGCGGGCCGAGCCGTTGCCGGTGTCCGCAGTCCAGGTACGGATGGCCGCGCCCTGGGGCACCGAGGCGATCGCGCCGATCAAGGCGCCCTTTGCGATCGCCGAGCTCGAACGCCCGCTCTTCCCGGACCGCACCTTCGACATCCGCGACCACGGTGCGGTCGAGGGCGGCGAGGTGAAAAACACCGCGGCCATCGCGGCCGCGATCGACGTCTGTGCCGCGGCGGGCGGCGGGCGTGTGCTGATTCCCGCCGGGCGTTGGCTGACCGGGCCGATCCATCTGCGCAGCGACATCGAGCTGCATCTCGCCGAGGGCGCTGTGCTCGTTTTCAGCGACGGTTTCGAGGACTACCTGCCGCCCGTGCTCGTACGAGTCGGGGGCATCGAACTCTACAACTACTCGCCGCTCATCTATGCCCGCGGCTGCTCCAACCTTGCGATCACCGGCTCCGGCCGGCTCGACGGCAACGCGGCCGCGTGGTGGGATTGGAAGAAGGGCGAGACCAGCAAGGGCTTCGAGATGGGCGCGGCCGGCGTGCCGGTGGAGCAGCGCGTCTTCGGCACCCGCGAGGCGCGGATCCGCCCGAGCTTCGTGAGCTTTGTCGGTTGCGACCGCATCCTGCTCGAGGGTTTCACCATCGGCAGCGGGCCGAACTGGACGATCCATCCGGTGTACTGCGACGAGATCATCATCCGGCGCGTCCATGTGCTCACCGACGGGCCCAACAACGACGGCATCGATCCGGACTCCTGCCGGCACATGCTGATCGAGCATTGCGTCTTCGACACCGGCGACGACTGCGTGGTGTTGAAATCTGGCTACAACGAGGACGGCTGGCGCGTGAACCGCCCGACCGAGAACGTGGTCATGCGGTGGTGCACGTCGAAGCGCGGTCACGGCGGGCTCGTGATCGGTTCCGAGATGTCCGGCGACGTGCGCAACGTCTACATGCACGATTGCTATTTCGAGGGCACCGACCGGGCCGTGCGCATCAAGTCGAAGCGCGGCCGCGGCGGCATCGTCGAGAACGTGCTCGCGGAGAATCTTCGCGTGAAGGACCTCGAGCACGAGGTCGTGATCCTCAACATGGACTACGGCTCCGACCGGCAGCCCCTCAGCAACGAGAGGGCGCCGCTGTTCCGCAACGTCACCGTGCGCAATGTCGTCGGCGAGGGCGCGAAGGCGGCGGTGCGTATCGCCGGGTTGCCGGACTCGCTCATCCAGAACATCCGCTTCGAAAACTTCGACGTCGCAGCCGACAGCGGCGTGATCGCGAAGAACGCGCAGGGGCTCGTCTTCGAGAATGTCTCGGTTCGGCCGAAGGAAGGACCGGTCTACGACCTGACCGATGTGCGCGAGGTCGCGATTCGTGGCGGTGCGATTGCCGCGGGTACCGATACGTATCTCTCAGTGGCCGGCGCGCAGTCCGCTGCGATCACGGTCGAGAATAACGATCTCTCCGCGGTGACCCGGCCCGTGGAGTCCGCACCCGAGGTTCCGGCCGAGGCGGTGATGGTGCGTTGAGGGATTTGCCATGAACAGCCCCCGGTTGTTTTTCGTCTTCGCGTTGTTCGCCCTCGCCGGCGCGCTGCGCGCCGAGCTGATGCGAGATGTCGAATACGGAGTGGCGGGCGGCGAGCGGCTGCTTCTCGACATCAACGTGCCCGACGGCGACGGCCCCTTCCCGGTCGCGATCCTGATCCACGGCGGCGGATGGGGCAGCGGCGACAAGGCCGGCAGCGACAAACCCGGCAACGGCGCCGACATCACCCCGTGGTTCGCGCCGCTGACCGAGGCGAAGTTCGCCTGGTTCTCGATCAACTACCGGCTCGCGCCGAAGAACCGGTGGCCGGCGTGTCTCGAGGATGTGCACACGGCGATTCGTTGGGTGAAGGCCCACGCCTCGGAGTACAAGGCCGACGCGAACCACATCGCGTTGTTCGGCCACTCCGCCGGCGGGCAGCTCGCCTGCCTGGCGGGTCTCGTCGCCGACGATGCCACCCGCGTGCGGGCCGTGGTGGGTTTCGCGCCCGCGACGGATTTCGAGCAGGATCTCGCCGCTCGCGGCGGCATCTCGAAGGGGTTGCGCGACCTGTTCGGCTGTTCGGAGGAAACCAGTGAACAGAATCTCGCGCTGCTGCGTGCCGCTTCGCCGATCAACCGCGTCGGGCCGGTGTTGCCGCACTTCCTGCTGGTCCATGGCACGGCGGACAAGAGCGTGCCGTTCCAGCAGTCGTTGAATTTTCAGGCCAAGGTCCGCGCCGCCGGGGGCACGTGCGATCTGCTCAAGATCGAGGATGCTCCCCACCGCCTGCTCCTCTGGGCGGATCACGATCCGGAGTTCATGGCGAAGACGATCGAGTGGACGCGGAAGGCCCTCGCGCCCGAGGTGAAGATCCCGGTGGTCGCGGCCGATGGCTCGGGCGATTTCCGCACGGTGCAGGAGGCGATCAACGCCTCGCCGCAGACGAGCAGTTCGGAGCGCCCCTGGATCATCCGGATCAAAGCCGGCACCTACAAGGAGCGGGTCTATATCCAGCGCGAGAAGCGATTCCTGCATCTGGTCGGCGACGACCCCGCAACCACGATCATCACCTACGATCTCCACGCGAACCTGCCCGGGCCGGACGGGAAGAACCTCGGCACGTTCCGCACACCGACCGCGCAGATCGACGCCGACGATTTCACCGCGGAGAACCTGACGTTCGAGAATTCCGCCGGTCCGGTCGGGCAGGCGCTCGCGATCCGGATCGACGGCGACCGTCACGTGTATCGCAACTGTCGTTTTCTCGGTTGGCAGGACACGATCTTCACCAACCGCGGGCGGCACTACTTCGAAAGCTGTCATATCGCCGGCCACGTCGACTTCATCTTCGGCGGGGCGACGGATTGGTATGAACGCTGCCACATCCACTGTCTCAAGAACGGCTACATCACGGCCGCCTCGACGCCGGAAGAGACGCCGTTCGGCTTCGTCTTCCGTCGCTGCACGATCACCGGCGAAACGCCCGAGGTGCGCACCTATCTCGGGCGCCCGTGGCGACCGTTTGCGGCGACGCTGTTCCTCGACTGCGAGATGTCCGAGGTGGTGCGGCCGGAAGGCTGGCACAACTGGGGCAAGCCCGAGCGCGAAGCGACGACACGTTACGGCGAATACGGAAGCACCGGTCCGGGAGGAGATACCGCGGCCCGCGTTGCCTGGGTCGGGAATCTGGCCCTCGAGGAAGCCGCCGCGATCACTCCCGCGCGAGTCCTGGCCGGTGCCGACGGCTGGCACCCGACCCGCGCCCGTTGACCCCCGGCCCGCTCCCCACCCAGCGCCGCCCTTCTGCGCCACTCGACGCTTCCGAAACCGGCCGCGAGGAAAAATAGCGTGACGGTCGTCGCGTTATTCGGAAACGTGGATACGAAGGGGCATGGGAAGAAGGTTGCATCTCGAATCGGTGGTTTTCCTGGAGTGCCTGGGCGAAGCGGTGGCGGACGGTTTGAAGTGGTTGGCTCGTCCCACCGTTTCCGGGTTGTCCTATTCTTATGACGACGAACCGTTGGGGCGGAAACTCCGGGCGATGGCCGCGCGGGGCGTGATCGCTCTGCCCGATCCGACCGATGCCCGCATCCTCCGTCTGACGGAACGGGGACACGCCATTGTAAACAACGGGGTTTGTCCTCCCGAACAGTGGGGGCGCAACTGGGACGGACTTTGGCGGATGATTCTCTTCGACATCGCCGAGGTGGATCGGCCGGTTCGCACCCGGCTCCGGAAAGTGCTGACGACGGCGCGGATGGGATACCTGCAGGGGAGTGCGTGGATTTCGCCGGATCCGCTCGGGGGATTGCGGGATGAGGTCCGTGCGATTACCCCCGATCCGGAATCGTTGCTGTTTTTCGAAGGCAAGCCCTTCGCCGGTGAGTCGGATGCTTCGTTGGTGAACGGGGCCTGGAGCCTTCGGCGGTTGCGGAAAGCCCACGAGTATTGCCTGGGTCTTCTCCGGCGTCCGCCGGGCGTTGCTGCGTCCGGTGCCGCGTGGATGGCGTGGCTGGCCGAGGAGCGGACGGCCTGGGAGGAGGCGTTGGCTCTCGACCCGCTGCTGCCCGATGCGCTCTTGCCGGCCGACTATCTTGGCAAGGAGGTCCATGCATTGCGCCGCGAAGTGCTCCGCCGGGCGTTGCCACGCCTGTTGACGGAGGAAAAATAGCGTGACGACCGTCACGCTATTTTTCCTGCGGGTGGATGGCTGCGCAGATTGGGTGGGGGCGGAAGGAGTCCATTCGGGCCGAGCGCGCCGAACGGGGCGCGGGCGGCGCGGGTGGGGCGGGCGGCTCAGGCGTTGGCCTCGTAGGCGCCGTCGAGACGTTTTGCGACCTGCTTCTTGAGCTCGAGCATCATCAACGCAGGGGAGAGCTCGGGGTGGGGCAGACCGGTCTTCTCGGCGAGGTCGTCGATGGTGAGGATTTCCCCGCCGGCAAAGGCGGCGTACACCTTCGCCTCCGGTTCGGAAAGCGCGGGTCTGGCTGTCGCCGCGCCGGCGATTCTGGTGCGCGCGGCGGGATGCAATCCGGGGAGCGACTGGAGCTCGGCGAGGATGTCGTCGACGCCGGTGCAGAGGATCGCGCCGTCGCGAATGAGCTGGTGGCAGCCGGCGCTGGTGGCTTGGTCGATGCGTCCGGGCACGGCGAAGAGCTGCCGGCCCTGCTCTCCGGCGAAACGGGCGGTGATCATCGAGCCGCCGTCGACATCGCTCTCGATCACCACCACGGCGGCGCAGAGGCCGGAGACGATGCGGTTGCGCATGGCGAAGCTTTGACGGTCGGCGCGGCGGCCGAAGGGGAACTCGCTGACGATCGCCCCGCCGGCCTCGACTCGCCGGTAGAGTTCGAGGTTTTCGGGCGGATACACGATGTCGAGGCCGGTGCCGAGCACGGCGGCGGTGGCGCCGCCGGCCTCCAGTGCACCCTCGTGCGCGGCGGTGTCGATGCCGCGGGCGAGCCCGCTGACGATGCAGAAGCCGGCGCGGGCGAGTTCGCCGGCGAAACGCTTCGCGATGCCCTGGCCGTAGAGCGTGGTGCGGCGGCTGCCGACCAGGGCGATGCCGGGACGGTCCCAACAGTAATTACCTTTCTTGTACAGGCCGATCGGCGGGTCGTGGATCTCGCGCAGGGCCTGCGGGTAGTGCGGGCTGCGGACGGGAACGAATTCGGCGCGGGCCTGGGCGAGGCGTTCCTCTTCGCGGGCGAGGTTGAACAGCGGTTCCCAACCCAGAATCGTGTCGGCGATCGCGGGGCCGACGCCGCGGACCGCCTGGAGTGTCCTGGTCGACGCGGCGAAAATTTTCCGCGGGTCGCCGCCGAGCGTTTCGAGCAGCCGGTTGGTCGTGATCGGCCCGATGTTGGGCAGGGCGTTGAGGGTGAGGAACGCCTGCCATTCTGTCAGTTCGGTGCTCATGGAGGATCGGGGCGGGGCCGGAAGCGGAAATCAGGAGGCGTTCGAGGGCCGGAGGTCGGGCGCGGGCGACGCCCGCAGTTGGGTCGGCTCACGGTTCATGGCGGGTCTCGACGAGCGTGGGCGCGAGGTGGGCGAGCAGATCGGTGGCGACGGCGGAGAGCGGCCCTTGGGTGCGGGCGAGTCGGTCGGCGGCGAGGCCGTGCCACGCGAGCCCCTGGGCGACGAGCACGAGCGGTTCGGTGTCGGCGTCGGTGGCGAGGCGGCCGCCGACGAGGCCGGCCAGCACATCGCCGCTGCCGCCGCGCGCCAGGACGGGGCCTCCGAACAGGCTGTGCCAGACGCCGTGGCCGTCGCTGAGGCGCGAGATCGGGCCCTTGAGCACAGTGAGGACGTTGCGTTCCATCGCGAAGTCGACGAGTTCGGCGTCCTCGACCGGTGTCGCCGATTTGTGGTTGCGGAGACGGGCGAACTCGCCGAGGTGCGGCGTGAGCACGACGGGGCGGCGTGGGCGGATGCCGAGGGTGTCGATCACGGCGGGCTGCAACGCATCGGCATCGAGCACGACCGGGCATTCGGCGAGGGAGAGCAGGCCCTGGACGAGGGCGCGGGTCTCCCGTTCGCCCCCGAGGCCGGGGCCGGCGACGAGCGCGGTGGCTCGCCCGAGGTGGGGGCGCAGCGCGGTGAGGTTCTCGAGGGCGATGCTGCCGTCGGGCGTCTCGGTGGCGGGTATCCACATCGCCTCGGGCGCGCGGGCGGCGAAGGCGGGGGCCACGGACTCGGGGACGACTGCCGTGACGAGACCGACGCCGCTGCGTAGTGCCGCGAGCACGCACATGAGCGCCGCTCCGGGCATGGTGCGCGAGCCGGCGACGACGAGCAGATGGCCGAAGACGCGCTTGTCGCAGCCGGCGGGCCGGAGCTGGCGGAGCGGGTCGAGCACGTCGGCGGTGAGCACGTGTCGGTGGACGAGGGAGGGTTCGGCGGCGTCGAAGAAGCCGATGTCGACGTAGCGGATACGGCCGGTCCACTGGGAGGAGGAGGCGCGCAGCAGGGGCTCCTTGACGATGCCGGTGGCGTAGGTGAAGTCGGCGCGACAGGCGACGGGGGCGGACTCCTCGCCGACGCCGGTGGGCAGGTCGACGGCGACACGCAGGCCGAAGGAACGGTGCTCGTTGAGGGCGTCGAGCAGGTTGGCCAGTTCGGGGGCGAGCGGGAGGCGGAACTGCAGACCGAGGATGCCGTCGACGCAGAGGTCCCATACCTCCTCGGCGGCGAGGCGTTCGCGCAGGCCGCGGACGGTGGCGAGATCGATCCGGTCGGGGGCGTACTCGAGCAGTTCGCGCCAGGCGCGGGCGGCGAGGGGGCGGAGTGTTCGTTCGCCGAATACGGGAAGGATGGTGGCGCGGGCCTGTGGGAGCGCGGCGAGGAGGGCGTGGGCGGCGAGGAGAGCGTCGCCGCCGTTGTGGCCCTTGCCGACGAGGATCAGGAGGCGGGCATCGGGGCGCAGGGCGCCGATCTCGGCGGCATCGCGGAGGATGCCGGCGGCCACGCCGCGACCGGCGCGTTGCATGGCGGCCCATTCGGCGGGCTCGCCACCGATGAGCTGGCGGCGCTCCCAATCGAGCGCTTCCTTGCACGAGAAGACGGGGTGGGCGTAGCGGTGCACTTGGAGGGATTGCCGATGGGCGGCGGTGGGTAGGGCGAGAAGGACGAGGGCGGGTGAGCGTGGGCGAACGATCGTCCATCGATCACCCGGCGTGGTCCATTCCCTAGGGTTCCGGGTCGTCGCAGCGGACGATGGCGGCGACGGCGAAGGCGATGGTATCGGAGTGGGAGAGACTGAGCAGGATGTTGGTGCCGCCGACGTGGTGGAGCAGGGCGAGGCCTTTTTCGTCGAGGTGGACCAGAGGCTCGCTGCGCGCCCCGTGGCGCACGGAGATGGACGTCCAGTCGAGTGCGGCGCCGATGCCGGTGGTGAAGGCCTTGGCGACGGCTTCCTTGGCGGCGAAGCGTGCGGCGAGAGATCGGGCCGGGTGGCGGTGGGAGAGGCAGTAGGCGCGTTCCTCCGGGGTGAAGACGCGGGCGAGGAAACGTTCGCCTTGGCGTTCGTAGACGCCGGCCACGCGGGAAATCTCGATCACATCGGTGCCGAGACCGAGGAGAGTGCCGCCGGGCGGGAGCTGCAGGTTCACGGGGCGGGAGAATGAAAAACGCGGCGACGGGCCGCGAGTCGAAAGTCGGGATTGTGAGCGGTGGCTGTTCCGGGTGGGTGGCGAATCGGGGTGGGCTGCGAACGATCGCGGGTTGGCCCGGGGCCTCGGGAGGGCGCGCCATGCCGAGCCGGCGGCATCGGGGCGCGGGATCGAAGTGTCCTTTCCCGTCCGCGATTGCCATGCTGCTTTTGTTACGCTTCAAACGCGTCGCCGGCGGAGATACTTCCTTCTTCGTCGAAGCAGCAAACCGTAGTTACCGAAAGCAACCATCATGGGTGACAAATCGCCAAAGTCGGTGAACAAACAGGCCGCACAAAAACACTCCAAGGCCAGCGCCATTCAGGCCGGCAAACAGCAGGCCATCGCCGCGAAGCAGGCGGCCGGGGTGAAGAAGAAGTGAGATTCGCCTCGGGCAATCGGCGCGGCCCTGCGGTGCGGTGACGGTTGCCCGGGGGACTTGTGGTCGGGTCGGCTCAGCCGCGCATCCGGCCCTTCATCTCGCGTACGGCTTCGTCGATGCCGGTGAGCAGGGCGCGGGAAAGGATGCTGTGGCCGATGTTGAGCTCGTGCAGAGCGGGGATGGTGCGGATGTCGGCGATGTTGGTGTAGTTGATACCGTGGCCGGCGTTGACGGTGAGGCCGAGACGTTGGCCGAGATCGGCGGCGGCGCGGAGGCGGTCGAGTTCGGTGACGACGGCCGAGGTGAAATAGGCGTGGGCGAAGGCGCCGGTGTGGAGCTCGACGAAGGGGCTTTTCATGTCGGCGGCGGCCTGCAGCGAGGTTTCGTCGGGGTCGATGAAGAGGCTGGTCTTGATGCCGGCGGCCGAGAGGGCGGCGACGGTGTCGGCGACGCGGGAGCGTTGGCCGACGATGTCGAGTCCGCCCTCGGTGGTGACCTCGGTCCGGCCCTCGGGCACGAGGCAGGCGAACTCGGGTTTGAGCTTCAGGGCGAACGCGATCATGGCGTCGGTGCAGGCCATCTCCAGGTTGAGGCGGGTCTTGATCGATTCGCGCAGGCGCCAGACATCGCGTTCCTGGATATGGCGGCGGTCCTCGCGCAGGTGGACGGTGATGCCGTCGGCGCCGGCGCGTTCGGCGGCGAGGGCGAGTTCGACCGGGTCGGGTTCGATGAAGCGGCCGCAGGTCTCGGGCTCCGCGCGATAGCGGGCCTGCCGGAGGGTGGCGGCGTGGTCGATGTTAACTCCGAGAAGAAGGTGCGAGGTGGACATGGTAGCGGAGGCAAAGATGCGCGGGACGTGTCGCAGGGCGAGGCGGGAAATGGCGGTTGGCGGCGTGGGTGGCGCGACGCGGCGGCGCGCGGGCCGGGGGGATGCATGGGGGGAGAACGGTGCGCGGTGGCGACGTTTCAATGCTTGGGGAAAAGCCTGTTCATCCGGCGCGGCTTCGGCTCAATGGCGCGCGACATGAGCGAGCTCGCAACGAATTCCCGGCCGACCGAGAAGCAGGAGAACCTCCTGCTCAATCTGGCATGCAACGTGGCGCTGCCGTCGTTCATCCTGATCAAGTTCAGCGCGCCGGGGAAGGTGTGGCTGTGGGAGAGTCCGGGGCTGGGTCCGCTGTGGGCGCTGGTGGTGGCGTTGGCGTTTCCGATCGGTTACGGCGCCTACGACTTGGTTGTGCGGCGGAAATGGAACTTCTTCTCGATCGTGGGCTTCGTCTCGGTGTTGCTGACCGGGGGGCTGGGCCTGTTCGAAGTGGCGGCGATCTGGATCGCGGTGAAGGAGGCGGCGGTGCCGTTGGTCTTCGGTGTGGCGGTGGTGGGCTCGTTGTGGACCCCGACCCCGTTGGTGCGCACGTTGCTCTACAGTGACAAGGTGCTCGATACGGCGCGGGTGGCCGTGGTGCTGGCCGAGCGGGACCGGGTCAAGGCGTTCGATCGGTTGCTGGTGCGCGCGACGTGGCTGCTGGCGGGGTCGTTCTTCCTGAGTGCGACGACAAATTTCGTGCTGGCCCGGGTGGTGCTCAGGAGCCCGCCCGACTCCGTGGAGTTCAAGGCGGAGCTCGGGCGCATGTTGGCGTTGAGCTGGCCGGTGAATGTGGTGCCGAGCCTGGTGGTGACGTTGTTCGCGCTCTGGTATCTGCTCGCCGGCATCAGGCGCCTGACCGGGCTTTCGTTCGACGAGATCTTCCGGCAACCGCCGGAGAAGGCGGACTGAACGGCAACGTCGCCGCCCGACCGCAGGGCTGGACTTGTGGTCGGGCCCGTTCGGGCGCAGACGGCGCGTCGGCACGCGACGGCCCGACACCGCCTTCGGGGGAGACGGAAGCGGCGCGACCGGTGTTGCCGAACGAATTGTTGCGGCCGCGCCGGGGCGGGGGCCGTTTTCATCAATCCATCGTAAGGATTTCCCGGGGGCGGGAGCGATCGGGTGAAACCGGTTGCATCGGCGTGGGGCTCCGCGCACAACGGGCGCAATCGTGACTTCGGAATCTTCACAGCGGGATGTGTTGCTACGGAATGTACCGGCGGTGGGCGCGGTGGCGCTGCTGGTCGTCGGTGGCATGGTTTTGTCGGGATGGTTTGCGGGTATTCCCGCCTTCGTGACATGGGGGGCGGCGGCGCCGGCCCCGGTCAACGGTGCGCTCGCGCTGCTCATGCTGGCCTTCGCCCTGTTCGGGCGGGCCTATCGCGGGCGGCTCTGGTTGCTGGTCGCGGTGCTCCCGGCGCTGGCGAACCTGTGGACCCTGCTCGAGATCTGGCCCGGGGTGCCCGCGGGTTTCGACCAGTGGCTGTCGGATCACCGGTTGGTCGGGTCGTCGACTCCGGGGCGGGTGGCGCCGGTGGTGGCCTGCGGCCTGTTCCTGATCGGAGCGACGCTGGCGGTGTCGGCACTGCCCGGGGCGGGGCGTTGGCGCACGTTGTTGCTCGCCGGCGTCGGCTCGCTGGTGGGCGGGGCCGGGTTGGCGGCGTTGCTGGGCCACGCGACGGGGCTCGAGGCTGCGCGGACTCTCGGATGGGAGGCTGCGGTATCCCTGCCGATGGCCGCGGGCCTTCTGCTTCTCGGTTGTATCAATGTCGCGGTGGCAGTGGGCGACCGCCCGGCCGGGTCGCCTCCGGCGCGGTGGTTGCCGGCGCCGCTCATGTTCGGATGCGCCACGGCGACGGTGATCGTCTGGTTGGCCCTGCGGGATTCGCAGGTGGCGGATTCGGTCGCGAATCTGGAGAACGTGGTCCTCGGGGCCGGGCTGGCGTTCTCCCTGTTGTTGGGCCTGGTGGTGGACCTCGCGCAGGCGGCGCGGCAACGGCAGACCGAGGCGGAGGCGGCGGCTGCGCGCATCATCGAGGAGGACCGCGAGCGTCGGCGGTTGGCGAGCCAGCTCAAGGCCAGCGAGGACCGGTTGGGGTTGGCGCTCGAGGCGGGGCAGATCGGCACGTTCGACTGGGATCTGATCACCGGGGAGGCCCATTTCGGCGCCGAGGCGTGGCAGATGCTCGGCTACCAGGCGGCGTTCATGTCCTCGAAAATGGCGCATTGGGACTCGCTCATCCATCCCGAGGAACGCGAGGAGGCCGCCGCCGGACGGGCGAAGGCGCCGCGCAGCGGGTTTCGTGAAAACGAATACCGGATACGCAGCGCCGAGGACAACTGGCGGTGGGTGCTCGAACGCTCGCGGGCGGTGGCGTTCGGCAACGAGGGCGTGGTGCGCCGCATCGCCGGTACCGTGCACGACATCACCCCCCGCAAACGGGCGGAGGAGGAGCTGCGGCTCAGCCAGTCGGAGGCCCGCAAGCTTGCGGCGGTGGCGAGCGCGACCGACAACTGGGTCGCGATCCTGGGCCCCGACGGTGCGGTCGAATGGGTCAACCGGAGCTTCTGTCGCGGCATGGGCTGTGCGGCCAAAGAGGCGTACGGTCGCCGGTTGGACGATCTGCTCCAGGTGAAGCCCGACGATGCCACCAGCCACGCGCTCCTGCGCGAGGCGTTCGTCCGGCGGTTGCCGGCGATGGGGGAGGTGGTCGCCCGGTCGCGCGCGGGGCGGGAGTTTCACCTGCATGCGGAGATCCAGCCGGTGGCGGCGGGGGGAGGCGAGATCGAGCGCTACATCGCGGTTTTCCACGACATCTCGGCTCGGGTCGAGACCGAGGCGTTGCTGCTGCGGGCCAAGGCGAAGGCCGAGGAGGCCTCGCGGGCGAAGTCGGAGTTTCTCGCATCGATGAGCCACGAGATCCGGACGCCGATGAACGGCGTAATCGGGCTTTCGCGACTGCTGCTGGACTCGCCCCTCAACGCGGACCAGCAGGACTGGGTGCGCACGATCCATCTGTCGGGCAACTCGCTGCTGGCGATCATCAACGACATCCTCGACTTCTCGAAGATCGAGTCGGGCCGGCTGGACCTCGAACGGTATCCCTTCTCAACCGCCGACTGCGTGGAGGAGGCCCTGGAGCTGTTCGCCGTGCCGGCCGGCGAGAAGCGGCTCGAATTGTCGTACTGCGTCGCGCCGGGCGTGCCCGAGACGGTCGTCGGCGATGTGGTGCGGTTGCGGCAGGTGCTGGTCAATCTCATCAGCAACGCGGTCAAGTTCACGCCCGCCGGCGGGGTTTCGGTCGAGGTGCGACCCGGCGAGACCGCCCAGCAGGTCGCGTTCACGGTGACCGACACCGGCGTGGGCATACCCGCCTCGCAGGTCGACGCGCTCTTCCAGCCGTTCAGCCAGGGCGACAGCTCGACGACTCGGCGCTTCGGCGGCACCGGTCTGGGGCTGGCGATCTGTCGGAGGCTGGTGGAGCTGATGGGGGGCACGATCGGGGTGCATAGCCGCGAGCAGGGAGGTTCGGTGTTCCATTTCACGGCGGACCTGCCGGCAGCCCCCGCCTCGCTCGGGGCGGTCGCCCCCGCGGCGGGAGCGAGCGGCAAACGGGCGGTGGTCGTGGATGAGGATCCGGTGGCGACGCGCTTCGTGGTCCAGGTGTTGGAGAACGACGGATACCTGGTCCGGTGCTTCGAGTCGGCCGAGGCGGCGGGAGAGACGCTGGCCGACTCGGCCGCGCCCGATCTGGCGATTGTCGACCACACCCCGGCCGGCGGCGACGGTTTCGCCGCGGCGCGCATGCTGCGCACGCTCTTCCCCGAGGCGCCGATGGCGGTCGTGCTTCTTTCGTTGGCCGGCCAGGTGCCGGCGCGCGAGCGGCTCAAGGAGGCCGGGATCGACGGCTTCGCGGTCAAGCCGCTGCGGCGGCGGGCGCTGCACGACCGGATCATCGCGGCGACGACGAAGCCCGGGGGCGGGGCGCCCGATCCCGCCCCGGCAGCCCTGCCGGCGCCGGGCCCGAAACTGGCGGAGACGCTGCCGCTGCGTGTTCTGCTCGCCGAGGACAATCCGGTGAACAAGAAGGTGGCCCTGCGGCTCTTGGAAAGGTTTGGATACGGGGCCGACTGTGTCGGCACCGGCGCCGAGGCGGTGCGGAAGGTCGAGGAGGGGAACTACCAGCTGGTCTTCATGGATGTGCAGATGCCCGACATGGACGGGCTCGAGGCCACGCGGCTGATCCGGGCCCGGCTTCCGAAGGAACGGCAGCCGGTCATCGTGGCCCTCACGGCCAATGCGATCGCGGGCGATGCGGAGAAATGCCGCGAGGCGGGGATGGACGACTATGTCAGGAAACCGGTGACACCCGAGGAGCTGCGCGACGCGATCGTGCGCTGCTGCGGAGGGGCCGGGGCGGCCGTGCCTTCGCCCGTGGGAGGCGAACCGTGAGCCGCGGGACGGCGCGTGCGTATCCGGGGCCCGGGATCGCGGTGCTCATGACGCTGGCGTTGCTCGGGCTCCAGGTGGCGCTGGGCATCGTGGTCGGCGTGGTCTGGGGCCTTGTTCGGCACGGGGGAATGGCGGGGGCGGGCGATGCGGCGATCCCTCCGATCGTATTCGGAATCATCAACACGGTGGTGTTTGCGGTGGTGATCGCCTGGGCGGCCGTGGCGAACCGGGGTACGTTCCGCTCGCTCTGGCACGGCCGGCGCTGCGGCGGGGCGGTGTGGTCGGCCGCGCTGCTCGCGGTGGTCGGCCTGGTCGTCGTCCTCGGCTGCATCGGCAACCTGCTCACCCGGATGGTGCCGGTGCCGAAGGAACTGCTCGACGTGTTTGCCGGGCTTACCGATCTGAAGGCCAATCCGGTGTCGGTCGTCTTCACGCTCGTGGTGGTGGCGGCGGTGGGCGAGGAGTGGCTGTTTCGCGGGTACATCCTGCGCGGTCTGCTCGACCATCTGCGCCCGCGCGCGGCAGTGGCGCTCTCGGCTGTATTGTTCGCCGTGATGCATGCGAACTTCTGGCAGCTGCCGGTCGGGCTCGGCCTCGGCCTGCTGTGCGGCTTCGTCTATCTGCGCACCCGTTCACTGGTGCTCTGCATCGGGATGCATGCGGCCAACAACTCGCTGGCGCTGTCGTTGCCGTATCTGCCGTTCACCATCGCGGGGGTGAACGACGGCAGCGAGGGCGGTCCGTTGCCTCCATGGTGGTTTGCCGCGCTCGGCTGCGCGCTGCTCGGCGCGGGCTGGGCGCTGTTGGCGCGGACCACCCGCAGTCTGGTCCGTCCACCGGTTCTGCCGGCCGGGGAGGGCTCAGCGTCGGTGCCGAGCGGCGAAGCGTGCGCCGCAGCCGAAGCGCTGGTCGACTAGGCTTGGGCGGGTGGGCGGCTCAACGCACGCCGAGGATCTTCACCGGGGGCCTTCCGGCGGCGGTGGTGATGGAATCGCCCACGTGGTGGCCGAGCATTTTGGCCCCGAGCGGCGAGTGTGGTGTGATCACGAAGACAGGGGTGCCTTCGTAGTCGGTCTCGATGCCGCCGCCTTTCGGGCCGACGAAATAGAGCGCCTTCTCGCCGGCGGACTCGGTCTCGACCAGGGCGCCCGGCTCGACGGGGTCCTGCGGGGCGAATTCCCTCACGGTCAGGCTGCGGAAGGCTTCCAACGCCTCGTGCAGCTCGGTCGCGACCTTGACCTGGCCCTCGGCGAGCACCGAGGTCTCGAGCCCGGGCGTCTCGAACTGGTTCTTGTGGAACTCCTCGTCGTGGGTCGCCTCGTCATGTGCGGCCTTGGCCGCATTGGCGATGAGCTCCATCTCGGTGGAGAGCCGGTTGATGATCGAGGCGACGAGCTGTTGTTTGTTCACGATACCGGGAGGTTCGGGGTTGCGATGTGGCGCGGGGCTGCGCCGGTGCGGAAGGGGGCGGGGGGGCGGTGTGCGCCGCGGGCGGCCGGAGTACCGGGCCGCAGCCGGTCTGCTCAACCGGGATAGTTTCCGGAGACGTAGGTGCGGAGCGAATCCGCCTCGAAGCGGAGGTTCTCCACCAGCCACTGGTTGAGGTCGCCGATCGAGACCAGCCCGAGCAGGCGCCCATCCTCGACCACCGGCAGGTGGCGCATCCGTCTCTCGGATATGAGCGCCATCGCCTTGTCGATGGTGAGCGACGGGTCGACGATCAGGGGCTGGGCCGACATCACCGCGGAGACCGGGGTGGTGACGGGGTCGAGCCCGGCGGCGACGACACGGGTGAGCACATCGCGTTCGGTGAAGACTCCGGCGATGCGACCGGCCTCGCGCACGACGACGCAGCCGATGCGGCGCTCGTTCATCACGGCCACGGCTTCCTGGGCGGTAGCGGTGGAGGGAACGCAGTGCACGATTGTGCCTTTTTTCGCCAGTAGTGCGGAGATTGGGGTCTTCATCGCCGGAAACGGCGGCAAGACTAGGCCGGATACCTGTCCGTGCAAGTGGCCGGCGCAGAAACAGCGGCTCTACTCGGCGGGCGCGAAGCTCGCGTGGCGGTTCTGGATGGCCCAGCCGTAGACATCGGCGTAGCGCTCGGCCGATTGCGCCCAGGAGAAGTCGCGCGTCATGGCGTTGGCCCGCAGGGTGGTGAAGTCCTCGGGCCGGTCGTAGTAGGTGGCGTTGGCCCAGCCGATGGTGTGGTAGACGGCGTTGAGGTCGGCGTGTTCGAAGAGGAAGCCGGTACCCTCGCCGGTGCCTTCGCGGTACTGCGCGACGGTGTCGACCAGGCCTCCGGTGGCGCGGGCGACGGGCAGGGTGCCGTAACGCATCGCGTAGAGCTGGGTGAGGCCACACGGTTCCGTGCGGCTGGGCATCACGAAAAAGTCGGAGCCGCCCTGGATGAGGTGGGCGAGGCGGTTGTCGAAGGCGAGCTTCAGGCCGACCCGGCCCGGAAACGCCCAGGCGGTGCGGCGCAGTTCGTCCTCGAGGTCGGAGTCCCCGGTGCCGAGGATGGCGAACTGTGCCTGCATATTGGTGACGATCGCGGGCAGCACCTCGCAGAGCAGGTCGAGGCCCTTCTGGCGGAAGAGCCGCGAGACGACGCCGAAGACGGGTTTGCGCGGATCGACGTCGAGCCCGAGCTCGCGTTGCAGCACGGCCTTGCACTCGGCCTTGCCGGGTTCGGTGGCGGCGGCGTCGAAGGCGGCGGGCAGATGCGGGTCGGTCGCCGGGTTCCAGGCCTCGGTGTCGATGCCGTTGAGGATGCCGATGAGGTCGCCGGCGCGGAAGCGCAGCACGTGGTCGAGGCCGAAGCCGTAGGCGGGGGTCTGGATCTCGCGGGCGTAGGTCGGGCTGACAGTCGTGATCTTCGTGCTGTGGTAGAGACCGGCCTTCATCAGGTTCACCGCGCCGCAGGCCTCGGCGTTGTTCGGGGAATACAACCAGTCCGGGAGCTTGGCGTAGCCGATCGCGTGGCGATGGCAGTAGCCCTGGTGTTCGAGGTTGTGGATGGTGAACACCGTCGCGGTGCGGCCCAGCGGGCCCTCGCGGTCGGTGGTGTTGAGCCAGGCGGGCACGAAACCGCAGGTCCAGTCGTGGCAGTGGATCGCGTCGGGGATCCAGCCGAGTTGGAGACAGAGATTGAGTGCGGCGCGGGTGAAGAAGATGAAGCGCTTGTCGTTGTCGGGGAAGCTGCCGGAGGCGTCGGAGTAGACCTCGGGGCGGCCGAAGAAGGCCTCGTGTTCGATGAAGTAGGTCGGGACTTCGGAGCCGGGGATGACGGTTTCCCAGACCCGGCCGAACTCCGGGCCGCCGGCGAGGTCGGCACCCAACGGCTGGGCACGGAAGGACCAGTGGCCGTGGCGTTTGACGGAACCGTACAGCGGCACGATGCAGCGCACGTCGTGGCCGAGGCGGGCCAGTTGTTTCGCGAGCGCTCCGACCATGTCGCCGAGACCGCCGACTTTGACGAAGGGGTCCAACTCCGGGGTGACCATCAAGATCTTCATTGGGGGCGGCGAAAATCGGCAGGGCGGGAGAGGGGCTCAAGGCTTTTCGCGTCGCGGCATGAGGGGTGGAGGAATTTCGCAGAAGGGCGCAATCGGAGTGTTGACATGCGGCGCTGCGGCCATGTTCTAGCGGCCTTTCTACGCTACTGCCCAGTAGCTCAGCGGTAGAGCAGGTGACTGTTAATCACTTGGTCGCTGGTTCGATCCCAGCCTGGGCAGCCACTTTAACCCTCGGAAATTCAAAGATTTCCGAGGGTTTTTGTTTCCACGGTTTGGATGGCCGAAATTTGTCCGGGCCATTCGGATAGTTGACCTGCCAGGATCGACTCCCAACCGTCGGGCTTCCCCATGGATGCCCCGCTCCTGCCTGTCGAAAACGTCGGTCGCGACCGGCGCCGGACCTATCTGGGTGCCGTGGCGATCGTCGCCGCGACGGTGCTGGCGTATCTCGGAAGTTTTTCCGGCGTCTGGGTGTTGGACGACGAGCCGGGCATCCTGCGGAACACGACGATCCGCGACCTCGGTGCGATCGGCCGGGTGCTGAGTCCGCCGGCCGACACCACCGTCAGCGGCCGACCGGTCGGCAATCTCACGTTTGCTCTCAACCACGCATTCGGCGGGACGGAGATCGGCGGCTACCACGCGGTCAACCTTTGTATCCATCTGTTGGCGGCGCTGGCGCTGTTCGGCGTCGTCCGGCGGACGCTGGTGCGGGTGGACGCCGGGAGCGTGCAGCGGGCGACGCCGGTGGCGTTCGCCGGGGCGTTGCTGTGGGCGCTGCATCCGTTGCAGACGGAGGCGGTGACGTATGTCGTGCAGCGCGTCGAGTCGCTGATGGCGCTGTTCTTCCTGCTGACGTTCTATTGTTTCATCCGTTCCCTCGACGCGGGGAAGCCCCGGGGCTGGCGGCTGGCGGCGGTGGTGGCGTGTCTTCTTGGGATGGCATCGAAGGAAGTCATGGTCGTGGCTCCGGTGCTGCTTGTCGTGTACGACCGCATCTTCGTGGCGGGGTCGTTTCGTGGGGTGTGGGCGCAGCGGCGCGGGTTCCATCTGGCGCTCGCGTCGACCTGGGTGCTGCTGCTCGGGCTGGTGGCGAGCACCGGCTGGAATCGTGGCGGCACGGTCGGATTCGACGTCGGCGTGTCGGCCGGGACGTATTGGCTGTCGCAGTTCGAGGCCGTGGCCCGCTATCTCGGGCTGGCCTTCTGGCCGTATCCGCAGGTTTTCGACTATGCGACGACCTCGGCCCGGGAAGCGGGGGCGATCGTGGCGTTCGCCGTGCCCGTGCTGGTGCTGGCGGGCGCGACGGCATGGGCGCTGCGTCGGCGGCCGGGGGGCGGATTCCTCGGGGCCTGCTTTTTCGCGATCCTCGCGCCGACGCTGGTGGTGCCGAGCGCGGAGCAGGTGTTTTCCGAGCACCGGATGTACCTGCCGTTGGCGGCGGTGGTGGTCGCGGTGGTCGCGACGGCGTGGGGCCGGTGGGGCCGGGGCGGATTGTGGGCCGTGTTGGCCTTGGCGCCGGTGCTGGGTTGGTGCACCGCGCAGCGCAACACCGTCTATCGCAGCGAACGGGGACTTTGGGAGGATACCGTGGCCAAGCGGCCCGACAACGACCGCGCGCACCTCAATCTCGGCAACATTCTGGCCCGGGCGGGCGAGTTCGAGGCGGCGCTCGGGCATTTTCGCACCGCCGTGCGGCTCAATCCGATGCGGGCGGATGCTCAGTACAATCTTGGCACTGCGCTCAAGCAGACCGGTCGTTTCGACCGGGCGATCGCCGCGTACGAGAAGGCGCTGGATCTCGACCCGCGGTTGGCGGAAGCGGAGTGCGGGTTGGGCGCGGCGTTGGTGGCGGCCGGGCGGGGGGCGGAGGCGGTGTTCCATTTCGAGAAGGCCCTACGGATCGATCCGCAGAACGACGAGGCGCACAACCGGCTCGGCATCGCCAATGCGGAAGCGGGGCGGTTCGACGTGGCGATCGAGCATTTCCGCGGCGCGTTGCGGGCGAATCCCGCGCGGGCCGACGTGCACAACAACCTCGGCGACCTCTTGCGGGCCGGGGGGCGCCTGCCCGAGTCGATCACGCACTACGAGCAGGCGTTGCGGATCGATCCCCAATCCGCCCCGAGCCACCGAAATCTCGGTCGTGCCCTGGCGGCGATGGGGCGTACCGATGCCGCGGTCGCGGCGCTCGAGCGGGCAGTCCGGCTCGCGCCGGCAGCGGCCGACGTGCGCGGCGACCTGGGCATGGTCCTTGTCATGGGAAACAGGGCACGGGAGGCGATCGGCTGTTTCGAGGCGGCGCTGCGGCTGGATCCGCAGCGCGTGCAGCTGCACCTGTATCTGGCCGTGGCGCTGGAACAGGTCGGTCGGGTGGAGGAGGCGCAGGCCCAGCTCGAGATCGCGCGGCGCGAGGGTGTGCGGGTCCCGGGGCAGGGGGAATGAGTCGACTCGCCCTAGGCGGAGAGCCGGCCGGTCGGCTTGGCGATCCGGGCGATGGCCGGAATTGCCAACCACCGGGATGGCACTAGGGTCGCGGCGATGAAACCGGCTACCCGTTGGACCTGCATCGCGTTGTTGTGCGCCTTTTTTTCCCTGCCGCTGTTCGCTGCAACGAACCCGCCCGCCCAGGCCCGCGGGACGAAGACGGAGAATCCGATCGTGGCGACCAAGCTCGCCTCGACGCTCTCCCAGATCACCGGCATCGCGATCTCGCCGATGCTCGGGGTGAGCGTGCTCGGCGGGTACAAGTGGTATCAGGCCGACACTCCCGAGCAGAAGGCGGCGCTGCCGTGGTATGCGGGACCCGAGTACTGGCTTACCGGGCTGTTGATCGTCGGTGCCGTCGCGTTGAAGGACGGGGCCGGAGCGGCCTTGCCCCCGGGGTGGAAGAAGCCGCTCGATGTGGCGGAGACGCTGGAGAACAAGCTCAGCGGCATCGTCGCCGCCGGGGCGGTGATCCCCTTCACCCTGGATACGCTGACCAGCGTGTTGGGTGGAGGCGGCGGCGGGCAGGGGGCGGAACTCGCGCGCTCGACGGGCCTGGCGATGATCCAGCTCGGCGCGATCGACTTCCAGCCGGTGCTCAACGTGCTGTTGGCGCCGTTTGCCCTCGCGGTCTTTCTGTTCGTATGGCTGACGTCGCATGCGATCAACGTGTTGATCCTGCTCAGCCCGTGGGGGGCGGTGGACGCGGCGTTGAAATCGCTGCGCATCAGCGTGCTCGGCCTGCTGGTGGTGACGCCGACCATCAACCCTTGGGTGGGCATCGCGTGCTCGGCGATCGTGATCGTGATCTCCTATTTCGCGGCGGGCTGGGCCTTCCGTCTCACGACCTACGGCTCGATCTTCTGCTGGGATTTCTTCACGCGCCGTCGCCATCGTTTCGAGCCCGATCCGAAGGAGAACAAGGTCTTCGCCGGCAAGGGAATAAAGGATACGCCGATCCGCACCTACGGGCGCCTGAGCCGGACCGAAGAGGGCAAGCTCCGCTTCCGTTTCCGCCCGTGGCTGGTGATGCCGGAGAGACAGGTCGAGCTGCCCCCGCATCCGTTGGCGGTCGGTCGCGGGGCATTCTATCCGACGATCGAGGCGACCGTGGGCGAGGAGGAGCGCACCGTCGTGCTGCTGCCGCCGCGCTACAAGGGCCACGAGGAGGCGTTTGCCCGTGCCTGCGGCATCGACGAACTCACCGATGTGGGCCTGCGCCGCGCCTGGGGCGTGGTGATCGAACTCTTCGGTTTCAATTCGCGTCGCAAGGTCAAGCTAACGACCTGACGCAGGCTGGCCCTCATTTTGATGCCGTCACCAACCCGGTGACGGCGTTTTTGCTTTGGCTTGGGCGTGTCGTCCGGGTGGAGTGGCGCGCGATGCAGCAGTACCGCCAGTTGCTCCAACTCGTCCTCGAGCAAGGACGTTACAAAGAAGACCGCACCGGCACCGGATGCTACTCGGTTTTCGGCGCGCAGGCGCGGTTCGATCTGCGCTCGAGTTTTCCGCTCCTCACGACCAAGAAACTGCACCTGCGCTCGATCCTCCACGAGCTGCTGTGGTTTCTGCAGGGCGACACCAACGTCGGCTACCTGCACGAGAACAAGGTCACCATCTGGGACGAGTGGGCCGACAAGGACGGCAACCTCGGCCGGGTCTACGGCGCGCAGTGGCGTGACTGGCGGCGGCCCGATGGCACGTCGGTCGACCAGATCGCGCGCCTGATCGACGGCCTGAAGCGCGATCCAAACAGCCGCCGCCACATCGTCACCGCGTGGAATCCGGGCGAGATCGAGCAGATGGCGCTCACCCCCTGCCATGCGCTGTTCCAGTTCTTCGTGGTCGATGGCGAGTTGTCCTGCCAACTCTACCAACGCAGCGCCGACCTCTTTCTCGGGGTGCCGTTCAACATCGCCTCGTACGCGCTGCTCACGTTGATGGTCGCCCAGGTGTGCGGTCTGAAACCGGCCGAATTCGTGCACTCCTTCGGCGACCTGCACCTCTACTCGAACCATCTCGACCAGGCGAAACTGCAGCTCGCACGCGAACCGCGTCCGCTGCCGACCATGGCGCTCAACCCCGACGTGAAGGACCTCTTCGGTTTCCGCTACGAGGACTTCACGCTCGCCGGCTACGACCCGCACCCCGCGATCAAGGCACCGATCGCGGTGTGACGAAGTCGGTCGAACACTGAACATTGAACAGCGAGCTTTGAACATCGAAGACCGAGGCCTATCCCCTGAAGCACGTATGCCCGATAACTCGTTGAATGTTCCCAGTTCGATGTTCGATGTTCGAAACGCGGCTACGCCGCGTTTCGTTGCCATCGTCGCGATGGCGGAGAACCGGGTGATCGGCACGGGCAACAAGCTGCCGTGGCACCTGCCCGAGGACTTCAAGTGGTTCAAACAGCAGACGCTCGGCAAGACGCTGCTGATGGGGCGCAAGACCTTCGATTCGATCGGCAAACCGTTGCCGGGGCGAACCACGCTCGTGCTCAGCCGGACGGCGACGGAAGTTCCCGGAGTCACGGTGATCCACTCGCTCGACCAGCTCGCGCAGCGCGCCTCGGAAGCCACCGAGGTGATGGTCTGCGGCGGTGCCGAAATCTACCGGCTCACGCAGCCGCTTTGGAGCGAGGTTTTCGTCACCCGCGTGAAGCGCGCGGTCGAGGGCGGCGATGCATTCTTCCCGGAATTCGAGGCCGCTTTCGGCGAACCCGAGGTCGTGCGCGACACCCCCGAGTTCACGATCCTGCACTATAAACGGTAGGTCGGTGCGGTTGGCGGGCCTCGATTTCGTGGCCCGCGCATCGCTTTTTCCGCTTGCGGGGGCGCGGAGGGGCTGGGAGTTTCCGCCTCTTTCGCGGCTGTCAGTGGTCCGCCCGGAGTTCGCCGCATGCTCCCTCCGGTCGGTTGATAGTTAACATCCAACCCATCCGGTTCCGCCTCGCGGGACCGTTCGCGGTACGACGCAAGTGCTTGGAGCACACGAGCGAAGTCCGATTCACAGTCATGAGCAGCGTAATGCAAGAACTGCTGGCGAATTCCACCTTCGATACTTTGAAGGAAGGCGCCATCGTCCCGGGCACCATCACCGAGATTCGCCAGAACGAAGTCGTGGTCGACATCGGCGGCAAATCCGAGGGCGTGATCCCGGCCCATGAATTCTTCGACCTCGGCGAGCTTCAGATCGGCTCCCAGATCGAGGTCTTCGTCCAGAAGCTCGAGGACAAGGATGGCAGCCCGGTCCTGTCGTACGACATGGCCCAGCAGAAGAAGAATTGGGAGAACATCCTCCTCAAGTGCCAGGAAGGCGCCATCGTCGCCGGCCGCGTCAAGGGCAAGGTCAAGGGCGGTCTCATCGTCGGCATGGGTGTCGACGCGTTCCTCCCGTCCTCGCACATCGACGTGCAGCCCCCGAAGAACCTCGACCAGTATCTGGGTCAGACCTACGACTTCAAGGTTCTCAAGATCAATCTCGACCGGAAGAACATCGTTCTGTCCCGCCGCGAACTCATCGAGGAACAGCGCACCTCCAAGCGTCGCGCGCTGCTCGACTCGATCCAGCCCGGCCAGCTCCGCAAGGGCGTGGTCAAGAATATCACCGACTTCGGCGCGTTCATCGACCTCGACGGCATGGACGGCCTGCTCCACATCACCGACATGTCCTGGGGTCGCATCTCGCACCCGTCCGAGCTGCTCAAGCAGGGCGAGGAGATCGAGGTCATGATCATCGAGGTCAACCGGGACAAGGAGCGCGTCTCCCTCGGTCTCAAGCAGACCAAGAAGAATCCCTGGGACGACATCGACCACAAGTATCCGGTCGGCGCCAAGATCCGCGGCAAGGTCGTCAACCTCGTGCCGTACGGTGCGTTCGTCGAGATCGAGCCCGGCGTCGAAGGCCTCGTGCACGTCACCGAGATGTCCTGGACCAAGCGCATCGCCAAGCCCTCCGACATCCTCAAGGTCGGTCAGGAAATCGATGCGGTCATCCTCGGCCTCAACCGCGACGAGCAGAAGATCTCGCTCGGCATGCGCCAGCTCGAGCCGAACCCGTGGGACATGGTCAAGCACAACTACCCGGTGGGCGCTCGCGTCCGCGGCAAGGTGCGCAACATGACCACCTACGGCGCCTTCATCGAACTCGAGGAAGGCATCGACGGCATGGTCCACGTCTCCGACATGTCCTGGACCCGCAAGGTCAACCACCCCTCCGAAG
>JAEZUE010000105.1 GCA_023443455.1 Verrucomicrobiota bacterium
GGCCACGGGCGGCGGCGGCGCGAGCGGAGCCGGACCGGCCGGACGCGGCGGGACCATCGGAGCCGGAGCGGAAACCGGACGCGGCGGCAACGGCGCAGGCGCCGGAGCAGCGACCACCGGCGGCGGCGGAGTCGGTGCCATGCGCGCGGCCTGCTTGGCCTTTTCGACGTCGGCCTTTTCCTGGGCTACCTCGGCGGCGGAGCGCACAAAGGCACCAGCGGGCAGTTTCGTCGTGAATCCTTGCGAGCCAGTCGAATCCTCGGGCGAAGGCACCTCGGTCTCGTCGGGTTGCGCCTCGGGCGCAACGTCGGACACCGGGGTGTCGACCTTCAGCTCGCTCTCGAGCGCCTCGGCGCTGATCGTATCGACAGTGCTGGAAACGGTTTTTACGTCGAAGCCGCGCTCCTTGAGCAGGGCGAGCAGCGACTTATTGTCCATGCCGATGCGTTTGGCGAGTTCGTGAATGCGGACGCTCATCGATGAGATTCTGGAAACTATGCTGAGGGACGCGCTACTGTGAGGATCAAGCCTGGGCGGCGTCGCCGTGGCCGGCTTGGTGAAGGCGCTGGAGGATGTCCTGCGCCTCGTCGATCGAGAAGCCCTCGTCGATGAGGGTTTCCTCGTCGACGGTATCGAGCAACTCGAGGCTATTGAGACCCTTTTCGACCAGACGCATGGACAGCTCGTCGGAGATGCCCAGCGTTTGATGGAGCGAGCCGGCGGCCGCCTTGACCTTGTCGTCCATGGTGTTGGCGACGGCGGCGGCACGGATGATGTCGATGCGCCAGCCGATCAGGCGGGAGGTGAGACGGGCGTTCTGGCCCTTGCGGCCGATGGCGACGGCAAGGTCTTCCTCGCCCACCTCGAGCGCGATGCGCTTGTTGCGCTCGTCGAGCTGGATGCTGCGCGGCACGGCGGGCTTGAGGGCCTCGAGGACCATCTCGCGCGGGTCGGCCTTGTAGGGAATGATGTCGATCTTCTCGCCGTTGAGCTCGCGGACGATGCTCTTCACGCGGGCGCCCCGGGCACCGACGCACGCGCCCACCGGATCGACCTTCGGATCGGCCGATGTCACTGCGATCTTGGTACGATAACCGGGCTCGCGGGCGAAGGCCTCGATCTTGACGGTGCCGTCGGCGATTTCGGCCACCTCGAGTTCGAAGAGGCGGCGGACAAATTTGGGGCTCGAACGGGTGAGGATAAGCTCGGGCCCGCGCGGCGTGGTGTCGATGGCGAGCAGCAGGCAGCGGATGCGCTCGCCCGGGGAGTATTCCTCGCCCATGACCTGCTCCTTGGAGGGCATCATGGCCTCGGCCTTGCCCAGATCGATGAACAGGTCGCCGCGTTCGCGGCGGCGCACGATGCCGCTGACGACATCGCCGACCATGTCCTTGTAGTCATCCATGATCCGGTCCTTCTCGAACTGCCGGATGCGCTGCATGATGGCCTGGCGGGCGGTCTGGGCCGCGATGCGCCCGAGGTACGCGGGATCGATCGGCTTCTCGACGATCTCCCCCACTCCCGCACCGAAGCGGACGGATTGGGCCTTCTCGACATGGATCTCCGTCAACGGATCGGAAACCGAGTCGACAACCTTCATCACCGCCCACGCGTGCAGCTGTCCATTCTTGGGGTTGATCTCGATCTTGAGGTCCTGCCCCGCGTTCACTCCCTTGAGGGCCGCGTTCTTGATTGCCGTCACGATCGCCTGGATCATGTCGGCACGCGGAATCCCCTTCTCCTTCTCCATGTATTCGAGGACGGAAAGAATCTCGCTGCTCATTGGTCGGGTCTTGTTATGAAAGGAAAAAAAAGGCGGGCTGGTGGGCCCACCTGATGAAAGTGAGGACTGTAGGAGCGGTGACCGTAGCCCACCACGAAAATCCATGTCAAGCCCCACGCCCCCGGGCCAAGGAAAAGAAGCCCGCCCTTTTCAGTCGTAGGAACAAGCCTCAGGCAAACCCCACCGGGCGCTCCAACGCCATCTGCATCAGCCCCTGGACTGCGCCCTCATGGGTCGGCAACGCACCGCGCCCACAGATCCCGGCCAAGCGCACCGCCCGTTGCACCTCCACCGACGCCTCCCCCGCCGGCGCGATGAACCACCAGGGGAAACAGCCGATCCCGGCCCGCGCGGCCAACAACGGCAACAAGCCGTTATTGACCATCGTGTTGAGGCGTCCGCCCCCGAGCGAGCCACCCACAATCCCTTCGGCCACCGTCTTCAGCCATTTTCCCAAGCCCGCCACCCGGCGTCGCCGCAGCACGTCCTCGGGCGCGCCGTCCGCCGCGGCCCAATCGGCCCCCTCTGCGAATTCTTCCCAGCGAGCGGGCCATTCCGGCACAGCCCGCACCCACGTGGCGTACTGCGCCAAGCGTTTGCCCGGAGCGTTCGCGGGCCGAACCCCTTGCCGACACCAGAACCCCTCCGCCAAGGCGAGCGCGTCCGGTATCTCGACGCCCGATCTCCACGCCGCCAACGGCAACCGCTCGGCCACCGTCAGCATCGCCGCCCGGTTGAAACGATAACCCAGGATCTCCAAGGCCGTGTGGTGACACGCCCCTTCCCACCCGAGGCGTTCGATCCGCAGCCGGGCGAAACGCACTTTCTGCTCCCAACGTTTGGAGGCCGCCTCGCACAGCTGCGCCAACCGCTCCGGCAGCGGCACCTCCAGGAGCTGCTCGGCCAGCCGCACCGAGTCGCGCCCGGTCAACGCCTCCACCGCCGCATCCGCCGCGAACTCCTCCAAGTGGCAGTGCAACCACGGCATCAACACCAGCTCCGGAATCGGCCGACCGGCCGAGGTCAGCGGCCGGCAGGGTGCCTTCGGCTCGTACAACACGACATGCAGCACGACGCCGTCGTAGGCCGGATCGCCCCCGTGGCCGTGGCGCTGCCAATCCGCCGAATGGAAATGCACCTCGACGTCGCCCACGACCTCCCGACCGTCGAGCCGCAGCCGCGCGCCCCGGAAATCCGGTCCGCCCAACAGGTTCCAACGCCCCGGCGCCAGCACCTCCAGGCGCCGGCCGTCGACGAGCAGCGCCCCCTTCGTATCGAACAATCCGAGCAGCCAGATGCGCTGCAACAGTTTCTCCGAGAACGCATACGGGCCGTACAGACCCTGCATCTCCTCGACCAGCCCCGACCGCTCCGCCGCCCCGGCCTGCCTCGTCATTGTTGGCGCCTCCCCCGCTTCCACTGTTTCTCCGTCGCCTTCCGGTGTTCGCTCACCGCGACCGCCTGCGCCCCCGCGACCCGCTCCACCAGGGCGAGCAACTGGTCGGGCGAGAGCAGCTGTGCTCCCGCCGCGGACACGGTGTCGCCCTCGGCCCGGTCGGCCGTGGCCACGAGCACCAGCTCCGGTCGCGCCGCCTGCGTCGCCAACTGTTCGATCAGGTCGTCGGCCGTCATGCCCGCCGGGGTGTAGAGCACCGAAAACGTCGTGTGCCGGGTCGGCCGCTCGATCGCGATGTCGCGGCCCCGCCCGTCGAAGACCACGCTGACCCGCATCCGCTCGAAATCGTGCAACACCCGCACCCGCTCCACCAGCCGCTCGCGCGCGAGGTCGCGTCCCTCTTTCGCCATGACGCGCCGCAGCTCGGGCCACGCGTGCACGATGTTGTAGCCGTCGACCAGCAGGTGTTTGGTGAAGTCCAAGACGGCGGCACCATTGGCGCACGACGGCCGCTTGGCAACTCGGACCTCGCCCTGCGTCGCCGATTGTCCAACACGGGGCGAAGGCGAAATTTCGCTGGCGCGCCCGCCCCGGTCCCGGTTCGATCCGCGACGATGAACCGCCAGACCCGACTCGCCGCGCGCCTGCTCGCCCTCGCCGTGATCGTGGTGGGCGCCGTGATCCTGCTGCCCCGCCTGCTCGGCGGCCTCGAGCACCTCGTGCGCGAACTGCGGATCAACTGGTGGCTCTACGCTCTGGTCGCCCTCGCCATCTGGATCCTGCTCGCGCTCAAGAAGCGCCGCTGAAGCAACTGTGGGCCGCCGCGCCGAGGTGGGCCGCCGGCGGCCCGAGGTCCGGCGAACCTGCTCGCGTCCTCCGCCGACAACGAACTGGACAAGCGCCCGCGTCGCGCGAAGCTCCCCGGATCGCCGATCCGGAGGGATGGCCGAGTGGTTTAAGGCACCTGACTTGAAATCAGACGAGCGGGCAACCGTTCCGAGGGTTCGAATCCCTCTCCCTCCGCCATTTTGCGCAGGATCGACTGTATCCCTGTTTGGGCTGAATAGACCAATCCGGCTTGGCCAGAGGGATGAGAACCGCCGCAGCGCAGCGGAGGCGGCGCGGCACGCGCCCTTGGGTTCGACGGAGCGCAGCGGAGAAGGGCCGCGCGCAGCGCGCTGCGCCAGCAGTGGCCGCAGGCCAGCCAATCCCTCTCCCTCCGCCAATTTGCGCTTCGCGCAAATTGCACCGTCGCCGCAGAACGGCGACAAAGCACACGGCGCAGACACGGCGATTCTTTTGCCGGTGCCCGCGGCTGCGACGCCCACAAAAAACCCGGCGGCCGAAGCCGCCGGGTTGGAAGAAGCCGAATCGTATGCGACCGCCCTCAGCGGGCGAGGCCGAACGGGCTGAAGATCACGTAGAGCACCAGCGTGAGCACGATCACGGCGATGCCGCCGACCTTCGCGGAGCGCGAGGTGGTGAGCGCCATCGTGGTGTTGAGCTTGAACTCCACCGGCTCGGCCAACGGCTTGGCCAGGCCGATCACCCACATCACCGCGAGCACCGTGAAGAAACAGATACCCATGGAGTCGAGGAACGCGATGTCGGTGTATTGATCGAGCAGGAAGTAGAGCACCGGGTTGAGCAACAGACCGACCACGCCGGTGATGCCAGGCGCGCGACGATTGAGGATGCCGAAGACGAACACCGCGAGGATGCCGGGCGAGGCATAGCCTTGGAACTGCTGGATGTATTTGAAGATGCTCCCGAACTTGTCGAGGTTCGGCGCCAGCAGGCAGCCCATCAGCGCGAACACGCCCACCGCGACACGGCCGGCGGCCACGAGGCCCTTCTGGCTGGCCTGCGGCGCCATGTACTTCTGGTAGATGTCCATCGTGAAGATGGTCGAGGCGGCGTTGAGCACCGCGGCGAGCGAGGAGACGATCGCGCCGAACAGCGCCGCGATCACGAAGCCGCGCAGACCGCTGCCCTCGGGGAGCAGCTTCTTGATGAGCAGGTTCAGAGCGGCGTCGTACTTGTAGCCCATCAGGCTGTGGCTGCTCAGGCCCTTCACCTTTTCGAGGCGGGAGATCAGCTCCGAGTTCTGCGCGTGGGAAAGCGGGGCGCCCTGCAGGTCGTCAACCTTGCCACCGTTGGCGGCGAGCACGGCGACGTTGTGCGCCTGGATGGCCTGGGCCTTCTCGGCGTTGAGCCGGCTCCATTGCTCGCCGGCGACGAAGAAGTGGCCGGAGGCGGGGTTGCCGAGGTGCTCGGCGTAGGCGGTCCACTCGGCGGCATTCTTGCGCTGGTCGATCTCGCCCAGGTCCTTGCTGAACAAGTTGAAGGCGATGATGCCGGGAATCACGATGACGAAGGGCACGATCAGCTTCATGCCGGCGGCGAACACGATGCCCTTCTGGCCCTGATTGAGGGAGCTCGAACCGAGCACGCGCTGGGTGATGTATTGGTTGAGGCCCCAGTAGTAGAAATTCGGGATCCACAAACCGAGCAACAGCGCCGACCACGGGATGTTCTTGTCCTCGCGCGGCAACACCATCGTCAGCTTGTCCGTATTCAGGGCCAGGAACTTCTCCATGCCGCCGGCCGAGTCGGCCACATCCTTCACCGTCGCACTGCCGGCGGTGAGGTCCGCGATCGGCGTGGCGCCGAGTTTGTCGAAGGCGAACCAGGCGATCACCGCACCACCGAGGATGAGCGCGATGCCTTGGATCAGGTCAGCCCAGGCCGAGGCATTGAGACCGCCCGCCGCGATATACACGGCAGCGAGGACACCCAACACCCAGCACCAACCGGCGAGGCTGAAGCCGAAGGTCGGGTGGCCCGCGAAGAGCTCACTCATCGTCAGACCGCCCGCGTAGATCACGCCCGTCAGTGACACGAAGACGAGCAGCACCATCGTCATGAACGCCATGATCGCGCGGGTGCCGCTGCCGTAGCGGTGTTCGAGGAACTGCGGCATCGTGAAAATGCCGGTCTTGAGGAAGTACGGCAGAAACGCGAAGGCCACGACCACCAGCGTGATCGCCGCCATCCATTCGTAGCTGGCGATCGCCATGCCGAGGTAGTCGGCCGCCGAGCCCGACATGCCGACAAACTGCTCCGAGGAGATGTTGGCCGCGATCAGCGAGACGCCGATCAGCCACCATTTCAGTCCACGGCCGGCCAGGAAGTAGGACTCGCTGTCCTTGCCTTCGCCTTTCGACTTGTAGAGGCCGAGTCCGATGACGGACGCGACGAAGGTCAGGAAGACGACAATGTCGATTGTCGCGATGTTGAACGTGTCGGGCATACGTTATGTCTCCGTCGCTCGAACGGAGCGGTTGCAGGTTGGGGGGATGATTGCGGGGGGTGTCTAGGGCTTGCGCAGATCGCCTGCGCAAAAAGAAGGCCCTGTTAAGTCGCCACCACCGGCACCGCGCAAACGAAAAGTCGGTCCGAAACCGCTCCGAATGGGCCGAGGCAAGCACCCGCAGATTCAAACGTTAGAAGCATAATGCATGGGCGGGGCGGGGTTTGGTGCTCGACCGCTACGCCCGGCTGTTGCGTAACGACTCCCGCCCGTTCGCTCCGGTATCCGCTCCAACGTTTTCCCGCCACCATGCCCTCTCCCCTCTCCTTCGGCCTCCTGCCCGACGGCCGTGAAGCCCAGTTCCACGTTCTCGAAAACAAGCACGGCCTGCGCGCCGAGATCGCCGACTTCGGCGCCACCCTCGTGCGCCTGTTCGTGCCCGACCGCTCCGGCGCGCTGGCCGACATCGTGCTCGGCTACGACGACGTCGCCCCCTACGCCGCCGGCTGCCCCTTCTTCGGCGCGACCATCGGCCGCTTCGGCAACCGCATCGCCGCCGGCCGTTTCACCCTCGACGGGCACACCTACCGGCTCGCGACCAACAACACCCCGGCCGGCCAGCCCTGCCACCTCCACGGCGGACACCTCGGCTTCGACAAGGTCCTCTGGCACGCCACGCCCTTCACCGAGCCCGGCGTCGCCGGCCTGCGCCTCACCTACCGCAGCCCCGACGGCGAGGAAGGCTACCCCGGCAACCTCGACGTCACCGTCGAATACCGCCTCACCGACGCCGACGAACTCCGTATCAGCTACTCGGCCACGACCGACCGGCCCACGCCGGTCAACCTCACCAACCACTCCTACTTCAACCTCCGCGGCGCCGGCTGCGGCGACGTGCTCGGCCACGAGATCAAGTTCCGCGCCGGCCGCTACACGCCGGTGACCCCCGGCCTCATCCCGACCGGCGAGATCGCCGCCACCGCCGGCACGCCGCTCGATTTCGCGGACGCCCACACCATCGGCGAGCGCATCGGGGCCGCGCACCAACAGCTCGAATACGCCAACGGCTACGACCACAACTTCGTCGTCGACGCCCCCACGCTCACCGCCGCGCCCGCCGCCGAAGTGTACGAGCCGACGACCGGCCGCGTGCTCGAGCTGTTCACCGAGGAGCCCGGCTTCCAGTTCTACAGCGGCAACTTCCTCGACGGCGCCACGCCCGGGAAGCTCGGCCACGCCTACCCGTTGCGCAGCGGCTTCTGCCTCGAGTCGCAGCACTACCCGGATTCGCCGAACCAGCCGGCTTTTCCGAGCACGATCCTGCGCCCCGGCGAACGCTACGCGACGACCACGGTCTACCGCTTCAGCACCCGCTGAGCCTTAAAAATTCCGGCGCCAGCCGAAATCCTCCTCACCGCCACTCGTGCCGCGGATAGCGGCGCGAGAGTGCGGGCTTGATCTCCGGATACGTCTCGCGCCAGAAACGCGCGAGGTCGTCGGTCAGCTGGATCGGTCGCTGGTTCGGCGCCAGCACCTCGATCTTCAGCGGCACCCGCCCACGTGCGAGCGAGAGCGTCTCCACGCCGAACAGCTCCTGGATGCGCGCCGAGAGCACCGGCGCGCCGTCCTTCGGATAACGGATACGCGAGCGCCGGCCGTTGGCCATCTCGATGCGCTCGGGCAGCAGCGACTCCATCGCGGCGAGCTGCTCGGGCGAGAGCCAGTCGCGCAGCACCGGCCACGGGTCGAGGCTGCGCACATCCTTCACGCCACGGCAGTCGTAGCACATCTGCTCGACGAGCATGGCGCGATCCTCCTCGCGGATCGGATGCGCCTCCATCTCGGGAAACCACTCGGCGAAGCGCGCGAGCCGCACGATCCACTCCTCGACGTTCTCGTCCCAGGCCTCGATCTTCAGGTTCCCGGCCAGCACCTCGCGGGCGAGGATCTCGGCCGCCTCGGTCGCCGGCGGCTCCGCGCCCTCCTTCGACTCCAGCACCAGGTCGCGGAAACGTCGCTCGCGCCGTGCCGTCACGCGCTTGGTGTTCGGATCCAGACCCGTCGTGATGCTCTCCTCGCACGCCTCGGGGAAGAGCTCGCGCAACCACTCCTCGTCGATCGCGGTGGCCAGCCCGAGCACCGTATTCACTTCACCGGCCCGGCCGCCGATCTCGCTGATCTCGGAGGCCACCAGCAACGACGCCCCATGCACCGCGCTCTCGCGGGCCAGCGTGCCGCGCCGCTTGTGCACGAGCTCGCAGCGCAGCGTCGCCGCATCGAGCCGCTTGGCCAGATGGTCGACGAAGCCGAGCAGCACGCACTTGCGCACCAACGCCTCGTCGACCTCGCGCTCCCGGATGTCGAGCCGCTCGTCCTGCGCGATCTCGAGGAATTGCGCGAAAAGCGGCGCCACCTGCCGCGCCGCCTGCGCGTGCACGCCGATCCGGCGGCAGGCGTCGACCGAGAACCGCGCGTTTTCGGCGTACCGATACGCGCGCAACAACAGGAAAAAGTCCGACGTGTGCTCCTCGCCCAGCAGTTCCTCGCGGGCGCGCTCCACGCCCTTTTCGACGTTGCGCAGCCAGAAGGTGCGGCCCTGCGTGAGCGCCGCCATCAGCGCCACCGTGCGCACGCAGCCGTACTCCTCCGCGGCGAGGAACATGCGCGCATAGCGCGGGTGTACCGGGAACTTCAACATCCGCCGCCCGATCGGAGTGATGGAGGAGTGCTCGGTCAGCGCCTCACCTGGTAGGACCGGTCTGCGACCGGTCCCGTTGGGTTCCGCACGTCCATCAGGCGACGAACCCACCGCACTGGTCCGGTCAGAGACCGGACCTACTCGCACCGCCCCCAGGTCCCGCAGCAGCTCCTCGGCGCGCGCGAGCGCTTTCGGGTCCGGCGGATCGATCCACGGAAAACCGGCCACGTCGTCGATGCCGGCGGCCTTCAACGTGAGCACCACCTCCGCCAGATCGAGGCGCTTCACCTCCGGCAGTTCCTGCAAGGCCCGTTGCGCGTGCTCGCGCTCCGTCCAGAGCCGCAGGCACACACCCGGCGCGGTGCGGCCCGCGCGGCCGGCGCGCTGGTCGGCCGAGGCGGCGCTGATCTTCTCGACCAGCAGGGTGTTGATGCCGCGATGCGGATCGAAACGCGCCATCCGCGCCAGGCCGCCGTCGACCACCGCGGTGACTCCGTCGATCGTCAACGACGTCTCGGCGACGTTGGTCGCGACGATGATCTTGCGCTGCTCGTAACGGTCGACCGCCCTGTCCTGGTCGTCTGGCGACATCTCGCCGTGGAGCGAGAACACGAGGCAGTCGCGCAGCTCGCGCTGGTATTGGAGCGCGTTGACGGTGCGGTTGATCTCGTAGGCTCCGGGCATGAACACGAGCACGTCGCCCGTCGGCTGCCGCGAAACGATGCGCGAGCAGGCCCGGGCCGCGGCGTCCCAGATGTCGTCGTCGGGTTTGAGCGCGTGGGTCTCGTACTCGATCGCCACGGGAAACGTGCGCCCCTCGCTGCGCACGATCGAGCAGGGCGCCATGTACTCCTTGAGGATGCCCGCATCGAGCGTGGCCGACATCACGATGATGATCAGGTCGGGTCGCGTCGTCTGCTGGATCTGCAACGCCCGCGCCAGACCGATATCGCCGTCGAGGTGGCGTTCGTGGAACTCGTCGAACACCAGCGCGCTCACGCCGCGCAGGTGCGCGTCGAACGTCATCTGCCGCAGCAGGACTCCCTCGGTGACGAAGCGGATACGCG
Organism: Verrucomicrobiota bacterium; assembly: GCA_023443455.1. GTDB lineage: Bacteria > Verrucomicrobiota > Verrucomicrobiia > Opitutales > Opitutaceae > CAJCBL01. The sequence continues at coordinate 10,258 of JAEZUE010000105.1, forward strand.
TCTTGTCCGACACGCGGGAGTCGAGGCGCACCTGGTAGCCGACCTCGTCGCCCAGCCGCACACCCTCCTCCTGCGCCACGCGCTTGGCCAGCATGCGCGCCGCGATCCGGCGCGGTTGGAGCACCACGCATTGGCCGCGGTCGAGCAGACCGGCCCGCAGCAGCATGCGCGGCACCTGGGTGGACTTGCCCGAACCGGTCGGCGCCTGCACGACCACGCGGCGTGTCGTGCGCACACCGCCAAGCAGCGCGCTTTCGATTTCGTAGATGGGCAGTTCGCGGGGATCGGGCATCGGGAAGCGAAGTGAGTGGCCGATCAAACAGCCTCGCTCCCGCCCACCGCGCAAGCGTGGAACACAACCGGGCCCGCCACACGCGCCCCCGTCTGCCCACTTTCGGAATTCGCGGAGTGAGCGCAGTGGGTCGCCCCACCGCTATTCCCTTGTCTTGACCTCCCAAGCACAGCCGGACCAACATCGCCGCCATGCAATCTTGGCGCGTGGGTTTGGGCGCCGGTGCGGTGTGCGCCGGCATGTTTCTCGGTGCGGCAGCCTTCGGGCTCGACCTCGACGGCGATGGCGTCTCCGACGTCTATCTCGACCACTACAACATCGCACCGATCGGCATCGACACCGACCTTGACGACGATGGCTACACGACCGGGGCCGAATCCCAGTTTGGCACCGACCCGACCGATTCCGTTTCTCGGCCCGACCTCGAATTGGCCCGGGACGAGGTCGGCCTCGAACTGCGTTGGTCGACCATGAACGGCATCGTCTACCAACTGCAGTCCTCCGACGACCTGCACACATGGGCGGACGACGGCTCGTTCGTCCTCGGAGACGGGCAGTCGACCACAACCAGCCGCACCGAGGCATCCACCCGACGGTTCTACCGCCTAGAAGCCAGCCACGGCCCCGATGAGGACGGCGACGGGTTGGATCTCTTCGAAGAACTGTTGCTCGGCACCGATCCCGAGAATCCCGACACCGACAACGACGGCATCGCCGACGGAGACGAGTTCAGCACCAAAACCGACCCGACCAACGCCGATTCGGATGGCGACGGCACGTCCGACGGCGACGAACTGGCCAACAATACCAATCCCAACGACGACGGCGACGGACTCACCCGGAACCCCGAGTCGCTCGAGCGCAAGACCCGCCTCGCCTACATGGGCGTGTGGCCCAACTACCCCTACTACCCGCCGTCCCTGCCCACGATTCGGCTTTCCTTCATCGATATGGATACCGGGGAGGAGGTCGCCTACATCGATGAAAACGGCGCCTTCACCGGCAACGCCACACCGCGCGGTTTCTATTCCGGCTACTCCAGTCGCGCGCAGCCCGATCCGATCCTCGAGCCCGGCAATGACTACACCATGCAGCTCACCTTCGCGGGCAACAGCCTCTGGGGTAACGTCTACGGCCGTTTCTTCTCCACCAACCTGAACCCATCCGGCCCCCCTCTTCACGCGATCGTGTATTCCACCCGCATCAACGGCGGCAGCTACTACTACAGCAATCCGACCGGCGGCGTCTGGCACGAATCGGTCTGGCAACCGACCGGCGCGCCGAGCAACACGGTCGCCAACGCCATCAACTTCCCCATCGTCGCCGAGGCCGGCAGCGCAACCTCTCTTGTTCCCGGAATGATGGCCGCCGCCGCACCCGCTTCCACCGCCACGGTCCATCTCCCCGAGGTCGACCTCGACGTCGACTCCGACAACAACGACGGCATCGGCGCCCCGGACCGCAGCCGCACCGAGGACGGACTCGAGGACACTCAGGCGAAGATGATCCAGGTGAACGACGACAGCGATAACGACGACGCGATCGCCGACAACACCCAGCTCACAGTCGCCAACGAAAACGATCTCGTGCCGCTGATCCTGAAGGTTGGTTCCAAGCGCATCGACTGGACCAAGGTGTCCCTGAAGTTCAGTTTCCCGCAAAGCGAGGTCCGGCTCTGGCGAATTACCAAGCAGGAAGACACCAAGGATGCCGCCCTGGAAATCCAGCCCGACACAGAGTACCCCGCCGCCGATCTCGGCCTCGGCCGACGGAAACGCGAACTCAAGCTCTTCATGGAAGGAATGGCCGTGAGCACCGACAACCGCCCTATTACCGCCACCTTCCTCTTCGACGGGAAGGATTTTGGTGCCATGGACTCCGTCCTCGTGCAGGTCGTGAAACACCGCATCGTCCCCGCCGCCTCGGTGAAAAACACCAACGGTGGTCTCATCCCCAGCCGTCGCGGTGTACGCGGCGCCTTCCACTTCGTCTCACCGAAGGAAGACGGACAATTCCTCGAATTCGAAGTGCTCACCGGCGAGCCGTGGAGTTCAGGTGCCTACACGCTGGACGTGGTCAACACCGACGCCGACACCCAGATCGCCGGCAACACCGTCCGCCTCTCCCGCAAGGAGCCGAAGAAGTACGTGATCCAGCTGAAGAGGGCCGGCGACAAATTCCTCCTCGCCGAGCAATACGTCTGGATCATCTGGGCCACACCGCAGAACGTGGTGGAGTACTCGGTCATCCCTTCGGCAGAAAAGACCGCAAACGGGAAGGTCTATATTTCTGCTAAATCCAAAGAGCGAATCTTTCAGTTCGAGATATTTCCTGCAGAACTCTTCGCATCCGCAGGTCTACGTACGCCCGAAACACCAGACCTCGTCGCCAGAAACATTTCGGCCCCCAACCAGTCATCCCCATTCGCAGACAGCCCAATTCTCATTTACGGAGCGAATACCCGTGTAGACGTAACCCAGAAAGTCGCCATCAGACACCGCAATCCAGCACCGACATCCATCGTTTTCGCCGACCTCTACATACCGAGACAGATCACCATGACAACTGGAACTCCGTCCAATTTCCCGTCAGCCGATCTACTTATTTCAGACTTTCCTCCAGAGGAAGATATAGGAAACGATGACTATTGCGTCGGTGATGAAGACAATGACCCATACGAAACCGCAAGAAAGCTAGTTAGGACTGCACCAGGGCTCGGGTTCGTCGCATCAGGTGATTGGCCCACCGGGCCAGCGATTCTCAAAACATCGGGACAGCCAGGCGAAGAAACCGCTGAATACCTTAAGTTCCGCACATTCGTCCGCCTAAACACGGGACTAGTCCTATCAAAGAGCGCTTGGGTCGCAATTTCCGACCCGACAGAGTGGATGGTTATCCAACGTTTCAAATCCGGAAGACGTGGCATGGAAGACAACGGAAGTTCCTACCAAGCAAACCATACCGGATTCTAGCATGAAGGCATACTTACTTTTTATATTTACGTTATTCACAGGGTTATTTCCTTGTTATTCATCGCCAGACTCGAATGCTGATATCGTCTTTATTCTTGGAGACATCACAGACTCGGATACCCGCGAACACCTAGCCGGCGCTCTCGCGAAGATACCCAAAAGCGCGGAAGGGGTTCCAAGGCGCCTTGGAATAAAACTCCCATCTAGCACCACCGTGCGAAACGCCATGGAGGCGGACATCGAAGTGCGGCCGCTTCTCGCCGGAATCGAAACTATTGCACGTGCAACGCACGCCATACCTGATTCAGAAAAGCGCACGGCCGCAGAAAGGGAATTGGCTGCGTTTATCGGAATTTCGAGGTACCCGGGATTCGAAATGGAGGAATCCATTTTCAAGATAGTTTCGCTGCATGAGCGCGATGTCTCATATGAGGCAATCAGATTCTATGGACCGATGGTCTGGAACTACTTCTGGAAGCCGTCTGGAAAGGACATTGCAGAAGCAAGCCGCACCGCGGGAATACTCATTATTCCCGACGTCCCGTGGATCGTCCAAATAGTATGTGATCACCTTGTTGAGTTTCGGCGATCGACTGAGTTCGGCTCAGCCGGTACTGCATCTGTCGCATCAACGACCCCGGACATAGCACGCGCCCTCTGCTCCGCTCTCGGCACGAAATACGCGAAACCTCGGGGTTCTTGGAACGGAAAACGACTGAGGGCCTACGCGATCAAGCAGCTCCGGCGCGCCGCCAAACGCCCCAACCTCGCCCCCGCCGACGCCGAAGCCATCGCCACCGCCCTCCACCAACTGGAGACATTTCAACCCGACCCGATGAACGCGGTCCGGCTTTGAAACTGCACATTCGTGGTGAAGACTCCTTCCGCATTCGCGCGGGTGCTCGTCGCAGCCTTTTGTGTGGCAGCACCCGGCCTTCACGCCAACACGGCCAAAGACCATGACATTGCATTTCTCGTTGGAAATATCTCTGACCTTGAAACCCGTACGCTGATCGCAGCGAGTCTCGCGCAAAACAGCACGGAATTCGACGGTCTCCCTGGGCGTGTGGGCATACAGTTGCCGGCCGGAACATCCGCGAAATCGGAGGCGCAAGCATGGGAACATGCCCGCAATATTATCCTAAACATCGAAAGGATCGCCTCAGCAACAAAGGCGATCGCCCCCCCGAGCACTCGCCATAAGGCCGAGAAGGACCTCGCGCGACTGCTCGGCTTGATTCCGAGCCGCGAAGAAGAAGATCAGAATTCCGCCTGGGCTCTGCTCAAACTCCATCACCGGGAGCTTTCACGCGAGGTCTTCCCGTTGGGCCATTTCCGCTTCTGGTCCAACGCTGTGACCAAAGTATCGGATACCCACGAAGCAGAACGCATTATCGGAGAGCTGTTCACCAACACAGATATACCCTGGATCGCCGATCTGCTCTGCAACCAGCTCAATGAATACGCCATCGCCGCCCAATACGGAACCGCCGGCAAGGCGTCCGTCGACCGGGGAGCCAACATCCTCGCCCATACGCTCTGCATCTCGCTCGGGACAAAATTCAAAGCTCCTTTCGGCGGATGGGGGTCAAGTCGCCTCAAGCGCTACGCGATCAAACAACTCCGACGCGCCGCCAAACGCCCCGACCTCGCCCCCGCCGACGCCGAAGCCATCGCCACCGCCCTCCACCAACTGGAGACATTCCAACCCGACCCGATGAACGCGGTCCGGCTGTAGATGCCGCCCGCCAACCTAGCCCCACACCATACTCGCGATGCAGCCCCAACCCACCGACACACCTTTCATTGCCTGGTGCACCGTCCTTGAAACCTCGGCCCATGACCGCGCTTCCGTGGTCGGGGGCGGTGGCGGTGGTTTCTCGTACGAGGGCACCGGATTCACCCATGTGAACTCGATCCGAACCGTCCACGAGCAGCTGAGCGAATTCTGGGTGCGCTACGACAACGGCAACGAGGACCGGTTGAACTTCCGCAACATCGATGTGCCCGCGCGGGCCGGGCACCGGCTCGCGCTCCTTTTCCGGGGCAACAACATCCTCGCGGTGCGAAATGCCAACACGGGCCTGCGAACCAACATCGTCGGCGGGGCCGACTACGCGGGGCCGAAGCCCTCGCTCGGGTGCTCGTCGATCCTGGCCTGGAGCGCGATCGCCGCTGTCGCCCTCCTGTTCGCCGCCTTCAAGCTGAGCCCCTACCTCGCCACAATCGGAGCCGGCACCGCACTACAGACCGAGGGGAACGCGTTCTTCGCCATCTGGAACCCAATCAGCGTGCTGCTCGCCGGAGTCGCCGCCAACGTTGTCTTCCACCGCTGGTGCATGCGGCGTTACCGGGTCCGATTCGATCGGGCCCAATCGTTTCTCGACCACTGGGTCCGACAACTTGACGAGGCAGGCATTCCGGGGCCCTCCGCCATCGCACCGACCTTGACCGGAGAATAGTCGGACCGAGCCGAAGCCTCGGTGCGCACCGGTGACATTTTCACACCGGCACGGGTGACCGTTTGACTGCCCGGCGCTCTTTCGCAGTATCGCCTTCACCCACCCTGCGGTCGCCCAACCTCCGCCCCACCGAAACATGGGAGTTTCCATCCATTATTCGCTCCGGCTTCCGACCCGCTCCGTCGCCAAGGCGGAACGCACGGTGCAACTGGTGCGCGGGGCCGCACTCGAACTGGCCAACCAACGCGGCTTGGGCGCGGTCACGCCCGTGTTCCCGCTGGCCGAGTCGGTAGTATTCGGAACCCAGTATCTCATCGTCGACGAGGGCGACTATTCCCGCGGCATCGAGGTGGAGCCGATCACCGGCTGGTGCTTCGCCGTCACCGTGGGGCGCGACTGCGAACCGGCGGTCTTCGGGCTCGGGCGCTACCCCTCCACCGTCGAGGATGGCGACCGGCGCCGCCGCACCGGTCTCGGCGGCGTGTGGCGATTTCGCGGAGCCTGTAAGACCCAATACGCGAGCATGCACGGCCGCGCCCATCTGCTGAACTGCCACCGCGCCGTGCTCGACCTCGCGCTGCTCTGGCAGGTATTCGGCGCCGAGGTCGAGATCGTCGACGAGGGCGAGTTCCACACCACGCACGACGCCGACGAGCTCTTCCGCCGCACCGACTTCGTCAACCGCGTGACCGCCGGCCTGGCCGGCGCGCTCAAGGACGAGGCCGAGGAACGCGGCGCCCCGCCGATCAAGTCACCGATTTTCGAACACCCGCTGTTTGAACACCTCGAGGCCGAGGCCGGCCCCGAGATTGCCGAGGCGCTGGCGGCCATCCGTGCCGTCCTGCGGCGGCCCGAGTCGGAAGAGGCCGAGGGCTGATCGGCTCATGCAGTTCTCGTCGTGTGTTCTTCTGTCCAGCGGAGTTCTGGAGTGTGGCCACTTTGAAAACCGGGTGCGCACCATCGGGAAAGCATGCACGCGTGCGGTAGGGGCGTTGCTTGCGACGCCCGCTCCTGCGACTCGAGCCTTCCTTTTCCCGCCACTCGGGCGCCGCAAACGGCGCTCCTACGAATTGGCCAAACCGCAGTGGCGGGCCTGAAGCCCGCCCCACCATTCGATCAGACGCTGTGGTGGCGCAGCGTTTTCCTCGGCAGCGACCGGCTCGAACGGACGCGTTCAATGTTACGCACAAGTTGTTCACAGGACCGGAGCCACCAACAACTTGTGAAGAACAAAGGCGTGACCGTTCTGCCCACATCCCTACGGTCGAAGTCGTTCTTTGACCGAACACGCGAAAGACCGAGCGGCCTGCAACGGCCGGCGGACACCCGCGTGAGATAATCCCGGGCAACCGGGGAATGGAGTTCCGGAGCTGGTCCGGTCCTCCCCTTCCGTCGCGCGCTTCACGCGTGTCCCTCGGAAGGCATATGTCACCAGCTCCTCTGGGCGGGGTCGCACCCGTCCGGTAATGCGAACAAGGAGCTGCGCGGCCAGGCGCGATCAGAAACCGCGACCGAACCGAGTCAGGTGCCCAGGAAGTTTCGACCGAAGGCACCCACGCAGTTACCCAGAGGGTAACGGTTGCTGCTGCGAATCAGCACGGCGACCCGCGGCCAATCGCGCGATTCGCCTCGCGCGCCAAGGCCCCTGCCGGGAGGCGGGGCCGCAACGGCTGCAGGTCGTCGGGGAACGAGCGGGCGTGGCAATGCCCGCAAACCTCCTCGCTTGGGGCGGTCACGCCAAACGTGGTCACCCAACTGCAAAACGAAACGCAACCTGAGAGGTAAGAGGTCAGACCCGTGGCGTCAGGTCAACGGCCGGCCAAAAGCCGGCGCCGCCCTGACGGTAAACGGTGGAGACGCGAAACGAGCTTGCAGGCGTGTCCCCACCCAGTCCGGCGTGTGCGCAACGGCAGTTGCCCACCGAACCGGGCCAAGAGGCCTCACTCGAAAATCGCGGGCGGCAACGCCCACGACGGTCCTGCTATGAGACCGAAACCATCGCTTGCCGCGATGAATGGCGTCGGGGAACCGGCAGCCCGCCTCGTGCGGAGCGCCCAATGCCGGTGATCGGGAAAGAGAGCGTGGCGAGCTCCCACTCCCCAATTTGGCCCGGGGGTCTTCCATGGCCCCCGGGCCTCATTGCATCCGGCACCCCACTCCTGCTCCTTCCCGTCCACCTGCACGCCGACCAAGCTATCCCGCCCCGACCACGCGCGCACCGACGCGCCCCATCCCTTTCCCGTATCCGCTTTTCGGCTTCCCATTTCCGCCCCCCGCTCCCCGCCCCCCGCTCCGAATTCCCCCACAGCCCCCTGCAAACCCGCAAACACAGCGCGCCTCCTGCCACACAGCCACCGCGCGCATTCCCCAGGCCCGGAGATCCCGATCTCCGGGCCTGTTTGCGTTCACCGGGCCCGTCGTCCCGAGGCATTTCCCTCAGCGGAAACGTCGCAACTCCCCAACCTGCGGCCCGCCCCTCAAGTCTCCCCCCGCATGCACCGATCTGCCGCGCGAAGCCACCCGGCCCTGCTCCCCCGGTTCACCCTCCGAACCCGAGTCGCCGCGCCCGCGCCGAAAACACCAGCCATCCTTCCCCTGTGACCAACCACTTCGCCGCCCTCGCCGCCAACCCGCTCTTCACCGATCCCGCGCTCGACGACGACAAGGTCCGCGCCGCCGTGCCCCGCCTGCTCACCGACTGCCAGAACGCCGGCGTCAGCGATCTCCACCTCAGCGCCCAGGCCCGACCGTTCGTGCGCCGGCACGGCCAAATCCACTATCTCTGTGAACGACCGCTTCCGGCCGAAATCGCCGAGGCCGCCAACCTCGCCCTGCTCGACGAGCAACAGTTCGAGGCGCTGCAGAAAACCTCCGAGCTCGAACTCGCCCTCTCCTTCGGTCAACGCGAACGCTTCCGCGCCTGCATCAGTATCCACAAATGGGGCGTGGCCGGCTCCTACCGCATCGTGCCGCCGCACCCGCGCGCCATCGAGGCACTCGGCTACCCCGACCTCGCCGTGCTCCGCCGGCTGCTCTCCTTCCACAACGGCCTCATCCTCGTCACCGGCCCCGTCAACTCCGGCAAGACCGCCACCCTCGCCGCCCTCGTCGACGAGGTGAACCGCACCCGCAACGACCACATCATCACCGTCGAGGACCCCATCGAGTACGTCGTCACCTCCGACCGCTGCAACGTCACCCAGCGCCAGGTCGGCGACCACACGAAGACCTTCGCCACCGCACTGCGCGCGGCCCTGCGCCAGGACCCCGACGTCATCGCCATCGGCGAGCTCCGGGATCTGGAGACAATCAACATCGCCATCACCGCCGCCGAGACCGGCCACCTCGTGCTCGGCACCATGCACACCGCCGACGCCGCCTCGACGCTCAGCCGCCTGCTCGACGTCTTCCCGGCCTCTCAGCAGGCGCAAATCCGTGCCATGGTCTCGGAGTCGCTCCGCGGCATCCTCTGCCAACGCCTCCTGCCCGCCGCCGACGGCGGGTGCGCGCTCGCGACCGAGATCCTCGTCGGCAACCTCGCCGTCGCCAACCTCATCCGGGAGAACAAGCTCCAGAACCTCGGCAGCGTCATGGAGACAGGAACACGCGACGGCATGCTCTCGATGGATTCCTCCGTGCTCGCCCTCCTGCGCGCGGGCCGCATTTCGCAGGAAGTCGCCCTCGCCAACATCGGCAACCGCGCCCTGCGCGCGCTGCTCGAAAACACCGCCGACGCCGACGCCGACCAGCCCGAGCCCGCCGACGAACAACCCGCCGGCGCGGGCGGCTCCCCCCGGAAACGCTTCGGCCTGTTCTGATCCCACCGCCCCCGCCCCTCCATCGCCGCCCATTCTCCATCGTCGATCCACCATGGCCCTCATCGACCAGCTGCTCTCCGAACTCCTCCGCCGCGGCGGCTCCGACCTCCATCTCACCGCTGGGCTCCCCCCGCGGGGCCGGGTCTCCGGCGACCTGCAGGCCCTCGTGGACGAGCCGCTCAACCGCCTCACGATCGAGCCGCTGTTGCGCGAAATCTGCCCGCCCAACCGCTGGCAACACTTCGAGGAACACAGCGACCTCGACTTCGCCTACGAGATTCCCGGGCTCGCCCGTTTCCGCTGCAACTACCTGCACAACCACTGGGGCATGGCCGCGGTCCTGCGCCAGATCCCCTCCCGCATCCTCGGCTTCGAGGAGCTCAACCTGCCCGCATCCCTCAAGACGCTCTGCACCCTGCGCTCCGGGCTCGTGCTGGTCACCGGCCCCACCGGTTCGGGCAAGAGCACCACGCTGGCCGCGATGATCGACCACATCAACGCCACCCAGTCGCGCCACATCATCACCCTCGAGGACCCCGTCGAGTTCGTGCATCCCAACCGGAATTCGGTCGTCGTCCACCGCGAGGTCGGCGAGCACACCCGGTCCTTCGCCGCCGGCCTGCGCAGCGCCATGCGCTCCGACCCCGACCTGATCCTGCTCGGCGAAATGCGGGAACTGGATACCATCAAGCTCGCCCTCAACGCCGCCTCCATGGGCATCCTGGTTTTCGGTACGCTGCACACCAACTCGGCCCCGAAGACCGTCGACCGCATCATCAACGCCTTCCCCGCCGACGAGCAGAACCAGGTCCGCGTGCTGCTCGCCGGCTGCCTGTCCGGCATCGTCTCCCAGCTGCTGTGCAAGAAACAGGGCGGCGGCCGCGTCGCCGCCCACGAGATCCTGCTCCAGCACGAGGCGCTGCCCAACGTCATCCGCTCCGGCCGCATCTCCGACATCCGCGCCATCATCGAATCCGCCCAGACCGAAGGCATGTGCACGATGGACGGCACCCTCTCCCGCCTGGTCGACGCCGGCACGATCTCCGCGCACGAGGCCTACATGAAGGCACTCGACAAGAAGGCCTTCGAAGCCCGCGTCGCGGCCGCCACGCCGCCGCCCGCCCTTGCCCCCGCCGCCTGAGCCATGATGATGCTGTCGAGAGTCGAGGGACGAGCACCAGAGCATCGGTGGCGAGCTTCCAGCTCGAGTGCTTCGCTCGATCTCCTCGGTGATAGGCCCCTCGACGCTCGTCACTCGGCACTCGACCGCATGCTTACGCCTGAGCCGCCCTCCGGCCCGCGCCCCGGCCATGTAGGAAATTTCTCATTGCCGAGCGACGAGCGGCCCGCCCATGCTCCGACCCGAAGCTCGTCTGCCAGACGGGCCGCTTTCTCGGGCAGGACGTCGGGCCTGTAAGTCGAAGGCACAATCCCACCTTGTCCGGAAACGGACGCCGGTGGTGTTGTGCCTTTTGTATTTGGGGGATTCGACGGCCGTTTGGGAGGGCGCACTCGTTCCGAGGCACCGATGACAACCACCGCACCGCGCCAACCATTCCGCCACGTCGCAACCGATAACCGGGCACGCACAGCCGTGGCTCCGACGGTGCTTCCCCTTTCATGATTCCCCCTCCCCCATACTTGAAGGGGATCCCGCCCGAACTGCACGGCCGCGGCGAGTCGGTCCTGCATCTCGACGACGAGCCCAGCGTCACCGCCTCGGTCCAGCGCCTGCTCCTGAAGCTCGGCTACAAAGTGGCCTCGTTCAACGCCCCCCACCTCGCCACCGACCACTTCCGCGCGGCCCCCCACACCTTCGATCTCGTCATCACCGACCTGATGATGCCGGGCATGACCGGACTCGAATTCGCCACCGAAGTCCGAACGCTGCGCCCGCTTTTGCCGATCATCCTGCTCTCCGCCTTGGCCGACTCCCAGCCCCCCTGGACGTTGCAGGCGCACGGCATCCACAGCGTTCTCATGAAACCGGCCGGTATCGAATCCATCGCCACGGCCGTACGCCGAGCCATCGACTCTTCGCTCACACCATCATGAACCCCAATTCGCCCGCCGTGCGCGGACGCATCCTGATCGCCGACGACGAGAGCGTCGTCCTCGATGCCCTCTCCGGAATACTCACCTCCCGCGGATTCGATTGCACCTGCGTCCCCTCCGGCACCGAGGTCGTCGCCCGGCTCAAGGCCGCGGAATACGACGTGCTCATCTCCGACCTGCAGATGCCGGGCAACGACGGGGTCTCGTTGATCGAAGAAATTCCCACCTTGGTCGCCGGCCTGCCGGTGATCGTGCTCACCGGCAACCCCACCGTGGAAACCGCCGCCCGGTCGATCCGCCTGCCCGTCGTCGCCTATCTCACCAAGCCACCCGATTTCGCCGAACTGACCAAGATCCTCGACGAAGCCGTACTCGGCTACCGCACCCTGCGTGCCCTGCAGACCAGCCGCCGGCAACTGCACGAATGGGAGACGGAACTGGATCGCCTCCTGCAGCAATACCGCCTGCAAACTCGGCCACCGGCCGGTTCGATGGGCACCTACCTGCGTGTCACGCTGCAGCATGTCATCGTCGTACTCTCCGAGCTCGAGCGGGCCACCCATACCCTCGAATCCTCCGTCGCCACCGCCCATTCCCTACAGGAGCTCGATCGCGAGATCGCCCTCCGGCACACCGTCGACGTGCTCCGCCGCACCAAGCAGAACTTCAAGAGCAAGGAGCTCGCGGAGCTGCGCAAGGAACTCGAGCGCCTGATTTCCCCCGAGGAACGATCGGCCGAGGCGAGCCCCAACTGAGCCGTGGCGAATTGCCACCAACCCGCGAGCGGGTTGGCCCGCCCCAACCGTGCACCCGTCGGCCGGCACGCCCGCACGCACTCCCCAGGCGCGTGCAAGCACGCTGAACGACGCAGCACGTGAATCGGCGTTGCCGAACTCCCGCCCCTCGGCCATGCGGGCCGCTCGGGCGTGGTCCCCGGCCGAGGTCGAGCTCCGTCGCTTGCGGCGCCGGACATATCGAAAGGGTTGATGCACCGCCCGGACTCGAATCCGAGGTCCGGCTCGAACGAGCAGCACGAATCCGGCTAAAATCGCCGAACCCCGGCTCGACAGCCACGCCCATCTCCCGTATCCAGCTTCCGGCCCGTTTCCCACTGACGGCCACCGCGCCCAGCCCCGGCGCGGCCACCGCCATCCCGTCAGTGCCATGCCCGATATTCCAGTCGTCTATCCCGTCCCCCGCATCAAGGACCTCGCCGTGGGCGAACGCCCGCAGGAACGCCAGGAACGCTGCGGACCCGAGGCGCTCACCGATGCCGAACAACTCGCGATGCTGCTGCGCAGCGGCAGCATCGGCCGCAATGTGAAGTGCGTCGCCGACGACCTGCTCGCCGCCGCGGGCGGCCACCTCGCCGGCCTGCTCACGTGGACTGCCGCCGACTTCCGCCGCGTGAAGGGGATCGGCGCGGTCAAGGCGCAGCAGATGGTCAGCGTGCTCGAGGTCAGTCGGCGGATCCTCGCGCAACGCGACATCGCCCCCGCCCAACTCGAACAACCCCATCAGGTCTTTGCTCACTTCCAGGCGGAGGTTCTCCCACTGACCGTCGAGAAATTCTGGGTATTGAGCCTCAACCGCCGCAACCGTCTCCTGCTGCGCCAGGAGATTTCCTCGGGCACGGCCACCAGCGCACTGGTGCACCCCCGCGAAGTCTTCCGCGCCGCGATCAAGGCCGGCGCGTGTTCGATCATCGCCGTCCACAACCACCCCAGCGGCGACCCCGCCCCCAGCAGCGCCGACCTGCAGATCACCCGCCAGCTCGCCACCGCCGCCCGCGCCGTCGAGATCAGCCTCCTCGACCACGTGATCATCGGCCACCCCTCCCGCGATCCCGCCGGCCGCGGCTACTACAGTTTCCGCGAAGCCGGCCTGCTCTGATCCTATACGCAAGCATTCGGTCGAGTGACGAGCGTCGAGGGGCCGATCACAGAGGAGATCGAGCGAAACACTCGTGCTGGAAACTCGCCACCAATGGTTTGGCGCTCGTCCCGCGACGCTCGCCTCTCGACAGCATCATCACGTTGGCTGAGGCCGCGTCGGAGCGGCCGAGCGCTCCCCAAACATTCGATCGGGAGCGAAGGGTGCGAGCATTCTCGCCGCGACTGGACACCGTTCTCGCCCACCGCCACGGCACCTGCGTATTCGAGCGGAAGATTCAACGGCAACAAGGGCTCGGTCGTGCACTCGCCACCTCCGCCCCGACCGGCGGTCGCTTCAGCCCGCCCGATCTCGCCGCTTCATTTGGCGTGCTGCGCCTTCAACCAGGCCGGCGCAGACTCGGCCGGGCGCCGCTCGACGCCAGCCACCTTCGAGGATTGGGCGAGACGCGCCAACGTCTCCTCGAACTCGGCCAGCACGACGCGGCGGCCAAAACGGCTGACCCACGCCAAACCGCTCGCGGCCCACGAGGCCATCCGGCCGGTGCTTGCATGCGCCATCTCGTTCGCCGCCCGCATCACCGCATCCGGATCTCCGGGAGGTGCAACCAGACCGAAACGCCCGGCGACGACCGCCCGCGCAAGCTCGCTGGTCTCGTCCGCGACCGCCAATACCGGTTTCGCGCGACCGAGCACGGTCAACAGCTTGCTGGGGAAAAAGAATTGTCCGGAGCCCTTCTGCTGCGTGATCACCGCCACATCGGCGGCGACCAGCATCTCCGCGAAGCCCTCCTCCGACTGCAGCGGGAGGAAATGAACCGACTCCACTCCTTCGGTACGGGACTGCTCGACCAACGCCTCCTTGCCCGCGCCATCTCCGGCGATGACCCACGAAAGACGCGCGGGATTGGCGCCCTTCCGCCTGGCGGCCTCGAGCAAGACGCCAAGGCCCTGCTTCACCCCGACATTCCCGGAATAGACCAACAGGAACGAGTCCAGCGGCAGACCATGACGCCGGCAGAACGAAACCTTGGCAGCGACGGCCTCGGCGCAACCGGCTGCACCGGGGAGCTCGTCGGGCACCCAGTTGGGGAAATATACCCTGCGGCGGTCACCGACACCTTTCTCCCGAAATGCGGTCAACATCCCGTCGGAGATCCCGGAAACCGCCGCCGCCTTGCAATACGCAAAACGTTCAAGTGCATACAGCAACCGGGTGAACATTCCCGGCTTCAGCATGCCGAGCCCGACTGCGGCATCGGGCTGCATATCTTGCACATGAAACAAATAGGGGCGCCTCCATAGACGCGAAACCAACCAGACCGGAAAGCCCAACGGCAACGGTGGCGATATCGCCACCAGCACATCCGCGCGCTTGAGCGTCAGCACGCGCAGCAGCGAGGTCACGATGAAGCTCGCCTCATGGAACATCCGCTTCAACGCCGTCACCTTCCGGGGTACATAATGCCAGCACCGGTGCACATGCACACCATCCACACGGTCGGTACGATAAAGGCGCGACCGGTCATCCGGCTGTTTCCGCCATTCCGGATAATACGGAAAGGCTGTGACCATTTCCACCTCATGCCCTTGGGACACGAGCCATTCGGCCATGCTCGCGTTGAACGGGCCGATGCCTGTGACCTCAGGCGCATAATTGATTCCCCAAATAAGGATTCGCATTGTTTATAGAAACGATGGGGACCAGATATCGCAGGTCAAAGAGACCGCTCGCGCGAAGCCCCTGATCGTTATACCCGGGAAACCCCTAGTCTGCGTTCCTTGACTTCGCCCGCCCCTCGCCAACGATCAGCGGCGCGCCGCCGAGATCGACACACGTCCGCCTGCGATGGGCCTTGTGCGGTACGCCAATCATCCCGCCCCGAACCTTCGGCCACCCGGACCCAATGAAAGTGACGAAGAAGACCGTCCTACTCTCCCTCGCCGTCGCCGCTCCCGTCCTACTCGGCGGTGGCTACGTCCTCGCCAAAAAAGTCGCCTGGCCCCGCTACAAGCAATACCGCGCCGCCAGCTTCGAGCGCAGCGCCCGCGACTACCTCGCCCAGGGCGACTTCGACAACGCGATGCTCTTCGCCCGCAAGAACCTCGCCGCCGACCAGAGCAACGTCGCCAACTGGCGCCTCGCCGCCGAGATCACCGAACAACGCGACGATCCGAACGCCCTCTTCTACCTCCAGCGCCTGCTCGCCGTCGATCCGTCCCTCGACAACCGGCTCCGCCTCATCCGTTTCGCCCTGGCGCGACGCGCCGACGCCGTCGCCGAAAAAGCGATTTCCGGGGCCGGGGCCGAAGCCCGCGACTCCGCCGAATTCCACGAACTCGCCGCCCGCGCCAGCCTGCGGACCGGCAAGACCATCCAGGCCAAATTCCACCTCATCACCCTCTGCAACCTCCGGCCCGACGATCATCGCGCCCGACTCGATCTGGCGAGAATCCGGCTCGACGAGTCCGGCCCCGATCTGCGCGGCTCGATCCGTTCCGAGATCAGGGGGTTGGCCAGCGACGCGACCGTCCGAATCGCTGCCCTCACGGCCCTCCTGGCCGACTCGATCGCCCACAAGGAATCGGCCGATTCGTTGGACCTCGTCGCCGAGATGCGCCGTGAATCCGGCCTGGAAATACCCTCGGCGCTCACCATCGCCAACGCCCTCCGGTTGTTCGACCCGCCCGCGTTCGAGACCTACTCCGCCGAACTGCGCCAACTCGCCGGCGACCGGCCCGCCGACATCGCCCGCGTCGGCATGTTCCTCATCCAATCCCAACGCTCCGGAGAAGTGCTCGACTGGGTCGCCGCCCTCCCGTCGCCACTTGGCAACGACTCGGTCGTCCAACGCATGCGCGCCGCCGCCCACGCCGAACTCCGCCAATGGGGACCCTTGGCCGACTTCCTCAAGGCATCCGACTGGAAGGAGATCGAGTTCGAACGCCTCGCCCTGCTCTCCTACGCCCAGCAAAAACTCGGGCAGACCGCCGCGTTCGCCGAGACCTGGCGCCTCGCCCTGGCCCATGCCGCCGCGAACCAGGCCAAGCTCAACCTCCTCCTCCAGCACACCGCACAATGGCGTTGGGACGACCAGCGCTTCGAGGTCCTCTGGAAGCTCTTCCAGCTCGATCCGCGCGAGGCCTCGGTCCAGCGCCAGCTCTTCGCCCGCGAACGCGCCCTGGGCAACACCGCCAATCTCAACCGCCTCTTCGCCCGCCTGCTCGAGGTCGCCCCGGACGACGCGAGCACCAAGAACAACTTCGCCTACACCTGCCTGCTCCTCGGCACCAACACCGCACGCGCCGAGATCCTCTCCCGCGAGGCCCTCGCGGCCGACCCCCGCAACGCCTATTTCGCGACCACCCGCGCGCTCGCCCTCCTGCGCACCGGCGCCGCCGACGAAGCCCGCGCCTTGCTCGCCGAGATCGGCGCCGTCCAGCTCTGGCAGCCCGAACAGTTGATCGTGCAGGCCGCCGTCCTCGTGGCCAATTCCGCCTTCGAGGCCGCCGACCAGCTCGTGGCCAACGCCACCCCGGCCGGCCTGCTCCCGGAGGAGCAGCACCTGCTCGCCGACACCCGTGCGAGCATCGAGAAACACCGCGCCTCCACCACGCGCACCGCCGAGATCTCCGCCGACGTCGCCGCCCACCGCACTTCGACTGCCGCCCGGAGCCTGCTCGCGCTGTTGCCCCCCGGTATCCGCGAACAACCCACGCTCCAGATGGAGCTCGCCGACTCGCTCTACGCTCGTGACGAGTTCGCCCCGCTCGCCAAGGAGCTCGGGGCGACGACCTGGGAAAAGCACGACTTCCTGCGACTCGCCCTGCTCGCCCACGCGCAACGCCAGCTCGGGCGCACCTCCGCCTCGCGCGACACCTGGCGGCTGGCCATCAACACCACCGGCACCCGCACCGAACAACAACGCGCCCTCGCGACTCTCGCCGCCACCTGGGGCTGGACCGACGAACGCATCGACCTGCTCGGCCGCATCCTCCAGCGCGCCGCCGACGACAACGCCGTGCTCGACGAGATCGTCGCCCACTTCACCCGCCTCCGCCGCACCGGCGACCTCGCCCGCACCTACGGCAGCGTCGTGGCGGCCGGAAACGCCTCGCCCACCGTCGGCGCCCGCTTCGCCTACTACAGCCTGCTGGTCGACATGAACACGTCCGACGCCCACGTCGCCGCCAAGACCGCTTTCGATCAGAACCCGTCCGACCTGTTCGCCGCCCGCGCCCTCGCCCTCTCTTTGTCCAAACAGGGCCAAGCCCACGCCGGCCTGCAACTGCTCGGGAATTTCACCACCCGCATCAGCCCCGACGTCGATCTTTCCCTCGTGCTCGCCCTCTTGCACGAAGCGACGGGCAACCTCGATGCCGCAAGCCAAAGCCTCGCCGCGTTCAACGCCGAGACCGCACTGCCCGAAGAAATCGCTCTGGCCGACGCCGCCCGCCAACGCCTGCAGGCCGACTGATTTCCCGTCGCCCAAACCACGCGGTGGGCTGCTGACTGGGCGGCACCCGCGAATTGGCCCGGATTGCGCTTCCCCACCCGGAGATGGCCCATCACACTGCGCGCCTCTCAGCACACATGACCGCACCTACCTACGTCATCGGTCACCGCAATCCGGATTCCGACGCCATCTGCTCGGCCATTGCCTACGCCAATTTGAAGAATCTGCGCGGCGACACCTCCTGCGTGCCCGCCCGTTGCGGCAACTCCAACGCCCGCATCGACGCCATCCTCAAGCGCTTCGAACAGCCGCTGCCCGTCTACCTCAGCGACGTCACGCCCCGCGTGCGCGACATCATGAACGCCTCCGTGTTCAAGGTGAACAACCAGAACACCTGCGCCGAGGCCCTCGAACTGATCGACCAACACGACATCCGCACCCTGCCGGTCGTCGACGCCGGAAACCACCTCGAAGGCACCCTCTCCATCTTCCAGCTCGGCGGCTTCTTCCTCCCCCACATGAAGGAGGTGAAGCAGATGCGCCGGGTCCACGCCTCCCTCGGCTCGATCGCCCGCTCCCTCAAGGCGAAGGTCCACCACCTCCGCGAACCCGACCGGATCGAGGATCTCTACGTGCGCATCGGCGCCATGGATATCCGTTCCTTCGGGCGCTATACCCAGACCGACAACCTTTCCTGGGAACAGACGATCATCATCGTCGGCGACCGCTGGGACATCCAACAGAAGTCCATCCAGAACGGCGTCCGCCTCCTCGTCATCTCCGGCGGCCTGCCGGTCGACGATGAAGTCGTGCAACAGGCCAAGGAAAAGGGCGTCTCGCTGCTCGTCAGCCCGCTCGACTCCGCCACGACCTCCTGGGTGATCCGCGCCGCCTCCACGATCGAGAACCTCGTCGACCGCAAGAACGTCACCTTCGACCCCGACACCCGCCTGTCCGAGGCGCGCCGCAAGGTCGCCGCCCTCTCCGGCGCCGCGTACCCGGTCGTCGACGACGAAAACCACCTGCTCGGCATCTTCTCCAAGACCGACCTCATCAAACCCGTCCGCACCCGCCTGATCCTCGTCGACCACAACGAGCTCACCCAGGCCGTGCCCGGCGCCGCCGAGGTCGAGATCGCCGAGATCGTCGACCACCACCGGCTCGGCGCCCCCGCCACCAACCAGCCGATCCTGTTCATCAACGAACCCGTCGGGTCGACCTGCACCATCGTCGCCAACATGTTCCGACGCGAGGGGCTCACCCCGTCCGCCGGCATCGCCGGTCTGCTCATGTCGGGCCTGATCTCCGACACGCTCCACCTCAACAGCCCGACCACCACCGAGAAGGACTACGAGACCCTCGGCTGGCTCGCCCCCATCGCCGGCATCAAGAGCGCCGCCCTCGCCGACCTCATCTTCAGCTCCGGCTCCGTCATCCTCGCCCAGACCCCGGCCAAGGTCATCGCCGCCGACAACAAGATCTACGAGGAGGACGGTATCCGGTTCTCCGTCTCCCAGGTCGAGGAACTCGGCTTCGGCAACTTCCGCGCCCACATCGAGGCGCTCGCCGAGGCCCTCGACCAGCTCCGCCGGAGCGAGAACCTGCTCTTCTCCTGCCTGTTCGTCACCGACATCAACACCCAGAACTCGCTGATGCTGGTGAAAGGCGACGCCGACTTCATCGCACGGATCTCCTATCCACACGCCGACCGCGAAGATACCTTCGACCTCCAGGGCATCGTCAGCCGCAAGAAGCAGCTCATCCCTTTTCTCGCGAGCACCCTGCACGGCGCCCGCAACGACGGGCTCCTCCCGGCCCCCTCAGTGTAGCCCCTATCCGGATGGCGAAATCGCCCACCCCGGAGGTTCGCCGCTCGCCGGCGCCCTCCATGGCTGGATGACGAGGCCATCCACACGGGCGAAAATCACACGAGACCCGGGGCGCCTGCGGGGGCTGGAGCCGCCCCCGCCCTCCCTGCCTCGCACGAAGCAAGGCGGCGGGCCTTGCAGTCGTAGATTGCCTACCGTCTCGCGCGAATCCGCCCGTTCGATCTTCGGTGTCCAAAGTTCGGTGATCGATGTTCGTTTGGGGTCGCCCGCCCGCGCATCCCCGCCCGCGACCGCCAGTCGCCAGCCCTTTGACTCCGGCCCCGAATCTGCGCAGCCTGCCCGCTGCATGACCCGAACTCCGATCGTCCGGATCCGTGAACTCTCCCGCGTCTTCCGTCAGGGCGAGATCAACGTCACCGCGCTCAACCGCATCTCGCTCACCATCGACGAGGGCGAGTACCTCACCCTCATGGGCCCATCGGGTTCGGGCAAATCGACCCTCCTCCACATCATCGCCGGCATCGATCGGCCGACCTCGGGCGACTGCATCGTGCAGGAGCACAACATCGCCGCGCTCGACGAGTCCGAACTGGCCGACTGGCGCAACCAGAACGTCGGCTTCGTCTTCCAGACCTTCAACCTCATCCCCGTCCTCACCGCCTTCGAGAACGTCGAGCTGCCGCTCCTGCTCACCCGCCTCTCCGGCAAGGAGCGTCGCCGCCTCGTCACCACCGCGCTCGAGATGGTCGGCCTCGGCGACCGTATGAAACACCTGCCCCGGCAACTCTCCGGCGGCCAGGAACAACGCGTCGCCATCGCCCGCGCCCTCGTCACCGACCCCAAACTCGTCGTCGCCGACGAACCCACCGGCAACCTCGACTCCCACTCCGCCACCGAGGTCCTCGAGATCCTCCAGACCCTCAGTCGCGACGCCGGAAAGACGGTCATCGTCGTCACCCACGATCCCAAGGCCGCCACCTACGGCACCCGCAGCATCCACCTCGAGAAAGGCGAACTCGTCACCTGAGCGTGGCGACGCCGCTCCGCCCCCGCCCGTTCCTGTCTCCGTTCGACCTTCCCCGTTCCCAGTTCCGAGTTCTCCACTTTCCGCTTTCCGCCTTGCGGTTTCCCGCGATGACCATCCCCGGTTTCATCCTCAAAAACGCCTTCCGCAACAAGCGCCGGGCCCTGCTCTCGGTCCTCAGCGTCGCGGTCAGTCTGGCACTGGTGGTGATCCTCCAGGTGTTCCTCAACGAGCTGATGAACCCGCCCGAGGATGCCGGCACCGCGCTCCGTATCGCCGTACGCAACAAGGTCTCGATCGCCGCCCCACTACCCGTCCGCCAACGCGCCATCATCGAACGCCTTCCCGGCGTCGAGGCCGTCACCCCGCTCACCTTCTTCGGCGGCACCTACAAGGGCGAGGGCACGACCTATTGGGCCCAGTTCGCGATGGAGCCGGGGCAACTCGAAGCCGTCTTCGGCGAGGCCAGACTCCCCCGCGAGCAGCTCGCCGCATGGATCGCCAACCGCACCAGCTGTCTTGTCGGCATCGATACCGCCAAACGCTACGGCATGAAGGTCGGCGACCGGGTCCCGATCACGGGCAACATCTACCCGATCGACCTCGAACTCACGATCGCGGGCATCTACGAGGGCACCACCGACGACCGCAACGTCTTCTTCCACCACAAGTACCTCGACGAACTGCTCGGCGACCCCGGCACGGTCGGCATGTGGTGGGTGAAAGCCCGCGACGCCGACTCGGTCTCGCCGGCGATCGACGCCATCAACGGCGCGTTCGCCAATACCTCCGCCGAAGTGCTCGCCGAGACCGAGCGCGCCTTCCAGCTGAGCTTCGTGTCCATGTGGGCCAACATCCGCCTGCTCATCTCCTCGATCAGCTCGGTCGTGGTCTTCGCCCTGCTGCTCGTCTGCGCGAGCACCATGAGCATGGCCGTGCGCGAACGCCTCCGGGAGCTTTCGATCCTCAAGGCGCTCGGTTTCCGTCGCCACGAGCTTTTCGCCTTCATCCTCGCCGAAAGCTTCGGTCTGGCCGCCGCCGGCTTCGCCCTCGGCGCCGGGGGCACCTGGGGCATGCTTTCCCTGGTCGATGCGCCCACGCTCACCGGCGGCCTGTTCCCCACGCTCACCGTCACCCCGCGCATCCTCGGCATCGCCGCCGTCGTGGCCGCCGCGCTCGGCATCGTTTCCAGCCTCATGCCCTCCTGGTCCGTCGCCCGCCTCAGCGTCGTCGAAGGCCTCAAGACCTTGGACTGAATCCACCGACCGCCGCCACCCGTGCTGCATCTCTTCAAATACCACTTCCGCTCGGTCTTCGTCCGCTGGCGCTCCACTGTCGCCACGATCCTCGGACTCGCGCTGGTCGTCGCGGTCTTCGTCGTCCTGCAGGCCCTCGCCGCCGGCATCGAAAGTTCCAGCGGCAACACCGGCGACCCGCGCAACCTGCTCGTCGTGCGCCAGGGCGCCCTCGCCGAAACCACCAGCGTCGTCACCCGCGAGCAGTACAACATCATCCGCTACCAGACCAGCGTCGCCCGCGACACCGACGGCCAGCCGCTCGCCACCGCCGACGTCGACATCATCCTCAACCTCCCGCGCATCGACGGCTCCGGCAGCGCCAACGCCTTCCTGCGTGGCGTCGGCCCGCAGGCGCGCCAGCTCCGCCCGCAGGTCACGCTCGTCGCCGGCCGCTGGTTCGAGCCCGGCCGGCGCGAGGTCGTCGTCGCCCGGCGCCTCGCCGCCCGCTTCGCCGCCATGCGCCTCGGCGACCGCTTCAAGTCCGGCGGCGTCGAGCTGACCGTCGTCGGCCATTTCGACGGCGACCGCAGCGCCTTCGACTCCGAAATCTGGATGGATGCCGACGAGGCGCGCAACGCCTTCGACCGGCCCGACTTCTCCAGCGTGCTGCTCCGCCCCGCCTCCGCCGACGCGGCCGCGACGCTCAAGCCGCTGCTCGAGGCCGAACGCCGCCTCAAGATGAAGGTCGTGCCCGAGATCGACTACTACCGGGAGCAGACTCGCTCCGCGATGCTCCCGCGCCTGCTCGGCAACGGGCTCGCGGTGATCATGTCGATCGGCGCCGTCTTCGCCGCCATGAACACCCTCTATGCCAGCGTGGGCGCCCGTACCCGCGAGATCGGCACACTGCGCGTGCTCGGCTACCGCCGCCGCAGCATCCTGCTGGGTTTCCTCCTCGAAGGCGCCCTTCTCGCCGCCATCGGCGGCGTGCTCGGCTGCATCTTCGCCCTGCCGATGCAGGGCTACAGCGCCGGCACCATCGGCTGGGAAACGTTCACCGAGACTGTATTCGAGTTCCAGATCACGCCCGCGCTGGCCACCAAGGGCGTGCTCTTCTCGGTCGGGGTCGGTCTCGTCGGCAGTTTTCTTCCCGCTCTCCGCGCCTCCCGCCTCCCCGTCATCGCCTCCCTCAAATCTGTGTAGAACCACCATTTCTCACCGTCACTCGAGGCGTCTCCTCGCAGTTGAGCATCACGCCCACTTCCCCTTCCGCACTTTCCGGTTCCCGCACTCCCGCTCCGGCTCTCTCGCGTCCCGAGTTTTCCGTTCCGAGTTCCAATGAAACCCTCGAACCTCTCCCAACTCCGCATCGATCCCGCCCGCAAGCGCCGTCCCCGCGGGCCGGTCCGTCTGATCTTCATCGGCGTGCTCGCCGCCGCCCTCGCCGCCGGCTACTTCGCCTGGCCCCGCGCCGAGGCCGAGCGGCGCGTCGTCGGCACCGATCCGTACGCCAAGAACGCCGAAGCAAGCTCCCCGGGCACCTCCGCCCCCACCGCGTCCGCCCGCCCCGCGGACAGCGTCCCCACGCCGCCCTCTACGGAAACGGCGAGGAGCGGTTCTGCGCTCCTCACCGTTTCCGGCTACATCATCAACCGCGAGCGCATCGAGATCAGCCCGCGCTTCCAGGGCGTGGTCGCCTGGATCGGCGTCAAGAAGGGCGATGCGGTCGCGAAGGACCAGATCGTCGTCCGCCTCGAGGATGCCGAACAGCGCGCCAATGTCGCACAAGCCGAAGGCCGCCTCGCCTCCGCGCAGGTCGCCCTCGAACGCGCCGAGCTCGCCTACCGCCGCATCCACGAACTCTTCGCAAAAAACGTCGTTTCCATCGACCAGGAGGACGAGGCCCGCCTCGCCGTCGAGGCCGCCCGCGCCGCCATCCGCGAGGTTCAAGGTCAGCTCGATCTCGCCCGCACCTACCTCGACTGGACCGTGATCAAGTCACCAATTTCCGGAGTCGTCCTCGAGAAGCTCGTCGAACCCGGCGAACTCGTGACCCCGCAGAGCTTCGGCGGCACCCGCGGCCCCAGCACCGCGTTGCTCGCTGTCGCCGACCCGACCGACCTGCAGGTCGAGCTCGACATCAGCGAGAGCGACCTCGCCAAGATCGCGCTCGGCGACACCTGCCGCGTCATCCCCGAAGCGTACCCGGACAAGCTCTACGAAGGCATCGTGGCCGAGATCTCCCCCGAGGCCAACCGCCAGAAGGGCACGCTGCAGATCAAGGTCGGGATCCAGAACCCCGACAAACACCTCACCCCCGAGCTCACCGCCAAGGTCGAGTTCCCGAATTGAGACCACCTGGCGCCGAACCCCGGCCGCAACGAACCAGGGCGCCGTTTGCCGCCCCCCGCCTGCCGCCGTTTCCGAGGTGGAATCCTGGACACCAACGAGAAACCTCCCTCCAAAAATTGCTCACGGACCGCGGTAGCCGAGCAGACGCGCCGGCAAGAAAAGCAGCGTGCGCACCAGCGCCAACACCGCCTCGATCAACCCACCCACGATCCGGAACGGAATCGCGAGCAACCAGAGGATCGGAAACAAGACGAGGAACAGCAGCGCCAGCGGCCAACAAAGCGCGAGCAGCAGCGTCCACAGTAGAAGGGAAAGGAGTAGTTTCATGTCCGTGCAGGCCAAAGCACACGGCAGCGCAGCAAAAGTTGCACGATTCATGCCGGTGTTCACCTCCTGCGGAGGGAGGGAGACCCGCGGCCGTCTTCCGCGTCGGCCCATGCAGGCGACGCTTTCCCGAAGAAAACGATCACCCCACCTCCAGCACGGCAGTGCCGACCGAATCCGCCAGCAATCGCCCACGGCGAGTGAGACGCACCACATCCACCCCGCCCCACTCCGCCACGCCCTCGGCAACCAGCCGGGTCACGAGGGTGCGATAGGCACCCCAGTTTGCCGACGGGAACCGCCGCTCGGCCGCCGTCAGATCCACGCCGGCGTTGCAGCGCAGCCCGAAGATCAGCGTGTCGGCGGCGAGCAGCTCGGGCGTGAGTTCGGTGCGGTCCATCGTGCCGCGTCGGCCCGCCGCGAGATCCGCGCGCCACGCGGTGAGATCCGGCGGGTTCTGGTAACGCCAACCGGCATGCTGCGAAGCACCCGAGGGCCCGAACCCGAGCCACTCCTGCATCGCCCAGGTGTTTAGGTTGTGGCGACACGCATGCCCCGGCCGCGCATAGTTGGAAATCTCGTATTGGGCGAAACCGGCCGCGCCGAGTTCGTCCCAGGTCGTCTCGTAGAACGCCGCTTCCTTCTCCACGTCGAGGGTGACCTTGCCCTCGGAGAGTTTCACGAACAGCGCGGTGTCCTCCTCGAACGTCAGACAGTAGGTCGAGATGTGGTCGGGCCCGAGCGCCACCGCGGCCGCGAGATCGGCGCGCCACGCCGCCGCATCCTGCCCGGGAACGGCAAAGATCAGGTCAAGATTCACCGATGCGAAGCCGGCGGCCCGCACCAGGTCGTAGGCGCGCAAGGCCTGCTCGCGCGAATGCCTCCGGCCGAGCGCGACGAGCATCTCGGGGTGCAGGCTCTGCACGCCCAGCGAGATGCGCGTGACACCACCGTCGCGCAGCGCCTGCAGGCGCTCCTTCGTCACCGTGCCCGGCGCCATCTCCACGCTCCACTCGACCGGATCCACGGCGAGGTTGCGCCGCACGAGCGCACACAATTCGGCGAGGTGTTTCGGCGGCAGAAGCCCCGGTGTGCCCCCGCCCCAGAAGACGGTGTCGGCCCGCAACGGCGTCGGAACCAACGCGAATTCCGTCTCCAACTCCCGCAGATAGCGCATCAGGTCGTCGCCTTCCGGCCGCACCTGGTAGAATGCGCAATACTCGCAGGTCGTGGAACAGAACGGCACGTGCACGTACACACCGAGAACCGACGTCTCGGCTTTTTCTTGCTCTGACTGCTCCGTGATCGTTAGAGGTTTTGCCATCTGCGCCGGCCACCACGCTACGAAAACGCGAACCCCGGCAAACTTTTATGCACCACTCGCAGGTCTCTTTCTGGAAACGCGGCCTTCTCGGCGCCGCAGCGACGCTCGCCCTCCTCCTCGGAGGGTGCGGCTCGCCCATCGTCAACATGACCGCGGACTCCGTCGCCGAGAATCCGTCGCGCATCTACACCATCACCGCGAAAGCGAAACCGCGCTCGCCCAACATCGTGAAGGGCTCGCTGAAGGTCAGCATCGTGATCGACGGACAGATCTTCGCGATGAGCCCGAGCGAGCTCGGCGGCGGTCTCTACGAGTTCGACTACCGCATGCCGGCCGGCCGCACCGAGGCGACCTACTACATTCTCCTCAACTACATCGCCGAGAGCGGCGAACAGACCTTCCCCCGCGAGGATTTCTCCGAGCTGCGCACCATCAAACTGGTCAACCGCTGCGTCTACACCCTCGAGGCCGT
This sequence comes from Verrucomicrobiota bacterium, assembly GCA_023443455.1. GTDB lineage: Bacteria > Verrucomicrobiota > Verrucomicrobiia > Opitutales > Opitutaceae > CAJCBL01. Next base: position 36,769 of record JAEZUE010000105.1, read on the forward strand.
GCGCGGTCCGATCGGTTCGCGCATCGCCATCGTCGGCCGCGGTTTCACCCCGCAGGATGTCGTCTATCTCGACAGCGTGCCGGCCCGCACCGTGTTCGAATCGCCCAACGCGGTCTCGTTCGCCGTGCCGGCTGTACCCGCCGGACGTTCCTACCAGGTCACCCTCAACAACGGCCTGACCAGCCAGGAGGTCGGCACCTTCCGCGTCGACGGCATCTCGCTCGACGTGGCCCCGAGCGCCCTCTCGCTGCGCAGCGGCGGCCGGACCATGCTCACCTTCTCGCTCGGTTCCCCCGCGCCCGAAGGCGGCCTCCTCGTCGATGTGACCACCGACGTGCCGAAATCCGTGATCATGCCCGAGGTGATCATCCCGGCGGGCGCCACCTCGGCGACCATCGCGGTGCAGGGCGGTCAGCCCGGCGAGGGCAACTTGTTCGTCAGCGGAGTCGGCGAAGGCGAGATCACGATCCCGGTCACCGTAACCGCCCGCTGAACACGACCTTGACCAACAAAACGGCCGGCCTCATCCGAGGCCGGCCGTTTTGTTGGTCGAGGCAACCGCCCAAACCGTTCACTCGGGCCGCACCAGCTTCAGATCGGCCCACTCGCCGAGCGTGCGGCTTTCCATCGCCCAGCCGGGAGCGACGATCGCGAAATCGCGGCGCACCGCCTCGATCTCCGTGGCCAGGATACCGCTGAGCACCAGCCAGCCGCCGGGGGCGACGACCGCGACCAGCTCCCGGGCGAACTGCCGGAGCACGTTGGCGAGGATGTTCGCCATCACCAGATCCGCCTGCCGGCAGCGCAGACCGGTGATCAGATCGCCGACGGAAAACTCGAGCTGGCCGACCACGTCGTTGAGTTCGGCGTTCTCGTTGCTGACCGCCACGGCCTCGGGATCGTTGTCGAAGCCCACGACCGAGCCGAAGCCGAGCTTGACCGCCGAGATGGCGAGGATGCCCGAGCCGCAACCCGCATCGATCACACGCAGATCGCGCCGCGGCGACCGGGGCTGCAGTCGCTGCGCCTCGGCGAACGCCACCATGCGCTCGCAGCACAGGCGCGTCGTCTCATGATTTCCGGTACCGAAGGCCATGCCCGGGTCGAGCAGCACCGCCACGGCCCCCTCGGGCAACGGGTAGGACCCGCGCTCCCAGACCGGAATCCAGTGCATGCGGCCGTGGCTCCACGGCTTGAAATGAGCCTTGTAGCTCTCGCGCCAGTCGGAATCGACGACCGCGTGGAGCGTCGGCTCGGCGATGTCGGCGATGCTCCTGAGATCGTTGCGGGCGCGGCGCACCGCCTCGCGGACCGCCGTCTCGTCGGGGAAATAGCTGGCGAGCCAGGCCGAGGCGGTCGGGCGATCCTCGAAGACCCCCCAGTCGGCGTTCTCGGCTTCCTCGAGGGCGGTTTCGACCGCCTCGACGGCGGCCAGCGGTATCAGGATCTTGGCTTCGACGAGACTCATGGCTTACGGATGAAACGGGGTTCGTTGCTCAGGCGCGCGATCACCGCCGGCAGGAGGCGGTGCTCGGCGGCATGGATCTTGGCGGCGAGAGTCTCCTCCGTGTCCGCATCCTCGATGCGCACGGCCTCCTGGTCGAGAATGCGCCCGCCGTCGACGGTGGCGTCGACCTCGTGGACGGTGCAGCCGGTGACCTTGACGCCGTGGCGGTAGGCCTGGCCGATCCCGTCGAGCCCCGGGAAGCTCGGCAACAGACTCGGATGGAGGTTGACGATGCGGCCGGCGAACGCGTTGAGGAAACCGGGCTTGAGCACGCGCATGAAGCCGGCGAGCACGACCAGATCGGGCTGGGCCGCGCGCAGCGCCGCGATGAAGCGGGCCTCGCCCTCGCCCTCGAGCTTGGTCCGGAACGGGGCGGGATCGACGAAATGCGCCGGCACGCCGAAGCGCGGCCCGAGCTCGAGCATGCGCGCATCGGGCTTGTCGCAGAAGATGCCGACGACCTCGGCACGACCGAGCCGGCCCTCGCGCTGGGCATTGAGGATGGCCTCGGCGTTGGAGCCGCGGCCGGAACCGAGAAGGACGATGCGCATGATGGGATCGGGAACTCTTTTCTGCGGAGAAACAATCGGGAACTCAGCGTAGACGCGCGCCGGGGCGCGTCCACGCTGAGTTCCCGATTCTCTGCCCCGCCGCCGCTACCTCACTGGAAGAACTTCTTCGCCTTCTCGAGAAAACTCTTCGAGACCGGTTCGTCGGCATCGCCGCAGGCGATCGCGAAGTCCTCGAGCTTCTTGCGCTGGTCCGAGGAGAGCGCGGTCGGCACCTCGACGTGCACGCGGATCAGTTCGTCGCCGGGGTGCCCGCCGCGCAGGCTCGGCAGGCCGCGGCCCTTCAGCCGGAATGTGGTGCCAGACTGGGTACCGGTCGGGATCTTGAGCGAGGCCTTGCCCGTGAGCGTGGGCACCTCGATGGTGCCGCCCAGCGTGGCCAGTGTGAACTTGATCGGGATCTCGCAGAAGAGGTCGTCGTTCTGCCGCTCGAACACCTCGTGCGCGGCCACGTGCAGCACGATGTAGAGGTCGCCCGGCCCGCCGCCGAGGGAACCGGCTTCGCCGTTGCCCGAGGAGCGCAGGCGCGTGCCCGTGTCGACACCGGCGGGGATGCGCACCTTGACCTTCGAGTCCTGTTGCACCCGTCCCTCGCCGCGGCACTTCGCACAGGGCCGTTCGACGCGCGAACCCGTGCCACCGCAACTCGGGCAGGTCTGCCGGAAAGTGAAGAAACCGCGGGAGGTCGTCACCTGGCCATGGCCCTGACAAGTTGAGCAGCGCACACGCTTCGAGCCCGGCTCGGCGCCCGAGCCGCTGCAATGCTCGCACTCGGTGAGCTTGCGAAAAGTGATCTCCTTTTCCACGCCGCTGGCCGCCTCCTCGAGCGTGATCTCGAGATCGTAGCGCTTGTCGGCGCCGCGCTGGGCTCCACCGGCTCCACCGCCGCCGCCGCCGCCGCCGAAAAACTCCTCGAAGATGCCGCCACCACCGCCGCCGAAGACCTCGCGGAACACGTCGAACGGATCGTGGAAACCACCGCCGCCACCGCCCCCCCGCGGCCCCGCGGCGCCGCCCTGGGCGAAGGCGGCATGTCCGAAACGATCGTAGGCGGCGCGCTTGTCGGCGTCGCGCAACACGTCGTAGGCCTCCGAGATCTGCTTGAACCGCTCTTCCGCCGACTTGTCCCCCGGGTTCTTGTCGGGGTGATACTTCACCGCGAGCTTGCGGTAGGCCTTCTTCAGGTCGTCCGCGGAAACGTCACGGGAAACGCCGAGCAATTCGTAGTAGTCTTCCTTGTGGCTGGCCATGTGCTGTCGAAATCGGTGCGATCGGGTACCCCCGATCCCCGGCCGCGCCGATGGCGCCGCCCGACCGGGGTAAAACGGGATAGTTAGAGCGGTCGCGGAGCCCAGTTCAAGCTCCGCGACGCCGTATTCCGGAGGCGATCAGGAGAAGTTCTCCGTCACCAGGACGAGAGAATCCTCCTCCGCGGTGAACGTGAAACCGCCCGCAAACGGCAACAGGGCGTTGTCGCCGGCGATGAACGGATCGACCGGCAGGCCGTTGGCCACGAGGCGCCCGCGCACCACCGAGAACAGCCGGCACTGCTCGCCGGCAATGAACGAAACTGCCGCCCCCTGCTTCACCGGCACGCGACGGATGCGGAACTCGCGGCAATCGGCGATCACCGCCTCCTTGTCCGCGGCGCGCACGATCGGCGGCGGCGCCTCGTCGAAAAGGATCGATTTCATCGACTCCTCGATGTGCATCGCGCGCGGCTTGCCGTCCAGTCCCATGCGCCCCCAGTCGTAGACCCGGTAGGTCGTATCCGAATTTTGCTGAATCTCGAGGATGAGGCACCCGGCGTCGATCGCATGCACCGTGCCGCTGTGCACGAGCACGGAGTCACCCGGCTGCACCGGATAACGGTTCACGCAACCCTCGAGGGTGTTGGCGTGGATCGAGGCTTCGAACTGCTCGCGCGTCACACCCGGCTTGAGACCGAGGATGAGGCCGGCCTCGCCCTCGATGTCGGCCAGGTACCAGTTCTCGGTCTTGGGCTCCCCCTTCATCGCCGGCGCGATCTCCGCCGGGGGATGCACCTGCAGGCTCAGCCGCTCGCGGCAATCGAGCCATTTGACCAAGATCGGAAACGGCTTCGCCACGGGCCAGTCGGGCCCGATCCAGTCGGCGCAGCGCAAATGCAACGCCTCGCGCAGGCTCATGCCGGCCAGCGGGCCGTCGCGCACGATCGACTGGGCCTCGGGGCGGTCGACGACCTCCCAGCTTTCGCCGATCGGCTCGGAACCGGGCAACGTGCGCGGGAAAACCTGGCCGAGGGCGCGCCCACCCCAGACCCGGGCTTGGTACAGCGGTTGAAAACGTACTGGCAAATGCATCGCGAGCACTGTTAAGAATTCCATGAAAAATGGGAGGCTGAATTTACTTCGGAGCGGGATTCCCCTAGCCTCGCCGCCCTCAACCCTAAGCCTGCACCCGATGGCAAAAAGCGACAGCTCGTCCAAACGCAACGGCCCCTCCTATATCGCCCCGACCTACCAGCCCCGGTGGGTCATGGCCATAATCTGCCTGATGGTGGCCACGTTGCTCACCGTCGCGATGGCCTATTTCGACAGCGACCAGATCCCGCAGATGGGAATCGCCGCCGAATCCGCCCCCGATGGCACGATCGTGGAGATTCCGCCCAAAGGGGTGAACCCGGTCGGTATCCTCGGAGCCCAGACCGCGGCCTTCCTCTTCCGCTCGATCGGAGGCGCCGCGTGGCTCATCGCCGGCTTCTTCTTCTGGCTCGCCTTCATCTACACCCGCGGCATGCGCCGCCTCGCTTCCGCCCGCGCCGTGGCGATGCTCGTCTGCCTGATCTGCGCCTGCGCCATCGCCGAGATGCAGAAGGACTGGGCGGGCCTCTTCGTGAGCCCGGCCAACACCTACGCACTCGGGCCCGGCGGCCAGGTCGGCCACTTCCTCTACCGCACGTTGATGGAGCGCACCGTCGGCGTGTTCGGTTCGGCCGTCGTGCTGGTCGTCTTCTTCTTCCTGAGCCTGATGTTCGTGCTCACCCGCGACCTCGGCTCGCAGTTCGACAAGTTCTTCGCCTGGATCCAAAGCGTGCGGGAAAACTGGCGACTGCGCCGGCTCGAGCGCGAGGAGATCAAGAAACTCCGCGCCGAAGCCCGCGCCAAGCTCAAGGAGCAGGCCCTCGCCGAACTCAAGCGTCAGGCCGCCGCCACCGTGCCGCCGCCCACCGACATCAAACGGCTCACCCTGCCGAAGGGTGGCGAACCCACCCCGGGCGGAGCCCCCCCCGGCCGCAATCCCGAGAAAACCCTTTCGCTTCGCAACAACACCCCCGAGCCCGCCGAGAAAACTCCACCCCCGCCCCCCGCCCCGGCGCGCCCCTCCACGCCGCCCTCCTTCAACACCGACAAGCCCTCGATCGGCAGCATCTCGATGGGCGCGGCCACGCCCGCTGCGTCGGCCCCGGCCACAACGGCCGCTCCCGCCAGCCCGACGCCGGACCCCGCCGCCAACAAGCTCAGCCTCAAGATCGTTGCGCCCGAACAGACGAAAAAAGCCAGCACTCCGCAGCCGACTCGCAGCGAAGACTACGTCTTCCCGACCCTCGACCTGCTCAAGGAACCGGTGAAGGTGAACGCCGCCACCAACGAGGAGGAGCATTTCACCAACGCCGAGACCCTCCTGCGCACCCTCGGCGAGTTCGGCGTCGAGGTCAGTCTCGGTGAAATCCATACCGGCCCCGTCATCACCCGCTACGAGATCATGCCGGCCCCCGGCGTGCGCGTGGAGAAGATCGCCAGCCTCGACAAGAACATCGCGCTCGGCATGAGGGCGCAGTCCGTGCGTATCCTCGCTCCGGTGCCAGGCAAGGGCGTGGTCGGCGTCGAGGTCCCCAACCGCAACCCCACCCCGGTCGGCATGCGCGAGATCCTCGAATCGGCCGATTGGGGCGACTCGAAGGCCGAGCTCCCGATCGCGCTCGGCAAGGATGTGTCCGGCGCCCCCATCGTGGCCGACCTCGCCCGCATGCCCCATCTGCTCATCGCCGGCGCCACCGGCTCGGGCAAATCGGTCTGCGTCAACAGCATCGTCGCCTCCCTCGTCTACCACGCCGGCCCGAAAAAGGTGCGGTTGCTCATGGTCGACCCGAAGATCGTCGAGCTGCAGGTCTACAACTCCCTCCCGCACATGCTCATCCCGGTGGTCACCGAGCCCAAGAAGGTCCCCGGTGCCCTCAAGTGGCTGCTCGCCGAGATGGAGAAGCGCTACCAGATCTTCGCCAAATGCGGGGTGCGCAACATCATCTCTTTCAATACCCGCAAAGCCCCCGAGGCCGCGCCCGCCGCCGAGAAGGATGCGGACAAGGACGGCGCCGTCGCCGAAGTTCCCACCGCGCTCAACCTCGAGGTTCCGCGCGACCTCGAAATCGAGATCCCCGAGAAGCTCCCCTACATCGTCTGCATCATCGACGAGCTGGCCGATCTCATGATGGTCGCCCCCGCGGAAATCGAAACCTCGATCGCCCGCCTCGCCCAGCTCGCCCGCGCCGCCGGCATCCACCTCATCGTCGCCACCCAGCGCCCCTCGGTGAACATCATCACCGGCTCCATCAAGGCCAACCTCCCCTCGCGTATCGCTTTCCAGGTCACCTCCAAAGTCGACAGCCGAGTCATCCTCGACGAGGCCGGCGCCGACCAGCTCATCGGCCGCGGCGACCTGCTGTTCATGCCGCCCGGCACCAGCCGCTTGGTCCGCGCCCAGGGCGCGTTCATCTCCGACGAGGAGATCGCCCGCATGGTCGAGCACCTCAAGAAGAACGGGCCGCCCGCCTATCGCCAGGAAGTGCAGGACCAGGTCGACCGGGGCGGCGCCGACGACGAAGGCGACGGCCTTTCCGATCTGGAGGAGGGCAGCGACGACGAGCTCCTCCCGCAGGCCATCGATGTGCTCAAGAGCACCAAACGCGCCTCCACCTCCATGCTCCAACGGCGCCTACGTATCGGCTACAACCGTGCCGCCCGCCTCATGGAGCTCATGGAGCAGAAGGGGATCGTCGGTCCCGAGAACGGCGCCCAACCGCGCGAAATCCTCGCCGACCTCGACCGCCTCTGAGCCGGTTCACCAGCCCGCACCGGCGGCCCCATGCCCGGCCGCCGTGTTGCGGGCCAAATCGCACTTCCCCTCCCCCTCCCTTTCCCCCACATTCCCCCCATGCAGACCATCGGCGAGCGACTCGAGGAAGCACGGAAACGCAAAGGCATCTCCATCCGCGAAGCCGCGGAAGCGACCAAGATCCGCAGCGACTATCTGCAACGCTTCGAGGGCAACGTCTTCGACATCAACCTGCCCGACATCTACGTCCGCGGCTTCCTTCGCACCTACGCCCAATACCTCAAGCTCAACTCCGAAAAGCTCCTGATCGACTACGCCGGGCTCGGGCTGGGTGGCCCCCGCGAGAACCGCCGGCACGGGGAATCCCGCGAGATCATGGGCCGACTCGACCTGCCGGATACGAGCAAAACCTCCGGCGCCCCCAACGCAGCGGGCCCCGTCGAGGGGGCGGACGATGGATCCCCCTCACCGCGTTCGATCCCGACCGCAGTCGTCACCGGAGCCCCCAGTGCCGACCGGCGGCGCCAGCTCAAACTCCCCCTCATCGCGGGCAGCGCTGTGATCGCGTTGCTCATCCTCGTGTTTGTCGTGCGCGCCATCTTCTCGGATTCCGCGGATCCTTCCCCGCCTCCGGTCCAGGCGCCGGTGGGCGACGTCCTCCAGCTCATCGCCGTCGGTGATGTGCGCGTCACCGTCACCCAAGTGGTCGACAAACAGGTGCTCTTCTCGGGCGACCTGGTGAAGGGCGACACCCGGTTCGTGAGCAAAAACGGGAAGGTGTCGATTTCCTACAACCCGGGCCGAAACCTTCAGGTCGAGGTCAAGGGCCAGCGTTTCCGGATGACCGCCGAGGGTGCGGGCCAGAACTCGATCAACTGACCCCCTCCCCGTTTTCCCCCGATCGGGCGCCGGCAATCCGGCGCCCTTCTTTTTGCGACACTTTGGAAACACAGCAGCTCCCAGTCCCTCGACGTTTCCGTCGCGCACGGGCCGTTTTCGGTTTTGCGGGACGCCTTGCCGCCCGTTGCAATCGCCCCACCCAATCATGAACCCTGGCATTCCCGCGCTCATTTTTCCGGCCATCTCCCTGCTCTTCCTCGCCTACACCAACCGTTTTCTCGGCCTCACCGGCGTCGCCCGCAAGATGCTCGCCGAGCACATCGCCACGCCCCAGCCGCATTGGGAGGTGCAGCTGATCAACATCCGCCGCCGCCTGCACCTGATCCGCAAGATGCAGATTCTCGGCCTCGCCTCGATCATCCTCGCCGCCTTGTCGATGGGCGCGATGGTCCATGATTTCCCCAACGAGGGCCTGCTCCTCTTCGCTTCCTCGCTCGCCTGCTTCGTCGCATCGATGAGCGTGTGCGTCTACGAGATCAAACTCTCGATCGACGCCATCGAGGTCGAGTTCAAGCGCGCCAAGGTCCCCGGAGTCTGAGCCCACGATTCGGCTGCCGCGCCAGCACGGCGCCCTCCAGGCGCACCACAGACGCGGACCACGCCTCTCGCCCGCTCAGCCGGCCAGTTGCGTGCCTGCATCCGAGCCGCTCGCCCACCGCCGCCAAGACCAAACAACGCGTTTTGATGGTGCGATCGCATCATCAAAACGCGTTGTTTGCTTCGCGGAGGACTTCCTCCTCCCGGCCGGAGCGAAGGCTCCCGTCACCCGCTCGGCATCGCCTCGCGCAGCGCCTCGCCGAGCCGGCGCATGCCCTCCTCGATCCGGACCTCGTCCGAATTCGAGAAGTTGAGACGGAAATGCCGGTCGTCGGCGACATCGGCGTAGAACGCCGACCCGGGCACGAACGCCACCTTGCGCTCGATCGCCTTCTTGAACAGCGCCGCGACCGACACCCCTTCGGGCAGACTCGCCCAGAGAAACATGCCACCATCGGGTTCGCTGATCCTTACCCCCGCGGGGAAATACCGGTTCGCCGCCGCCACCATGGCGTCGCGTTGCCGCCCGTAGAGGGCGCAGATGGCGGCGAGATGGACATCCAGGTCATGGTCGAGCAAGTGTTGGTGGACGACGCGTTGCGCGAAATAGTTCGAATGCAGATCCACCCCCTGCTTCGCCGTCACCAGATAGTCCATCAAACGCCGCGGGGCGCAGATCCAGCCCAGCCGCAGCCCCGGCGCCACCACCTTCGAGAACGACCCCAGCAGCACGCTGCCCGGGCAATACGTCCGCAACGCCGGCAACGGCTCCCCGCGGAAGCGCAGCTCGCCGTACGGATCGTCCTCGACGAGCACCACGTCGCGTTCCCGGCAAAGCGCCCCCACCGCCTCACGCTTCGCGCGCGAATACGACAGGCCCGAGGGGTTCTGGAAATTCGGCACCGTGTACAGAATCTTCGGACGGCAGGCATCCAGCGCGGCCTCCAACGCACCCAGCGCCGGACCATCCTCCTCCATCGGCACCGAGACGAAACGCGGCTCGTACGACGAGAACGCCTGGATCGCCCCCAGGTAGGCCGGCCGCTCGAGCAGCACCACGTCGTCCGCATCGAGCAGCGCCTTTCCCAGAAGGTCGAGGCCCTGCTGCGAACCGTTGGTGATGAGGATCTCGTCGGGGTCGATCGCGAGGCCGCGTTTCTCCGCGTAGCGTCGGGAGATCAGCTCCCGCAGCGGCCGGTAGCCCTCGGTCGTCGCGTACTGCAGCGCGGCCGTACCCGCATCCCGGAGCACCTTCGCCGCGGCATCGGCCACGTCGGCGACCGGAAAGGTGCTCGGATTCGGCAATCCCCCGGCAAACGAGATGATCGCCGGATCCTCGGTCACCTTGAGGATCTCGCGGATCGCCGAGCGCTGCATGCGCCGCGTGCGGCGGGCAAAACGGGAGGAAACATCGTGTGCGGTGGAGGCCATCGTATTTCGGAAACGGCACAGCCTTCCGCGCGCTCAATCGTCCGTCGAGTCGATTCCCGGAAACCGCGAGGGCGCACCGGCCAGCGGTGCGCCCTCGGAAATGCTTCGGCTGTCGTTTTCGGCTATTGCAGCGTCGAGATGAAGTAGCCGGCCGCCACCGCCGTGCCGATCACGCCGGCGACGTTCGGCCCCATCGCGTGCATGAGCAGGAAGTTGTTCGGATCGGCCCGCTGTCCCTCGATGTGGGACACGCGCGCCGCCATCGGCACCGCGGATACGCCGGCGGAACCGATCAACGGGTTGATGGGGTTCTTCCGGTTGAGCAGGTTCATGATCTTGGCGAAGATCACCCCACTGGCGGTCGAACAGCAGAACGCCACCACCCCGAGCACGATGATTTTGATCGTGCCCATCGCCAGGAAGCTCTTGCCGGCCATCGTCAAACCCACGCTCGTACCCAGAAAGATCGTGAGCACGTTGATGATCTCGTTCTGCGCGCTCTTGAGCAACCGCTCGGTCACCCCGCACTCGCGCAGGAAATTGCCGAGCATGAGCATCGCGATGAGCGCCGCCGCATCCGGCACGATGAGGATGCAGACCACCATCACGACCACCGCGAAGATGAGCTTCTCGAGCTTCGACACCTTCCGCAGCGATTTCATGCGGATCATGCGCTCCTTCTTCGTCGTCAGCAGGCGCATGATCGGCGGCTGGATCAGCGGCACCAACGACATGTAGCTGTAAGCCGCCACCGCCACCGCACCGAGCAACGTCGGCGCGAGTTTGTTGGTCACGAAGATCGAGGTCGGGCCATCGGCGCCGCCGATGATGCCGATCGAACCCGCCTCCTGCGGCGTGAAGCCCATCAGCAACGCGCCGAAGAACGTCAGAAAGATGCCGACCTGAGCCGCCGCCCCGAGCAGGAACGTGCGCGGCGCGGCGATCAGCGGGCCGAAATCGGTGAGCGCACCCACCCCCAAAAAGATGATCGGCGGAAAGATCTCCAGCTTCACGCCCTGGGCGATGAAGTCGTAGAGCCCGCCCTCGACCCGCTCCACCTTGATCTGGATGTCGGAGCCCTTCGTCACCGCGCCACCATGTTCGGCGCCGCCGTGGACCTCCTGCACCTGGCCCTCGATCTTGAACGTCGAGGTCTGGTAGACGCCGTTGGGCAGAAACTCACCGGTGATGACGCCCCGGGTCGGCAGGTTCGCGACCAGGGCACCGAAGGCGATCGGCACGAGCAGCAAGGGCTCGAAACCCTTCACGATCGCGAGGTACAGCAGCACGCCGACGATGCCCCACATCACCGCCATCTGCCAGGTGATGTCGGCGAAGCCCGTCGTCGTGAAGAACTCCCCCAAGCCGCTGTTCTGAAAGAAGTGGATCAAATCCTGTAGCATGATGATTCGGATGGCTGAGGGTTAACGAATCTTGTGGCTGGCGAAGATCTGCCGGCGGCCCTCGCTCGACCACGCCATGAGCTGCAGATCGCGCGGCGGTGCGGTGCGATCGATCGGCATGATCGACACGATGTGAGCGCCCGCCTCGAGGCTGGCGTAGACCGCGGCACTGATGACCGCCACCACCTCGGGCCCGATGTTATCGTCGACCGACGTCGTCTCCAAATCCGGGACCGCCGAGACCAACGCCGCCGCTTCCCGCGCCTTGCGTTGCCGCTCGAGAAAACGGAACACCACGCCCATCAGTTCAAGAATCAGCCAGATCGAGCACAACGCGGTGAACACCACGATCAGACCGACCAGCTGATATTGGATTGCGTCGGAAATGGTCGGTTTTGCAGGCAGCGCTGCAGCCAGAGGAATCAGGTACGTCATCGAGGGTTTGGTGATGGCGGTCGCCGGAATTCTGCCAACCCGCCAAGGTCAGCGGTCCGGGCGTCCTGGGTTTTATTGGGGGGCGATCGAGAGCGGCCGATGCGAATCGGCCCCCGCCGTTCTGGCGAGATCATTTTATATGAATATGCCCCCATCCCGAACACACGCGGGATTGCTCCGGCCTCCGGCCGCCGACAAAGCTCCGCCATGCGCTCGCTCCATCTGCTTCCCCCGCCGCAACGCCTCCGGGTCGGGGCCGGTTCGCTCCCCCTCTCCTCGATCGCCGGCATCGCGCTGCCGCCCGACGCCTCGGCCGGCACCCACGAACTCGCCCGCGCCGTCGAACGCGAGATCGCCGCGCACACCGACGGCGCCCAGCCTCAGGCCCGCCCGATCCGTTGCACCCTCGGCCAAGGCGCCCCGCAAAGCTACACCCTGAAGATCAACGCCACCGGCATCGCCCTCACGGCGGGCGACGACCCCGGCCTGTTCTACGCGCTCCAGACGCTCCGCCAACTCCTCCGCCAATCCGACGCCGACCTCCCGTTCCTGAACATCGCCGACGCCCCCGCCTACCCGGTCCGCGGCTTCTACCACGATCTCACCCGCGGCAAGGTCCCTACCCTCGCGACCCTGCTCTCGCTGGTCGAGAAGATGGCGTCCTATAAACTCAACCACCTCCAGCTCTACCTCGAGCACACCTTCGCCTTCCGCCACCACCCCGACATCTGGGCCGGCTCGGACCCGCTCACCGCCGACGACATCCGCACGCTCGACGAGCACTGCGCCCGCCACCACATCGAGCTCGTGCCCTCGCTGAGCACCTTCGGCCACTTCTACACCGCCCTCGTCGCCCCGCGGAAACAACACCTCAACGAATACGACCTCGACGGCTCCGCCCTGCCCTTCTCCTGGTGGGATCGCATGGGCCACTACACGCTCGACTGCCGCCACCCCGGATCGTTCGAACTCGTCGCCGAGATGATCCGCGAGCTCCGCCCGCTCTTCCGCTCCGACAAGTTCAACCTCTGCTGCGACGAGACGTTCGACCTCGGCAAGGGCCGCAACGCCCCCTTCGCCGCCGAGCACGGCGTCGGCCGCCTCTACGTCGACTTCCTCAAGCGGCTCATGGGGGTCGTCCGCGCCGAGGGCGCCGTACCCATGTTCTGGGGCGACATCGTCGGCAACCACCCCGGACTCGTCCCCGAGGTCCCCGCCGACGCCATCGCACTCGACTGGGACTACTCCGCCGACCTCCACGACACCAAGAGCGCGCTCTTCCGGCGCGCCGGGCGCGAGTTCTACGTCTGCCCCGGCTGCTGCGGCTGGGATCGGTGGATCAACGATCTCGATACCGCCACCGCCAACATCCTCGGCTTCGCCCGGCGCGGCCGCCGCACCGGCGCCACCGGGCTGCTCAATACCGACTGGGGCGACCGCGGCCACATCAACTTCCTCGGCAACAGCTACCACGGCCTCCTGCTCGGCGCCTCCGCCGCCTGGAACACCGCCGGCACCACCGCCGCCGGTTTCGACATCGCCTTCAACGCCCTCGAGCTGGGCGACGCCACCAGCACCTTCGCCGGCCTGCTGCGCGAGATCGGCTCCGCCGCCGTCGTGCCCTGGAAACTGCTCGTGCTCTGGTTCGACCCCTCGCCCCACCGGCCCGCCGACTGGTGGGACGCCGCCTCCGGCCTGCCCGTCGGCATCCTGGAGATCGATCCAGCCCACGCCTTCGCCGCCCACCGCCGGATCGAGACCCTGCGCCGGAGACTGGCCCGCGTCGCCGCAGTCGCCGCACCGCAGGACCCGCTCGCGCTGCTCGAGGCCCTCGTCGGCGCCCACGGGCAGTCGTTGATGCAGGTCCTCGGCGGCCTGCTCGTCTGTTTCGCGAAGAAGCGGAAGATCCCGCGCGGCATCGATCCCGCGAATGTCGCCAACGATCTGCGACGCTTCGAGTCCGACGTCTCCTCGCTCTGGCACGCACGCAACCGCCCGTCGGAGTATTTCCGCGTGCGCACCGCGCTGCTCGAAATGGCCCGCCGCCTCGACCGCTTCGCCCTCGGCCTGCCGCCGCTGCCGACCCAACGCCACAAATTGGCACACTCATCCCGGAGGCGAACCGTGCGGTGAGGCATTTCCTCTCCAAACCCTTTGTGTTCTCTCGGCTTGTCTCCGCTGCTCCGTGTCCAACGGCCGGGTGTCGGATCGCTCGCCCGGGCGTTGCTGGAAAGACCGACACCCACGAAAAAGCCGCGGGCCGATCACTCGGCGCCGCGGCTGAAGGATTGGACGATCAGGAAGCTCAGGCCTTGGCGGTGGCGCCGGCCTTCACGAGCTCGAGGAACGACGGGGCCTGGAGGGCCGCGCCGCCGATCAAGCCGCCGTCGATGTCGGGCTGCGCGAGCAGCTCGGGGGCATTGTCGGGCTTCATCGAACCGCCGTAGAGGATGCGCACCTTCTGGGCGGCCTCGCCGTAGAGTTCGGTGAGAAGCTTGCGGATGAACGCGTGGATCTCCTGCGCCTGCTCGGTCGAGGCCACCTTGCCGGTGCCGATCGCCCAGACGGGTTCGTAGGCGATCACCACGTCGGCGATCTGCTCCTTGGCCACGCCCTCGAGACCGGCGACGGTCTGGGTGCGGACGACGTCGAAGGCCTTGCCGGCCTCGCGCTCCTGCAACGTCTCGCCGACGCAGAGGATGGGCTTCAGCTGGGCCTTGAGGGCCGCGATGGTCTTCTGGTTCACGATCGCGTCGGTCTCGCCGAAGTAGGTGCGGCGCTCGCTGTGCCCGAGGATCACATACGAGCAGAAGAGCGAACGGAGCATGCCAGCCGAGGTCTCGCCGGTGTAGGCGCCGGAGGCGGCGGCGTGCATGTTCTGCGCGCCGAGCTTGATGTCGGAGCCTTCGAGAACCTTGGAGACGGACTCGATAGCGGTGAAGGGCGGGCAGACGCAGACTTCGACCGCGGTGGACTTTCCGGCAGCGGCGACGATGGCCTTGGCCAGGTCGGCGCCTTCGGAGGCGGTCTTGTTCATCTTCCAGTTGCCAGCGATGAGAATTTTACGGGCCATGAGATTGGTGGTGTGTGTGTTTGGGAAAAGGATGCGGGCCGGGCGTGGCGCCCGGCCCACGGGAGATCAGCCTTCGAGGGCCGCGACGCCGGGGAGGACCTTGCCTTCGAGCAGCTCGAGGCTGGCACCGCCACCGGTGGAGCAGTGGGTCACGACCTTGGCGACCTTGAACTTCTTGGCCGCGGTGGCGGTGTCGCCGCCGCCGACGACGGTGACCGCGCCGGCCTGGGTGGCCGCGGAAATGGCCTCGGCCTGCGCGGCGGTGCCGGCGGCGAACTTGTCGAATTCGAACACGCCCGCCGGGCCGTTCCAGATGATGGTCTTGGCCGAGAGGATGGTCTCGCGGAAGAGCGCGATCGACTTCGGGCCCACGTCGAGACCCATCCAACCGGCGGGGATGCCGGCCTGGTCGTCGACGATCTTGGTCTCGGCATCGGGCGCGAACTTGTCGGCCGCGATGTAGTCGACCGGGAGCACGAGCTTCACGCCCTTCTCCTTCGCCTTGGCGGCGAGGTCGGCCACGATCTTCGCCCCTTCGGCGTCGAAGAGGCTGGAGCCGATTTCGACGTTCTCGAGGACCTTCTTGAAGGTGAAGGCCATGCCGCCGCCGATGATGATGGCGTTGGCCTTGTCGAGCAGGTTGCTGATGAGCGGAATCTTGTCGGCGATCTTGGCGCCGCCGAGGATGGCGAGCAGCGGACGCGCCGGGTTCTCGACCACCTTCGCGAAGGCGACGAGCTCGGCCTCCATGAGGAAGCCGGCGGCCTTCTCGGGCAGGGTGACGCCGACCATCGAGGAGTGCGCGCGGTGCGCGGTGCCGAAGGCGTCGTTCACATAGACGTCGGCGAGCTTGGTGAGCGAGGCGCGGAAGGCGGCCACGGCCTCGGGCGAAGCCTTGATCGATTTCTCGGTGCCGTCGGCCTGCTTCTCCTTCACCTTGCCCTCTTCCTCGATGTGGAAGCGGAGGTTTTCGAGGAGGACGACGTCGCCGGCCTTGAGGGCGGCGCAGGCGGCTTCGGTCTCGGCGCCGACGCAGTCGGGCAGGAAGGTCACGGGCTTCTCAAGCAGCTTGGCGAGCTCGTCGGCGACGGGCTTGAGCGAGAACTTCGGGTTGGCCTTGCCGTCCGGGCGGCCGAGGTGGCTGGCGAGCACGACCGAGGCACCTTGTTCGAGGGCGAACTTGATGGTCGGGAGGGCGGCGACGATGCGCGCGTTGTTGGTGATGGCGCCGGTCGCCTTGTCCTGCGGGACGTTGAAGTCGACGCGGATGAAGACGCGTTTGCCGGCGAGCGCGAGGTCGCGGATGGATTTGAACTTGGCCATGGGAAAAAGAGGCGGGCGGAGGAAAAGGAAAACGGGGGAGAGGCGGCGCAGTCGGTCGAAAAAGAAAAAGGGCTGAACGCTGATTGGAGTCAGCCTTCAGCCCTTCAGAATTTCAGCCTTCAGTGAAGCGCTGCGGCGAAGCTCAGAGCTTGGCGGCGATCTTCTTGGTCAGCTCGACGACGCGGTTGGAATAACCCCACTCGTTGTCGTACCAGCTGATGAGCTTGAAGAAGTTCTTGTTGAGCTCGATCGAGGAACCGGCGTCGAAGATCGAGGAGCGCTTGTCGTGGATGAAGTCCGACGAGACGACTTCGTCTTCGGTGTAGCCGAGGATGCCGTCGAGGTAGGTCTCGGACGCCTTCTTGAGGGCGGCCTTGATCTCGGCGAGGGAGGTGTCCTTGGTGGTCTTGAAGGTCAGGTCGACGACCGAGACGGTCGGGACCGGAACGCGCAGGGCCATACCGGTGAGCTTGCCCTTGACTTCGGGGCAAACGAGCGCAACGGCCTTGGCGGCGCCGGTCGAGGACGGGATGATGTTCTGGGCGGCGGTACGGCCACCCTTCCAGTCCTTCTTGGACGGGCCATCAACGGTCTTCTGGGTGGCGGTGTAGGCGTGCACCGTGGTCATGAGACCTTCGGCGATGCCGAAGCCTTCCTTGAGGAGAACGTGCACAACCGGGGCCAAGCAGTTGGTGGTGCAGGAGGCGTTCGAGATGATGTTGTGGTTGGCGTAGTCGATCTTGTCGTCGTTCACGCCGAGAACCACGGTGATGTCCTCACCCTTGGCCGGAGCGGAGATGATGACCTTCTTGGCGCCAGCGGTGATGTGGCCCTTGGCCTTCTCGGCTTCGGTGAAGAGGCCGGTGGACTCGATGACGACGTCGACACCGAGCTTGGCCCACGGCAGATCGGCCGGGGTGCGGGCGCTGACGACGAGGATGTCCTTGCCGTTGACCACGAGGACGTCGTCCTCGGCCTTGTCGGCGGCGGACTTCTTCGAGGCGACGGTGCCGTTGAACTTGCCCTGGGTGGAGTCGTACTTGAGCAGGTAGGCCAGGTTGTCGGCCGGGACGATGTCACCGACGGCGACGACGTCGAACGTGGTGCCGAGCAGACCCTGCTCAACAAGCGCGCGGAACACGAGGCGGCCGATGCGGCCGAAACCATTGATTGCAACTTTGACTGCCATATTTCTTCTCCGTGGAGGTTGGTTTACTGAGGAATTGATGGCGGTGCGTGTCCCCTTCGGCTCCAGGAGCCGCCGTGCACACGCACCGGAGCCGGGCAGGACACCGGACGATGCCACGCTTGGCAAGAGGGATGATGACCTGACCAAAAAATGCGCGGAACAGGCCAACGAGTGCGGAGCACCTCACCCGCGCCCTTTCGCACACCTCTTTGCCCTTATTACACCGCCAGCCACCCCCGAAGCGCACATCTGTGATGCGACCGTACCACAAAAACGCGCTGTTTGGGGCCGAGACGAAGCCCCTTCCGGGCCAAAGACTGGGCGCTGTTACGGCAAGCGCGGGCCGCTACTCCGCCACCCACAGGCCGACGCCGAAGGCCGGCAGGTAGAGCTCGTCGTCGAGCGGCAGATGCGGCTCCGGCTCGTGGCGCACGAAGAAATGCTCGTGGTCGGCGACCTGCCGCCACTGCGCGCGCGGCGCTCCGGCCAACGGGATCGTGACCTCGTGCCCGTGGGGGTTGAACGCCACCATCAGCCGGCCGCGCCCCTGGGAGAGATCGGCGTTGAACACCACCGCCGCCGCCGTGCTGTCCGGCGCGAACCGGAACACGAAAAAGCCCTCGCTCGGCCGGCTGAACTGCCGCAACAACCGCCCGCGCTCCGACTGCCGGAAACGGATCCAGTCCGCCACGTAGCGGTGCGTCGTCGGGTAGCGGAAGACCCGCCGGTAATCGAGCGCGTTGATGTCGCCGCGCTGATACGTGTTGGTGACCCCGTGCTTGGAGCGGAGGAAATCCTGCCCGGCCGTGATCATCGGGATTCCGACCGAACTCATCAGCACCGCAAACATCAGATGGGTACGCGCGCGGTCGTTGGCCGTGGGGACGAAGCCGTTGCCGTCGGCATGCTCGGTGATCACGTCGATCCACGTGCGGTCGTCGTGCGACTCGGTGTAGTTGACCGTCTGCGCCGGCCACTTCGCGAAGTACCAGGGCGAGCCCTTGAGATAGTACTCGAGCCCCTCGCGCGCGCCCTCGCCCCGCACATACGCGGGCAGGAACTTGCGGTAACCGTCGTTCCACGACGCCCACCCGGTGTCGGCCAGCTCGCCGGCGATGTGCCCGCGAAAGCTCCACGGCTCGGCGATGAGGATCACGTCGCTCTTCACCTTCTTCAACGCGGTCTCGATGCGCTTCAACGGCTCGAGCCCGACCAGATCCGCCAGATCGAAGCGGAAGCCGTCCACGCCGTACGCCCGCACCAGATGCGCGCAACTGTCGATGATCAGGCGCAGGGCCATCTCGGACGAGGCGCGGTAGTCGTTGCCGCAGCCGCTCCAGTTCGTGAGCGAGCCGTCGGGGCCGTCGTCGAAATAGTAGTGCTTGTCGATGAACATCAGGTGCGACGGTTCTCCCTGGTGGTTGTAAACCACATCGAGGATCACCGCCATGTCCTGTCGGTGAAATGCGGCGACGAGTTCGCGAAACTCCGCCACCTGCGCCGCCCGCTCCGGATCCGACCCGTAGCTGCTCTCCGGTGCGAACCAGTTCACCGGCATGTAGCCCCAGTGGTATTCCTCGGTGGTGCGGTTGTCGAATTCCTGGATCGGCTGCAGCTCGACGGCATTCACCCCGAGCTTCTTCAGATGGAAATCGGGGTGCTCGACCCACTTCGTCAACCCCGCGAACCCGCGCCGCTCCCCCTCCGCGAGCGCCAGCGGCGCCCGGGCGACGAGGTCGCGCACATGCACTTCGGCGATGACGAGGTCCTGCCACTGCGGTGTGCGGAAATACTCCGGCCGCGGGAAATCCTCCGGCGCGAGGATGATGCCCGGCCCGAGCCGGTCGACCGCCGCCTTGGCGTACGGATCGAGGATCGGGAACTGCCGGTCGAAATGGCCGAACGCGTTGGCCGGTCCCTCGACGACGAACCAGTAGAACCAGCGGTGCAGTTCGCGATCCAGGCGCAGCTCCCACACCCCGTTGCGCACATGCTGCAAGGGGAAGAACAAGGCATCCTCCGGTTGGTCGAGGCGCTCGAGCAGCTTCAGCCGCACCCGCCGCGCCCGCGGCGCGAACAGGCGGAACACCGTCTCGTCGCCCTCGATGTTGGCCCCGAGCTGGGCGTCGGAGCGCAGCTTGAAGAAGAAACCGTCGGGCCGCAGCGTGACCTTCTGCTCGCCGTCGGCATCGCGCCAGAGCACCGCGAGGTTTTCCGAGAGATCGAGCGGCGCGAAGGTCTCGAAGGCGAAGCGGTGCTGGCCGGTGCGGTCCGGATCGATCGAGTAGTTGGAATTCCCCGACTCGTCGCGCACCGCGTTCGGCGCGTGCGCCGGCACCTCCAGCCAATGCTGCTCGGCGGTGACGAACTTGAAGCGCTGATGGCCGTGCGCGAGGAACGGGCCGGCCGGCTTGCGCAGCACGAACACCTCGCGCCCGCCGAAGTCCTCGAGCTTCAGCCGCCACTCCTCGCGGCCCACCGCCTGCGACCAGCCGTTGAAGTCGCCCGCCAGGTAGATCTGCGCCGTCTTCGGCTCCAGCCAGGGGTACTTTTCCGGTTCGAGCAGAAACCAGATCTCCTGCCGGTTGCTCACGAAGAAGCCGCTCTCCTCCGCGAAGACCATGCCCGGCATCGGCCGCAGCGAGCGGAACGGCCGCGGGGTCGGCCCGAGCATGAGCGGCGGCGGCGCCTTGCCGAACCAGTCGCGGGTCAGCTCGACCACGCCCGAATCCGGATTTTCCAGCCAAGCCTGGGCGATGGTGTGACGGCGGGAACTCATGGCGGGCCCGGAGTCTCCCCCGTTCCGAAACTGCCTCAACAGTATTCTGCACGCTAAATCCCGTCCAACGAGCGGCCTCCGCGGTTGTCCTGCGCGCACTCCCCTGCCACACCACATTTCGTGAACCCGTCAACCGACGACTCCGCGATCCTCGCGATCCAACGGCCCCATCGCGATCTGCTCACCTACTTCCTGCTCGCCGCGCTGGCCTTCCCGCCGGCCTTCCCAATCCTCGCGGTCGTCCTCTACTTCCGGTACCACACGATGCGGTACACCTTCACCGACGAGGGCATCTCCATGCGCTGGGGTATCCTCTTCCGGCGCGAGATCATCCTCAGCTACGCGCGCATCCAGGACATCCACCTGCGCGCCAACTTCGTCGAACGCTGGCTCGGCCTCGCCCGCATCCTCGTGCAGACCGCCAGCGGCAGCGCCGGCGCCGAGATGACCATCGAGGGCCTCAAGGAATTCGAGGCCGTGCGCGATTTCCTCTACCACCGCATGCGCGGCGTGAAGGACCCCGCGCACCGCACCCCGCCCGTGCTCGAACCGCGCGACGGCACACCGAACGCCTCCTTCGACCACGAACTCGCCGCCGCCCTGCGAGAGGTCGCCCACGAACTGCGCGAGACCCGCCGTCTGCTCGCCGAACGCCAACCGCCCGCCGGCCATGTTTGACCGTATCCGTTCCATCGTGTTGCGGGTCCTGCGCGTGCCCGCCGAGCCCACCCCGCCACTCGGCGCACCAGGCTCGATCCGCGTCTTCCGCGCCGCGCGCAACTTCTACCGACTCCGCCTCGCCGAGTGGTCGCTCGCCCAGCTCGGCGCCGCCATCGGTATCGCGTTCTCCATCGTCTTCCTCTTCGCCGTCGAACGGGAGGTCGAGCGCGCCCGTCATCAAAACCCGGACAATCCGGCATCGTCGGTCATCGTCATCCCGCGCGGGAACGCGAGCCCGGTCGAGCGAGCCCTCACGCCCTACCGTCAAGCGGTGGCGTTCGCCGCCACGCTCCCTCCCCACGTGCTCCTGATCCTCGACCTCGTGAAGATCGGCGGCGTGCTGGTCTTCCTCCTCCAGCTTCCCTTCAGTTACGCGGCCGTGCGCCTCGAATACGAACAACACTGGTACATCGTCACCGACCGCAGCCTGCGCATCCGCCACGGCCTCGTCGCGATGACCGAGTCCACGATGAGCTTCGCCAACCTCCAACAGGTCGTCGTGCACCAGGGCCCGCTCCAGCGCCTGCTCGGCCTCGCCGACGTGCGCGTGCAGTCGGCCGGCGGCGGCGAACGCCGCGACCACGGCAAGAAGCACGAGGAATCGCTCCACATCGGTGTCTTCCGCGGCGTGGCCAACGCCGACGAAATCCGCGACCTCATCCTCGAACGCCTACGCCTCTTCCGCGAAACCGGCCTCGGCGATTCCGACGAAACTCGCCACACCCAGCCGGCCAACGCCCCGGCAACCCCGGAGCCCCAGCTCTCCACCGACACCGAAACCCTCGCCGCCGCCCGCGAGGTCCTCGCCGAAGCCCGCGCCCTGCGCTCCGCGCTCGAGCAATCCTGACCCCCGTGGCGCTGGCCGCCAGGACAGCGACCCGAATCCTCCCGACGAAATGTCCTTGTTTGAGGTAGGGCGAGGCGTCCCCGCCGAGCCGCGGCTCACCCGGAGGGTTCGCCCTACCCACCGGCACCTGCACCTATTGTTCAGCACTGCCGAAGTATCGTGAGGATTGGGAACAGCGACCTCAGCCGTAGTCATTCAGCCGAGTGACGAGGGACGAGCGTCGAGGGCCGGAGTTTCGGAGGCAGATCGAGATCACCCTCGGGCGATCGCCTTGTGCACAATCGGATTGGCGCTCGCCACTCGACGCTCGTCTCTCGTCTGCATCATCAGCCTACTCCGTACTGGACTCACCCGCGGCGCTTCCCAGCGTTGCCGCTTCAACCATGCGCATCCTCGTCGCCATGTCCGGTGGGGTCGACAGCTCCGTGGCCGCGCTGCTCCTGCAGCGCGAGGGCCACGAGCTCGTCGGCGCGTACATGAAGAACTGGATCAACGAGGACAACGTCGTGGGCGAATGCCCCTGGCAGCAAGACATCGACGACGCCCGCGCCTCCGCCGAACGCCTCGGCATCGAGTTCCGCGTCGTCAACCTCATGCGCGAATACCGTTCGCGCATCGTCGACTACCTGCTCGACGGCTACCAACGCGGCCTCACGCCCAACCCCGACGTGATGTGCAACCGCGAGATCAAGTTCGGCGTGTTTCTCCAGTGGGCCCGCGACCACGGCTTCGACGCCGTCGCCACCGGCCACTACGCCAAACGCATCGAGGTCGCCTCAGCTTCCAGTGGCGCCGCTCGCCAGAGCGGCGAATCATCGCCCATCACCCATCCCCCATCGTCCATCCACCGCTACGCCCTCCACGAGGGCGCCGATCCCAACAAGGACCAGTCCTACTTCCTCGCCCTGCTCCGACAGGACCAGCTCGCCGCCGCCCGCTTCCCGCTCGGCGACCTCGCCAAGCCGCGGGTCCGCGCCCTAGCCGCCGAGGCGGGCCTGCCCAACGCGAAGAAGAAGGACAGCCAGGGCATCTGCTTCATCGGCCAGGTGCGCATGCAGGATTTCCTCCGCGCCTACGTGCCCGACGCCCCCGGCCCGATCGTGCGCGCCACCGACAACCGAATACTCGGACAGCACCGCGGCCTGCACCTCTTCACGCTCGGCCAGCGCAAGGGCATCGGCATCCCGTCCAACACCGACAACAAGGCCTACGTCGTCGTCGCCAAACGCGCCGGGGACCGCGCCCTGCTCGTCGACTTCGACGGCCCCGACGCCCTCGGCCTACACACCAACTCGGTGCGCGTGCATGGTCTGAGCTGGATCGGCGAACCACTCACCGAGGCCCGCGATCTGGAGGGCCGCGTGCGCTACCGCGACCCGCGCATCGCCATGCGCTTCGAACCGCAACCCGACGGCACCGCCATCGCCACCTTCCGCGAGCCGCAACGCGGCCTCGCCTCCGGCCAGATCCTCGCGATCCACGACGGCCCGCGCCTGCTCGGCGGGGCCGTGTACCTGTAACCAGGCGCCGGTTGCGCCTGGCAGGCGCTCTTTCCGGAGGCGCACGCCGCGGTTGCGCCACATTCCAGCGAACCGTCACTCCGTCGCCACGACGGGCGCCAACACCCGGCGAAGCTCCGCGGCGAGCTCGGACAGGCAATACGGCTTCGTGACCCGGCCCCCGAAACCATGACGGCGAAACTCGCGCAGCACCGGATCATCGACATAACCGCTCGACACGATCACCCGCACATCCGGGTCGATCTCACGCAACCGCCGCACCGTTTCCAGCGCCCCCTGTCCCGCCGGCACCGTGAGGTCGAGTATCACCAGATCGAAACGTCGGCCGTCGGCAAGCGCCCCCCCATACGCCTCGACCGCCGCCGCCCCGTCGCCCACGGCCTCCGCATCCAAACCGATGCGACCGAGCAGGCGCACGCTCATCGCCCGGATCGCCTCCTCGTCATCCATGAACAGCACCCGGCCGCTCAGCCGCTCGACCTCCGACTCGTCGGGCACGTCGCCGAGCTCCGCCCCCGGCGAGGCTGGCAGGTAGAGGCGAAACGCGGCCCCGAGCCCCGGGACCGACTCCACCCGCAACGCCCCACGATGACGCCGCGCGATCATCTGCGAGGTCGCCAACCCGAGCCCCGACCCCGTCGCCTTGGTCGTGAAATAGGGCTGGAAGATCCGCGCCATGTCCTCGGGCCGGATGCCCGGCCCTTCGTCGCGCACCTCGATTTCGACATACGGATACGCCCCGAGCCCGAGCCGGGTCGCCTCCGGCGGCGCGAGGTTCCGCCCCCCGACCCGTACGACCCCGCCGCCCGGCATCGCCTGCACGGCATTGAGCACGAGATTCTGCACCACCTGGCCGATCTGGCCGGCGTCCGCCTCGACCGGCCAGAGTCCGCGCTCGATCGACGATTCGCACCGCACCCGCGAGCCTTGCCGCGCAAAGCGCGCCGACTCGAGCACGCATTCCCCGGCATCGAGCAGCCGCCGCACCGGCTCGCCGCCCTTGGCGAAGGTGAGCAGCTGATGCGTGAGCTCACGTGCCCGCGCCGCGGCCTTCTCCGCCTCGGAGAGCCACTCCTGCACCGAACCGTCCAGCTCGGAATCCAGCCGCGCCAGGCTCAGGTTTCCCAACAGCGCCGTGAGCAGGTTGTTGAAATCGTGCGCCACCCCGCCGGCGAGCAGCTCGAGCGACTCCCGTTTCGCATCGCGCAACAGGTCGTCGTCGCTCCGCCGCATCTCGCAACAGCCCACGGGCAGGGCCGTCACCAGCAACCAGCCGCCGGAGTCGCCCTCCAGCCGGGTCGGCACGACGGGCGTGCGCACGACCGTGCCATCGCAACGCCGCAGCAGCCACGATTGGCAACCGCCTTCCGACGCCGCAGGGGGCACTCCATCATGGAGCCGATGCCCACGCATCTCGCCCGACAAGCAGCCGAGATGGCGACAGGCGGCGCCATTCGCCACCCGGACCTCCAGCGTATCCGGATCGCAGATCCAAACGGGAAAGGGCTGGGCCCGCAGCAAGCGCTCGGCCGACAGGCCCGCGAGCGGGTTATGGTCCGGGGAATTCGGCGGCGTGGGAGGCATGGCCGTTCAGTCTCCGGCGGGACGGGCAACAAAGAATCGCCGCACCGAAGGCGGCGCCGTTCGCGGACAACGGAAGGAGTTCCGAGGATTGGGGATGTGCATGTGTGGGAGGACGAGTTCTTCGCCCGGGGAGGGGGTTGCACTGGGGGCTATGTCGCGCCAGGCGCGACACCCGTGACGATTTCCCCAGGCCGGTTACGGGCGAGTCAAAAAGACGGGAAAAGACCCCACCCCACCGACCCGCCCGACTCTCACAACGTTTTGACAACCCACACTGCAACCGGTTTGCGCCCCGCCCCCAAGATCCCTCCACTCTCCGCCGCCGATGCATTCGGAAACAACCATCCCGCCCTCCGCCAGCCAGCCCGTCTACATGGGCCTGCCGGCCTTCACCGTGCTCCTGCCACGTCTCTGGGTGGCGCTCCCGCTCACGCTCGCGGTGGCCGCACTCGCGATGGGCCCGATGCTGCCGCCGCCGCTGCGCATCGCCGACGGTCTCGATCCCCACGTCAACGGCTGGTTCCAGGCCGCACTCACCACTCCGGTGTTCTGGTGGAGCGGCTGGTTTTTCCTGCAACGCTTCGTGCGCTCCTGGCGCACCCTCGACTTCAACATGTTCACGCTCACGGTCACCGGCACCGGCTCGGCGTACTTCTTCAGCCTCTTCGCGCTCCTCTTCCCCCACGCACTGCCCTCCACCCTCGCCACCGGAGGCCATCCCCCGCTCTACTTCGAATCGGCGGCGATGATCACCGCACTGGTGCTTGTCGGCCAGATCCTCGAGCAACGCGCCCATGCCCGCACCGGCGACGCGATCCGCGCCCTCATCGCCCTCGCTCCGCCGACCGCCAACCGCCTGCGCGCCGACGGCACCGAAGAAACCGTGCCGATCGCCGTGGTGCAAGTCGGCGACCGGCTCCGCATCCGCCCGGGCGAACGCATCCCCGCCGACGGCGTCGTCCTCTCCGGCACCGGCACGATCGACGAATCGATGCTCACCGGTGAACCGGTCCCCGCGGACAAACAGCCCGGCGACGCCGTCACCGGCGGCACCGTGAACGGCACGGGCGCACTCGTCATCGCCACCCGCAAGGTCGGCGCGGATACGGTGCTCGCGCAGATAATCCGGCTGGTCGAGGCCGCCGAGGATGCGGCGCCCCCGATCCAGCGCATCGCCGACCGGGTGATCGACTTCTTCGTGCCGGCGATCCTCGGTGCCGCCGCCGCCACCTTCGCCGGCTGGCTGCTGGTCGGCGGCGCCGCGGCGCTCCCCGCCGCCCTCGCCCACGCGGTGTCCGTGCTCATCGTCGCCTGCCCCTGTGCCCTCGGTTTGGCGACACCGGTCTCCATCGTCACCGGCATCGGCCGGGGCGCGCGCGCCGGCGTGCTCGTGCGCGACGCCACCGCCCTCGAACTCCTCGCAACCTGCGACACGCTCGTCGTCGACAAGACCGGCACCCTGACCGAGGGCCGGCCCGAGGTGGTCGCGCTCGCGGCGATCACCGGCCTCACGGACACGGAGCTGCTCGCCCGCGCCGCCGCACTCGAGTCCGGCAGCGAGCACCCCCTGGCCAGGGCGATCGTACGCGAGTCGGCCGCCCGCGGTCTCGCCCTCCCGGCGGCCGACGCCTTCACGGCCGTCCCCGGCGCCGGCATCCGCGCCACGGTCGCCGGCGTCCCCCTGCGTATCGGGAAATTGAACTGGCTCGCACTGCCGCCGCCTCCGGCACTCGCCGCCATCGCGCGCGAGGCCGAGACGGCCGGACGCACGGTCGTGTGGTTGGCCGACGATGACCGGGTGCTCGGCTGCATCGCCCTCGCCGATCGTCCCCGCGCCGATGCCGCGCCCGCCCTGGCGGACCTGCGGGCCCTCGGCCTCGCGCTCGAGATGGCCACCGGCGACAACCGGAACGCCGCCCGCCGGATCGCGGCCGGGCTCGGTCTGCCGGAACCCCATGCCGAGATGACTCCGGCCGGCAAGCAGCTCTTGGTCGAGAAACTCGGGCTCGACGGCCGACGCGTCTGTTTCGCCGGCGACGGGATCAACGACGCCCCCGCGCTCGCCGCCGCGCGTGTCGGCATCGCCATGGGCCACGGCACCGACATCGCGATCGAGACTGCCGGTCTGGTGCTGCTCCACGGCGACCTGCGTGGGCTGGCCCGCGCGGTCCGCCTGGCCCGGGCGGTGTTGCGCAACATCCGCCAGAATCTCTTCTGGGCGTTCTTCTACAACCTGCTCGGCGTGCCGCTGGCCGCGGGGCTTTTTCTGTGCTGGCCCGGCTGGTCGCTCCCGCCGATGTTCGCGGCCGTGGCGATGAGCCTCAGCTCGCTCACCGTGGTCGGCAACGCCCTGCGCCTGCGCCGGCTCGCGCTTTGAAACACCGCCACGCAACCTTCCCCGATTTCGCGCGTCTCACTTCCCGATGAAGCTCCGCCCCACCGTCCTCCTGCTCCTCGCCGTCACCGCAGTTCTCGCCGGTTGCAGCACCACCGCCAGCCGCATCCGGGAGAAACCGGAAGTCTTCGCGGCGCTGCCCGCGGAAGACCAGGCAAGGCTCAGGCAGGGAACCGTCGCGATCGGCGACACGCCCGACATGGTCTACATCGCCATCGGCACGCCGACACGCCGCCAGGACAAGCAGGTGCCGGCCGGCCGCGAGACCACGTGGATCTACCGTTCGTATTACGAACGCTACGACGGCGACGTCTTCACCGGCTATCGGCGCCGGATGGGCATCGACCCGCGCACGGGCCGGCGGATCATCTTTCTCGAGCCCTGCTACACCGAGGTCTACCACGCCGAGAGCGAGGAGCACCTGCGCGTCACCTTCGAAAACGACCGCGTGACCGCGATCGAGGAACTCAAGCGCTGAACGAAAGCGCCCCGGCGCGTCCCTCGCCGCGGGTGGACGCGCTTGTCCCAAGCGCGTGCCGGCGGAAGCCTGTATCGTCTACCCGGAGGCGTGCACCTACCATCGACGTTCAATGTTCGATGTTCAGTGTTCGATGTTCAGTGTTCGCAGCGCCCGGCATTCGCCCCACCCAGCAGCTCGTCGCACACGGCGCGCAACACCGGCCGCACCCGCTCGGCCAACGCCCGGTTCGCATAACCCACCCACGCCACCGGCGTGGTCGTGTCGAGCGGAGCATCGAGCGGCGAACCATCCGGCTGCTCCACCACCCCGCCCAGCTCCTCCAGCAACAGCGCCGTGCAAATGTCGTAGGGATGGCAGGCCAGCGGTGAAGCCAGCCCCAATGCCCGGAACGCCAACGGGCGCAGATCCACCACCAAGCGATCCCGGCCGGCCATCAGCTCGAAGACTTGCCCGCCGCTGCTCAGGTACTGGTCGTCGAACACCATCGAGACGACACCGGTCCCAACCTCGCCGAGCCGCTGGAGCAACGCCTCCTCCACCCGCGCGAGCAGCACCTTCCCCTCGGGAAAGAACTTCACGACCGACACGAAACCATTGCGCAGATCCGACGCCCGCGACGGCTGCAACGACAGCGGCACCCGCCCGCGGCGGATAAGGTCGAACGACTCCGCGACCACGCCGGCCCCACGCACCGCGCTCACCTGATCCGACCGCCACTGTTTCGAAGTCGGAATCTCGGTCATCGAGGCAACCACGACATCGGCCAGCGATGTCGCCAGCCCCTTCTGCGGCGCCAACGCCGCCAAGAACCACGCCGAGCGCTTGTCGTACATCAACCCCCGCGTGCCATCGATCGGATCGATGATGACCTTCCATTTCGTGGTCTCGACCGGGGTGCCTCGAGGAAACGTCAAACGCTCCCCCTCGGCGATCCCCTCCATGACCACCTCCACGGGTTCATCGGCCGGCCAATTCACCGCGAACCACTCCGCGATCGCCTCCTCCCCGACCCGATCGATCGCATAGATCGTGTCCGCCGAAGTCACCGCGGCGACGGTCGCCAGCGCATCGGTCGTCCGCGCGAGCCGCGCCGCCGCCAGCACCTGATCGCGCACCGTCACGCCGAGGGAACTAAGTAAAGCACGCGGAGCTTCGTGGAAAGGGCTGTTCATGCGAGGTTGATTCCTGAACGCCCTAATCACGGAGGCAAGAACGCTGCGCCACAGGCCCCCCCCTTGCCGGCCCGCTCCGAACGGGCGACACGCACGGACTATTGGACGTCGGATCAGAATCCTGCCGCGCTCAGCGTGCTGGCGTCAGCCGACACACTCGGGCGCAGGAACGCGAACGACTTCTGGCTATAATCACGAGCCTTCGGCGTTCCGGGAGGAAAGATACCCAAAGTCAGCTGCTTATGGAGCCGGACCGCCGGAATCGCACTATCACCGTGGCCGTGGTAGTACACCTGAATATCCCTAGTCTGATCACGGCCATAGGCACCCTTGATGTGCTGGATCTCGCTATGGAACATACCGACAACTGCGCCCTTGATGCAGATCGGACTGGTCGTGCTGTTGTAGTAGTTGCCCCAGTTCTCAAGCGCGTGCAGGAAGAACTCGAATATGGGATACTCGCCGGTGAGGATGCAGGCGGAGATCTCGACCTGCCCATCCTCGACCTTGCGTAGGCTGCCCGAAGTCCAGTTCCCACCATCGAATGAATTCAGGAATCTATTACCTCTGTTTCCATCAACTATATTATAGTTCTTGTACTTCTGAACGGTCTCCCATCTTCTTGTGTTCCTGTTGTACACTTGTTCCGTTCCATCCGGAACAGCCTTCGTCGTATTTTTCGGCTTGCCCCAGGTGTCGGAAAGGATGGTCAGCGTGTCCGAGAACAGGCCCGCAGAGACTTCGCCCCAGCCAGTGTCGTTCTCCGCATAGGCTGTTGGGTAGGTTAGGCTGATGTTCGTACCTGTCGCAAAATTGCCGTCGGCATTATAGCTGCCGATCACATACAGGGGGGCGTTGGTCGATATCGACAGGCCGGTAACCTCCGCGACGGCGGGCAGCTTCTTCCCATTTACCAGCACCAGAGCAGGAATGGCCCATTTGGCCCTGGCGATCTCCGAATTGTCGTAGCTCGCCGGATAGCCACGCAGCGATTTGGCAATGGGAAGGATGTTGTCGGTACGATCGGCACGGGTGTCGGTGTCTAGCATGCGATCCGGATGACGTTTCTCGATCGCCGTGTTGTCGCCGATGGCGAACGCGTAGGAATCTACCGCACTCATATCTCCCGGATAGGGAGTGGTCCCCGATTCATAACAGCGTTTAGAAATGGCTGCGACAGTTTTCAGCGAAGTCGGAAACTCGACATAAACCAGACCGTTGTAATCGTCCTTATCGCCGACACCGAGCAAGGTACGGAACGCCACCGCCACCGCCGAGGTGTCCGTGCCGTCGAGCACCTCCTTGAGGGCCGCGATATTGATCGTGACTGGTGAAACGCCTCGGCCCAAGCGGCAGTCGAAGAAGCCATGCCCCGGAGCCTGTTGCAACGGGTCGATATTGCCCGTTTTCGTCGAGGCGGTGGTGGTGTCTGTGATGAGCTCCGGCGCCGTCGCCGAACCAAGGGCCAACGTGTAGTCGGGGGCGAATTTGCCGGTACTTGTGTCGTAACTGTAGGGAAGCGCAAAACCCGTCACATACCCGGCAGCCTGCAACGAGCCCAATCCGCTGGCACCGGCATGAGGCCACGTGCCGGAGTCGACGGTCGCAGTGCCAACAGACGTGATGGTGACTCCGCCATTATCGATGGCATAGGTGCCAGGATCGATCTTGAACTCCTCGAAGAGCCCCTGCAGGTGCGGATTGGCCGCATTGGCACCAGCCACCCTGGTCGTATCGATCACATTGGTCGCGATCTCATATTGGGCGTTCGGCGCATCGGCAGGCGTCCACGTCTGAACTTTCGTCTGGCCGATCACGCCAGGAGGCAGCGGAAGGGCCACCCAGTTGGCATCGTTCTGATCGTCAACCAACTTCTTGTAGGCTTTGACGATCCACTTGTAGGTACGTTCCGTCGTGTCGACGTCGCCGAGGACGTTGGTCGTCCCAGCATAGTCGGCAAGACACTCGACCCGGAAGAGCAATGTGGCCTTGCGGGCGAACTGGTAGAAATTGTCCGTGTTGTAGGCGTCGTGCGTGGTGTCGGTAATATTGGGATGAAGCAGCACATAGGTGCCGTTGGCGAACTCGTTGACAGCGGAGGTCGACGCATCGTCGAGCCGGTATTTCTCGCAACCGGGCGGGAGCATGGCCGCGACATCATGCGACTTATCCATAAGATTGCCCTTGAAGGTCGTCAGGGCCTTCACCTTCCAGTCCGTCATCCGCGAATCGAAATCGGTGTCCAGTTGCGCATACTTTGCGTGGGCCGAAACTGGGTCGGTCGGGTCGGAAGTAATGATCTTCAGAGTCTCGGTATTTGTAGCCGCCAACTTGATATTCTCGTCGTATAAGTCGCGGAAATCCAACTCGCTATCCGCGTTCTCAGGGCAATAGCCGTACGGGTCGGCACCATAACCGCCACTACCGATATCCGTCTCAAAGGCAGTGCCGCGATAGAAACGACCGGCACAGGTCACAAGCCCGTAATATTTGGCGTTGTCTTCATTATGGGCGTTGATCACCAAGTTGCCATTGGTGTGAACACCACCGAGGATGGGGTAGCCGCGATGGAGGTGAAGCTGCCCCTGAAAGTTGATCGCCTTCTGGAACATCGGCACCTCGTCAAAGGCCATCTCCTTCTGGATGTAGGCGGTGTATTTCACACGGCTTCCGGGCATCGACGCAGTGACCCGCGCAACCACGGGCACGGTCCGCTCGAAGACGATCTGACCGTCAAGATCGTTGAACCGCGAACCGGACACCGACTCCTTCACCGTGAATTGCCGGGATTTGCTGGCGGGCAAGATACGCACGGAGAGCTCCGAAAACTCGATCGTGCTGGTGGCATCCCCAAAACCAGAAGGCGCGGGAATCGCAGCGGTCAAGAAGGCCTTCGCGTTGGAGTCGAAGGTGAACTCGGCATAGGTCCCTTCGGTCTGGGGAATGTGTTCACTTTTCTCGATGCTCCTGCGCTTCACGTCGTTGGAAACATAGGCGAAGGCGTAGTCCATCGCCGTCTCGGCCACATTGTTGGCTTGGAACTGCAGCTCCCGCCGTACCGCCATGTTGCGCTGGAAGTTGATGAGTCCATAGACGCTCACGGCGACCAGGGAGATCGCGAACGTTGCGAGGAGAACGACAGCAAGGGTGCTGCCCTGTTGCGTGTTTTTCATGGCAAGGAGACGAAAGAATGGTCAGGAACGAATATAAAAGGCCACCTCGATGAGGCGGGTATCCCGCACGCGCCGATGCTGTTTTGCATCCCCGAGGCAGAGCCGCAAAATGGCCTTGCTGGAGGCATTGCCGCCCGAAAGACCCGGCCAGTAGAAAGCCCCCGTGGTCGCGTCCGCCGCGGCCATGGCGGGAAGGGTCACGTTGGTGGAGACCGGCTTCAGCTTGAAGGACGAGTGATGTTTCTCGAGAAGCTCCTGAACGGACAATCCCTTCTTGTAGTCGTCGGTAGAGGGATCCACGACATGTTCGAACATCGAGAGGGATTGCGCGGCCGGGTCGTACACATAGCCGGTCAGTTTCGAACAGGACCATATGCCGCTATCCTTGTCCGGCAACCGGAGCGCCAAAACGAGAAAATTGCCCACACTTCTCACGGGGTCGTACGAACGAACCCCTTCCACCCCCTCCGCGGCTATCGTCGTCTTCTCGAAATCGGAATAGACGACCAGCTCGGTGGCCGTGCGGCTGTCGAACACCAGACGGTTCGACAAACCCCAGTGCGTGAGATCGTTGCCGCTCACATTTGAAGTCTTCGTCGCGATCGCCATTCCCTCGACAATCAGCCACATCGCACCACCCACGACAATCAACGACACCGCCGAGGCGACCATGATCTCGACCAGCGTCATGCCGCGTCGCCGCTTGGAACCAGTCCATTGTGTTTTGGTTTGCATCTCGAAAATGGGTCAGGCCCTTACTGGAACATCCGGCACGTTCATGTCGGTGTTTGGGGTCACGAGTCGGATCACACCGGAGTGCCACTTCGTGTCCGAGTAGTTCGGATTCTTCCACTGGTAGATCAAAGCGATCTCAAAGAGCTGGCACCGAGTTTCGGTAACTTCTTTGCCATTCTCGTCCTTTGTGATCGTGGGTTGGCGAATCTGGCTGGTCAGCCAGAAGCGCATATGCACCGGCAACCGCGTTTCCTTGCCATTCTCGTCCAGCACCATCGGCAGCGTCACCTCTGTCCAGTCGCTGTTCTCGGTCGTGCCGTCGACCGAGTTCAAGGGGAAGCTAATCTTGGTCATGCCTTGCGGCGCCGCGGCATCGGTCGGATCGAAGAGCTCGACATCGATGAAACTGGCGGTCGGATCATTGTGGCGGAGGGCATGATCGGCGTAGGCGTTGGCGCGGATTTGCTCCGCCACACCGATGGCCGTGGTCGTCGCTACTGTGCGCAGCGCGAGAGCGCGTGCAAAACGAGCGTTCTGGAGGAAAAGCGAGACCAATGAGGTCGCCATGAAGGTGAAGAGCGAGGCCGCAATCATCACCTCAACCAAGGACATTCCAGACCGTCGGCACCGAGACCGTCGAATAATGCGGGGCTGTGTTTTCATATCAAGGGAGGTTGGGCAACGCGACAATCATAGACGCTACCGAGGTATTGGCGCAGAGTCATTCTCGCTACATTCGCCTCTAGCCGCGCCCGCACATACCCCCTAGATTACACTGGGGTAATCACCCCGCCTGCGGCCACCGTTCCGTCTTTTATCTCCACACCGTTAGCTCGCCCCCGAAGTATCCGATCCCTCGATCCGCTGCGGGCAGACAGGATCACCCGGGAGCTTCAGCTTCTCATGCGAGCCTCAATAGTGCGCCGCTGACGGTTCTCCAACCCAGCCCGAAGTTCCCTAACCCCAAACTCCCGAAACACTTCAAACACCAACCACCAACTTCCAACTTCCAACTTCCCTCGTCTTCCCTCTTCATCGCGCCTTTCCGCATGCGCCTCTCGATCGTCATCCCCTGCTTCAACGAGACCAAAACCATCCGCGCGATCGTCGACGCCGTACGCGCCGCGCCCGCCTGCGGGCTGGAGAAGGAGATCGTCATCGTCGACGACTGCTCGACCGACGGCACCCGCGACCTGCTCCGCACCGAGATCGCCCCGCTGGTCGACCGCATCGTCTATCATGAGCACAACCAGGGCAAAGGCGCCGCGCTGCGCACCGGGTTCGCCGCGGCCACCGGTGACATCGTGCTGATCCAGGATGCCGATCTCGAATACGACCCGCAGGAGTACCCGCGGCTTCTCAAGCCCATCCTCGACGGCAAGGCCGACGTCGTCTTCGGCTCGCGCTTCACGAGCGGCGACGCCCACCGCGTGGTCTATTTCTGGCACATGATGGGCAACCGTTTCCTCACCCTCGCCTCCAACATGTGCACCAACCTCAACCTCACCGACATGGAAACCTGCTACAAGGTCTTCCGCCGGGAGGTCGTGGCGAAGATCAAGATCGAGGAGAACCGCTTCGGCTTCGAACCGGAGATCACCGCCAAGGTCGCCAAGCTCCGCGTCCCCATCTACGAGGTCGGCATCAGCTACTACGGCCGCACCTACGAAGAGGGCAAAAAAATCGGCTGGCGCGACGGCTTTCGCGCCCTGTGGGTGATCATCAAATACAATCTGCTGTAGCGAGCGGCGGCCGAAATATGGAACGCTGCCTCGGGTAGGGCGAACCCTCCGGGTGAGCCGCGGCTGGTCGGGGCAGGAACGGCTCCACGTTGCGCCGTTCGCCCGTTGCGCCGTTCGCCAGAACGGCGATCCGCCAAGCCACCGTCCGGCCTTTTCGTGTTCTGCCGTACGGCAGAATTGCGCTTCTTCGCGGCAACTTTCCCAATCTCGGAATCCTTACGAATTCCACTACGGCTTGGGGACCTCCGCTACGGCGGATTGGGCGGCGTGCGGCGCAGCCCTTTTCCCGGCAGGCGCGATGCTTCTTCCGGTAATCCCTGTTCATCCTAGAAACGGCAGTTCGGACAGGTCACAGAGGCAGAGGAGAGCCGGAAGGAGAACACGGAGAGATGTTTGGCAACATTACGCCGCGAGTTGGTACACTCACCCCAGAGGTGAACCGCGCGACGAACCATTTTCTCTCCGAACTCTCTGTGCTCTCGTGCCTTGCCTCTGAGCCCTCTGTGTCCAACTGCTGAATTTGGGTCTATTTGTGCCTCTTCGTGGTTCTTGGCGCCTCTTCGTGGCCATCCCATCGAAAGCCTTGGCAGCTTCCGCCTCGGCCGACCATCAGTTTCCGGTCTCCCGCCCGAATCAGTGTCCATCTGTATATATCAGTGGTTCCACTCTCCGATCTCCGGTTACCGTCGTTCTCCGTTCCGAGTTTCGCGTTCCGAGTCCTCCGTTCTCGCGGCGTCTCGAGCGAAGGGAGCGCCAGGATCCCTCCGCCTCGCCAACTCCAAACTTCCAAATTCAAACTTCCACCTTCCGAGTTCTTTCCGGTCTCCACTTTTCACCTTCCCACCTTTCACCTTTGCGCTCACCGGTTCTCCCTCCGCGTTTTGCCTTTCCGCTTTCCGCTTTCCGGTTTCCGCTTCGCCTCACCATGCCACCCCGCCTTCACCGCCTCCCCAACCTATTCGCATTCGGCGGTATCGCCCTGCTGGCGGCCTTCACCTGGATTGAAAAGGGACCGTCTCGCGCCCTCCAGTGGCCATGGCACCTCTATGCGCAACTGCTGGCCGTACTGCCATTGCTCTGGCTGCTCGCTCAAGTGCTCGCCTCCGGTCGTCTGCGCCGTTTCGGCGGCCTGCTTGACTTCGGGCTGCCCGGCTTCGCCGTTGCGCTGACCGGCGCCACCCTCGCCTCGCCCTACCGGGATACCGCGCTGGCGATGCTACCCACCGGCCTCGTGCCGATCGCAACCGCCTATGCGCTCAACCAGTGGCTCGGCGACGCCGACTCGTCCCGCCGCGTCGCCCAGGTAGCCAACCACGGAGGACTCTTTCTCGCCATCACATCAGTGATCGCGCTCGGCGGATGGGTCGCCACCTATGTACTGCCTGCCCTCGCGGCCGGCGCACCCCTCTTCGCCGTGTTCGGTGGGCGCAACGAATGGCTGCTCGGCCATTCCGTGTACACCGCCGCACTCGCCCTGCTCTGCATCACCTGGCTCGGCGGACTCGCCTTCGAGCGCAGCGGGCGCAACCGGCTTCTTTGTATCCTCGGCTCCATGCTCGGGTTGCTTCTGCTGTTCACGGCCGGTAGCCGCAGCGGTTTCATCGGCCTCGCCGTCTGGAGCTGTTGGCTGCTCTGGACCGAGACCCGCCGTCGCCGCTGGAGCCTACGGCGCACAGCCACCATGGCCGCACTTGTCCTCGCGGCCTTCACGACCATCGCGCTGCTCCATCCGCGTTCCCGGGTGATTCTCCGCGAGTGGCGCGATTCGGGCACGATCAACATGGGAGACCGCCAGCGGCTCGCGATGGCCGAGTTCGGCGCGATCGCCCTGCACGAACACCCGCTGCTCGGGTTCGGGCCGGGCACGACCCCGCAAGTCTATCCCGCCTACCGGGCCCGCCTCTCCGGCGGAGTGGAGGCAGCGCTCCAGCTGCACAGCACGCCGGTGCAGTGGCTCGCCGACGCCGGCCTGCCCGCCCTCATCGCCGCCGCCCTGGCCGGCGTCGCCCTGTGGTGGCGCCGCCGGCACGCACCGGCCTCCTTCGCGAGCGGCGCCCTTCTCGCGTATGCCGCGCTCGCGCTCACCGACTACCAGCTCGACCTGCCGCTCTTCAGTTTCTCGGTCGGCGCCCTGGTCGCACTCTGCGCCCATTTTCCTGAGACACCGGCATCACCGCCGCTCCCCGCGCGAACCACCGCACTGTCGGGCGTGCTGATCGCGGCGGCGCTCGCCGCCTACGGTTTCGGCCAAGTCGCGCCGTTACGCGCCCGCGCGAGCTTCTGCTCGGCCATCGAGGCGCTGTCGGCCGGCGACCGCGCCGGCTTCGACTCCGGCATGACCGAAGCGCACCGCCTCGCCCCCCGCAACGCCTACTACCTCAACGTGCATGCCTGCATCCTCGCCGACGTGCGCACCTACCCGGCGTGGTTCCCGCCGGTCGATCTCGGCCCCGACCGCCTCGCACGCGCCATTGCCTGCCTGCGCCGCTCGCTCGAGATCGACCCGCCACAGGAGCTCCCGCGCACCCATCTCGCCTGGCACCTGCTCGGGGCCGCTCCTGCCGAGGCACTTGAGCACTTCTGTACCGCCGCGGCCCTGATCCCCGACAAGGGCAGCCTCTACTTCGGCCAGGCTCTTGCCCAACTGCGTCTCGGCAAACCCGATGCCGCCGTCCGTGCGCTCGCGATGGAGTTGGTCAACGATCCCGACTTCGTCACCTCGCCCGAATGGGTGCAACTGAACGAGATACCCGGCCTCGCCTCGGCCGCCCGGCAGACCGCCGCCCGAGAGCTGGCCCGCTTGGCCGACCGAGCCCCGCCTGCGGACCCGTTGCGTTACGCCCGCCGCGCCCGGTATGCCGCCGCCCTGCTCCGCTGGATCGACGGCGACGATAGCGCCCTCGCCCCCGCCACCGGGGAATGCGAACCCGACCACCTTCCGATGCTACGCTGGCTGACCGGGCAGCCCGTCGACATACCGGCAGTCTCGGCCGCCCCCTGGCACTACTTGGCCC
The DNA here is from genome assembly GCA_023443455.1 of Verrucomicrobiota bacterium. Classification (GTDB taxonomy): domain Bacteria; phylum Verrucomicrobiota; class Verrucomicrobiia; order Opitutales; family Opitutaceae; genus CAJCBL01. The sequence goes on from JAEZUE010000105.1 coordinate 74,392, forward strand.
AAGCCTCGGGCTCACCGTCCCAGGCGAAGGAAATCCTCACCGCGCGCTACGGAACCCGCCCCCCTCTGCCCGGAACCCTCGACGCCTTGGCAAGCCTGCTCGCGACATCCGATCGACGTACGCTGCTCCGCGGCGAAGCATGCACGGATACTTCACTGCAGCCACGCATCTACCGCGAGCGAATCGCCTACCCGCTGCTCATGCGCAATCTCGACGCCCCCGCCCCGCGTGACCCCTACGTCGTGCCAATCAATCGGCTGGTGCGCGACTTCCTCGCCGGCCTGTTTCCCGACAAGGGCTACCTCCCCGGCCCAGTCCTGATCGAAGCGCAGCGCGGCTTGGGGCTGGGAGAAGGGAATGAAGGAGAAAGGAAGTGAGGGAATGAGGGAATGAGGGAGGAAGCCAAACGGCCGGACGAAAGCCTTGGCGGCTTCCGCTACACGTGGTGGCCTGAGTCGCGTGGTGCGAAGCCCTTTACATGGCGATGGGCCGATCCCGAAAGTCTGCCGAATTCGGCCACAGGCAAACAGCCCCACCTCCGTGCTCTCATCCGCCTCTCAGTGCTCTCCGTGACCTGCTCGTTTCCGACCCTCTGCGAATCCTGCGTTCCTTGCGGCTAAACCATTCCATCGAAAGCCTTGGCAGCTTCCGCTACGGCGGCTCCGCGGGGCCGCCTCGCCCTACCCCAATCCACTACACCCGGATTAACGCCCTCCAGTTGTTCCCTCTCTTCCGATCAGCGTTGGTCCAGCCCAATTACCAACTTCCAATTACGAATTCCCAACTACTTCCGCCGGCTTCCGCCCCCATCCCTCCGACATTCGATGTTCCCTGATCGAAGGGACGCCTCGCCCTACCCCAAGCCACTCCGCCCGGATTAACGCCCCCAGTTGTTCCCTTTCTTCGGATCAGCGTTGGTCCAGCCCAATTACCAACTTCCAATTACGAATTCCCAACTACTTCCGCCGGCTTCCGCCCCCCCATCCCTCCGACATTCGATGTTCCCTGATCGACGTTGAATGTTCAGCATTCGCCCCGCACTTCCGGTCGCACCAACTTCCACCTTCCGCCTTCCCCCTTCCGCCTCCCTCACTCCCCTCACTCCCTTCGTCCTCTCCGTCTCCTCGCCCCTTTCTTGTCCCCTCGACACTCGCCGCTCGGCGCTCGACACTCCGTCCGCGATGCCCAACCACACCCTGCGCCAGATCGTGCTGCCCGCCGTCCTCCTGGTCGGCGACATGGTCTTCGCGTTCGCAGGGCTCTCGCTCGCCTGGTGGCTGCGGTACGACACCCGGGTGGGCCAGCTCGGCATCCCGGTCGAGGCCGCGACCTTCGCGCAATACCTGCCGCTGCTGCTCGTCGGCGTGGCGATCCTGGTCGGCACGTACGGGCAACTCGGGCTCTACGACGACCGCCTGCTACTGCGCCGCTACCAGGCACTGGCCATCATCATCAAGGGCACCGTGCTCTGGCTCGCCGCCTACCTGGGGCTCTCGCTGGTGCTGAAGTTCCAGCCGCCGATCTCGCGGCTCTTCGTCGTCATGGCCTTCCTGAGCGTCGTGCTGTTCGAATACGCGTGGCGCTCCGCCTTCTATGCCATCGTCAGCCGCGGCACCCTGCTCGAGCGCATCCAGCAACGCGTCGCGGTGCTCGGTTGGAACAACGATGCCCTGCGCCTCATCCGTGAGATCGCCGGTGCAGGCGCGCACCCGTACCAGATCGTCGGCCTTGTCGGCGAGGAGCCCGGCCGGCAGCCCGATCCCCGCGAGGAGCTGCCCGCGCTCGTGCTCGGGCATTTCGGCGAACTCGACACGATCCTGCAGAAACACCGCATCGACATCGTCATCGCCGCGCACCTCGACTTCCCGTCCGACAGGATGCAACGCCTCGTCGAGGTCTGCGAGCGGCGCTATGTCGAGCTGAAGGCCGTGCCCACCGTCTTCCAGGTCTTCGTGTCCGGACTGCGAATGCAGACGATCGGCAACGTGCCCGTGCTCGGCGTCGAGGACCTCGCCGTCACCAAGCTCTTCAACCGCCTGCTCAAGCGCGCCTGCGATGTCGTCGGCGCCACGCTCGGCCTGTTCACCGCCGCACCCCTCGTCGCCGTGCTCGCGGTCCTCATCCGCCGCGAATCCCCCGGGCCGGTGTTTTTCGGACAGGAACGCATCGGCGTCGGCCATCGCGCCTTCACGATGTGGAAGCTGCGCAGCATGCGGCCCGACGCCCCCACTCAGGACCACGTTAACCAGAGCACCACCCGCGACGATCCCCGCGTGCTGCGCATCGGGCGCTTCATGCGGCAATGGAACCTCGACGAACTCCCGCAGTTCTGGAACGTGCTGCGCGGCGAGATGAGCCTCGTGGGCCCGCGGCCCGAGCGCACCTACCATGTCGACCGGCTTTCGTCCGAGATTCCCCACTACCTGCCGCGCCACAAGGTGAAGCCCGGCATGACCGGCTGGGCGCAGGTCAACAACCTCCGCGGCGCCGGCGACCTCGCGCGCCGCATCCAGCACGACATCTACTACATCGAGAACTGGTCGCTCTGGCTGGACCTGCAGATCGTCCTGCTCACCCTCGCGCGCTGGAAGAACACCGCGGAGTGAGACGCGCCACGCGGGGGATCGGGAAGTTAGGATTTGGAAGTTCGAAGTTGGAAGTTGGAAGTTGGTATTTGGAATTTTGTAGTTGGATTATTGTAGTTAGGAATTTGTGTTCGGAAATTGGTGGACGGTAGTTCGAATTTGGCAGTTGGTAATTCGGAATTGGTAGTTGGTAGTTCGGAGCTGGAAGCTTGGGAGCCGGTGCCAGCGGGGCACTCGGAGCGGGGCGACCAGAGGTAGGGCGAGGCGTCCCTGCCGAGCCGTGGCGGAATTCGCAGCGGCGGAAGAAGTTGGGAGTTCGAAGTTGAAAAATGGGTCGGAAGAGGAGACGGAAGGGCATCGCGCCCGCTTCGCTCAAGCCGCCAAGGGTTCGGAAATTCGCCAGAGTTTCGGAATCGGGCCATCGCCACGAAAAGGCACGATTCTGCCGTTCGGCAAAACACGAAAAGAGTCGGGGGTAGCGGAAGCCGCCAAGGCTGTCGCCCGCCCGTCCGGCCCCCTTCCTCCCTTAATCCCTCATTCCTTCAATCCCTCACTCCCTCATTCCCCTTTCTCCTTCATGCCCTCCCGAGTCCGTCCGTTGCGCCTTCGCGTCTGTGGCTCCTCTGCCGAACAGCAGAGCGGGAGAAAATGGATTTGGGGGGGGCCGAAGCAGGAAGTTGGAAGCTCGAATTCGGTAGCGGAGGCCTTGGCAGCTTCCGCTACACAAACCTCCAAATTCGAATTTCCAACTACCAACTTCTTCCTCCCTCCTTCCAACCAATCAGTGTTCATCAGAGTGCATCAGTGGTTCCACTCTCCGCGTTCGAAGTTCCCAGTTCCAGTTTCCGGTTTTCCGTCATTTCGCGTTCCGAGTTCTCCGTTACTTCTCTCCGGTTTCCGCGTTCCAGTCTCCGGTTCGGACTAGTGTACGTTGGTGCTTTCTCCTCCTCCGGTCCGCGTTTCCGTCCGCCACCAACTTCCAGCTGCCAACTTTATCCTCCTTCCTGCTTGCGGTTACTGGCCTCAGTCCGCCGCGATCGGATGAAATTGGCGCCGCGAAAATTCTCCGTCGCCACCCCATTCGCGCTTCGTTCTTGTGGCGCACCCGTCGATCTGGCCGGCCAGATCCAAGAATCTAGTTCATCAGCCTTGGCCCCAAGCCCATGGATTCACTCACAGCCATAGTCAAAGTGCCGTACCGCACGCTAACATTCCTCGCGCTCGCCGGCCTCGCGGTGTTCGGCTGCATGAGCAGCGGATCCACACGCTTCTACACTTGGCCGTGGGTATTCTACGGCGAATTGCTGTTGCTCGCACCTACCATCCTCCTCGCACTCGACCTATGGAGGGACCCGTCTGCAAAGCTCGCACGACGTACCGTGCTGACGCTTTTCGCCATCGCCATGTCAATCGGGCTCAGCACGGCGCTTAGCATCCGGCCACAATTCAGTCTTGAAGTAGCGCTGTTTCTCTGGGGTGGCGTCGCCATCGCGGCGCTGGTCGCCAGGCGTTTCACGCCAATCGAGCCAACATCCGCGCCGTTGGGGTTCATCCGCGTCGCGGCCCTCTTCCTCGCCTTGCCTATACTGAGCGGCGCCGCGCTATGGATTGCAGACATCGCTCCGCACCGCCCCAATGCCGGCCCACTCGAATTCCTGCTCTGGCTCCGCAATCAGCGCAACCCCCACCCAGCAGGACACTGGAACTACACCGGAGGACTCGCTCTGCTTGCGCTGCCATGGCTGCTCACCCTCGCCTGGAACGAGCGCGGTCGCTGGCGGGCTCTCTGGGTCCCGCTTGCGACCATCACCACGGTCGTCCTGTTTTCCGCCGCCAGTCGCGGCGCGACGCTCGGAGTCATCGCGGCGTTGCTTGTCTCCGTGGTCGCCTTCGCGATTCAGCGCGGGCTTCGGCGGCGCACCATCGCCATGCTCGCCATTCTCGTGCTCGGCGCCGGCGTGCTTCTGGCCATCGCCAACCCCCGAGTGCGCGCGAGCCTGACCCAAGGCTCCGAGACCTTTGTCCCAACAGAGGGCGACGTCCAACGCCTAAGCATGATCCAGGCCGGCACCCGACTGTTTCTCGCCCGTCCGATCGTCGGCCACGGCCCGGGCATTACGCCGTTCGTTTATCCGTCCGTCCGCGCCCAGCTCATTGGCGGCGTCGAGACATCGTTTCAGCTCCACAACGCCCCACTCCAATGGGCCGTCGATCTCGGTCTTGTCGGTCTGGCAGCCGCAACACTTCTCGGGCTGACACTGCTCGCCGCCGCCCGCCAATGGTGGCTTCGCCCTGTCGAAGACCCAGTTCGCCCCTACGCACTCGCCAGCATCTGTACCCTCGTCGCCTATGGAACATTGGCCATCACCGACTACCAACTCAGCGTGGTCGGAATCACAGTGGCGATCGGAGTCCATCTTGGCCTCGTTCTCGCAGGAGCCTCGCGGCATACGCGCACTGCCCTCCCCAAACGCTCCAAGTCTTGGATTTCGATGGCGCTTCTCTGCGTAGCGACTGCCACTGGTTTCCTGCTCACTCCGGGCTGGCATGCGCGCGAGCTGTTCTGGAGCGCATGGTGGACAATCGAAGCGAAGGACGAGCCAGCCATCGTCGCTCGTCTCCGCGCCGCCGCCGACGCCGCGCCCTGGAATCCCCACTACCGCACACACCTTGGGCTGAGACTCGGAAGCCGCGCGGTCGACCACGCCGGTCGCGAATCCGCCCGCATCGAGCTCGAGCGCTCACTGGCGATAGACCCTTTGCAGGAACCCTGCCAAGCCGCCCTTGGCTGGCTCTGGCTGCCCGACAACCCGGCCAAAGCCGAAGATCATTTCCGGGCCGCCCTCGCGATGATCCCGGATCGCGACACACTCCACCTCGGCCTCGCCTTCGCACTGCTCCATCAAGCACGCACGAACGAGGCGATCAGAGCTCTCGCAACGGAATGCGTCGTCAACCCCGAGTTCGTCACTTCGCCGCTATGGTACACTGCCCCATTGGCTCCAATGCGAACCAAGGTCGAAAAGGAGACGGCTGAGCTTTTCGCAGAAATTCTGGCCCACAAGGAGCTTCCCCGCTGGAGAATACCGGCACTACAATACGCACGCGCGTTCGTTCGCTGGTGGCAGAGCGGCGAAAACCCCAGCGTAAGCGAACTCTCCGGCGCACTTGGCACACAACGCGCGGCTTTCAACTTCATCGCGGGAGACGGCGCGCTCTCCTCGCGCGAGTCACCCGACCTTCCGCGAGCGATACTCCAGCTCGCAGCATTGCGTGATCGACCGGAAACCCGTGCCGACGTCTTCGCGGGTCCAAGTACAATTCCGGTCCCGGCGATCGATGGAGCTCTCGCCCGGCTGGCCCCAGCCCCAAGGATCACCCTTGGAGAACTACTCAGGCAACCAGCTCCTGACGGAGCCGGAATCGTCATGACGACAATCCAGCGTGGGCACTACGCCATCATGCAACGCAACATCGACGGCCCGTGGTACTCCGATCTCTGCCCACGCACTCGCGACAGTTTCGCGGATGCTTTCGCCGGACTACTGTACCCAGAGCATGGATTAATCCCGGGCCCGGTGCTGGCCGATATCGAAGGGAAACATGAATCCGCCCCTTCACACCGGCCGCACCCTGCGATGCCCACGCAGCCCCGCCCGTAGTCGCGCCACACGCTTCCAAAGCCCGAACGCCAATCGATAGCAAAGCTCCGTCACTTTCGAGCCACTAGGATTGAAGTGCTTCAGGTACACGTCGCGATTGGCATCGAAAATGGCCTGCGACATCCGGGCATAGTCTTTGGCGACGCTCTGGCCTTTCAGGTGCGTGATCGAGACCCGACCATCGTACACGATCCGGTAGCCCGCCCTGGACACCCGGATGCACAGGTCCAAGTCGTCGCCGTACATGAAGAACCGCTCGTCGAAAACGCCATGCGGCTGAGGCCCCGCCACCGCCTCAAACACCTCGCACCGGCCGAGCATGAACGCCCCATTGATCGCGCCCACAGCGTACGTTCCCTCATCGGGCAGGTAGGTTAGGTTGTAACCGGAGAACAACTTCCGCCGCGGGAAACGCGCGGCCAGCCCGCTCGCCCGGCAGAACCCGTCCCAGGCCGTCGGGATGCTTCGCCGGCACGCCAAGTCCATCGAGCCGTCGGCCTGCACAAGTTTCGGCGAGATTATTCCGATCCCGCGCTCCGCCCGCACCCGCGCCACGCAATGCTCCAGCGCCGCCTTAGTGCAGACCGTGTCGGGGTTGAGAAAGAGCACGCACTCGCCCGAGGTCTCGCCAAAGCCCAGGTTGTTGCCGCGCCCAAAGCCGAGGTTCTCGGTTGGCACCAGGCAGCGCACGTGCGGAGCCTCCCGCGCGAGCAGATCCGCCGTGCCGTCCTCATTGAGCGAGTTGTCGACCACGACCACCTCCACCGCTCCGCCCGCCAGTTCCCCGGGGATCGACCGCACACACGCAAGAATCTCCTCCCGCGACCTCCAGGCGACGATGATGACGGAAAGGATCGGGTTCACGAAAACCGCATAAAAACGCGATCCCGATTTGGCGAGGTATTCTTCCGGGCTGCGGCGAGCTTGTATCTCGATAGTCGCCGCCCATCATCCCGCCCACATGGACACGCCCCAACAGCCCTCCTCGCCGGCCCTCGTCGCCATCGTCGGCTTGGGATATGTCGGTCTGCCGCTCTCGCTCCAATTCTGTCGGTCTGGCCTCACCGTCATCGGTCTCGATGTCGACACGAGCAAAGTCGATGCGCTCAACAACGGGCGGAGCTATATCCGGCACATCCCGGCGGCCTCGATTGCAGAGGCCGTGCAATCGGGTCGGTTTTGTGCAAGTGACGACTTCGCCCGACTCCACGACTGCGGCTCCGTGGTGATCTGCGTGCCCACGCCGCTCAACCGCAACCGCGAACCGGACATCTCCTTCGTTCTCAACACCGGCCGCGCCATCGCGCCACACCTGCAGCGAGGAGCGCTCGTCGTACTCGAATCGACCAGCTACCCGGGGACCACCGATGAAGCCCTGCGCGAGGTCTTGGAGCGCGGTTCCGGGCTTGTGGCCGGTCGAGACTTCCACCTCGCCTTCTCGCCTGAGCGCGAGGATCCGGGCAACCCCGATTCGGATGTCGCCACCCTGCCGAAGATCGTCGGCGGATACACACCTGCCTGCGCGGAACGAGCCCGCGCGCTCTATGCTCGGGCCGTGCAGACCGTCGTACCCATTTCGAGCTGCCGCGCCGCCGAAGCCGCGAAGCTCCTCGAAAACATCTTCCGCTCGGTGAACATCGCCTTGGTCAACGAGCTCAAGCTCGTCTACGCTGCGATGGGCATCGACATCTGGGAGGTGATCGCCGCCGCCAAGACCAAGCCCTTCGGCTTCATGGCCTTCTACCCCGGTCCCGGCATCGGCGGACACTGCATCCCCGTCGACCCCTTCTACCTCACGTGGAAGGCCCGCGAATTTGGGCTTTCGACCCGGTTCATCGAGCTCGCGGGCGAGGTCAACGAGTCCATGCCCGCCCATGTCGTGCACCGTGCCGCCGAAGCGCTCAACACCCTGCGCAAGCCCGTCAACGGCAGCCGCATCATCGTCGTCGGCCTCGCCTACAAACCCGACGTCGACGACATCCGCGAGACACCCAGCTTCCACCTGATGAATCTCCTGCGCGCCCAAGGCGCCGAGGTCGCCTACCATGACCCCCTCGTCCCGACGATCCCGCCCACACGCGAGAACGCCGCCTGGGCCGGCGTCGACTCGGTACCGTTTTCGGAGGAGACCATCTCGGCCGCCGACCTCGTCGTCATCGCCACCGCGCACACGATGGTCGACTACGAGGCGCTGCTCCGCTGGGCCCCAGCGATCGTCGACACCCGCAACGCCATCCGTAGTCGCTTGGGCACGATCCCGGAGAACTTGGCGAAGAAACTCTGGTTCGCATGAGCACCGACGGCCCCACACTCCCGCGTATCGCCGTAGCCGGTTGCGGCTACTGGGGGCGCAACCTCGTCAGGAATTTCCACGCCCTCGGCGCGCTTGCCGCCGTGGCCGACCCCGCACCGGCCGGCCGCGCCCTCGCCGCCGAACTCGCCCCCGGCTGCACAATCCTCGACGACATCACAGCGCTCTTCACCCGCGCCGACGTCGACGGTATCGTTCTCGCCACTCCAGCCGCCACGCACGCGCCGCTCGGCCTCGCAGCACTGGCCGCCGGCAAACACCTGTTCCTGGAGAAACCGATGGCGCTCTCCTTGGCCGAAGGCGTGGGCTTGGCCGCTGCCGCCGCCAAATCGGGCAAAGTGCTCATGGTCGGGCATCTCCTGGAATACCACCCCGCCTTCCGGGCGCTGCGGGAACAGGCCGGTTCGCGGCTCGGGAGGCTCACCCGCATCCAATCGCACCGCACCAACTTCGGAAAAGTGCGCACGGAGGAAGACGTGCTCTGGAGCCTGGCCCCCCACGATATCGCGATGGTGCTCCGCCTCGCCGGCTGCCAACCCGAACGCGTTTCCTGCACGGGCACCTTCGCTTTGGGCACCATGCGGGCCGACACCGCCATCGCGGTACTGCGCTTCCCCGACGGCCTCGATGCGCACCTGCTCTGCAGCTGGATTCATCCCGTGAAGGAGCAACGCCTGATCGCGATCGGCGAGCGAGGCGCGGCCGTGTTCGACGACACCCTTCGCGAAAACAAGCTCGTGTGGCACGACCAACACGTCGAATGGCAAGCCGGCCAGCCCCGCCTCGTGCGCGCCGAACCGGCCGCCGGGACCTACCCGGCCGACGAACCGCTGCGCTGCGAATGCCAAGCCTTCCTCGATGCCATCGCGAACGGCCGCCCGCCGGTCACCGACGCGGCCAGCAGCCTCCGCGTCATGGCCGTGCTGGAAGCCTGTAGTCAATCGCTGGCCACAGCGGGCGCGTGGCAGGCGGTCGCCCCACTTGACCCATGAGCAGCGACACCCACATCCATCCATCCGCCGTCGTCGACCAACCCTGCGTGATCGGGGCCGGCACGCATGTCTGGCACTTCAGCCATGTCTGCGCGGGCGCCGAGCTCGGCGAGAACTGCAACCTCGGCCAAAACGTGATGATCGGGCCGGGGGTACGGATTGGTCGCAATGTGAAGATCCAGAACAACGTATCGGTCTACACCGGCACCGTCGTCGAAGACGACGTCTTCCTCGGGCCCTCCTGCGTGCTCACCAATGTATCGAACCCGCGGAGCCAGGTCGTCCGCCGCAGCCTCTACGAATCGACCTTGATCCGCCGCGGTGCCACGGTCGGCGCCAACGCCACCATCGTCTGCGGTGTCACGCTCGGCCGCTACAGCTTCGTCGCAGCCGGCACGGTCGTAACCCGCGAAGTGCCCGACTACGGCTTCGTGGTCGGCGTTCCCGGCAGGCAACGCGGTTGGGTGAGCCGCCACGGGCACCCGCTCAGAAACCCCGTCGATGGTCTCTACACCTGCCCGGAGAGCGGCCTGCGCTACCGCGAGACCGCCCCCGGCGTGCTCCGCTGCCTCGACCTCGACGAAGAGTCCCCGCTGCCCGTCCCCCTTGCCAGCGGCACCAAGCCCTACCGCAGTTTCAAACCCACCGTTTAGCCCGCCCACGCCTAACGCCCATGAGTCGCGAAACGATGTAGCAGAATTCGCCAGAATTTCTGGCTCGCCTCAAGAACCTTGGCGCCTCGGCGACTTGAGCGAAGCGGGCGCGATGCCCCTCCGATCCTCCGACCCAACTTCAAACTGCCAACTTCCAACTTCGAACTACCAATCCGCTTCTTAGGTAGGGCGAACCCTCCGGGTGAGCCGAAAACGGGCTGCGACCTGCTTGTTTCCAATCTTTTGCGTTCTTTGCGGCTAAACCATTCCGTCGAAAGCCTTGGCGGCTTCCGCTACATCCAATCATCAGTTTCCGCCTTCCGCGTCGCGGGTCTGGCCAAACTTCCAATTTCCAACTCCCAACTTCTTCCTCCTTCCTCCCAACCAATCAGTGCCCATCAGTGTGCATCAGTGGTTACCCACTTCGGAATTCGTCCACTCGCGACGAACGCAACGTTCTTTGTTCAGTGTTCGATGTTCAGTGTTCAACGTTCGTAGTCTGCCTATCCCCATGCCCGTCCCGCTGCTCGATCTCAACCGCCAGAATCTCGCGCTCCACGCGGAGCTCACTGCCGCCTTCGAGCGCGTGCTCGCCTCGGGCCATTTCATCATGGGGTCGGAGGTCGAAGCGTTCGAGAAGGAGTGCGCCACCTTCCTCGGAGTGAAGCATGCCATCACCGTCTCCTCGGGCACCGATGCCATTCTCGTGGCGCTCATGGCACTCGGCATCGGACCCGGCGACGAGGTCATCTGCCCGGCCTTCACGTTCTTCGCCACCGCCGGCTGCATCGCCCGCGTCGGCGCAACTCCGGTCTTTGCCGACGTCGATGCGGTCACCTTCAACCTCGACCAGGCCGATGCCGCCAAGCGCATCACCAAACGCACCAAGGCCATCATCCCCGTGCACCTGTTCGGCCAGTCCGCCGAGATGGCCAAGCTGATGGTTCTCGCCCATGAAAACCGCCTCACCGTTATCGAGGATGCCGCTCAGTCGCTCGGCGCCCGTTACCGCGAGCGTTGCTGTGGCACGATCGGCGATTGTGGCACGTTCAGCTTCTTCCCTTCGAAAAACCTCGGGGGCTTCGGCGACGGCGGCCTCGTCTCGACCAACCGCGACGATCTCGCCGAGAAGATCCGCCTGCTGCGCACCCACGGCGCAAAGCCGAAGTACTACCACAAAGTCGTCGGCGGAAACTTCCGGCTCGATGCGCTCCAATGCGCACTGCTCCGCGTGAAGCTCCCGCATCTCCCCGCCTACATCGCCGCCCGCCAGCGCAACGCCGCCACGTACCTCGAAAAGCTCGCCGGTCTCCCCGGTGTCGCCCAGGCCGGCACGCCCGAGGCAGCCACAGCGCGCATCGTTCTCCCTGCGGAGCAACATCCCTGCACGCACATCTGGAACCAGTTTACCCTCCACGTGCCCGGCCCCGGCCGCCGCGATGCCCTCAAGCAGCACCTCACCGCCGCCGGCATCGGCACCGAGATCTACTATCCGCTTCCCTTGCACCGTCAGGACTGTTTCGCCGATCTCCCCCGCGTCGCACTCCCCGTCGCCGAACAGCTCGCTGGCGAAGTCCTAAGCATTCCGATCTTCCCGGAGCTCACGGAGGCGGAACAAAATGCTATAGTTTCCCAACTGGCCAAGCAGCCGGGGTGCGGCGCATAGGCCAGCGCCCGGAAATTTCCAATAGTTCCCGTTCCTCTCCGACTATGTCGAGAGGCAGAGCAGGACCCCATTGCTCGATCGCTTCCGCTCGACCAATTCTAGTCCGTGAGATTGAGCCAGCTTGATGATCTCATCTGGGCTTTCGAAAAACGAGTGAAAGGGATCCACCGCCCCCGGAGGGCAATAGAAGACGGAGCCATTCTCGTACTCCCAGTACCGACCGTGCGTAAAGTGGTGCGTAATCGAGTATAGCGGGCGCCGGCGTTTCAGAAGATTGTTGATAAGCCGCTTGGGCGCCGTACAGATCAGGCGCCGCAATAATAGCCCAAGATTCCACTCCGGCATAAAGAACTGCCGCCAATAGGGTTCTCGCTCGCTCATCCAGATGCAGCAGCGCCCCTTGGGCTTGAGGACGCGAACGATTTCGTCGAAGGTACGCCCCAAGTCGCACACATGGTCCAGGCTCGTTGCAAAGACGACTATATCAATGGACTGGTCCGCCAACGGCAGGAACTCAGCGCAACCGGCAATCCGCCAGCCACTGAACTCGGTCGGATACACATCTAGTCCGATGAAACTCGCTCCGGTTGGAATCAGCGGCTCCAGATATCCCGGAACGGACAGCGGGCCGCAACCGACATCCAACACCCAAGTCGGAGAGTCACAGGCGCGAAGCAGAAACGCCGCGAATTCTCTCACCTCGGGTCTATTGGGCAAGGACACTGAGCCCGAAGCCAACTCATTGTAGGATACATAACCATTATTGCATAGCGCCCTGTAAAGTCGGTAGCGCTGCGGACTTAGCTCACGCAGCAACGCAAAATGGTCATAAATCAACTGTTCGCCATTTCTCGACAGAATCGTCGCGCACGCAGGGCAGGCCGACCGATCTACTTCTTCGAGCGCCGCCATCGGGCGATGACAACGAGGGCAACAAAGGGGCGGCATTGGCAGCATAGATACAAATCTGTGATTTTCCAAATCTCCTCAACCGCTATGGCCCGTTCCCTGCCAACGAGCAGTGGGACGGAGCGGCGCACGCGTCGACGCAGTCGGATGTCGTCGTTCCCATACGTCAGCGTAATCGCTCAGTGTCGCACGGGCGATCGTCGACGGATTATGCCAGCGCCTCACGAATTCGCGCGAACGGAGTCCCCGTTCACGTAACTCACCGCGACGGTCTACCAACCAACTCTTCATGACTGCCGCCAGCGTCGTCGGCGTCGCCCCGATCAACGGCAGGTCGTCGCGCATCGCCGCCGGCAACCGCCCCAAATCTTCGTCGCGCAAATAGCAGATCACCGGGACCCCCAACGCCATTAGCTCCACCGCCAGCGCACCGTAAAACCCAGCGAGGACCTGATCGACGGCAATGTCGGCCGTCGCATAGAGCAAGCGCGCATCGGCTTGGGTAAGATTCTCCACCAGAACCAACTCCACATCGACGCCACTGGCTTGCAACTGACGCACCGCCTCGATCACGTACTTCGTTCCTTTCACCTCACGGTGGCTGGGCGCGTGCACCACCCGGAAACCGGACCTTGCGGCCTCTGGCCGCGGGCCAGGCACCCATTCTGCAACGTCAACACTGCAATAAGCTTGGAACCGTGCCCGTTGTGGCAGCACCGCGAGCAAGTCGGGATTGAGCGCATAAATCAGATCCGCGTAACGCTCGAAGCCCTCAATCCGCCGACGGGCATTTCGATCACTTTCAGCAGTATAATAGTCTGCCGCAACCTCGTGGACGAAATGCACCGGAAATTTGCGCACGACGTCCCCCTGGCGCGCATCGTCGCCTTGAAAGGTCACCGCCACGACCTTGCCCCGCCGCCGCGCCCAGCGCAGGTCGCATAGCTCGAACGGCGCCGCGTACAGCAGATTGTAGAGTGCTGCCAGCGGTGCCAGCGGACCTTTTCCCCTCACCCGCGCGCGACGCGGGCCGAGAGCAAGCCCGAAATTGTAGTGGATCACCTCATAGTCCCGCAGAGCCCGCATGATCGTCGCCCAGCGCGCGAGTTCGCGCCGCAGCCAACCCCGGCCAATGTTCAGATCTTCGTCAACCGGATAGCCGAATGGGTTGGCATCCAGCGTCACGCACCAACTCGCCGCACCGAATTGCCGCTGAGCCCGACAGAGCGCCGGTGGATTGCCCCCAACAACCGTCGGGCAATGGAGCACACGCATAGTCATCGCAAAACGCCATCCCTAGGCACCGACGGCCCCCTCAATCCGAGCGCGCTATTGATCGCCGCAAAGGTCCGCCCAACAGATGCCAGGGAATGGTGTCTCAGAACAAACTGCCGACCCTGCTTTCCCAACTCGGCGAGATCAGAGCTCCCGGAGGCCAAGTCGCACAACACTTGCGCAAGACAGGTGTGATCGACTTTTATCACCGGAAGTTCGCCTGGTTCAAGCAGTCCCTGCATGACGTAGAGCCGCTCCAACTCGGGCGCAATATACATAACAACCGGCTTACCGGAAGCCATCGCTTCGAGCGCGAACATGCCATACCAGCCAATAACGAGTTGATCGACCACGACGTCGACCTCCTGGATGAGCCTCCTCAGTTCGTCGTTCGGCAACTTCTGCGCAATGACCAACTCGATCGGCCGTCCCTCCGCTCGTAGGTCCGCAACGACGCGCTCCACCAGCGTCGTGCCCTTGATCGCCCGATGGTTCGGTGCGTGCAACACGCGCAACGGTTTCTCGACATCGAATCCGCGCGGCATCGCCAACCCGGTCGCCGGCCGCCACTCCTCGGTGTCGATGGAGAAATGGGCCAACATAAGTGTATTCCAATGCGGCAGATAGTACACCCAGTCGCAGCCGGCAATGACCCAATCAGCGTGGCGAATCCAGCGACAAACATTCGACTTACGCGACTTCATTTGGCGGCGAACGAAGTCCGGGTAGTCGGCAAGATAGGCTGCGCGGTAGACCACATCGTCATGGACATTGAAGTCCTGAACGTCGCCCCCATAAGGCATCACAACGACTTTCACTCCAGCCAACCGATACAGCCACGGCTCCAGAAAACGAAGCCCAGTCCAGCTCAGCGGCCCACCGTTGAAATAGATGTAGAGCGCCTCAAACGAAAAGATGGCCTCAAGAAACAGTGCGTAGTGGTTGAACGGTCGGCCCGAGAGGCGGCGCACATCGAACTGCTGCGTGATGTAGTATTCGTGACTTACGTACGTCCTCGCCTCGTAGCCCTGTTGGCGCAATGCCCTTGCATGATGGACATTATTGATAAGCGGCTCAGGTCCGAGCCCGACACCGCGTCGGCTTGTGCACCGCGCAATTACTGCGGCAGCAATCAACGGTACCACAGCCGCAACAGCGACCAGAACCTCAACTCCACCGCGCGCCATACGGCGGAAGACATTGACAGGAGGCATACTCATTGGCGCGTCCCTAGAAACTCGCCCAACCCGGGGATGACAAACCGAATCATTGCCGTACCCTCCTCGTCGACAGGAAGTTGACGACCGTGGTACGCACCCGCGCCACATCAATTCCTCCCCACGCGATAACGGCCCCAGTCAATCCGGCCAAACAGGCCAGCTTCATGCTTACCCCAAGCCCCGAGATGGGATGGCCATCCGCGAACGCGGCCACGCCGACCGAAGCCAGTCCGACCGTGATCTGGATCACTAGGGGCCCCAGCTGAAACGGCAGCGGGTGCAGCCGCTGGGTGCAGCGGACGTAGAACAGAGTCAACCCGGCATACACGAGCACAAGACTCCACGCAGTACCCGCAGCACCAGCAACTGGGACCAGAGCCAGACCGGCCAAAGCGCCCATTAATGCCGCGCCGCACCACCCATAGGCAATCAGGCGAGGCTGCTCCGCAAACGCAATGCCCAACGCGGCGACTTGATGTAGTGAGGAAAAATAGAACGCGAATGAAAGAACCGCACACGGCACTGCCGCTCCAGCATAGGCCGCGGGCGCAACAAGCGCGCACAATTCCTGCGCAAAAACCGCTAGTGCGCAGCTGACCGTCAGCGCCAGTCCACCGAGGATGTGCAGCAATTGAATCAACTTCGATCGATAATCCGGATCCTCAGCGCGAAGCCTAAATGCGTACGGGCCGAACGCCTGCCCAACCGCCGCATTCAGCAGCCACACTGGGGCCGCAAACTTCCAAGCAACATCGAAGACCCCAACCGCGTCGAGATCCTTGAAATGCGCCAGTTCCCAACGCAGCACAGTGGTGCTCGCCCACATCGCAAGCCCCGCCGGCACAAACGGAGCCCCGAAGCGCAACAGCCGGAGGAACTCGCATCTCGAATACACCAGCGGCCGCAGGGCCGGTGTTGTTAGCAAGCCAAACACCGCCGTTATCACCGCACCAACCGCGGTACCAAGGAAGAACCCGGCCAGCCCTCCGCCGCAGTGCACGACAAAGAATGTCCCCGCCACGCCCCCCACCGATACCTGTCCCAATGCAAGGAGTACGCAATACCGCGCCCGGAATTGGAGCCTAGCGCGATCCTGCAACCAGACGACTACCGTCTGGGGGAGCACTGTCGCAAACGCTATCAGGGAGGCATTCCCACCTAACGCGGGCTGACTTCGGCTGAGAAACACGAAAGCCAGTACTGTGGCCGCAACGGCAAACGTAACAGTCATTCCGAGTCCACCTAGGAAACCCGACCCCCAAACCCGCCGTTGCACCGCATCGCTGGGGTCGTCGAAGAAAAACCGCTGCACTGCATTGTTCATGCCCATCATCCCAAACATCGAGACCGCGCTACTGACCGTCACGATGAGCGACATTGCGCCATAATCCGCCGGCGCTAGGTGGCGCGCAAAAACCGCGAACAGCCCGAAATTCAACGCGGCCACCACAACATTGCCCAAACCATAGATTAGGACATCTCCGCCCAACGCCGCGCTACGAGTCCGTTCTGCCATGGATCGTCTGTCCGCGACCGCTAGAAAGCCCGCGCGTTCGGCGCGCCATCACCTTGAAGAAACACCCGGCACCAGCCTTCGAAGAACAAGAGGCTCCAAATGGTGAGTCGTTCGTCGGCGCCCTGTTGATGGCGGGCGAGAATCTCTTTGATGTAGTCCGGCTCGATGAATTCGCCAAGGCAACTACGCCGCGAAAGAAGCATCTGTTGGATGTATTCGCGAAGTTCACGGCGGAACCACGTTTTGTCCGGAGGCGTGAAACCCTGCTTGCGTTTGTAGATGGTCTCCTCCGGCAGAAGCGGCGTGAAAGCTCGCTTCAACAGGTATTTCGCCATGCTATTTCGCATCTTCAGCTCAGTCGGCATCCGGCAGCCAAAGTCCACCAACTCTCGGTCCAGGAAAGGGAACCGCGTCTCCACCCCGAAAGTCATTCCGAGCTTATCCTCAACCAGCAGAAATCCGTGCAAAAACGTCAGCGTATCGAAATAGAGGGCCCGGTTGAGGGGGACCATCTCTTCGGTCCCAGTCATGAGCGCCCGATAGGCAGCACGCGGATGCTCCGGAGATGTTTCGCGCCGCACCCGTGTCGTGAAGAAACGCGATTTGTCCCCGTCCTTGATCAACCGACTCCACCAATCATAATAGACATTATCGAACGCCACCGGCGAGGTGATATCCTGCACCAGCGCATAACGCCAGGGATACCCCGCGAAAAGCTCATCTCCACCCGTGCCGGAAAGATTCACCGTCACGAACGAACTGACCAACTGCGACATGGTGTGGAACGTGTAGCACATCCCGACCTTTGGATCCTCAAGATGCCACACCATTGAGGGCAGTGTGTCGATCAGGTCCTGCGGCGTGATCTGCCGCTCGTGATGACGGGTACCGAAACGATTGGCGATGAGGCGAGCGTCGCCCTGTTCGCTGAAACACCGGTCGTCAGCGTCGATATCCCGAGTGTCGAAGAACCCGGTAAAGGTGTGCATCTCCCGCAATTGCTCCGTCGCAAGAGCAATGATCGCCGAGGAGTCCATGCCCCCACTCAAGGTAGCTCCGACCTCCACGTCGCTCACCAGATGGCGCTTCATTGCCCGCCGGAAAATCTCGAGAAACTCCCTCGCAACGTCGCATTCCTCCGCCGCAACCGGCGCAAACCGGAGTTTCCAATAGTATTCCTGCCGTCGCGCGCCCGTCTCGAGATCGACGAACAAATTGCACCCGGGCGGCAGCATCGTCACGCCGGCGAAAAGGGTTCGATAGGAGATTACGTTCTGAAACGTGAAATACTCGTTCAGCGCATCGCAATCCACCCCGGCGCGGTGCCCCGCCGCCAAGATCCCCTTCACCTCCGACGCGGCCAGCATTCCGTCGGGCGTGGAGGCAACGTAGAGCGGTTTCATGCCCATGCGATCCCGCGACAACATCAGCCGTCGCCGTGCCGGGTCGTAGAGCACAAACGCCCACATCCCGTTGAAACGCTCAACGCATTCCTCGCCCCATTTGGCGTATGCGGCCAGAATCACTTCAGTGTCGGACTGTGTCGTAAACAGCCGACCTTCAGCCTCAAGCTCAGCTCGCAGTTCACGGAAGTTATAGATCTCGCCGTTGAAAACCAGGGCAACCCCAGCCGCGTCAATCATCGGCTGATTTGCCACCACCGAAAGATCAATGATCGACAGTCGCCGGTGTCCCAATCCCACTCGCCCGTCAGGCGATACCCAGAGGCCAGACGCGTCCGGCCCGCGGTGGCGCTGGATTCCATTCATCGCCGGGACCCGGTCACCAGCCGTTCCCCTCGCTGAATAGATCACCGAAATTCCACACATAACGTCGTCTAGTAACTTGCCACCACGTCGCGCAGAGGCTCGATGAAATCGTCGAGCGTACGTTGCAACGTCCCCCAGAAGTCGCGCTCGAAATCCACTCCGAGTTCCTTGCAGATGCGAGCGTTGTCGACATCGAAGTGCATGATATCGCCAATCAGCGGATCGCCATGAACAACGTCGACCTTCGCATCCATCATCTGCACCATACGCTGGGCGAGATCAAGAACGGTGACCTGAATGCCTGATGCAGCATTATAAACTTGCCCCTCACTTTCTGGCCGTGTTGCTGCTGCCAAGTTTGCACGGGCGAGATCCTTGACCCAAGTGAACGACCGCTCCTGCCGGCCATGGCCAAAGATGGTGAGCGGCTTCCCTTCGAGTATGTTCCGGAGGAAAATAGAGACCACCCCTCCGAACTCGTTGGACTCCTGCCGTGGCCCGTAAACGTGGAAATACCGCAGGATCGTGGTGTTCATGCCATAAAGACGATTGAACACGTCGACATACCGTTCCCCTGCAAGTTTGGACACACCGTAATACGACACAGGACGCAACGGATGATCCTCGTTGGTCGGGAACACCGTGGGTTCGCCATAAACCGAACCAGTGGACGCGTGCACGAACTTCCGAATCCGGTGATCGCGGGCAAGCTGAAGCAGATTGAGGGTTCCTCCGGCGTTTACCCGCAAGTCCTTACCCGGATCAATGAGACAGACGTTCTTCTTCGAAGCTGCGTTGTGGAAGACCGTATCTGCTCCCTCGAGAATGGCCGACATCGCATCCCGATCGCAAACGTCAGCCCGTACCGCACGGAAGTTCGGAAACGACGACAGAAATCCGATGTTGCGCTCATGCCCCGCCGAATAGTCGTCGACACTCACTACATCAGCCCCCACTCCTACCAGCGCCTCGCAAAGATGTGAGCCGATGAAGCCCGCGCCTCCCGTGACCACGACCTTCTTGCCTGCGAGAATGATTTTGTCCTTCATTTGAGTTTATCCTTCCAAGCCCCGCAGACCGTAGATGGATGCGTGAGGTGATAGATTCAGTAGGAATGGCGCCCCAATGAAAACACAAAACCGTGCAGCCCGGGTCACGCCGGGGTTTTACCAGCGATTCGCACGATCCCCCCAGGACCAATGTGCGGCATAACAGCGCTGTACGAGCCCGGCGCACCCGACTGGCTGGATCAAGTCGCCCGACGAATGACGCAGTTGGTGCGGCACCGCGGTCCCGACAGCGAGGGATTCGCCTTCGCCCGGCCAGCGGGGGAGGCGTTTGAGCTGTTCTCGGTCATAACCCAAGAAAGCCCACCCGGCGTAACGGGCAGCGTAACGCCGCCGGCCGGCTGCACCCTAGCACTTGGGCACCGGCGCCTTGCTATTCTTGACCTTTCGGCGGCCGGTCATCAGCCGATGAGCGACCCTGACGGCAACTCGTGGATCACGTTCAACGGCGAAATCTACAACCACCTCGAACTCCGCCGCGAACTCGTCGCCGCCGGCCACCGGTTCCACACGGCTTCGGACACGGAGGTCATCCTCGCTGCTTGGCGCGAGTGGGGCGAACGATGTCTCGAACGCTTCAACGGGATGTTCGCCTTCGTGCTGTTCGACCGGCGCGGAGGGCGCCTGTTCGCCGCTCGCGACCGCTTCGGGGAAAAGCCGCTGTATTTCTGGCGCTCGCCGGCCGGCGGCTGCGCGTTCGTCTCGGAAATTAAGCAGTTGACCGCACATCCCGGCTGGCAGGCTCGGCTGCACGGGCAGGCCGCCTACGACTTTCTCAACTGGGGTCTCACCGACCACACCGCGGATACATTCTTCGCCGGCGTACGCCAAGTGCGCGCCGGTGAGGTCCTGCTCGCCGAGCTCGACCAGCTAGCAACGGCAAACCCGCGGCGCTGGTACGAACTGCGCCCGGAGCCGTTCTTCGGGTCCTTCGCCGATGCCGCCAACAGGTTCCGCGAACTGCTCGACGACTCTGTGCGCCTCCGCCTGCGCGCCGATGTGCCGGTCGGCACCTGCCTCTCAGGTGGCCTCGATTCCTCCTCGATCGCGTGCTCGGTTCGCGCCCAGCTCGGCTGCGCCGCCAACGGCCGGCAGAACACTTTCTCGGCATACTCGGACGTGGCACGCTTCGACGAGCGCCGCTATATCATCGATGTCGTTAATGCCACCGGAGCCACCCCGCACGATGTCACGCCCGATCCTGACGAGTTGCTGCGGACTCTCGGCCAAGTGACCTGGCATCAGGACGAGCCCTTTGGCTCGACGAGCATCTGGGCTCAGTGGTGCGTGTTCCGGCTGGCACGTCAGGCAGGCGTCATCGTGATGCTCGACGGGCAGGGGGCCGACGAGGTGCTCGGCGGGTACCAGAGCTACTTCGGGCCACACCTCGCCGGGCTGCTCGCCCACGGCCGCCTCGTGCGGTTTGCGCGGGAGTGTGCGGCGTTTCGCGCAGTGCAGAATCTGCCATACGGTCTCCAGCTCCGCCTGCTGGCCAACGACCTCGTTCCTGCCGGATTGGCGGACCGGCTTCGGCGGCTAACCGGCCGCACCGTCAAGGAGCCAGCATTCATCGACCTCGGCAAGCTCGGCGCACTGGCCCGGTCGCCCCATGCCGGCTCGACGAATCTTCGCACTCCCGTCCGCGCCCTCAGCCTCTCCCAGCTCACCTCGCTCAACCTGCCACAGCTGCTCCACTACGCGGACCGCGACGCGATGGCCCACGGGGTCGAATCTCGCCTGCCCTTCCTCGACCACCGCCTCGTCGAGTTCTGTCTCGGCGTCCCTGAGGATTTCAAGCTAGGAGACGGCTGGACCAAGCGCTTCCTGCGCGAAGGCATGCGCCATCGACTGCCCGAGTCGGTGCGCCTCCGGCGCGACAAGCTCGGCTTCGCCACCGCGGAGGAGGTGTGGATGCGCGACCGCCACCGTACGGCCTTCATCCAACTGCTCGACGAGGCCCTCGACGGGGCCCGAGGTATCCTAACCGAGGACGCCCGGCGCAAGGCCCACCGCATCCTCGACGGGCAGGAGAGCTTCAGTTTTCTTGTGTGGCGAATGATCAACTTCGGCCAATGGCTGCGCTGTTTCAATGTAGGGCTTGGGCTTTAAGATGAACCACGATTCGCCATCCCGCCGCCTGTTCCCCCGTCTCCGCCACGGCGGCCTGCGCTGGTTCTGGTACGCCCTGCGTAACCGCGTCGCCCCGGTCCATCCACGGCTTCTCCCCCTCGCCGAGCAGGCTCTTGGCGAGGCGAACGGTCTGGAGATCGGCGGGCCGAGCCGCCTTTTCGGCCGCCGCGGTGCGCTCCCCGTCTATCGCTGGGTCACACACCTCGACAACGCGAAATTCGCCACCAAAACCCGGAGGGAATCGGAGCTCTCCGACCCACGTCGGACCTTCGACCACCGCCGCCCAGTGACGACCCTCGACCACCTTCGCGCCGACCTAGCGGCAAGCACACCCGAGAGCGACACCACGCATTTCGCCGAGGTCCTCGCCCTTCACGACCTTTGCCTCGATCCGGGTGCTGGCAGCACCGAAGAGTTCGCTGATCGCGTGGGCGCCAACGCCCGCACGCGCTGCATCCACCACCATGTCTTCGATGAGGACCTCATCTCCGCTGCCCTTAATGATACAGGATGGGTGCCGCTAGCTGTGGAGCGCTTCGCACCACTCCACCTCGGTGCATTCGCTCAAAAGGAGGCACCTTGAGGATCGCCTACCTGGGCCAGATGGCCGACATCACGACCGAAAACGGCATCTCGAAGAAGATCCGCCAGCAAGCCACGACCTGGCTCCACGCCGGACATGCCGTACGTTATTTCGCCGCGGTGCCAATCGCGAAGCCGTGGCCCGGGCTCTCCCCGCTGGAAACCGATCTGGTCGACCGCGGTCGTGGCGTTGCGCGGCTCGCAAGCTCACTGGCTCTGTGTCGCCGCCTCCGTGAATGGCAGCCCGACCTCATCTATTTCCGCTACGCCTATCACAGCCCGGGACTGCCCGCACTTTTCCGCGACATCCCCACCATCGCCGAGCTCAACTCCGATGATCGCCAAGAATACGGCCTCACCCTCTCTGCGGCCAAACGGCTGTACCATCGGGTGACTCGGAAGCGGGTGCTTCGCCATATCCGGGGATTCGTCGCCGTCACCCAAGAGCTGGCGGAGCGGTGCACCGCCTTCCAGGTCCCAACTGAGGTCCTTGGCAACAGCACCGATCTCGCAGAGCTACATTCACTTCCGCCCGCCATTTCGCGCGAGCGCACCCGCGTCGTGTTAGTTGGTAGTACCGGCACACCATGGCACGGGCTCGATCGACTGGGTGAGCTCGCGCACCTGCTCCCCGAGTTGGATTTCGTCGTCATCGGCTGCACCGCGACGGACTACCAAGCGCATGCGCCAACCAGCCAACCGCCCGACAACATGCAGCTTCTCGGCATGCTACCCGCGCACGACTACATGCCACTGCTTCGCGAGTGCACCGTAGCCTTCGGGACGCTGGGGCTGTACCGCAAACGCATGGACGAGGCGTGTCCGCTCAAGGTTCGCGAGTACCTCGCCCTTGGCCTCCCGGTCATCGGAGCCTATCGCGACACCGACATCCCCGACGGCGCGGACTATTTCCTCCGATTGCCCAACAATGCAGAACCACTCGCCCCATGGCGCGACCAGATCGCCGCATTCATCGAAGGCTGGCGCGGTCGCCGTGTTCCCCGCTCCGCCATCGCGCATCTCGATGTCTCCGTGAAGGAAGCCCAGCGCCTCGCTTTCATGGAGAAGACCGTCGCGAAATGGCGCAGAGCCAACGCCCTGACCAGCGGCGCTCCAGACTAATCATTTGGCGAGGCCATCCCCTATTTCTGCCGGGGAAATCAGGTTATACTCTTCATAGCGGTAAAACATCTGCACATACCGACGATACTGCGCGAATTCCTGCGCGAATTCCTGTGGGATCTCGCCGGAGTAGTAAATTCGGCCATCAGCGATGGCGTGAAACTGCGCACCATAGGCCACCATTTCCAATCGCGGCCTTGGGGTGGCCTCGAAAACTGACCGCCCTAGGAACGAGTTTGGCCCGGGTGGAATGCCCAACAGATGCAAAAGCGAGGGAGCGAAACCCAGCGACGTCGCCAACCCGCAGTCGTATTCCACCGGCAACTCGAGAAACTGCGCATGTACCATCAGCGGTATCCGATCACAAAATGCCAGCTGGTAGTCCTCGTCCTTCCTCACGATCTCACAGTAGGCTGGCTCGGGATAATGCGCGTGGTCCGCAGTCAACACCAAGACCGTATTCTCCACCCAAGGCGATGCCTTGAAGTACGCGAGAAATCGCCCGAACTCATGGTCCAGGTTGTGGATATTGTTGAGCACAGGATTGCTTCCAGCGCCGAACCGAACTCCATCCTTCGGAGCATCAAACGTGGCGTGTGTCCCGATGTTGTAGAGCCCCGCAAAAAACGGTTTCCCAAGCGAAGGGTCCCTTCGCTTCAAGAATTCCACGAGCCCGCCCAGAATTTCCCGGTCTGTCAGATACCGTGCATACCGCGGATCTCGCAGTTCGCCATCGTTGCCCAGCAACAATTCCTGTGACTTCTCCATCGTGAACACCTCATCGAACCCGAGCATGTCCAACATCGCATTCAGCCCGTTCTCCCCCACGTGCGGACTGAAAAACACCGTTTCATAGCCGACGTCCTTCAAGATGTCTGCCAAAGTGCGATATCCGTGCGCAGCCCGCAGCGCCTGACGGTCATATTTTAGGCCATTCTCCCACGCGCCATGGGAGGGAAAACAGGATGCCATTTGCCCATGCAAACCGCGAAACGTTGCCGCCGTATGGCTGAAATAGTTCGTCACGCGCATCGTCCCGTTCTCCGCCGCGAACAGGTCCATGTTCGGCGTCAGCCCTGCACGACGCTGGTCATACACGCCCATCGTTCGTGCCGACAGCCCCTCGAAAAAGAGTACGATGACATTCGGCCGATCCGGCGCACCGGCACGCGGGAGAAATGCGGGCGATGCGATCTTCTCGTCCGCTGGCCGCAGAAACGGGTGCTTCTGATCGCCGGCAAAATAGAACGGTTCGTTTTGACTGCTAGCCACCTCAGGCAGGCCACCAAACGACTCGCCCCCCACTGCCATGACGAGGTTTCTGACAAGACCTATCAAAGGCGTCGATTCGGCCAGCTCGGCACTGCGCTGCGGGAACGGATTCGTCAGCTCGAAGTTGCAGAGAACCACGACAATCCCGCACACCGTCGCAAAGAGAGCCTGAACACGGCGTACCTCTGCCCCGCCTCGCATTGGGACATCAGCGCCCGCCCTCGCCGCGGAAACCGCAAAAACTACCCACAAGACACAACCCGAGGCCGCGACGACTTGCCTCACCCCTCCAGAAACCAAGCCGGTCTGGTTGAAATTCTCCAAAGCCACGAGCGAGACCACCGCCCCCGATTGCACCATGGCAATAATCTGCACCGCATAAAAAAGCATGCCCACTCCGCCCACAGCCATCATAGCCCCCCCGCTCCCGCGCCGCCCCCAGCGTGCTCCTGCTAACCGAACCATCCGGATCCCCGCCAAAGAAAAGAGATACGCCTCTGCAGCCACAGCCAGCGCCGTCACGACGCCGATTCGCCAAGCCGAGTCCCCGAACGACGGCCGATACACCAAAGCCACCGCCACGAATCCTCCCGCCATTGTTGTCGCCCAGATTCCAAGCAAAGCGGAGGGGGGCAACTGGCGCAAAGTGCGGGAAACGAGGTTGCTTGGTTTGTCCATGGTGAGGTTGTTGCGCAAGGGAAAGACTCCAAGGCCGAAGAGTCGGCACTGGGCCGCACACGCCAAACACATTTTCAGCCCAATCCCCCCCCAATAGGCCAAGCCGCGTCCCAAACGTCCTCACATCCGGCAAATCCAATCGGCTCGCCCTCTGGCCCTCACTGCAGACACCCTTAGACCGCAACCATGATTGAAGCAGTCCCAAGTGCGGTCGTGACATACTTCCCGGCCTCCGGTCTGGCCGACCGTCTTCGCGCCATCGGGCGAGAGTCTTCGCGGGTCTTGGTCGCCGACAATACGACCGCCCCGGCATCTCGGGCGGCGGTGGAAGCCGCCACCGTGGCCGGCGGCGCCACGTACTTGGGGCTGGCCTCAAACGGCGGCGTGGCCGGTGGCCTCAATGCCGCTTTCACCCGATTTCGGGAGGAGGGCCATCGGCGGGCCATCGCCTTCGACCAGGACAGCGTCCCGCAGCCTGGCTTCGCGACCGCATTGCAACGCCACGCCGCCGCCACCGGCTGCCGTATCGTCGGCGCCGATTGGTTCGATCAAGTGAACCCGACCCGCCACGCGAAACACCTCCAACCGCTTCCTTGGCTGCCGTTCCTCTTCCGGCGCCGTACCGTACCACCCGAAGGGCTGGACTCCGTCACCTTCGCGATCACCTCCGGAACCCTCTTCGATCTGGAGCTATGGCACCAGCTCAGCGGCTTCGATCCAGCGTTTCCACTCGACTACGTCGACATCGACTTCTGCCTGCGCGCCCGCCGCCTCGGCGTCCGGACGGGTATTGCCGCCGGTGCGCTTCTCGCACACAGCCGTGGCGCCAAGCACCCGGTCCGCCGCTTCGGCCGCACTTGGTGGCCCGCGTTCACCCCTCCGAGCCGCCTTGCCTCGCAAGCAAACGCCCGGATGCAGATGCTCCGCCGCCACGGACGGCTCGTGCCGCATTGGGCTGTCTACGAGCTGGTTTTCCAGGCGAAAACCTTCGGTGAGATTCTCGCCTTTGAGGGCAAGAAAATGGCAAAGCTTTCGGCCCTTGCCAGAGGACTTTGGGCCGGCACCGTCACGCCGTGTCCATGACCGACATCACCCAGCATAACGTCGAGATCCACGAGAATCTCGCCTGCTGGCAGCGCAAGCCGTTGTTGCGGGAGGTCTATGCTGAATTCTATCACGAAATCGCGGCGCGCCTCCGAGGCCGGCCCGAGGGCCCGGTCGTTGAATGCGGCTCCGGCATCGGCAACCTCAAGAGCGTGATTCCCGAAGCAGTCACAACCGATCTATTTCAGAATCCTTGGATCGACCGCACTGAAAACGTCTTTGCGCTCTCCTTCGCCGACAACTCGGTGGCCGCTCTCATCCTTTTCGATGTCTTTCATCACCTCGAGTATCCCGGCACGGCACTGGCCGAGATGCACCGCGTGCTCAAGCCCGGCGGCCGCCTCGTCCTCTTCGAACCTGCGGCCGGTCTGCTCGGCCGGATCATCCTCGGCCTCTTCCATCACGAACCGCTCTCGCTTTCCTCCCCCATCGAGTGGACCGCCCCATCAGGCTGGGATCCGCGCTCGGTCCGCTACTACGCGGCCCAAGGCAACGCCTGGCGGATCTTCCGGGGCGGTGGATGCGCCGGCCTGCTCTCCGGCTGGCAGCTCCGGGAGACGACGTGTTATCCCGCCCTGCCGTGGTTGCTCTGCGGAGGCTTCCGCGGTCCCCAGCTCTGCCCCCGCTTTACCCTGCCCATGGTCCGGTTGTTTGAGCGCGGGCTGGCGCGGCTCCCCGCCCTGACCGCCTCCCGCATGCTGGTCCTGCTTGAGAGATCGTAGCCAATACGGCGAGCCACGCGGCCATTCTCCATGCCTACGCGACCACCCAAGTCAGCTTCCACCATCGAGACCACGCCGCCCGTGCATCGTCCGATCATCGGGGGCACAGCAGCGCCAACACTCCTACTGATGGCCGCATATGCGGCGCTCGCGACACATGTCCTATTCTTTGGCCGCCCCAACGCCGACGAGGGTTTCTATGCGCTCATCTCCTCCGAGGTGATGCAGGGCAAATTGCTTTACCGCGACATCGCCTACACCCAAACGCCTCTGCTGCCCTACCTGCAGGGGGTGGCGTTGTCGGTCATCGGCTTCGGGGTCTTCGAGCAACGATTGCTCAACCTTCTGCTCTCCACCACCGCCCTCGGCCTGGCCCTCCATCTCTGGAAAAAACGGAAGCTGCCGACCAGCGATTGGCTTCCACTGGCCACGCTGTGGGTCAGCTCAATCCCAATCCTGTATTTCTGCACCATAGGAAAAACCTATGCGATGACGCAGTTGGCCCTCTTGGTTGCGGCCGCTGCGCTCGTATCTCCCGGGAAGCCGCTGCCCCGGCTTGTTCTGCTCTCGCTCGCTGGAGTGGTCGCGGTCGGCTGCCGCCTTCCCTCCGGCCCCTCCGTGTTCATCCTCTGGGCCGCGTTTGCGTTCCAACACCGGCGCGCGCTCCCATTCCTATCCCTTCTAGGCGTTCCACTCGCAATAGCGTTGCTCGCGTTCGCACCCTTGATTCTCCCAGCTCCCGCCAACGCTTGGTTCTGGACGCTGGCTTACCATGGCGCATCAGCGATTCCCCATGCGCCATTCGCGACCCTCGTCGAGCTCGCCGTCACCGCCTCCGGGATCGCGCTGCTCGCCATCCTCTCATTCGCCGCAGTCACCTATAGGAAATTCAATGTGCCGATCGCCGACCTATGCGTGTTTCAAGCCGGCCTCGCCGGCGCGGTGCTCAACGTCGCTTTGTCGGGCGTCTATACCGAATACGCCGTACCGTTCCTCGGGCTCATCCTGTTGGGTGGTGGATTGCTCCTTCACGACCTTCAGCTCCGCCGCTGTACCACCGCCCTTGGCTTCACCGCCTGCTTGGGCGCAAACGCTTTGAGCTTTGCACAGATCGGAGGATATCACGACACCAGTAACTATCTCGCCGATGTCCGAGCAGCAGCCGCCTTCGTCGCCGCGCACACTCCGCCCCAAGGACCTGTCCTCACTCCAATGCCCGAGGTTGCCCTCGCAGCCGGTCGCCCGGTGGTGCCCCGCTCCGAAATGGGCAAATTCGCCATCACCGCCGAGATGGAACCGACCGAGGCCTTCGCTCGCAACATCATCTACTTTGGCGAACTGGTGTTCATCGTGGAGAGCCGGTATCCGGCCGCAGTAGTCCTCTCGGCCAATGAGCGATGGAACTTTCGCCGATCCATCCCAAGCCTGCGCTGGATCAGCGATCCAAGTTACCAACAGTTCGAGCGCGCACTCGCATCGCGCTACGTGCGGGCGTACTCGAATTCGAGCTTCGTCGTTTATCTCCCGCGTCCCCCAACCCACTCGCCTTCACCGCAACTCAAGGATACAGGGACAGCCGATAGTCCCTAAAATCGGCATCGTCCTTAAATGAAGTGCGCAAGCGAACCTTTTCGTCATCGCTGTGCGGCGTAACCAGCGAGCCATCCGACTGCCGTACCCCTACCAGTCGACTGATTCTCGACTTATGCGAAAACTCGATCAAACGTTCTTCAAGCACTTCGGTTACGATGCGAGCATCCAGCTCTTGGCCAGAATGCACCTGCCCGCCCGGCATATCTGATCCTAGATCAATACGTTGCGAGATAAGAACCTCATCATAAAGCCCGGCCTTGATTGCACGTAGAAACGCCTCCGGAGACTCGTTTAGCCGGTCGATCGACTGGCAGGCATATCGTTGAGCGATCATGAAGGTATTACTGTAGTTAACATATAACGTACGGGTTCGAGACCTCGTTTGGGCATACTCCAAGAGGGCCAACGACACCCGGCTCGGTGGCATCGTATGCGTGGCAAACGCCCGTGCCGAAACCGGTGCCGAAACCAACACCCCCCATGCCACCAACACCGAGGCACACACCCCGGCTCTCCGTTGCAGCCAGTCGATCTGGCCGAGGAAGTAGGCAGCCCCGAGCGCCAATACCAACCAAGTAGGTAGCGTGAAGCGCGCAGCAACGCTGTCCATCGGGCTACTCCAAAACTGGGTAAGCATGCCGGAATACATCGCCAGCGTCCAGTAGCTGATCACACACAGCCCGCCCAATTGCTGCTCCCTGCCCCCTGCATTTCTCACTATTAGGAACAACAAGCCAAGTCCACCGAGCACGAACAACAGAACGTTGCCCGAATTGTCCCGCGAGAAAGAGGAAAAATAATAGAAGGCCTGCGCGGCATGCCCTGGCAGATAGGACAACGAGAAAAAACCGACCCCGGAGTCGAAGCGGCCGGCGTAGGTGTCTACCCCCTTTCCCATCATTAGGAGATTCGACAGGAAGCAGGGCAGCAGGAGAACAGGCGCCACCGCACAGTACCACGGAAATACAATCGCGCGATCCCTCCACCAGCGCCAAGCCACCGACCCCACCCAGGGGAAGAGGAAGAGGATCGACTCGTAGCGACTCATCGCCAGCAGCACACCGGTCGCGGTGCCAAAACTGATCGTCAGTGTCAGAGCACCCGGATCGGGGTCGGTGGCTAGCTGCACCACCATGAGCGCGAGGACCGAGAGCAGGGTAACATTCAACACATCGTAGCCATAGCTGGTCACATTCTGCGCCAGCAAGGGAAGGCCACAGAGCAGCAGAATCGCCGCCACGCCCCCAACTCGTCCACCGATCCGTCGGCCGATTACCCCGGCCACTGCCAGCAGCCCGAAACCTAACCCAGCATTCAACACCAAGAGATTCGACACCCGGTACCCGGTAAGGTCGCTCAACAAGCTGGCCAGAAACGGAAACAGATAGGCGCGAAACGAGGGATAGAAATGTCCGACGACAAAACGATCGCCGATATAGTGGCTCAGTCCCGGCATCAAGGCGGTCTTCTCGTAGTGCATGACCAGCGCCATCGCCGCATGGGTCGGCTCATCGTAGAGGACCTTCATCAGGTGTGGCTCATGCACCTGCAAGAATGCGGAGCCCAGCAGCGCCCAGATCAGAACCTCCCGATTGCGCCGCACCGCCTGCGTTGTCCACCACTGCCGTGCACACCCCATACGCCAGCCAAAGAAACACCAACATACGAAAGCGCCCGCCACGAGAGGGTAGCCCAATACGGTCTGCAACGGAATTGCACTGGGCGCATCGAGCCACAGAAACCGCAGTCCCAAAAGAGTGAGACAAATAGCCCCCATGACCCCAAACCGAACAAAATAAGGGCGGGTTAGCATAACGTAGAGTGCAGGAGAGGAGGGCAAGCCTCTACACAAACTGCAAGCAGATCACAATACCAACAAAAAGGCCACGCCCAAGAGCGTGGCCATGAAGCGAGAAACAGTGGAGATGCCCGATTACTCGGTCTTCATCATCTTGCCTTCACCATTGAAGACCGCGATCTTGCTATCGAAGGCACCATTGAGCTGAAGCTTGAAGGCGTCGGTCTTGTCCGCGCCCATTTTCCCAAGTACCGAAGCAGTACCGTAATTCTTGCCGATTTGCTTCAAGTAGGCCGTGAACGTGCCTGCAGAATTATCGGCAAGGATACCGGTAGCTGGCGTCACCGAAACCGTACTGGTCTCCGTAACACCGAATTCCATGCAATACTGTTGGACGGCGGCACCGATTTGGCGACCGTCGTTGAGCACTGTCTTTTCGAGCGAGCTGCGACGAACCTTCTGGAAGGCGGGAATCGCCATGGCGGCCAAGAGACCGATGATGACGACGACGATCATGATTTCGACGAGGGTGAAACCCTTCTTGGAGCGGATGTTCATATGATATCCTAGTGTTTTTACGTTGGGGTTGATAACTTGCGAACTTCGTTGAGGAAATCCAGAGAACGAAAACGGTCAATTGCCAGCATTTGACAAAACTGTAAAAGCCGCGGCGTTCCTTGGGTTAGGCGTTCCAAATCGTACGATCTGGTGTCCGGTTGAGCGCGTTCTGCGCTCCTGCGGCAAGCTTGGCTGAAGAGTTGGTCCCACTCACGGAGCAGTACGCCCTTCGGAGGTGTAGACCCGAGCAGCCCCCAAACTGGGATGCTCCAAGGTGAAGCTACCGGATTCGGCAAGGCTTATCGAGAAAGCCACGTAATGCTGACCCATGAACCGCACTCGCTCCGCCAGCGGCCCCGAGATCACTCCCGCAGAGTAGGCCACATCAACGGCAGTAGCACCGTGCTCCATGAAGTACTGCTGGGCGGCACTGCCGAGCTGTCGCGCATCGTTGTCCATCGTGCTCTCGATGGCTTTGAGACGGATTTTCTGCCATGCCGGAAGCGCGAGCGCGGCCAGCAATCCGATGATTGCGACCACGATCATGATTTCGACGAGCGTGAAACCCTCCCGGTATCTTTCGAAATAATTCATAATAATCGATTATAGGAGGTTGAACAAAGAACGGCCGGATTTTGCGCTTGCATCGGCCGGAGCGCAACTCCGCTGAAAGCAGAATACCCGTCAAAAACGGACTCCGTCCGTTTTTGTAGGTTGCAGGTGCCCTGCAACCGCGTGGGGAAGGGAATCGGAGGAACGGTAGGGCGAACCCTCCGGGTGAGCCGAGAACGCGCTCCCGGCGTTTTGAAGGTTGCTGGTGCCCTGCAACCGCGGGGGCGGGAGAAGGGGAACTCGGAGCTAGGAAGAAATTGGCAGTTTGAAGTTGGTCGAGTATAGGGCTTCGCCGCACGCGATTTGGACGTGGTTTCGGGGGCCAATGGGGTATCGCGCTGCCCGACTCAAGCCGCCAAGAGAGGCCGGAGACCGGAAACCGATGATCGTTTGTGGCGGAAGGCGCCAAGGCTTTCGGCGGGAATGGTTTAGCCGCAAAGAACGCAGAAATCGCAGAGGATCGGAAACGAGCAGGTCACGGAGAGCACCGAGTGGCGGATGAGAGCACGGAGGTCGGGCCGTTCACCCGTAGCGGAAGCCGCCAAGGCCGTCGATCTGCGTAGTGACTCGAAATTCTGGCGGCTTCCGCTACTGCGGCTCGGCAGGGACGCCTCGCCCTACCTCAAACCGTTCGCTTCCGAGTTCCGCCTTCCGAGTTCCCCGTTCCGAGTTCTTTCCGGTCTCCGCCTTCCGCTACGGCTCGGCGATGACGCAGGGATTGAGGGACGCAGGGACTGAGGGAGTGAAGGAGGGCGGGACAGCAACGGAGAAGACTTTTTCGATCGCCGTAGGTAGCTCCGCTGTCCGCTTATCACATTCCGGCAATCAGGTTCCGAACCCGAGGGCGAGGAGGCTCTGCCGCGGATCGAGCTCGAAGGTGTGCAACGAAACCGAATGCTCCCGCAACAACGCCTCGATTCGCCCGGTGGAGCAATTTCCGACTCGCAACCAGACCACTTTGGGTGGCGCACCGAAGAGCAGGCTGCGTTGCTGGAAATCGGAATCCTTGGAAACGATGGTGAACCCCTGATGTTGGGCCCAAAGCCAGACCTCCAGATCGGTCGCTTCCGCCAACCCTACCTCCTTCACCTGTTTGCTCCCAGGGAACAGATCGCTCAACCGGCAAACCAGACCACCGGCGAGATTCTGATCGAACAGCAACTTCATTACCCGATGACGGCAAGTTTGCGTTCACGATCCGCCGCAAAGGCAAGGCAAGCACGCACATCGGCATCGGTGAGTTCCGGAAAGTCGGCGAGAATCTCCGGGATGGACATCCCTCCGGCCAGATACTCAAGAACATCGGCGACCGTAATACGGAGGTTCCGGATGCATGGCTTTCCGCTGCGTTTCGCCGGGTCGATGGTGATGAGATGGCCGTAATTCACAGCAGCAAGATGCTGGACCGAGCCGAGTGCGTCAACTCGGCTGGCGCGGCTCACCGACTGCGGTTGCCGTCCACTGAACACTGACCCACGTCGACCTCGGATCTTTTGCGCCTTGGCGGCTTGAACGAAACGGGCGCGGTATCGGGAATGGGGATTGAGGGAATGAGGGAATAAGGGATTGAGGGAGGAAGTGCACCAAACGGCCGGACGAAAGCCTTGGCGGCTTCCGCTACATCCGACCCTTTTTGTGCATTTTCGTGCCTTTTCGTGGCGATGGCCCGATTCCGAGATTCTGGCTGAATTTCCGAAAGCCTTGGCGGCT
>JAEZUE010000061.1 GCA_023443455.1 Verrucomicrobiota bacterium
GAGTCGCCGGGGCCGGGCGGGGGCGCCGCCCGCTCGCGCTCGCGGCGGGCCTGCTCCTTCTCGCGGATACGCTCCTCGACGGGGAAGAGGAACACGCTCCTGCCGCGCAGCACGCAGCCGGGCCGCCCGGGCACGCAGTCCGTCTTCAGGAGCTGGCACCAGTCCTCGGGGACGTTGTGGTGGGAACAGGTGAAGGTGGACATGGGCGGTGGACCTAACGAGGAACTCGGAATGAAGAATGCAGAACTGAAACGGAGGCGAGTGGGCGGAGCGCGGAAGTGACAGGTGCCAAGTGACAGGTGGGCGGGAGCCGGAGGAATGCCGACCCCGCAACGACAAACCGCGGACTCCACCCCGAGACCCCAAACCCGGAACTCAAGACCTGCCGGCGGCGGCCTGTGGCATGGGTCTCCCGACCCATGTTCCGGGATGGAGTTGGCAAACGGCCTTCACGGGTCGGGAGACCCGTGTCACGACAGGCGTCAGCGCCGGTAGAGCGGGTCGAGACCGAGGGTGCCGTGGAGCGAGTCGAGGTGGGCCTTGCCGCGGAGGCGGGTGAGCGTCTCCTGGGCGCGGTCGAGCCGGGCGGCGATACCGAGGCGCTCGGCCTCGTCGTGGTGGCTGGCGCGGGCGAGGAACTGCTTGAGGTAGGCGATGTGCTTCTTCCACGCGGCCTCGTCGGCGAGCTGCTTGCGGGTGAGACGGTCGTGGTACCAGTCGCTGGCGAGCACGGCCTCGCGGGTGAAGAGCTGGCGGATCGCGGGATCGGCGAGCGTCTTCCCCTCGTACTGGCCGTCGCGCATGATGTGCAGGAGGGCGCGCAGCGGCGGGCAGGCCGCCTCGATGGAACCGTCCTCGAAGTAGAGCGCGGCGACGCGGCGCATGGTGGCGAGGATCGTCTCCAGGCTATGGGCATACACGGCGGCGTCCTGCAGCTCGGGCCGGAGCATCTCGGGGGTGAGGACCAGCTGGGGACTGGTGAACACCCGGCCGAAGAAGGTGGAGACGAAACGCTCGGTGACGCGCCAGCCCAGCAGGCTGGCGGGCAGCGTGCGGCCCTCGTGCGCGAAATCGGCGCAGCGTTCGAGGTAGCGGTTCTCGATGAGCCAGGCGGGATTCTGCTCCTCGGCGCCCATGCGGGAGAAGACCTCGGGGACGAGCAGGGAGATGTCGTGGTCGACGCGGCGGTGCGGGCCGACGGTGCCGGCGGTGGTGACGAACGGGTGGGCGCCGGTGAGCGCCATCGCGACGAACGCGTTGTTGAGGTCGGTGACCGGGCAGAGTGCGTTGAAGGGGCCCTTGGTGAGCGCGCCCTCGCTGCCGGCGCCGGTGGTCGAGGGGCTCTTGCCGGTCATGCTGGTGATGGCGTCGGCGAAGAACTCGGGCAGCTCGAGGTAGTGGATCGGGCTGAAGCAGCACAGCGGCGGCACGTTCTTCTCCGGGCCGTTGGCGCGGCGGCCGGGCAGGAGGATCGAGACCGGGATGTGCAGCGGCTGGCCGTCGGGGATGCGGCGGGCCAGGCGCATGGTGGTCGTGCGCAGGTGGACCTCGGCCGGGGTGAGGAGATCGGGCCGGACCTGCAGGTAGCGAGGATTCTTGGACGGCTTGCCGTCGACCAGCCGGGGCTGGTGGGGCGAGACGAAGGCGTCGGCCCGGCCCTGCTCGGCGACCTCGCGGATGAGGCGCTGGAGGGGCGGGGTGAACTGCTCGAAGCCGATGGTGTCCTTGATGAGCTCCCAGGCCTGGGAGCGGGAGAGCGGCTCGTAGTTGGAGAAGAAGTTGCCCGGGCCGGACATGTCCAGCTCGGTCTGCTTGTCGTAGCCGCGGTGCACGGCGTCGTCGGGCCGCTGGAAGAGGCGGTACTCGCAGTTGCGTACCAGTTTCACGGAGCCAGGCGCCTGGTCCTGGCGCAGGCCGGAGAGGGCGGTGGTGGGGACGACGATGGAGGCGGTGATGTCGTCCTCGGTCTGGATCTTGGCGGCGGGATGGAAGTCCTTGCGTAGGGAGAAGACGCGCCAGGAGCCGTCGTCGGCGTAGCCGACGCGCAGGCAGGTGGAGAGCAGCTTGCGGCGGCCGAGTTTGAGCTCGTTGCCGGGTACGCCGTTGATGATGTCGACGCTGAAGTGGCTGCGCCAGTTGTCGCCCCACTCGGCCTTGTGGAAGCGCTTCACGGTGAAGACGAGGTCCTTGATGTGCTGGGGCAGGGCGCGCAGCCAGTCGTTGTACTCGTCGGTGAACTCGGTGGGGTTGGGCGTGAGCAGTTTGATGACCGAGCCGAGGGAGCGGGCGGCGCCGAGGATGGAGCGGCTGGGCGTGGCCTTGGCGAACTCGGGTTTGAAGCGGGTGGAGTAGTCCTTCTTGAGGATGGCCTCGACCTGGTCGAAGTCCTTCTGGATGTCGGCGACGAAGACGGGGCCGAAGAGGATGGCGTCGGTGATGGACTTGGAGATCTCGCTCTTGCCGCCGCCGGAGACGGTGCAGGGTTTGTGGCAGAGGCGGCCGTCGGCGATGGTGCCGATGAGGCGCCAGGAGCGGCCGCCGGCGGGCTTGTGCATGCGCACGGTGTAGCCCCATGGATACACGTAGATCTCGCCGGGGGCGAGGCGCAGGGACTGCTCCTTGCCGTCGCG
This sequence comes from Verrucomicrobiota bacterium, assembly GCA_023443455.1. Lineage (GTDB taxonomy): Bacteria > Verrucomicrobiota > Verrucomicrobiia > Opitutales > Opitutaceae > CAJCBL01. The sequence continues at coordinate 2,631 of JAEZUE010000061.1, forward strand.
CGTCCAGAGCACGCGCTGGGTGGCGAGGTCGAAGCGGGAGTTGCCCGGCACGTAGACGATGTGCGGGTAGGTCTTGTCGAAGGCGTGGCCCTCGGGGCAGTAGCGCGCGCCGTGGCCGAGGACGACGGCCATGTCCTCGAGGGTGCGGGGCGGGTGGGGGAAGTGGGTGTCCCAGGTGTAGTCCTCGCCGAGGTCGTAGCTGGGGAAGGCGAGCGTGCCGCCGGAGTGTTCCTCTTCGGCGAGGCCGAAGAGGTTGGCGGAGTAGCTGATCTGGGTCTTCACCTCCTTCTTGCAGTAGCCGAAATAGTTGTCGGCGATGAGGGTGACGATGACGCCGTTCTCGTCGCGGGCGCAGAGCTTGAAGGCCTGTCCGTCGTTGTAGAGTTCCTCGGGGGTTTTCCAGGCCATGCCGTCGCGGCGTTGGCGTTCGGTGGCCTGGTCCCAAGCGGGCAGACCGAGGTCGATCTTGCGCGCGCCGATGAGGTGGGGGGCGAGGATGACGCAGCCGGTGTGGCCGGTCCAGTGGGCGGGGTCGAGGCCGGCGTCGTTGCGGGGGAGGGCGGGGTCGCCGGCGTTGCCGAAGATGCTTTCGACGAAGTCGAGGTTGGCGACGAGGCTGCCGGGAACGAAGAAGCGGATCTCCATCGATTTCTCCGGCGAGACCCCGGGGATCGCCGGGACGACGACCGGGCGCAGGAGCAGCGAGACGAAGCAGTGCGCGGGGGTCTTCTGGGTGGCCGTGAACGGCAGCAGGGAGTGTTCGGTGGGCGGCTGGAGGGCGAGGGCGAAGAGCCGGGCGAAGGTCTCGCGCGGCACGGCGAGCTTGTCGGCCGGGATGGGCAGGCCGCCCTCGGCGATGTGGAAGACGCCGGCGGTGGTGCGGCGGTCGGAGCGCGGGTTGTGGAGGATGCCGTTGGCCAGGCGGTAGCTGGAAAGGATGGGCGAGGTGTGGGTGTCGCGGTCGGGCGGCACGGCGAGCAGGCGGGAGAGGCCCCAGCGGTCGAGGACGAAGGTCTGGCCGGGCAGGCGCACGGGCAGACCGGGGGGCAGGGCGTTCTCGAGGTAGCGTTCGAGCCAGTCCTGGATGCGGCGGTCGGCCGGGGCGAGGTACGAGCTGAGCAGGCGGTTTTTCTCGAGGTGGTTGGCGAGCAGGGCCTGGGCGATTTCCTGGAAGCCGGGGTCGTCGCTGCCGGTGTGGGGGACGGAGAAGCCGAGCGAGGCCAGCTTGAGCTGGATGTAGCGGACGAGCTTCTGTTCGTTGGCCGGGTCCACGGAGGTGGGATCGAGGCCGATGGCGGCGAGAGAGGGCGGCAGGGCGTTCATGCGGAAAGGTGGCGGGAACGTGATGTCGATGCCCGGCGAAGGCCGGTTGGAGCGAGCGGGTAGGTTCCGGAGCGAAGGGGGAAGTGTCAAAAACGATAGCGGCGCATGAGTGGAAAGAATCGGTCGCGTTGTTGCCGACGCATTGCTCTAACGACAGAAGAATGCAGCGGCGGAATGCGGATTGAGCGGCGGGCGCGCGGGGCTCAGCGTGCGGGCTTTCCGGCCCGCCGTGCGGCGGGCCGCTCCCCAGCCCCCGATTCCCATGGCCCACTTCGCCCCCTTGCCGTCGCAATCCCCAGCCCCCGCGCCCGGCGCGTCGGGCCTCTCCGCGTTCAAGAATCCCATCGTCTGGGTGCCCACGCTGTACCTGGCGATGGGGATACCGTTCAACGTGATCATGAGCGGCACGGCGGCGCGCATGTACAAGTCGCTCGGCTACGCCGACAGCCAGATCACGGTCGCGCTGGGCAGCATCGGTGTGGCGTGGTCGCTCAAGCCCCTCTGGGCGGCGTTCCTCGACATGTACCGCACGAAGAAGTTCTTCGTGCTCTCGATGGAGCTGCTGCTGACGGCGCTGCTCATCGGGGTGGCGATGTCGTTGCCCACGTCGGGCTTTTTCCAGACCAGCATCGCGATCTTCTGGGTGGCGGCGTTCGCCTCGTCGACGCAGGACATCTGCGGCGACGGTATCTATCTGACGGGGATGGACCGCGCGTCGCAGGCGAGGTTGGCGGGGGTGCAGAGCACGTTCTGGGTGCTCGGCAAGGTCTTCGCCTCGGGCCTGTTGATTTCCGCGATGGATTGGATGCGGGAGCGGCAGGGCTGGTCGGATTCGACGATGTGGCAGGCGGTGATGGGGGCCTGCGCGGTCTCGATGGCGGTGTTGGCGGTGTACCATTTCTTCTTCCTGCCCACGGGCAGCACGACCGAAAGGCCCGAGAGCGTGAAGCAGGTCGCGCAGGAGTTTCTCGGCACCGCGGTGAGCTTCTTCCACAAGCGGATGTTCTGGGGGATGATCGCCTTCGTCTTTCTCTATCGTCTGGGCGAGGGCCTGATCCTCATGGAGGGCCAACTCTTCCTCCAGTCGCCGGTGGAGCAGGGCGGGCTCGGACTTTCGGTCGGGCAAGTGAGCAACATCGACGCGGTGTACGGTACGATCTTCAACATCGTCGGCGGCCTGCTCGGCGGCTTGTACGTGGCCAAGAAAGGGCTGCGCCACGTGCTCTGGATCCTCGGCCTCTGCCTCAACATCCCGCATCTGACCTTCGTCATCCTCAGCCAGTTCGCCGCCGGGGGGCATGAGGTCTCGTATGCGACGGTCGTCACTCTCGTGAGCATAGAAAAGTTCGGCTACGGCTTCGGCTTCGTGGGCAACATGATCTACATGATGCAACAGCTCGCGCCGGGCCGCTCGACGATGACGCACTACGCCTTCGCGACCGCGCTGATGAACCTCATGCTCGTACCCACGAACATGATCTCCGGTCCGCTCGCGGAGACGCTCGGCTTCTCGACGTTCTTCTTCGTCGTGATGTTCGCCTCGATCCCCTCGGCCTGGGCGGCCTTCAAAGCGCCGTTCCCGTACGCCGCCGGTGACGACCCGACGATCACGCCCGACGATCCGACGCGGCTGGGTGTCGTCGAACGCGCGGCGCAGGTGCTCACGGGGCGGGCATCGATGTACGCCATGCTCAACATCCTCACGCTGCTGGTACTCGATTCGCGCATCCTCGGTACATTGCAGGGCAAGGCGTCCGGCGAGGGCATGACGCAGTTCGTGCTGCTGCTGGGCACCGCCGTGCTGAAGGGCTTTTTCACCTTCAAGACCTTCCAGCTCGCGGCGCAGAACGCGGCTGCTGCGGCCGCGGCGGGCGACACTGCCTATTCCGGCAACGCCCGCGGGGCGAAGATCGCCACGATCGTCTGCGGCCTGGCTACGGCCGCCGTGTTGGCCTTCGGCGCGAAGATGGCCTTCTGATTTTGTTTCGTTGGGGCGAAGGGGCGCACCGCGGAGTGCGCCCCTTTTCTTTTTGGGGCGGATCGTTGGGATTGATCGCGAAATCGGCTGGTTTTTCGGCGCCGGGCCGGATTGGGTGGGGCTTCCCCGAAACGTTCCCGCCCCCATCCCCGCCATGTCGCTTTCACCCTCTCCCGAATCCGTCGCGCCCACCACGGCTACCCCGAAACCGCGGCACCTGATGTACTGGGTGCCCACGCTCTATCTGGCGATGGGGTTGCCCAATGTGACCGTCGGCGTGGTGGCCGCGATCATGTACAAGAACATGGGCGTCTCGACCGAGGACATCGCGGTGTACACGAGCCAGCTGTACCTGCCGTGGGTGTTGAAACCGTTGTGGTCGCCGTTTCTCGAACCGTTCAGGACGAAGCGTTTTTGGGTGATCTCGATGGAGTTTCTGATGATGGCGATGCTCGGCTTGGTCGCCTTCTCGCTGCCGATCCCGGGGTTTTTCGCGGCGTCGCTGGCGTTCTTCTGGATCACCGGTTTCGCCTCGGCGACGCAGGACATCGTGGCCGACGGCGTCTTCATGACGACCGCCTCGCTCAAGGACCAGGCGCGGTATTCGGGACTTCAGGGCATGTGTTGGAACCTCGGCGCGGTGATCGCGTCGGGCCTGCTGGTCACGCTCACCGGCACCTTGCACGACCGCTTCGGCATGTCGTGGCAACACTGCTGGATGATCGTGATGGCGGCGGTGGCGGTGGCGATGGGCGGTTTCGGTCTGTGGCACCTGCGGGTGCTGCCGACCGGCGAGATCTCGCCGATGCAGGGGCAGGGCATGGGCGCGGCGTTCCGCTCGTTGCGCGATTCGTGGGTGTCGTTTTTCCAGAAGCCGAGCATCTGGATGATGCTCACCGTCGTGTTCTTCTACCGCTTCGGCGAAGGCTTCATCGAGAAGCTCGGGCCGATCTTCCTGCTCGAGGATCCGGCCAAGGGCGGTCTCGGCCTGAGCAACGAGGTGCTCGGCCACATCAACGGCTCGGTCGGCACGATCGCGTTCATCGCCGGGGCGTTTCTCGGCGGTTTCCTGGTCGCCAAGATGACGCTGCGCCGCTCGTTCTTCATCCTCGCGCTGGCGCTGAACATCCCGCACCTGACGTATTTTTATCTCAGTCATGCGATGCCCGCCGACCACACGTGGATCGGCTTCATCGTGACGATCGAGAAGTTCGGCTTCGGCCTCGGGTCGGTCGGGCACATGCTCTACATGATGCAGCAGATCGCGCCCGGTGCGTTCCGGATGACGCACTACGCCTTCGCGACCGGCGTGATGGCGGCGACGAAGTGGGTGACGGGCTGGATCAGCGGCCCGATCTTCGCGCAGTACCTCGGCGAGAGTTATCCGTCGTTCTTCACCTTCGTGCTCTTCGCTTCGATACCGCCGGTGATCCTCGCCTTCCTCGCCCCGTTCCCGCACCGCGCGCACGACGACGCGATCCGGGGTGGCGGCGGGCATTGAGCCGGGCCGTTGGGGCCGGGGTGTGGGAGTCGAGGCACGCCGGCTGGGCAGCGCCTGCGCATGAGGGGCTCGGCGTGGCGCCAGCCTCCGTGCCGGCGAGGTTTGGCTCGGGCCGGTGAGCGGGTGGAGCCGGAGAACGCAGGTAGGGACGCCTGCGCCACGCATGAGCGTGTCGGACTGGGCCTGGCGATGGCTTTCGTGCCAGCGAGGTTGGCGGGTGCCGACCGGGCGAAGGCCGGCGGTGGTTGTGACTGCCGGGTAATGCTTCACCCCGCGCACCGCGTGGTTTTCGGTTGGCGGGGCCGGACGTGTCGGCGCTCGCTGGGGTACCCCGATGCAGATCATCCCCTTCCCTGTTTTCGCTCCGCCCCACGTCAATCCGTTCACCGAGGTGAGTTTTCCCGGTGACCGGGCCGATGGCACCGCCGTGACCTTCGATCCGGTCGCGCAGGTCTTCGCCCTTTGCGCGAATCCGGTTGTCAACGACAGGGGTGTACGCGTGCAGCGCCGGGTCCGGGCCGGTTGCCTGCTGCAGGCGCGAGTCACCATCTCGGCCGGAGCGAGGGGTGGGATCGAAGTGCGGGCTGGCGCCGGGCCGGATGCGCCGATGGTGGCGGTGATCCGGCGGGCCGATGGAGTGGTGGTCCTCGTTCGACGTGTGGCGGCCGGGCCGCTCGAGGAGACGCTCGTCGGCGATGCGGCGGTCGACGTGTTCGCACTCGAACAGCGCGGCACGGAGGTTGCCGTCTCGGTGGCCCGTTTCGGCGAGATGTACGTGCGCCATGTTTGCGGCGGCATCGACTTCGGGCCGGAGGTCGTCTTCGGCCTGCACGCCACCGGCGGCGAGGCCCAGTTCGAAAATGTCCGCCTGGTGCGGCCCGCGCCCGCGGATTTCGTTCCCTACACCGACTACATCGGCAGCGAGCTGGAGTCGATCGACGCGACCACCGGCCGGCGCACGATCCTCCACCACGAGGACGATTCCTTGCAGGCCCCGAACTGGACGCCCGACGGCACCGCGCTCGTCTGCAACCGCAACGGCCGTATCTGGCGTTTCGATCTCGCAGCGCGTACGATGGCGCTCGTCGACACCGGCGCCCAGGTGAAGAACAACAACGACCACGCGATCTCCTTCGACGGCACGCTGCTCGGCCTCAGCAGCGGCGCGGTCTCCCGCGTGTATTCCGTGCCGATCGGCGGCGGCGAGCCGAAGCTGCTCACCCCGGAGGGTCCGTCCTATTTCCACAGCTGGTCACCGGATGGCAAGTACATGGTCTTCACCGCGGCGCGGGGCGGTTGCGGCCCCTGGATGAGCCTCTACCGCATCCCGGCCGAAGGCGGGCCGGAGGAGCGGTTGACGAACGTGCCGGGGGCGCTCGACGACGGCAGCGAGTACACGCCGGACGGCCGTTGGATCTACTTCAACTCCACGCGCACCGGGCGCATGCAGATCTGGCGCATGCGGCCCGACGGCAGCGGGCTGGAGCAGCTCACCTTCGACGACACAAACAACTGGTTTCCCCACGTGGCGCCCGATGGCCGCTCGATCGTGTTCATCACCTACGGCCCGGAGATCGCGGCCGAGGAGCATCCGTTCTACAAGCACGTGTATTTCCGCACGCTCCCGCTGGATGGCGGCACGCCGCGGGTGCTCGCGTACGTGTATGGCGGGCAGGGTTCGATGAACGTGAACTCCTGGGCGCCCGACAGCACCCGCTTCGCCTTTGTCAGCAACTCGGACGTGCTCTGAGGCGTAAGCCTTCGGCCGAGTGACGAGTGACGAGCGCCGAGGGGCGATCACAGAGGAGATCGGGCGAAGCACTCGTGCGGGAAGCTCGCCCCTCGCGGCGAGCGGGTTCGGCGGTAGGGCCGGGCGTGGTGTCCTCGACGGCTCGCGCGGGGCGGCACGTCGGCAAGCGAGCGTGCTACTCGGTGTGGCTGTGGACGGGGATCTCCGGCTTGGGCGGCAGGTGGGTCCCGGCCGAGCGACCGGCCAGGGGTTGGCGTTCGGGCACGTGGGTCGGGTGGGCATCGCCATGCACGAGTTGGGAAAGGTCGCCGACGAGCGCGGCGATCTCGTGGGCTTGGGCGGAAAGCTCCTCGGCGGCGGAGGCCGATTCCTCGGCGTTGGCCGCGTTGGATTGTACGACGGATTCGAGCTGGCCGGTGGCGTGGCTGACTTCGGCGAGTCCCGTGGTGAGGTCGGTGGTGGCGTGGGTGATGGCCTGCACCTTTTCGCCGATGATGGTGGCGGACTCGACGATGGCCTCGAAGTTGTCGTTGACCCCGGTGATGCCGGCGCCGGCGTGGCGGATGAGCTCGATGTTGCTGTCGAGTTTGATCTGCGTGGTGCGGGCGGCTTCGGCGGCCCGGCCGGCGAGGTTGCGGACCTCCTCGGCCACGATGGCGAAACCGGCCCCGGCCTCGCCGGCGCGGGCGGCCTCGACGGCGGCGTTGAGGGCGAGAATGTTGGTCTGGAAGGCGATCTCGTCGATGGTCTTGATGATCTTCCCCATTTCGCCGCTCTCGGCGACGATGCGGTTCATCGACTGGGTCATCTCGACCATCGCCTTCAGGGATTGGCCGGACTTCTCGATGTTCTGCCGCATGAGTTCGTCGGCTCCCCTGGTGAGTCCGGCGACATTGGTTCCGTGCTGGGACATGCTTTGGAGGCTGCTGGCCGTTTGGGAAAGGGCCGAGGCCTGGTGGCTGGCGCCGTCGGCGACCTGCTGGCCGGCGTCGGCGATCATGCCGGCGGCGCTGAGGACTTGTTCGGAGCCGGCCTTGAGCTGGTCGGCGATGCGGATGAGTTGGCGCGACAGCGCTTGGGCGGTGGCGAGCCAGAAGAGCACGGCGGCGAGGGTGGCGACGACGAGGATGATGACGATGTTGCGGGAGCCGGCATCGCCGATCGCGGCGAGTTTGCGCGGAGCGGCCATGAACTCGTCGGTGTAGGAGCCGGCGCCGACGACCCAGTCCCAGGCAGGGAAGTACGCGACCCGGACGATCTTTTCGCGCGGGGCGGGGTCGTTGGGGTTCTTCCACTGGTAGACGACCTCGGCGGTGGCGCCGGGAGGGGCGGCCTTGGCGGTGGCGATCACCTCGTGGATGATGGAGCGCCCGGAGGCGTCCTTCGTGTCCCAGATGTTCTCGCCGTCGCGGGCGCCGTTCTGGGAGACGACGTAGTTGCCCTTCGAATCGAGCACGTAGACGTAGCCGGTGGAGCCGACCTTGGTGGTGATGATGGCGCGGCGGAGGGCGGCGGCGCTGTCTTCGCGCACGCCGACGTAGAGCATGCCCAGGAGGGTGCCGTCGTTGTCGGTAAGCGGTGAATACGAGGTGAGGTACCAGGCGTTGACGACGAAGGCGCGGCCGGTGAAGCGTTCGCCGCGGAGGACGGTGGCGACCACGGGGTTGTTCTGGCCGTCGGGGTTGCGGGCGGGGATGTAGGTGCCGATCGCGCGCCGGCCGTCGTTCTCGACGTTGGTGGCGACGCGGAGCATGTCGCCGGCGTCGTTCATCTTCTGGAAGACGGTGACGGTGCAGCCGACCTGGGCGGCGATCTCGTCGACCAGCGGGGTGGCGGCCTTGAGATCGGCGTTTTGCCCGAGCCAGAAGCCGCCGATCTCGAGCTTGGGCAGGGTGATCTCGGTGCTCGCCTTCGAGAACTGGTTGACGGCGCTCCAGGTGACGGAGTCCTGGGCGAGGGAGGGTTCGCCGGTACGGTCGATCGTGGTACGCGCCACGCGCAGCGACGACTGCAGCATCTGCTCGAGGGTGTGCTGCTGGGCTTCGCACATCGCCAGCACTCCCTTGGCGATGTGGTCGAGGTCGGCCTGGGCGAGCGCCCTGCTTTCCTCGACAGCGACATCGGTCATGCGAGTATTCTGTCGATACACCAGGACTGCGATGATCGCGAGCGGGATCGCCGAGAGGGCGATGCCGGCACAGAGCATCCGGGTGCGCAGAGAGAGTGTGGCGAGTGCGGTCATGGCGGTTTCCTCAGCGGCCTTCCGAGATCGAAAAGATCGAATCGAGCTTCATCTCGCGGAAGAGGTGGAAGATGGGGGTGGGGACACGGACCAGAGCGAGAACGGCGCCGTGGATCGCGAGGTCCTTGTAGAAGACGAGCAGCTTGCCGATGCCGGCGCTGCCGATGTGGGTGACGCCGCCAAGGTCGATCTCGACGCGTTGCGGGGCGCCGAGGGCGACATCGCGCAGGCGTTTCTTGAGATCCTCGGCGGCGAGTTCGTCGATTTCGCCCTGGATGGTCAGGCGGGCGAGTTGGTTGTCGCGGGTTGCGGTGATGTTCATGGCATCGAACGGATTGAGGGTGAAAGGTGGGGAGAATTCCAGAGGTCGAGTCGGGGGAGCGGCGAGCGGCCCGAGACCGGGCGAAAGGTCTTTTCGTCGCCGAAATGGAGGGTGAGATGGCGGCCGCGGTCGGACCAGCGGGCCTCGTCGGCGAAGCGCCGAATCATGAAGAGGCCGCGGCCGGAGGGTTTGGTGCGGTTCTCGTGTGCGGTGGGGTCGCCCACCTCCTCCCATTGGAAGCCGTCGCCCTCGTCGATGATCTCGATACAGGCGTCGTTGCCGTAGGAGCGTCGGACGACGATCCCTTTCTCGGGGTTTCGGCGGTTGCCGTGGCGCCACGCGTTGTAGAGGGCCTCCTCGAGCACCATGTGCAGGCGCATCGGCGCGGCGGTGACGCCGTGGTCGCGCCACTCCTCGCCGATCTTGGCCGAGAGTTGGGCGCGCTTGTCGCGCAGGTCGGCGATGCTGGCGGGGCGGATGCAGTCCTCGAAGACGGTCGGCGGGAGCTCGATCTCGATGCAGAAGAGGGCGACGTCGTCGGGGAACTGGCGGATGTCGACGGCCTGTTCGCAGGTGATGCCGGCGGCGGTCTCGAAGAGGCGTTGGGCGAGCCGGACGACATGCAGGCGGGGTTCGCGGGCGACCAGGTCGCGGACGAGGGCGACAAGGGTCTGGGAGGAGAGGTGGGGCTGCTGGCGGGTGGCGGGCAGCTCGAGCAGGCCGTCGGTGTAGAGGATGATCTTGTCGCCGGGCTCGAGCTGCAGGGAGGCGGCGGAGAACTGGTGGTGGTCGATCATGCCGACGGGCAGGTTGGTGCCTTCGGCGGCGATCGAAGGGATGAGCTGGACGGTGTTGCCGCGGACCAGCAGGAAGGGGGGGTGGCCGGCCACGAGGTAGCTCATCCGGAGCGTGGCGTGGTCGATCTCGAGGTTGATGGCGGTGAAGAAGTCGCCGTCCTGAAATAGGTGCGACCGGCAGATCTCGCGATTGAGCTGGGTGGTGACCTCGGCCAGCGAGCGGCGCGCGCCGGCGGGGCCGACGAGGGCGTTGTGGATGAGGTCGGTGATGATGCTGCGCAGGATGCAGCCGACCTCGTGCCCGGACTGGTCCTTGATGCTGACGAGGGTGCGGGAGCCCTGGTCGTCGGCGAGGTGGCGGGCGAAGAAGTGGTCGCCGCCCTCGAGGTGGCGGGGAATCGACTGCGCGGCGGTGAAGAGGCGGCGGCCTTCGGGGAGGGACGTGTTGCGGGGCTGCTCGGCGTTGACCAGCAGGAGGACCTGGTGGGCGAGGCCGATGTTCATCTCCTGCTTCTCGAGCAGGCGGCGCAGGGAGGCGTTGCTCTCGGCCAGTTCGGCGGTGCGCTGGACGACGCGGTCCTCGAGGTCGGCGTGGGCGCGTCGGAGGGTCTCGGCGGCGGCCCGGCGGTCGGTCTCGTCGATGAGGAAGCCGGTCACGCCGACGGGCTGGCCGTCGCGCACGATGAGGTGGGCGTAGCTGGTGCCGTGGAAGGTGGTGCCGTCGCGGCGGACGAAGCAGTACTCCTCGCCGCCGACCGTGTGGCCGGCGAGGATACGGCCCCAGTTGGCGCGCAGGCGGGCATGGTCGTCGGGGTGGACCATGGAGAAGAGGTTGATGCCGAGGCGGACATCCTCGGGGGTGAAGCGGCCGGCCTTGATGCCCTCGCGGTTGACCACGAGGAGGTTTCCCCGGAGGTCGAGTTCGTAGACGACCTGGGGGAGGGAATCCACCATGAGGCGGTATTTTTGCTCGCTGGCGGCGAGGTTCTGCTGGGCGCGCTCGCGTTCGGCGATCTCCTCGCGCAGGCGGCGGTTGGTCTGGCCCAGTTCCTCGGTGCGCTCGCGGACGCGGTCTTCGAGCAGGAGGTGCGCCTTGCGCAGTTCCTCCGCCGCCTCGTGGGCGGCCGTCACGTCGGTGAGCATGCCGACCATGCATTTGGCGCCGCCGGGGTCGTCGATGTAGTAGCCGCGGTCGCGGAACCAGAGGTGGCTGCCGTCGTGGCGTCGCATCCGGTATTCGAAGTCGAAGGGGGTGCCGGTTCGCAGGCAGCGATGGAGGTAGGCGAGCGCGCGGCGACGGTCTTCGGGGTGGATGAGGCGCAGCCAGCGCAGGAGGGTGCCGCCCATCTCGGCCAGCGGGTAGCCGAGCACCTGGCCGACCGTGTCGCCCCAGAGGATGAAGCCGGTCTCGAGGCTGAGCTCGTAGGTGATCTGGCCCGACGCAACTGCGACGATCTCGTAGCGTTTCTTCCAGGCGGTGATTTCGTTCTCGGCCTGGCGGCGCTGGGTGATGTCGCGGATGCTCTCGATCGCCCCGGTGGTGCGGCCGTCCTGGTCGAAGAGCGGGCGGGCGCTGCCCCAGAGGTAGATCTCCCGGTCGGTGCCCGGCGGGGTGCGTCGCATTTCCCCTGATACCGTGCGCCCCTCGGAGCGGAAGTTGTCGTAGGTGGCCGTGACGTCGGGATCGGCGCGGAGCGCCAGATCGATCAGGATCGGGCGCCGTATCCCGTGGATGGGCAGCGCGTATTCGTGGTCGCCGCGGCCGAGGACCCGCGCCTTCGGCACCCCGGTGAGCGTCTCCATGGCCTTGTTCCAGGCGGTCACCACGCCCCGGGTGTCGATGACGAAGGTGGCGTCGGGCAGGAACTCGATGATGTCGTTGAGCCGGCTGTTCGCGGCCTTGAGCGCGGTCTGGGCGGCGAGGCGTGCATCGGCCTCGAGGATCAGCGAGACGCAGCCGCCGATCGCCGAGGCGAAGGACTGTTCGGCGGCAGTCCAGGCGCGCGAGGGGCCGAGGTGCTCGCAGCGGACGGCGCCGACGATCGATCCGCCTCCGCGTATCGGAGCATCGAGCACGGCGCCGACGCCTTCCGCGGTGAGCGTGGCGGTGGCGAGGCGGTGGGTGGCGGGATCGTGGGCGGCGTCGCCGGCGGCGATGATCCGCCGGCTGCGGAGCGCGTCGAAGTATTCCGGGAAGTCGGTCGCGGCCAGTTGGGCGGGGGGTCGGTGGGCGCCGGTGGGTTGCTCGAAGCAGTCGTGGCAGCGCAGCACGGTGCCTTCGGCTTCGAGGAACCAGACGCCGACCCGGGCGACGCCGAGGGCTTGGGCGGCGACGCTGGTGACGAGCCGGAGGGCGGTCCCGCGATCGGAGTGGAAGAGGCGTTCGTCGGCGGTGAGCGACGCGAGGGCGTTGGTGAGCAGTTTCGACCGGGCTTCGCGGAGTTCGAGCGCCGCCTCGTTTCGACGGGCGCCGGTGATGTCGCGGAAGACGGCCAGCAGCCAGCGCCGGCCGGCGACGGGCACCGGGTTGAAGGTGATGGCGACGAGGATCGTATTCCCTTGGCGGGTGCGGGCGGAGGTCTCGACCTCGCGTTTCTCGCCGGTGGCGGCGGCCTCCTCGGCGCGGTCTTCGACCCGTCGCAGCTCGCCCGGGTCGGGGTGGATCGAGGGGAGGAATTCCCGGAGGGTGGGGGTGAGGGAGCGGCTGAACCCGGAAATGCGGCGGAGTTTGCGGTTGAAGACGGCAATGCGGCCCTGTTCGTCGACCAACAGAAGGCCTTCGCCCACGCTTTCGGTGATTGCGGCAAGCTGCCGGGCCGCCATGAGGGCGCGGCGTTCGCGCCCGGTGGTGGGGGGCGCGGGAGGGGCGTGGCCGATCAGGTCCAGGAGGCGGGTGGGCAGGCGCTTCGCGCCGGTGCGGTCCAAGGCCAGGAAGTCGGCGGCGCCTTGGCGCATCCAATGCACCGCCTGCTCGATGTCGGGGTTTTCGGAACACACGACGACCCGGGGCGGTGTCCCCGGGGGGAACAGCCGCTGGCGGTGGGCCGAGGCAAAATCGGCGGAGACGAGCACGACGGAGGTGGTGTGCAGTTCGTCGCCGGCAGGTCGGTCGCGGAGCGAGGTGCGGACGATGGCGTGAAATTCCTTCCGGTCCCCGATGGCGGAGATGATTTGGGCGCCGAAGTCATCGGATCCGAGGACCAGAATCCGGTGGGTCGGCGTGGGCTCCGCCGTTGGAGTCGAGGCGTGCATGGGGGCTCAGCGCAGGAGGGCGCACGGGGACTCTTCGCCCGAAGCTGCTCGCGCGGCGGGCTGGGGCGAGGGCGGTGAAGTGAAGCTGAGGAGGAACCCCCATCTCGGCATGATGGGCCTTTCATCGGCCGAAGTCGGGATGGGTTGAGGCGGAACGCTCCCGGGGGAGGGCGCGCAGCGGGAGTGCGGCGTGTTTTGCCTTCAATTCTTCCGGACCATTGCTACGGTGCTCGCCGTTGCCTCCCGCCGCCGCCCCGCGGCCAAGCCCTTCCTTCGTTGGATGAATCCGGAAACCCGCCTTTTCGCGTACGGTACCTTGAAACGCGGCTCGCCCATGCACGAGCAGCTCTGCCGTGGGGTGCGTTCGGTCATTCCGGCCCAGTTGTGGGGGCGCCTCTATGAGCTTCCTTCGGGCAGTCCCGCCTTGGCGGTGCCGGAAGCGGCGGTGCTGGGTCGGGCCACCTTGGCGCCGGACGAGGACCACCTGCGGCTGGGGGTGGCCATGCACGAGGCGCCGCCGGTTGTCTCCAACGAAGGGTGGCGTCCGGTGCGCGGGCAGCTCATCGCGCTGGCCGACTTCCGCACCGCCTGGCCGACTCTCGACGCCTGGGAGGATGCCTCGCCGGATCGTCCGCGGCTTTTCCGGAGGGTGCTGGTGAGGGTCGAGCGGGAGAACGGTGTGCCGATCACGGCTTGGACCTACGTCGTGCCCCAGCTGCCGCAGGGTTCGCGCGAGCTGGTGGCCGGGGTGTGGCCGGTGCGCGTGGCGCTGCCGACCCCCGATTAGCCCGCGTCATCACCAACCGCTCACACCCACGCTCGCTTTTCTCCCTCCGCCGCCTAGCCTCCGCCGCCATGTACCATCTCGCGATCAACCGGGTGCAATCGGGACCTTTCAGTGAGGACGACGTCCGAGCGCGGATCACGCGCGGCGAAGTCGGCCCCGGCGACCTGTGCTGGCGCGAGGGGTGGAGCCAATGGCGCAAAGTCGGCGAGACCTTTGCGATGGGTGCGCCGGAACTTCCGCCGGTGATCGGCTCGACGCCGATCCCTTCGGCCCCCGTGGCCCCGCAGTCGGCGGTTCGGCCGGCGCTCGGAGCGGTTGTGGCGCCGGCGAAGTCGAGCGGGTTGGCGCTGGCGAGTCTGCTCTGTGGCATCGGGGTGTTCCTGCTCTTCCCGCTGCTCTTCCTCTTCGCCCCTCTCGCCGTCATCTTTGGGCACATCGCCAAATCGAAGATCAAGGGCTCGGCCGGCACAGTCGGCGGCGACGGCATGGCCACGGCGGGCCTCGTCATGGGGTACCTGGGCATCGCCGGCGTGCCCTTGGTCGGCCTGCTGGCAGCGATGGCGATCCCGGCCTTCCAGAAGGTGCGCCACAACTCGCAGGAGGCCACGGTGCGCAACAATCTCGCGCAGGTGTGGTCCGCGGTCGAGCAGCAGATGTTGGAGACGCAGGTGGAGACGGTGACCTACGAAGAGGTGGTCGGGACCTATTTTCAGGACTTCAAGCCGGTGGCCGGCGAGGATTACCGCGGGTTGACGATTCGCCGCGGCGACGAGCGGCTTTCGGTCACGTTGGCCGACGGTCGCGACGTCACGTACTGGTTTTCCGAACCGGCGGGCGGCGGGGCGGTCGACATGACCGCCCCGGTGGAGGTCCCGGCCGAGATTGAAGAAGCCGTCGCACCGGAGCCGGCGGCGGAATGAGCCCGGCGCGAGCGTTCGAGAATTTTTCGAAACCAAACCCAAAAACCTGATCACAATGAGAGACGAACAAATCTTTGCCGGCGTAATGGTGTTTGTCGCCATCGGGGCGATTGTCCTGGCGCTGGCCATCATGGCCTTCATCTGCTGGCTGCTGATGGGCTGCCTGAAGCGCATCCCGCCCCAATACCGCAAGATGGAGCCGGGCATGGTGTGGCTGATGATGATCCCGTGCTTCAACATCGTCTGGGCCTTCTTCATCGGGTTGCGCATCCCCGAGTCGTTCCAGGCCTACTTCGCCGCCCAGGGGCGGACGGATGTCGGCGATTGCGGCCGGGGCATCGGCTTGGCGTATGCGATCTGCGGGGCGTGCTCGATCGTGCCCTACATCGGGGTTCTGCCCGGCCTCGCCTCCCTCGTGCTGCTGATCATCTTCCTGGTGAAGATGACCGGCTACAAAAACGAGATTCCCGAGCAGGGGGCGTTCACGGCTCCGTTGCCGCCCCCGAGTGTATGAGGCGGATCGGCGCCGCCCTTCGCGCCTTTTTCGACAGCCCGGCTCTGCTCTGCGGAGCCGGGCTGTTCGTCGTCGGCGTGGCTTCGCGGGTCGACTGGTTGCCGCTTCCCCGCTGCATGTGGAGGACGTGGCTGGGCGTGCCGTGTCCGGGTTGTGGCCTGACTCGCGCCTGCCTGGCAATCATGAGGGGCGAGTTTGCCGCCGCATGGGCGTTGCACCCGTGGGCCTTTCTGCTGGTGCCGGCGGCGGGCTGGTATGCGCTGCGGCCGCTGTGGAAGCGGAAGGCGCCAGCCGAGCCGGCTTCTCCGCGGCGGGGCGTGCGCGTGCTGCCGGTTGCGGTCATGCTGGTCTTTTCGCTCTGGGCGGTCTGGCGGGCGCTCCATCCTTCGCTCGAGTAACGGCATGAAAAAACCCGGACGGTGAAGTCCGGGTTTGGAAACAAAATCAGGTGCCTGCGACTTATTCGAAAGTGGTGCCGAGCAGCTCGTTGATCTTCTCGCCGACGAGCGGCATCGGCTTGATCTGGGCGTTGATGGCGTTGAGCAGGCCCATGATCCAGAGGACGAAGAGGCCGAGGCCGGTGAGTATGGCGAGCAGGCCGATGAAAGGAATCAGGGAGAAGATGCCATTGGCGACGCAGAGGATGATCAGGCCCAGGACCTGGCGGAGGTGATACGCGCCGAGCTTGGTCTTCTTGCCGTTGTGCATCACGATCGCAATGACGATGCCGACGAGGCAAAGGAGCGGAGTGACGTACGCGAGGATGGCGATGGTCTTGTCTTCACCCGCCGGGGCGGGAGCAGCGGGGGTGGTTTCGGGAGCGGGAGGAGGAACAGGGGTGTCCGACATGATGTTTGTTTGGGTTGAGGAACAATCGGCACGGGCGCCGCTGGTGGTGGGTTTTAGCGCCTGTGGCGTATCAAGCAAACCGCTTTTGCGCCGATCGATCCGCGGCGAGGCTTGGCAGGTGGGGGCGGTGGCGTTACGCGGATGGCCATGTCGTCCCCCTCCGTCGTCGTTTTTGCCTACTCGCGTTGCAGCACCTGCCGGAAGGCGGTGGCGTGGCTGCAGGAGCGCGGTGTGGCGTTTGTCGAGCGGCCGATCGTCGATCAGCCGCCGAGCGCGGCCGACCTGCGCCGCATGCTCGCGCTGCAACAGGGCAACCTGCGCCGGCTTTTCAACACTTCCGGGCTCGAGTACCGCGCCCAGGGGTTGGCGGCAAAGCTGCCTACGCTGACCGAGGACGAAGCGATCGCCTTGCTCGCCGGCAACGGCCGCCTGGTGAAACGCCCGTTTGTGCTCGGTCCGGGTTTCGGGCTGGTCGGGTTCGATGCCGAAAAGTGGGCAGCGGCGCCGTGGCGGGGGTAGGCAGTCGAAGGCGCGGCGCGGGTGGAGGTCGCTGATGAGAAGGCCGAAACCCTTGGCGGGTTTCGCTACGGGAGATGGATCATCAGGCGAGGGCCACTGCAGTCCGCAGCGAACTCTCGACCGCACGCAGGAACGCGCCGACCTCGAACGGCTTGCCGAGTACCTTCACCGCCCGTGGTCCGATGCGCAGCCAAGCCGGCAGCTCGTCGACCAGTCCGGTGATGAGGATGATGGCGGTTTCCTCCTGCCGTTCGCGGATGGCCTCGACGACGTCGGCCCCGGACAGCCCCGGCATCCGGAAATCGGTGACGACGAGGTCGAAGGGCCGGTGCTCGAGGTGCACGAGGGCCTCCTCGCCGGAGGCGGCGGTCGTGACGTGGTGGCCAAGGCGGGCGAGCAGGTGGCCGAGACATTTCAGCACCGCGGGTTCGTCGTCGACGAGCAGGACCTTCGCATTCATGACCCCGCCTGCTTGCAAAAGAATCCGACCGGGGGCGAGGGGGAGTTGTCCGCAGGTTGTTCACAGGCCGCGGTGCACAGGTGTGCTTCCCGTTGATGGAGCGGGGGCTCGCCGGGTTTCCCCGGGCGGGATTTGGGCCCTTGTCTTTACAAGAATGTCACATGGGCGTTGGCCAGCGTGTGGAGGCGCGACCGGTTCGCGGTCTCAACCGTGCAGGCGCGTGATCAGGGCGGGGAGCTCGCCGAGCTTGGTCAGGGCATGGAAACGGGGGCAGTCGGCGGGCGGCGGGCACTCCTCGTGGGCCCAGACCAATGGATACGGGATGTGCACGGCGTGGCCGCCGAGCTCGAGCACGGGGAGGATGTCGGAGCGCATGGAGTTGCCGACCATCAGGAAATGCTCGGGTGCGATGCCGTGGCGTGCGAGCACGCGGGCGTAGGTGGCGGTGTCCTTCTCGGAGACGACGTCGCAATGCGGCACGAGCGTGGCGAGGCCGGAGCGCTGGAACTTGCGCTCCTGGTGGCGCAGGTCGCCCTTGGTGATGACGATCAGCCGATGGTCGTTGGCCAGGGAGGCGACGACCTTGAGCGCGTCGTCGAGCAGCTCGACCGGGTGGGCGAGCATGTCCTTCGCCATCTGCACGAGAGCGCGTAGTTCCTCGGCCGGGATGGTGCCGCCGGTGAGCTCGATGGCCGTCTCGATGGAGGAGAGGGCGAAGCTCTTCACGCCGTAGCCGAAGAGCTCAAGGTTGCGCATCTCGGTGGCGTAAAGCGCCTGCTCGACCGTCTTCGGGTCGTGGTAGCGGGCGAGCAGGGTCTGGAACCGGCGGTGGTTCTCCTCGAAGAGGTTCTCGTTGTGCCAGAGCGTGTCGTCGGCATCGAAGCCGATGGCGGTGATCATGGGGCCGGAGTGTGCGCGTCGCGCGCGGACTGTCGAGCGGGGCGGCGGTGGTGCCGGACACGAAGAAGCGGCACCCCGGAGGGTGCCGCGTGGTATCCGCCGCAGACACGGAGAGGAGCTGCGGGAGGAAAGTGAGGGGTGGGGCTCGAATCAGCTGGCGGTCGTGGGAGCCTCCGGCGCGGTGGGCGCGGCGGGCGTGGTCTTCTCGGGTGCGCAGCGGATCTCTTTCAGCGGATCGATGCCGTACTTCTCGCCGAGGGCGGCGATGCGGCTCGGGTCGATGTTGCCGACGATGTTCACGAAGACGGCCTCGTTGTTCTTGCCGAGCACGGTGACGGCGAGGCCCTCGATGGCGGACTTGGGGCCGACTTTGACCATCACGGCCACGTCGTCGCCGTTGTCCTGCACGTTGACGGCGCGGTGCCAGCCGCGGGCGACGAGGTCGTGGCGGATCTTGTTCACGCGGGAGGTCAGTTCCCCGCGGTTCTTTTCGTAGATGGTGCGCACGTGCACGCGGACCTCCTTGAGGTCTTTGATCAGCGCGGCGGCGTCGGGCTCCTGCGTCTTGGCGATCACGGCGGCAAAATCGAGCAGCGCCTTCGGCAGGTTGATGTCGACGCACTGTTTGCTGGAGAGGCCTTCGAGTGCGGGGCCGAAATCGATCTCGCCGGCCTCGGCGGCGCGGGTGGTGGCGGTGAGGGCGAGGCCGACGGCGCAGGCCGCGGCGAGGAGAGTGGAACGAAGGGCGGATTTCATGGTGTTGATGTCTTGCTTGGGGAGAAGCGGCGGATGAGCGCCGTCTGCCCTCAGCACCCGCTAGGCGTCCGGGAAGTTGCAGAAAAGAAAAGCGGCCCCGATGTGGGGCCGCTTGGGTGGGAGGGGCACACCCGCTTCGTTCACGCGTCGAGCGAAAGACAGCAACGCGATGTTGCCGCGGAGCTTGCCCGCGTTTCGGTCTGTCACGATCAGCCGTGATGATGCGGACGAGAGGCGAGCGTCGCGGGACGAGCGTCAACCCATTGGTGGCGAGCTTCCAACACGAGTGCTTCGCTCGATCTCCTCTGTGATCGGCCCCTCGACGCTCGTCACTCGCCTCTCGACCGAATGCTTGGCTCGGTCGACGGCCTTGGCGGCCGCCGCTACGTATCATGTGTTCGGGTTCGCCAGCTTCGCCTTCACGGTGCGGCGGTCGAGGTCGAGACGGCGGGCGGTCTCCTCGATGTTGTTGGTCTGCGAGTACACGCTGCGGCAGTAGTGCGCGAGGAGCTGCTCGGCCGTCCAGGAACCGGTGGCGAAGATGGTGTCCCAGTTCGGAGCGTCCGCCGCGGGCGCGATGGCGCGTGGGCGGTATTCGCGGCGCAGGAGGATGTTGCGCACGCATTGCTCGAGCTCGCGGAAGTTGCCCGGCCACGGGTAGGCGTCGCCGAGGTTGCGGCGGATCCAGTCGAGCACTTCGGCGGCCACGGCCGGTGCCTCGATGTCGCCGACGAGGCGTTTGGCAATGATGCCGATCAGCAGCGCGAGGTCGGCGGGGGTGTCGGCGAGCTGCTCGCGCAACGACGGCGCGGCGATCTGGTCGCCGCAGAGCCGGAAGAAGAAGTCCTCGCGGAAACGGCCGGCGCGGATCGCGGCTTCGAGGTCGCGGTTGGTGGCGGCGACGATGCGACCGGCGAAGCGGCGGTTTTCCGTCTCGCCGAGGCGTTGGAAGCCGCGCGACTGGAGCACGCGCAGGAGTTTCACCTGGATCGAGGCGTCGACTTCGCCGATTTCGTCGAGGAAGACCGTGCCTTCGGGCGGACAAACCTCGAGCCAGCCCGCGCGGTCGGCGAGCGCGCCGGTGAAGGCGCCGCGGCGGTGCCCGAACAGCTCGGACTCGACGAGTGTGGGCGAGAGCGCGGCGATGTTGAGCGGGAAGAAGAGCTGGTCGGGTTGGCTCGCGAAGAGCCCGCGGCGGGAGTCGAAGGGGAGGTGCCGGGAGAAGGCGAGGATGCGGGCGACCACGTCTTTGCCGGTGCCGGATTCGCCGGTGATCAGCGTCGTGATTTCGCCCATGCGGGAGAAGAGGCAGCGGCGGTAGCGGCGCAGATCGTGGGTGAAGACCGATTGCCAGATCGTGGCGCGGAGCTGCGCCATCGGGCGCGAGGCGCCGACCAGCGAACGGTGGATGTGGAGGAAGGCGCGCCGGACTTGGAAGAAGAATGCGAACAGCGCCTCGGGTGGGCACTCGTCGAGCAGGCTGACTCCCGGGCGTCGCAGCAGGCGCTCCGTCTCGGCGAGAAACTCGCGGTAGTAGGGCGCGCGGTAGGTGCCGGCGCTTTCCCCGCCGGCGAGCGTCTCGTCGAAGCGCGCGCAAAAACGGTGGAAGAGGGAAAAGAGGACGAGGTCGGTGAAGTTTTCGGACTCGGTCGCCGCGATGCGGCTGCCGGATTCGGGCCAAGCGGAAGCCAGTTTCTCGACCAAGGCGTCGACCCGCTTGCGCAGCAGCGCGAGGTTGGGTTGGGCCGGGGAGTTCGCGGGGCCGGCGTCGCCAGGCTGAAGGTTCCAATCGGCGCCCTCGCGCACGAAGTCGGCGGCGAGCGCGTCGCGCTCGGCCTCGATTCGCTCCGGCAGAAACGGGTTGGCGTAGATCAGCCGGGAAATCGCGCGAGCGAACTCGTTTTCGGGGGCCGAGAGAAGTCCCATGGCGACAACGTCTAGGCGTCAAAAAATGTAAGTCGACCAACAAAAATTGCCTAAAAAAATAGAATGACGGTCGTCATTCTATTTTTAACAAGCTAATAAGTAACAACTTAAATGTCTGCCGGCCGGGGTGGCATGGGGTGAGCAAAGTTGGGGGCGTTCACCAAATGAATGCCATGAAAACCATACGTTCGCTGATTCTTGCCTCGGCCGGGTTGCTCGCGGGTTCGTTGAGCAGTTGGGCCGCCGGTACCCTTACTCCGATCGGATCGCCCCAGGCGCCGATCCAGATCCGCGACCACCACGTGGAGATCGTGATCAACAACGGCTTCGCCCAAACCGAGGTCACGCAAACCTTCTTCAACCCCAACGCCCAGGACCTTGAGGCGGTCTACGCTTTCCCGGTGCCGAAGAGCGCCAGCCTCTCCGCGATGACGATCTGGGCGGGCGAGAAGGAGATCCACGGCGAGGTCCTCGCCAAGGCGCAGGCCACGCAGGTCTACGAGGAGGAGAAGGCCGCTGGCAACGACACCGGTCTCGCCTCCCGCAACGGCTACCAGAACTTCGAGTTCCGCGTCTCCCCGGTGCGCGCCAACGCCGAGACGCGCGTGCGCTTCACCTACTACCAGCCGCTCGAGATCGACACCGGTGTCGGCCGCTACCTCTACCCGCTCGAGGAGGGCGGCACCGACGACGTCGGCGCCTCGTTCTGGACCCAGAACAAGCAGGTCGAGGGCACGTTCTCCGTCGCCCTCGAACTCAAGAGCGCCGCGCCCATCGCCGACGTGCGCGTGCCGGGCTTCGAAGGCGCGGCGGCCGTCCAGAAACTCGACGACGGCCACTACCGCCTCACGCTCGATCGGCCGGGCGCGAAACTTGACCGCGACTTCCTCTTCTACTACCGCCTGCAGGACGGGCTCCCGGGCCGCATCGAGGTGATCCCGTACCGCGTGGCCGGCGAGAAACAGGGCACGTTCATGATGGTCGTCACCCCCGGCGTGGACCTGCAGCCGCTGAACAACGGCGCCGACTACGTCTACCTGCTCGACCTCTCCGGCAGCATGCAGGGCAAGATCGCCACGCTCGCGAAAGGCGTCTCCAAGGCGCTCGGCGAGATGAAACCCCAGGACCGCTTCCGCGTCGTCGCCTTCGATGACCGCGCCCGCGAAGTGATTCCGTGGACCGCCGCCTCGCCCGAGGCCGTGCAGCGCGCGATCTCGACCGTCCAGGGTCTCCAGATCGGCGGCAGCACCAACCTCTTCGACGGCCTCCAGCTCGCCCTCGACAAGACCGACGCCGACCGCGCGACCTCGCTCGTGCTCGTGACCGACGGCGTGACCAACACCGGCGTGATCGACCCGAAGGAGTTCGCGAAGCTGCTTCGCCAAAAGGATATCCGCGTCTTCGGTTTCCTCATGGGCAACAGCGCCAACTGGCCGCTGATGCGCGTGATGGCCGACACCAGCGGCGGCTTCTACGCCGGCGTGTCCAACGACGACGACATCCTCGGCCAGATCCTGCTCGCGAAGTCGAAGATCTGCTCCGAGGCCATGCACGACGCTCAGCTGAAGATCGGTGGCGGTGTCCGCGTCACGGAGACGACCGGCGACTACCCCGGCAAGCTCTACCGCGGCCAGCAGCTCGTCGTCTTCGGCCGCTACGAGAAGGGCGGGCCCGCCAAGGTCGAGCTCCGTGCCCGCCTCACCGGCGAGGACAAGGTCTACTCCACCACCTTCGACTTCCCGGAGATCGACACCGAGAATCCCGAGATCGAGCGCCTCTGGGCGATGAGCCTGTGCGAACAGATCGAGACCGGCCGCGACCGCGGCGATGTCGACGCCAAGGAGGCCGAGGCGGCGCTCCGCGACCTCGGCACCGGGTATCAGATCGTCAACGACCAGACCGCGATGGTCGTGCTCGACGACGCCTCGTTCGCCCGCCGCGGCATCGAGCGGCGCAACCAGCAGCGCGTTGCCGCCGAGCGCCAGGCCCAGGCTGTGCGCGCCGCCCAGCCCGCCCGCGACGCGCAGGTCGACAAGGCGCAGCCCGCCTTCTCGCGGCCTGCGCACTCGGTCGGTGGTGGAGGCGGCAGCGGCGGTGGCGCCCTCGACCGCACCAGCGTGACGATCCTGCTCGTGACCCTCTTGGCCGCCGTTGCACTCGTGCGCGTCGAGGAGCGTCGACGCCGCGAGCGCGCGGCGCGCTGAGCGGTGAACCGCGGCCCGGGGCGAATCCCGTCCGCCCCGGGCCGCTTTTCCGCCCGTATTCCAAAAGCCATTCCTCGTCATGCACTCGAAGTTTCTTTCTCTCTCCCTCGCGCTCACGGCACTTGGCGCGGTCGTGTTCCTCGGCGGCTGTGCCGGCTGGGCCGGCAAGCGTACCCATCGGGCCAGCAGTGTCGTCGGCTATCTTTATCCGAACGAAACCGACCCCATCGTCACGCCCACGACCCCGGAGCTGCAGTTGCCGTTGCGGGTGGGGGTGGCGTTCGTCCCGGGGGCGGCCTCCCGCGCGGACAGCTTCTCGGCGATGCAGCGGCAGGCGCTGTTGCAGTCGGTCGCGGCGGACTTCCGCGCGTTGCCGTTCGTGCACTCGATCGAGGTCGTGCCCGAGACCTACCTACGACCCGCCGGCGGCTTTGCCAACCTCGACCAGATCCGCGGCCTGCTCGGGATCGATGTGATGGTGCTGATCGGTTACGACCAGATGCAGTTCACCGAGGACAACGGCTACTCCTTCGCGTACTGGACCATCGTCGGTGCGTATTTCGTGCACGGGAATCGCAACGACACCCACACGCTGATGGAGGCCTCGGTGTACGACATCCGCAGTCGCGCGCTGTTGTTCCACGCGCCGGGGGTCGACCGGAAGTCCGGCTCGGTCGAATTCGTCAACGCCGGCCGCGACCTGCGCCGCGACAGCGGGCGCAGCTTCGATGCCGCCACCGCCGACCTCACCACGAATCTGCATGCCGAACTCGGCGCGTTCCAGCAACGGGTGAAGGAGGGCAAGGCCGATGCCACCATCACGCATCGCGCCGGTTATGCGGGTGCGGGCGACCTCTCCATCGTCGGGGCGTTGGCGGTGCTTTCGCTTCTCGGTCTTGCGGGGCTGGGCCGGTCTTCGGGTCGCCGTCTTTCGGGGCAGGAATGGTGAATGGGAACACCACTGGCCGGGGCGCTCCCCACGCGCTCCGGCCAGCTTTCCGCACATTGGAAACCACTAACGCACACTAATGCACACCAACGGACAGGCGCCGGAGGATCGCAGGCCAGCGAGCTGGCTCGCGCTCGGGCTCTCGTTGTTCGCAGTTGGCGTGTGGCTCATGCCCGAAGTGGCGGATGTGCTGCAGTACGATCGCGCGGCGCTCGCCGGCGGCGAGCTCTGGCGAGCTGTCGCAGGACACTGGGCACACTGGAGCGCCGACCACCTGGTCTGGGACCTGGCGATGTTCGCGGTCTTTGGCGCGCTGCTCGAGCGCCGCTCGCGGGCCCGCTTCGTGGCGGTGGTTGTCCTCTCGGCGGTGGCGATTCCGGCGGCGCTGTGGTTTGCGGCACCGGAGTTCGAATACTACCGTGGCCTCTCCGGCATCGACTCGGCGCTGTTCGCCGCGTTCTTCGCGCAACTGTTGGCCGACGCGTGGCGCAGCCGTTCCTGTTTGGGCGGCGCGGTGCCGGTCGTCGCGCTGCTGGGCTTCGGGGGGAAGTCCACGTTCGAGCTCCTGACCGGGTCCACGGTTTTCGTCGCCGACGGCGTGTTCACCGCGGTGCCGCTGGCGCACCTCGTCGGCGCGGCGGTCGGTGTAGCGGCCGGCGTGGCCCGATGCGCCCGGGTTTCCGTTCCGACGATCGAGTGCTCCCTCAACTGTTGACCCCTCCATATCCATGTTCTACACATTGCTCCTCACCACGTTTGGCATCGCCATGCTCGTCGCTGGGATCACTTCCCGCTTCTTCGCGAAGCCGGCGGCGGCCATCTTGAAACGCGTCATCCAGGACGAGATCGCGCTCTCGTGGCTGACCTATCTGAAGTTTGCGTTGCTCGTCGTCGGCGTGTCGGGCGGCGTGCGCATCCGGGAGTTGGAGCGCTTTGTCTCCACGCCGGTGCACAACGAGAAGGCCGAGGTGCTCGTGCTGACGGCCGAGCGTTGGACGCTCGAGGTCTATCGCACCGTGATCGGCACACTCCAGGGGCTCGCGTGGGTGCTGTTGCTGTTCTTCGTGGTCGCGTTGGTCGGCTTCATCGTCGTGCGCCTGATCGAGACGCTGCGGCGGAATCGTGAGGGGGCGTGATTGGAAGCGGGTATGGCGAACCGGGAGCTACGATACGTCGGGGAGTGGGCCGAGTCTCAGGCCGAAGTCATTCAGTCGAGTGACGAGGGACGAGCGTCGAGGGCCGGAGTTTCGGAGGCAAATCGAGAGCCCCCCTCGGGCAATCGCCTTGTGCACACTTGGATTGGCGCTCGTCACTCGACGCTCGACTCTCGACTGCATCATCACGCTCAGGCCGCAGGCAGGGACGCCTGCGCCACGTGTGAGCATGCCGGATCGGGTGTGGCGCCGGCCTCCGTGCCGGCGGGGGGGCCCGGGCGGCGAGAGGGAATCCCTGTCCGCGATCTTCCGGCTTCGCCGGTTCCCCACCCGAACGGGCCGGTTGGGAGTCGCCCCTACCTTGCCAACGCGGACCGAATCTCGCCGCTGATCTCGCGCCCGCCGAGTTCCAGCGCGAGTAGTGCCGCGCCGGCGACGGGCGACAACTCCGTGGTGACGACCCGGACGGTGGGCGCCGCCTGCGTTGTCGCGGCCTCGATCTGCGGGCGAAACTCCGGGGCGGTGGCGACGCTGCCGCAAAGGCACACTTCGGCGTTTCCATGCTGGAACAACTTCTCGGCGACGGCGCTGACCATGGTCGCCAGTTCGACGGCACCGCGAGCGAGGATCTCACGGGCCGGCTGGTCTCCATCGACGGCGGCCTGCATCACATCCTCGGCGACGCGGGCGATGTCGGGCCGGGTGAGAGTGCCTCCGTGCAGTCGGGTGACGATCTCGCGGAGATTGGCCACGCCGAGGCGGGCGAGGATCCGATCCGTCAATGTGGTCTGCGGGCCGCGGCCGTCGGCGGCGCGAATGGCGGCGCTGATACCGCGCAGGCCGAGCCAGTAGCCGCCGCCGCCGTCGTCGAGGATCGAGCCCCAGCCGCCGGCTCGCCACGTGGTGCCATCGGTGGTGCGGCCGAAACACGCCGAGCCGGTGCCCGCGATCAGTGCGATGCCGGGGCGGCCTGCGAGACCTCCGGCGAGGGCGATGCGGATGTCGTGGTCGACGCCGATCGCCGCGGGCGTGGCGGCGAGCCCGAGTTTCAGCGCGATCTCGCGCCAACGGTTGCGGGCCTCGTCGGAGGACGCGGCCGCCATGCCGAGGAAGACAGCGGCGCAGGGCTCGGGGGTGAGATTCGCCGCAGCGAAGGCGGCGCGGACGGCCGCACCGACCGATTCAGTGGCGCCCGCCCAGCCGGCATGCAGATGGTTGGCCACGCCGCCGGAGCCGGCGCCGAGGGTACGGCCGGTCTCGTCGCAGAGAAGCGCGCGGGTGGCGGTGCCGCCGCCGTCGATGCCGAGAAAGAGGGGCATGTTGGGCGGAGAGTCGGAGGTTGGGAGCGCGGCGGCAAGCGTCGGAAATCGGAGCGACGGGGGGCGGGCACGCCGAAGGGCGGAGCGTGGGGATGATCCTAGGCATGAAACGGGCTCATGGTGCCAGTCGCCAAATTCTCGTGTCGGTTGAGCGAACGTCTTGACTCCGTTTGTACGGATCGGATGAATGCGTGGCCGCCCCCGCCCAATCGCAAACCCAAGCCCAATGCAAATCCGCTCCACCTTCTCCTCGTGGCTGACCCGGCTGTCCGTGGTCGGTGCTCTGTTTGTCGCAGTCCTGCCCGCGCGGGCAGTCGTGACCGTTTTGGACACCACCGGCTACGATCTTGGTGGGTGGGGAGGGGTTGCCGTGGCGCCCTCCTTCGATCAGTACCGGTTTACGGCGGAGGCGAGCGGGGAGTTGGCTGCAATCGAAATGGTGTTTGGTTCGATGATTGGCGCCCCAGGGGCTTTTTCCGTTTCGCTTTGGTCATCCACCGAGAGCGGCGGATCCACGACGCTGGATTCGGTGTTGGCCTCTTGGACGACGCCGACGATCACCGATTATCACAGTGCATCGTTCACACTGGCGACCAGTACGGTCCCTGGCGCGGTCACGTTTGTGGCGGGCGACACCTATTTCATCACGGCCAGTGTCCAAGAAGACGTTCCAGGTTTGGTGACTCGTTGGATCGATGACGCAGATTCACCTTCGGATCTTTACGTGAAGATCACGGCGATTCCGGAGCCGTCGACCTATGCGCTGATCGGCGGGTTGGCCGTGCTCGGCTTCACGGTCCTGCGCCGACGGATGCGGCGCTGAGCGCCGGCCAGCGGATCCACCCAATCTGTTCCATTCTCCAGCCGGGGGCCGAGCGCTCCCGGCATTTTTGTGGGTGGATGCGCGGGAGGATTTTGGCCAGGTCGGCGCCCTGGCTTCCGGCGTCAGTCTTCCAGCATGAAGTGCTTCCGCTTCGGCGGGGCCTTGGCGGCGGCTTTCGCCTTTGCCGGCTTCTTGGCCTTGGTGCCGGGCAGCACGCCGAGGCGCGGATCGAGGCGGCGGATCAGGCGAACGAGGCGGGCTGCGTCGGTCTCGAAGGTCTCGGCCGACTCGGCCAAGTAGAGCCACTTCGGCAGCACGGGATGCGGTGCGAGTGCTGGAAACTCGGATATGAGCGAGGGCTGGTGTTCGCGTTCGGTCGGCACGAGCACGCCGCGCCACGGTTCGTCCTTCCAAGTCAGGTACAACACGAAGCGCCCGCCGAAGTGCACCGCGCGCCCGCCGAACATCGCTTTGTCGAGATACGACGGATCGTCGGCCAACGGCTCGGCCAACCAGAGGAGCGGGTGCGGTGTCTTGGGCACCGGTGGGATCTGCGATTTTGGATTGCCGATTTGCGATTGCGGGGCGGCCACTCGAGTTCAGCCAGCGGGCTGAAGCGCCGCCCTACGGCTGCGGCTTCTTCTGCGCTTTGCCGGTGACTTCGTTGAAGAGTTGCTCGGCGGCGGCGCCGAGTTCGGTGCCGAAGTCGACGGCCTTGTCGCGGAAGTCGCGGTCGCCGAGCGTGGAGACGGCGGTCCGGGTGACCATGGAGATGACCTGCGGCAGGATTTCGGCGGCGGCCTCGGCGGGGGTGACGCCGCCCTTGGCGACGCCGACATCGTGCAGTTCGAGGGTGGCGAGGGGAACGGTGAGCACGGTCTTGCCGGCGGTGATGTTGGCCTTGGCTCCCTCGAGGATGAAGTGGCGGATGATGAGTTTCTTCGCGGAGTCGGCTTCGGCGGCGGTGGAGGCCGGGTGCCGTTGCTCGATGCCGGCGTTCTTCTCGATGTTGGCGAGGATGGTGCCGAGGTTGGAGGTGAGCAGGGTGGTCTCGAAGATGAACTCGGGGTTGCGGACAATCACCTCCTCGACCTCGATGGTGTCGCCGAGCAGGGACATGGGCTTCACCTTGACGGTGATCTGGTCGACGGAGAAGGCCTTGGCGGTCTTGAAGCCGCTCGGGTTGCCGACGCGGAGGTCGCCGAGCGAGCCCGCGCCGGTGAAGGGCGAGAGTCGGGCGGCGCCGAGAGTGACCGTGGTGCCGGTGAGCGGCGGGCCGTACTTGTTGACGGCGGCGGTGATGCCGCGGCCGAGCAGGGTGCCGAGGAAGAAATAGGCCCCGAGCAGGGCGGTGAGGACGAGCAGGAGGAGGACCTTGGTCTTGTTCATCGGGGAAGGGAGTGTGCCCGGAGTTGGACGGGCGGGGTTGGCGGTTGTTCCCGGGGGGAGCCGTGGGCGGAGTGTGAAGATCGCAGGCGCGGAGGCTGGAGGCACGTTCGGCAGGCGTCAGCGGTATTCGATCCACTCCGCAGTGGAGTACTGGTCGATCAGTGCCTGCTCCTCGTCGTAGTTGAATTCGGGCCAGCCAGGCGTCTCGATCTCGGCGGCGAGGGCGGTGGCCAGCCGGGTGGTGAAATCATCGTGGAAAACGTCCCAGTCGGGCGTGGCCTGGCAGGAGGGTTTCCAGAGCGAGCCTTGGAGGAGCAGGCCGTTCTTGTTCCGTTTTTGGGCGGCGCCGGCGATTTTCCCGCGGCTGGTGGCGTGAACGACATCGAAGACCTCGGCCCGGTGGAAACAGACTCCGGCGGGGCCGGCCGGCCCCGGGGCGGCGGGATCGGTTTCCTCGATCGTCGCGGCGCGCTTCTCGAGTTCCGCGGGCACGCCCTGGGCGAGCAGGGCGGCGGCGAGGGCTTCGTGCACGATGCGGTAGCTCTCGGTGGCGCGCGCGTCGTAGAGCGGGTGGCCGCGCGGGACGACGAGGGCGTACGTCCAGTCGTCGGTATGGTCGACGACGCCGCCGCCGGTGGTGCGGCGGCAGAGGTCGCGGGCGTCCTCGGGCAGCTGGGTGCGCACGAAGGCGATCTTCTGGCTGTAACCGAAAGTCCAGGCCGGGCCGCGCCAACCGTAGTGGCGGAAGCGGGCGGCGGTGGGCCGCGGGTAGCGCTGCAGCAGCAGGAAATCGTGCGCCATGTTCTCCGGGGCATTGCCGGTGCGGACCGGGAGGACGTCGAGAATCATGGCGGAAAGGGGTGCCGGAGTCGGCGCCGGGAGGGAAGCGAAAAGGGGATGGGGAATGGATGATGGCGGTTGGGCGATGGTGGGCGACAGGCGCTGGTGCCGCCGTTCGCCCGTCTGCTTTCGCCGTTTGTGGTTCCGGGTTTGCGGGCGGGGCGCGGCGGGGTTCTCTTGGCGCCGACGATGAGCCCAACATGTGTCAGTCGGCGGCCGGGGGAGCTCGAGGGATTGACGGCGCAGGTCGTGCAGACCGAGGCCGGTGCGATCGAGTATTCCGATTTCGGGGAGGGCCCGGTGGTGGTCGCGATCCACGGGGCGCTGGGGGGCTGGGACCAGGGGGCGATCCTCGCGCGTTGCGCGGTGCCGGCGGGGTGCCGGGTGATCGCGGTGTCGCGTCCCGGTTACCTGGGCACGCCGTTGGTGTCGGGGGAGACGCCGGAGCGGCAGGGCGACCTGGTGGCGGCGTTGCTGAAACGGCTGGGGATCGGGCGCGCGGCGGTGGTGGCGATCTCGGGGGGCGGGCCGTGCGCGTTGGCGTTCGCGCTGCGGTATCCGCGACGTTGTGCCGGGTTGGTGCTGATCTCGACGTGCAGCGTGCGCAACACCGCGCGGGTTCCGTTCGCGTTCCATGTGCTGAAGCGGGCGATGCGGCTGCCGTGGCTGTTCGGCTGGCTGGGGCGGCGTTCGCTGGCCAATCCGGCGCGTTCGCTCGCGCGGGCCGTCGCGGATCCGGGCCAGCGGCGGCGCCTGCTCGACGACCCCGAGCGCAGGGCGCTCTACCGGGCGTTGCTGGCGAGCAGCTTCAACCGCCCCGCGCGACGCCTGCCCGGCACGGAGAACGACATCTCCATGACGCGGGTGACGGAACTGCCGATCGAGGAGATCCAGTCGCCCACGCTGGTGGTCCATGGCACGGCGGACCGGGTGACGCCTTTCGCGGTGCATGTGCCGCCCTTTGCCGCGCGAATTCCCGGGGTGCGGGTCGTGGCGATCGAGGGTGGCGAGCATGTGGCGCTGTTCACCCATCTCGACCGGGTGCGGCGCGAGGTGGCGGCTTTCCTCGAGGGGGTGTTCGCGGGGGTGTGAGGGCGGGCGGTTTCGCCTCCACGCTGGCCAAACGTCGCCCGAGCCCTAGGGTCGCGCCATGCCGTCGCGCCAGCAGCCGCTCCCGCCGACCAAGCGCAAGCCCGCGTATCCCATCGGGGTGCCGTTGCGCGGCTACCTCGCGCGCTACCATCGCGAGATGGAGCTGCCGGTGCTCTACCGCGACCTGATGCATTTCCGCGAGTCGATCCCGCTGCTCGACGCGGCGGGGGAGGCGACGCTGTGGGAGTCGGTGATGTACGACCGGCACGAGATGGAGCGGCTCAACGCCGAGCTGTGCCGGCTCTATGCGCTGCTGCGGGTGCAGGGCGACCTCACGGTCATGCACCATCTCTACGTCGACCGCATCGACTACTGCACCTTCGGCAATTCGCTGCCCTTCCGCATCCGGATCGTCAATTCGTACAACGACAACCAGGACTACTTCTATGTGAAGAAGGCGGATGCGTCGCGGGTTTTCGGGCTGGAGCTCGAGCACCTGCTCTCGCCCAACCGCATGAACTTCCTGCTCAGCGGCGACACACTGGTGGAGGAGCACGTGGTCGGCATTCCGGGCGACATCTTCATCGATCGGTGGCTGCACCGCGGCGACCTCAAGCCGATCCGGGTGGCCAAGGAGCTGGTGAAGTTCAACGAGCGCTGCTTCATCCGCCTGCTCGGCGACATGCGCTCGTATAATTTCGTCGCGCTGGTGATCCCCGACTTCGACGAGCCGACGATCCGTTTCCGCGCGATGGATTTCGACCAGCAGTCGTACAGCCCGCGCAAGAACTTCTACCTGCCGCAGTTCTTCCCGGAGAACCGCCACCTCGCGCTCTACTGCCTCGAGCACCTCAACGCGACCACCGCGCTGCAGTACCAGCGCGAGGAGCAGACGCTCATCGTGCAGCGTGCCGACCTGATCCGGCAACGGCTCGACCTGCTGCTGGAGGCGATGTCGGCGCAGCAGCTTGCGCCGCCGCACCATGTCGCGCAGCTGCGCGTGGGTTTGGCGGAGCACTACAAGAACCCCGAGTTCCTCGCCTGCGAGCGCATGGGCGATCTGGTGCGCGAGAGCCTCGAGACCGTGCGGCGCAACCTCAAGCGTGCCGGCGGGCCGGAGACGGCGCCGCGGGATTTCGCCTTCAAGGACTGAGGGGAAGCCGGAAACTGGAGACCGGAGACTGGGGGCTGCGGAGACCGACGGCAGTTCCGGACCCGGGCGGTGCGCCGCCCCGTCTATGCGGGGGTCGGCACGAGCAGGGTGGCGAGTTTCACCCGCAGGGTCTGGCGCGCGCGGTAGAGGCGCGTCTCCACGCCGCGCTCGGAGCAGCCGACCGCGGCCGCGATCTCGCGGTAGCTGAGTCCTTCATACGAATGCAGCAGGAAGACCGTGCGCTGGTCGTGGGGCAGCTCCGCGACCGCGGCGCGGAGGGCCTCGATGCGCTCGTTGCCCTCCGCGCTCGCGGCGGGATCGGCCCCCCCGGCCGGCAGGGTCGAGCCCAGGCCGGGGGAGCCGTCTGCATCGGGGATGTCGATGGACTCGGAAGGGTGGCGCCGGCGCCAGCGCAGGCGGTGGCGGCAGAGATTCGCGGCGATGGTGAAGATCCAGGCCGAGAAATTGGAGCCGGGGATGAAGTCGGTGCGCTTCTGGTAGATGCGCACGAAGGTCTCGGCGACGACCTCCTCGGTGTCGGTGGGGTTGAAGAGGTAGCGGTGGGCGAAGCTGCGCAGGGGGCCCTGCCAGCGCTCCATCAATACGTCCAGCGCGGAGTCCCGGCCGGCGACGAGGGCGGCCATGAGGGCGTGGTCTTGGGCGGGGTCGGCGGGCATCGCCTACGGATCGGGGTTGGGGGCAACAGGGGGACCGGACCGGGGCATCCGGGCGCGGGCGGTTTATTCCCGGGGCGGATCGGCGAGTTCGACGCCGCCTCCGACGAGGGAGAAGTAGCGGTCGCGTTGCTCGGGAGACATGGTTTCGGCGACGGCGTAGACCAGGTCGAGGGTGAGTGTGCGGCATTTCGCGCGCGCCTTGCGGTTGGCCTCCTTGGCCTGGTGGAACGCGACGAAGTCGACCTTGTCGGCGGTGCGGCGCATCTCCTCGAGGCGGTTGAGCTCCTCGTGCGTGGTGCGCAGGACGGTGAAGAGGCGTTCCAGCTCGGGCCCGGTGCGGTCGTGCAGGGAACGGATGCGCGCGTACTGCGCTTCGGTGAGGTGGAACTCGGCCTGCATCCAGTCGAGGTTGCGGACGAGGCGGTTCTCGACCGTGGGGCGGCGGAAGGCGTAGAACCCGATGTGGGCCATCGCTCCGGCGACAAAACCGACCAGGACGATAAGGAGAAAGCGTTTCACGGGCGGGTGCCGGCGGAATCGCGCAGGAGCGGATTGATGGTTTGCAGGTAGACGGCGGCCATGTGGGTGATGTCGCGCACGGGCATGCGCGTGGCGCGCAGCTCGGCGGAGATCAGGCCCAAGGCGATGCAGGCGGCGACCCAGCCGAGCACGGCGCGTTGGCGGAGCATGGCGCCCACGGTGTTGCGCCACGCCTGCAGCATGCCTCCGCGGTTCTTTTCCGTGGCATCGATCCGGGCCCAGACGCGGCGGCGCAGGTCGGCTGCACCGGAGGGAACCTCTTTCCAGGAGGCGATCAGTTCATCGAGCGGGTCGGGTGTGTTGGTCATGACAGTCGCCGCTGGGGCTGGCGGTGCACGCAGTATAAGCCCGCGCCCGCAAAATGCCCTTCAAAGTTTTCGCGGGGGATTTGGTGGCCGACGAAAAGTTGTCACGATCGGAACAGATTTTCGTCGGAGGGGGGCTTGGGCGGCTGGCGGTGGGGTGGCGAAAGCGCAGGGGCGAGGGAGCATCGCGCCGACGTGGCGGCGGCTTGCGCGGGTCGGGGGAGGCGCGCAGCGTTGCGGCCTGATGCGCAATGCGGCGTTTCCCGAACCCTATCCGTTTCCCGATCCGGCCCTGGCCGACGAGGACGGTCTGGTCGCGCTCGGCGTGCCCGTGACTCCGGCCAACCTGCGCGTGGCCTACTCGCGGGGGATCTTCCCGTGGCCGTTTTCGGCCCGGCATCCGGTGCCCTGGGTCAGCCCGGGCGAGCGCGCCGTGTTGGAATTCGACCGCCTGCATGTGCCGAAAACGTTGCGACAGGCGCGGCGCCGGAGCACGTGGCGGTTCACGGTCGATGCGGCGTTCGAGTCGGTGATGGCCGCGTGTTCGTCAGCCCGCCGGCCGGGGCAGCGGGGCACGTGGATCACGGCGGCGATGCGGGCGGGTTATCTGGCGCTGCATCGCGAGGGCGGGGCGCACAGTGTCGAGGTGTGGGACGGCGAGCGGCTGGTCGGCGGTCTCTACGGGGTCGATTCGGGCGGGTTGTTCACGGGGGAAAGCATGTTCCATCTCGAAGCGAACGCCTCGAAGCTGGCGCTGCTCCACCTCGTCGACCACCTCGCGGCGCGCGGGGCCACGTGGATCGACATCCAGCAGCTCACCCCGCATTTCGAGGTGCTGGGCGCGCGGGTCGTGCGGCGGGCGGAGTTTCTGCGGCGTCTGCGCGCTGCGCGAGCGGAGGCGCGGGTGTTGTTCTGACTGCGGGCGCAGTGCCGGCGGCGCGGCGCGTCTGAGCTCCGGACAAAACAAAGCCCCGGCCCAACCCAAGGCCGGGGCATGGCAGGCAACACCCCTGTGCAGCCGATGTCTTCGCCCGCCGGTTCAGTTGGTCGCCGCGGGGGCGGTGGCAACCGTTTCGGGGGTGAAATTGAATTCCTGGACCGCGAACACGCGCGTGGTCTGCCCCTTGCGCAGCGGCGGGGTGAACGTCCATTGGCGCACGGCTTCGAACGCGGCCTGCGCGAACTCCGGTCGGGTGGCGCCGGCCACGGACGGAGTGCGGACCTGGCCCTTTTCGTCGATGTAGAAGGAGACCGCTGCGGCCCCCTCGATCTTCTGCTGCTTGAGGGCCTCGGGGTAGGTCGGCACGACCAGGTTCACGATTTCGGGGGTGGCATCGAGATCGCGGAGTTTGCAGAGCGTGACCTCGCCGCTGACGTCGGCGATGCGGAGGAAGGAGTTCACGGTCTCGTGGAAATCGCCCTGGACGATGATCATGCCTTCGCGGCGGAAGTTGATGCGCAGGTTGAAGCGTTGCGGCAGTGCGTTGGGGTCTTCGGCGGGGTGGAACGTCCAGTGGCGCAGGGCGTTTTCGGCGCACTCGGCGAACTCGGGCCGGCTGAAGGCGCTGACGAAGAGCTCGACGACCTGACCGTCGGCCCCCACCAGCACCTGCGCCTGTACGTAGCCTTCGGTCACGCTCTTGTTGTAGAGCTGGGAAGGGAAGATCGGCTCGACGTAGTGGTCGACGCGCAGGGTGTCGGCGAGCGCTTGGGGCGGCGTGGATTCGGCGCGGGCCGCTCCGGCGAAAGCGAGGGCGGTGCCGGCAAGGATGAAGCGTGTGATCGTGGTGTTCATGATTGGCCTCTGCGAAGATCAATCCCGCGGCCGCGCCGATTCCCGCCTCCGGGGCGGGAATTTCTCGAAACGAGGCTCCGGGCCGGGATCGCGACTTCACAACGCCGCCGGATTTCCCACACTCGGCCAACCTCCGTTCCACCCGTAACCTGTTGGCCCCTCTGTTCGTCGTTTCGCATGCCATGAATACCCCGCTGAAAACCCTGTTGTCGTTCTGCTTTGCCGTCCTGCTGGCGCTCCCCGCGAGCGCCGACCGCGACCGGCACGACGATCGCGGCCGCCCCGAGACGGGGCGGGTGATTCTGTATTCGGGAGAAAACTTCGACGGCGTCTCGGTCGAGCTGTTGCCGGGGGCGCGGATCGGGGATCTGGGCGACCTGCGCTTCTCCGACGGGCGCAAGGTGGCCGACCGCATCTCCTCGGTGCGCATCATCGGCGACCTGAAGGTGTCGTTGTTCGAGGACTCCGGTTTTCGCGGCGAGGCGCTCGAGCTCGACCGCAGCGTGGGGCACCTCAAGCGCATCCCGAAACGGCGGGGCGGTGGCGGTTGGGACAACCGCGCGAGCTCGGTGTTCGTGTCCGGCGGTCGGCCCGCTGCGCACGACGACTTTCGTGATCGCAACCGGCCGCGGGATCGCGGCTGGGGGGATCGCGACCGCGATCGGCACGACGGCCTGTCGGCCGCCGAGGTCGAGCGGATCGTGGAGCGCGCGTATCGCGAATTGCTCGACCGCACGCCGAACCGCGACGAGATCCGGCGCTACCGCGAACGGGTCTTTGCCGAGGGCTGGGGCCGGTCGGAAATCCTCGACGACATCCGCGGTGGCCGGGAGTACCGCTCGCGCGAGGCGGATCGGATCATCCATCGCGCCTATCGGGAACTGCTCGGTCGTGATCCCGACCCGAACGGCCTGTATCACTACCGCAAAAAGATCATCGACAAGGGCTGGTCCGAGGAGCGGGTGCGCAGCGATCTGCGGGAGAGCGACGAGTTTCGGCGCCGGCGCTGAACGCGGGTCCTTTCACCTCGTGAACCACCGCAAGGCCGGCGCGCATGCCGGCCTTGCGGTTGTCTACGTGGCGCGTGGGGCACGGCCGACCGCGAGCCACCGCTTCCGGGCGGCTTCGGGGTGTTTCTCGATCGCGTAGCGGAGCATCGTCCGCGGCATGAGCGCGGCGTGCTCGGCGAGGAAGGCGTCGAGCACGTGGCGGTCGCGTTTGCCGATTTCGCGCAGCATCCAGCCGACGGCCTTGTGCATGAGGTCGTGCGGGTCATCGCGCAGGAGCGCGGCGAGCCGGAGGGCGTCGGCGAACTCGCCGTGCCAGATCAGGTGGCCCGAGGCCAGCATCGCGATGCGGCGCTCCCAGAGCGAGGGCGAGCGCGCGAGCCGGTCGAGCGTGGCGCCGCATTCGGGGCGGGATCGTAGCCAAGCACCCACGACGCGCCCGGCGGTCACGTCGACCAGATCCCAGTTGTCGATGCGGCCGGCCTTCGCGGCGGCCAGGTACAGGTCGTAGCGGGTTCTCCGCCCGCGCTCGTCGCCGCGCTGGAACTGGTGCACGACGACGAGCAGGCCGGCCAACCGGTCCTCGTGCCATGGGGAGGCGAGCAGCGTCTCGACCTCGGCGAGCGGGAGGCGGGTGGCGCGTCGCACCACTGCGCGCGTCCGGGGCACGGTGAGCCCGCGAAAACGATCGCCCTCGGCGTATTCGCCCGGGCCGGTTTTGAAGAATCGCTGCAGATCCGGCACGCGCGCCGGGTCGGCGAGCGTGGCCAAGGCCGCCTGCACTTCGGCGGCCGTGCCGAGCTCGGCCGCGGGGCGCGTGGGCGATCCGCTCACCGGAACTCGTTCCAATCGTGGATCACCGGGATGCCGTCGGGCGAGGGCGCGACGCCGGGTCGGGTGTGCCGCCGATTGAAATGGAGCATGTGCATCCCGAGATCCTCGGCGGCGGCGAGGTCGATGTCGTGGCGATCGCCCACAGCGAGCACGCGGTTGCCGTCGCACGGGCCGAGCCCGGCCATCGAAAGCGCCTCCATGCCCAGCAGCGGATTGGGCTGGCGGAAACCCTGCGTGGCGCTGTCGAGGACGAAGCGGAAATACCGGCTCAGGCCGAAGCGTTCCAGGCAACGCATCGGCATGCCCGGCACCGGGGCGTTGGTCACGACGCCGAGCGAGCGCCGCGCGGACCAGTGGCGGAGCATGTCCTCGACCCCGGGCGCGGGGCGCAGGATCGTGGAATACTCGGCCTCCCAGGTGGTGGCCAACCGCTCGGCCGCTCCCGCGATCTCCTCGCGCGAACGCTTGTCGGGGGCTTCCTGCAAGGTCTGGCGCAGGCGGTCGACGAGCACCGTCTCGCGCCCGAGCCGCACGGTCTGTTCGCGGACTTTTGCATAGGCCGCGTGGAAGGCGTCGAGTTCGGGGAAAAACCCGAGTTCGACGGCCAGTTGGGGCACGCTGAGCAAGCTGCCCTCCTGGCCGGCCTGATCGAAGTCGTCGATCAGGGTGTTGAAGCAGTCGAAGAAGATCCAATCGAAGTCCGGGAGCTGCATGCGCGGAAGGGGGGGCGTCGGGCGGGAGAGTAGGAGCTTCGTGGTGACCCTGGGTCGAGGCAAGGATCGGATGGGAGGAATGCCCCATCGGTCCGTTCGGGTTCGGGCTTGAGTGCGGCCTGCGCGGTCGCGTGGCGTGCGGAGGCGGGGGCATGTGCATCTTTTGCCAATCTTTGCGCAGGTGTGCGGCGGGCTTTTCTCGGCGCAGGTTTTGCCTTTTCGTCGCCGGTCGTTTTCCCTGCGCGTTCCCACGCCGCAAGCGGCCGCGCCGCCCTCACGCCGTCTTTCCCTCAGTCCCTCACTCCCTCAGTCCCTCAGTCCCTCACTCCCTTTCTCCCTCACTCCCTTTCTCCCTCACTCCCTTTCTCCCTCACTCCCTTTCTCCCTCACTCCCTTTCACATGAGCACACCCGTCTTCGAATACCAAGAACCGTTCCCGCTCGGTCCCGACACGACCCAGTACCGCAAGATCGACGCTCCCGCCGACCTCGTGAAGGTCGAGAAGTTCGGCGACAAGGAGATGTTGGTCGTGAAGCCCGAGGCCCTCGAGATCGTCGCCAACCACGCGATGAAGGACTGCTCGTTCATGCTGCGCCCCGCGCACCTCGAGCAGGTCGCCGCCATCCTCGACGACCCCGAGGCCTCGCCCAACGACCGCGGCGTCGCCCTCGCCATGTTGCGCAACGCCGAAGTCGCCTCGCGGGGGCTGTTGCCCTTCTGTCAGGACACCGGCACCGCCACCGTCGTGGCCAAGAAGGGCCAGCAGGTCTGGACGGGCGTCGACGACGCGCTCCATCTCTCCAAGGGCATCTGGAAGACCTACACCGAGGAAAACCTCCGCTACTCCCAGACCGTGCCGTTGACCATGTACGACGAGGTCAACAGCGGGAACAACCTCCCGGCCCAGATCGATCTCTACGCCGGCAAGGGCGACCACTACGACTTCCTCTTCGTCGCCAAGGGCGGCGGCTCGGCCAACAAGACCTACCTCTTCCAGGAGACCAAGGCCCTGCTCAACCCGACCAGCCTCGAGAAGTTCGTGCTCGATAAGATGGTCTACCTCGGCACCGCCGCCTGCCCGCCGTATCACCTCGCCATCGTCATCGGCGGCACCTCGGCCGAGGCCAACCTCAAGACCGTCAAGCTCGCCTCGACCAAGTACTACGACTCCCTGCCGACCTCCGGCAACAAGGGTGGCCGCGCCTTCCGCGACCTCGAGCTCGAGGCCAAGTTCCTCAAGCTCGCCCAGCAGACCGGCATCGGCGCCCAGTTCGGCGGCAAGTACTTCGCCCTCGACGTGCGCGTCGTCCGCCTGCCCCGCCACGGCGCCTCCTGCCCGGTCGGCATCGGCGTGTCCTGCTCGGCCGACCGCAACATCAAGGCCCGCATCGACCGCGACGGCCTCTGGGTCGAGCAGATGGAGACCAACCCCACCCGCCTCATCCCCGAGAAATACCGCGGCGTCTACAAGTCGCACGGCGTGAAGATCGATCTCAACCGCCCGATGCCGGAGATCCTCGCCGAGCTGACGAAGTACCCGATCACCACCGAGCTCGCGCTCACCGGCACCATCATCGTCGCCCGCGACATCGCCCACGCGAAGTTCAAGGAGCGCCTCGATGCCGGCCTCGGCCTCCCGCAGTACCTCAAGGACCACCCGGTGTACTACGCCGGCCCGGCCAAGACCCCGAAGGGCATGCCCTCCGGCTCGTTCGGCCCGACCACCGCCGGCCGCATGGACAGCTACGTCGACCTGCTTCAGAGCAACGGCGGCTCGCTCATCATGCTCGCGAAGGGCAACCGCTCGCAGCAGGTCACCGACGCGTGCAAGAAGCACGGCGGCTTCTACCTCGGCTCGATCGGCGGCCCCGCCGCGATCCTCGCCCAGGAGAACATCAAGAAGATGGAGCTCATCGAGTATCCGGAACTTGGCATGGAGGCCGTCTACAAGATCGAGGTCGAGGACTTCCCGGCCTTCATCCTCGTCGACGACAAGGGCAACGACTTCTTCAAGTCGCTCTCCGCCTGCCCGAAGAGCTGAGCGATCGGCGACCGAGCGGAATCGCCCCGCACCGTTTCCCGGCCGCGCCGAAAGGCGCGGCCGTTTTTGCAGGCGGAGCCGACGCTCTTGCGCGTGGGGCGGAGCTTCAGCCCGCCCTCTCCATCGTGGCGCTGGCCGCTAGGCCAGCGATTTGATGTGAAACCATGAATGGATTGTCCCGTGGGCCAGCGTGCTTGCACGCGCTTCAGGAGCGCGTGCAAGCACGCTGGCCCACAAATTCATCTATGGTGTCGACTCAACGGCTGGATCCAACGGCCTCCGTCTCACGGCGAAGAAGAAGGCGGTGCCGCCGCCGAGTAGGTAGAGGTTGAAGGTGAGCAGGCGCCAGAGCAGCACCACCGCGCCCACCAGCGGCACGGCGACGAACGCCGGCAGGATCAATGCCGCCACGATTTCGACCGCGCCGCCGCCGCCGGGGGCGACGACCAGCATCGAGAGCATGAAGAGCAGGCCCTGCGCGAGGAAGAGCGGCACCGGGTTCACCGCCGTGCCCATCGCGAACAGGATCAGCGGCAGCAGACTGTAGCGACACGTCCATTGCACGCTCGCGAGGATGAAGTTCAGGAAGAGCGCGCTCTTGCGCCGGGTCCACAGCAGCGCGAGCGCGTCGCGCATGCGCGTCAACGTCCGCGAGGTGGCGCGGCGCAGCACACGGTGGCGGGCGGGCAATCGTTTCTTCCGGCCGAAGTGCGTGGCGCCGGCGATCCGTTCGACCAGCCGGTGGAACCACGCGCTGCGCAGCAGAACCACCGCCAGCACGCACGCCGCGCCGCCGCCGATCAGCGTCGGGATGAGCACGTGGCTGTCGACCTGCGCGAGCAGTTTTTCGAACAGCGTGTCGTGCAACATCACCCACGCGGCGAACGGCGCCAGGCAGGCGAAGAAGAGCACGTCGATCGCGGCATCCGAGGCCAGCATCGAGCCGCTCGCCGCCACCGGGATGCCGGCGCGCTTGAGCAGCGAGAGGCGGATCACCGCGCCGCCGATCCCGGCGGGCGTCGCGGCGACTCCGAACTCCTGCGACATCGAGGCCTGCAGCGCGGTGCGGTACCGGATCGGATAGCCGAGCGCGCGGCAGAACAGCCAGACGCGCGCGCCGTTGCAGGCCCAGGCCGTGAATACGAGAGAGACGAGCAGCGGGATCCAGAGCGGGTTGAAGGCGCGCAGCTGCGTCCACGTCTCCGGCTTCACGGTGAAGACGAACACGGCGACCATCGCCACGCCGGCGAGGGCCACGCCCTGCAGCACCCAGCGCAGCATGCGTTTCGGATCGATGTGGACGGGCGGTTTCATGTTGCGACGTGGCGCGGCGCTTCAGCCCGCGCTGCTTGATTCGAGAGAACTCGCCAGACCGCCGCATCCCATTCGGTTTCGCCGGCGGGCAACCGGGGCCGGGCGAGCGCCCGCATCCGGGAACCGGTCCGACTCTGCCGAGGCGGGCTGAAGCACCGCCCCACGGTCTGCGGTTTGCTCATGTCTCACCTCCCAGCGGCGGCGTGTCGGCCGGCAGCAGATCGCGGTAACACGCCGCGGTGCGGTCGCGCAGATGGCGGGCGATCATGGCGCGCAACGACGCCTCGATGGCCGGGTGATGAAAATCCACGGGATGCACGGCGATGCGCAGCACGGGCGCCTTCCGCTGCCACCAACCCCAGAGGCGCACCCAGCGGCACGAGCACCAGCGTCGCCATGCGGCGCGTACGCTCCAGACGAGGACAGGGGCGGGCACGGCGCGGAACGCGGAGGTGGGTTGTCCGGTGTAGGAGCCTGCTTGCAGGCGATCCGGGCGAGGTTGGGCGAAGGAGTCCGGTCGGAGACCGGACCTACTGGGCCGGCCGGACGGCGGGTAGGACCGGTCTGCGACCGGTTCCGCGGGACCCGGTTGGGCGGACGGCGGTGTTTTCGCCTGCAAGCAGGCTCCTACAGAGGCGGTCTGGGCCCGGCCCGGTTCCGTTTTCAGCAGCTCGACCGAACCCCAGCGCGTACTGTAGTGGAAACCCAGTTGCGCGAGCGCGGAGCGGGCGGCGTTGCTTTGCAGCCAGGCGGGCGCGGTGAAGCCCCAGACGGGCACGCCGCAACCGTCGCGCACGATGCGCAGCCCCTCGCGCAGGCGGCGCTCCGCCTCGGGCTCGTCGATCTGGTAGAACTCGCCCTCGCCGGCGGTGTAGTGTTTGCCCATCGCGCGTTGCACGGCGTTGCCGGTGATGGCGTCGGCCTCGTGGAGGTAGGCGTGCAGGCAGATTTCATGGCCCTCGGCGGCGCGGGCCTGGAGCCACCCGACGAACTCGCGGTCCTCGTGGCAGGGTGGGGCACCATGCCAGCGCGGCACGACCAGCAACGTGGCGCGCTCCAGCCCGAGCTCGCGGCACAGCGCAAGGAAACGTTCGCACTCGTTCCGCGACCCGGGGTGCAGGTCGTGGAAGGAGACGATGAGTTGGCGCGCGGCGGGCATTATGGAGTGCGGCGGCTCGACGCCGCTTTGGCCGGGCCGGCTCGACGGCCCGCCCTCGTGTCATTGGCTGTTTCGGTGCGACCAAGGTCGCACCCTACGGCCGCGTCAAGCCGCGGCAGAGAAAGCGGCGTCGAGCCGCCGCACTCCATGACGCCCGTTTCCATTCCTACACCCGGCCCGTGTTCGGGTCGTATTTCGTGAAATCCATGAACGCGGTGGCGAGGTAGACGGGCTCCTCGGTGAGATGGTCCCATTTCGAGATCCGCCGCCGGTCGAGGATCTGGAAGCCGTAGCGTTCGAACATGCGTGGGGTGCGGGTGTCGTCGCGCACCTGCATCTGACCAAAAACGCCGCGCACGTCGCCGCGCGCGGCGAGCGCCTTCACGAACGGGAAGATCAGGATGCGCGTGGCCTGGCCGTTGCGGTAGGGCGGCAGGAGGTTGATGTGGAAATGGGCCATGCCCTTCGGCGCGGGCGGGGTCTCCTTGCCGGCGCGGGTGAAGATCCACCACAGAAACTTCAGGCTGGCGCGGTTGTACTGGAACGTCGCGATGCGCCAGAGGCCCTTCGGCACGATCACGAACGCGAGCAGCAGCGCGCCGATCCAGGCGTTGTAGCGAAAACGTCGGCACGCCAGCAGGTAGCCGACGACCTCGCCCGTCTCGTCGTCCTCGGCGATGAGGGCGTGCTCGTACTCCCAGTCGGTGTAGTAACGCGTGAGGTAGTCGGCGAAGACGTCGCGGTCGCAGAACACCGGGTCGATCGGGTTGCCCATGCAGCCGGTGTCGGCGCAGATACGGCGCACGGCTTCGCGGTCGGCAGGTGTGTAGGGGCGAACTCGGCAGGAAGGCATGGGAAGAGACGTGGAACTCGGAAGGCGGAACGATGAAGGACGGGCAGCGAACTTCGAACGTTGAACATTGAACTTTGAACCCGGAATGCCGGCGGCTGGTCAGTGAGCTTGCTCGCGTTGGTTGGGCGCCCGCGAGCGGGCGGGCCGACTGCGCGCGCCTACCTCGTCTTGGTCGGCTGCACCTTTGGTGTGGGTCGGGCGGACGCAGGCTGAAGCACCGCGCTACGGCGGCGGTTTTCGGCGATGAGGCGGGCGTAGAGCGCGAAGATCTTTTCGAACGTGCGGTCGATCGAGAAACGCGCGTCGAGGGCGGCGTGCCGGGCCGCGCGTTCGGCGGGTGTGATCTCGGGGCGGCGCAGGGCGCCATCGAGGGCGGCGGCGAGGCCTTCGGCGGTGCCGGTCTCGGCGAGCAGCGGGGCGGCTTCACACGAAAGACTTTCCTCCAGGCCCCCGCCGCGCACGGCGAGCACCGGTGTGCCGCAGGCCTGGGCTTCGAGCGAGACGATGCCGAAAGTCTCCCAACGACCGGCGTGCACGAAGAGATCGGCGGCACTGTAGAGATCGGCGAGCCGCTCGGCAGATTCGCAGTAGGGCAACCAGGTGAGATTCGGGCGGCGGTTGGCCTCGAGGTGGACCCAGTCGTCGAGTTCGCCGTCGCCCACGAGCACGAGGTGGCACGGCGGGGTGTCGGGATCGAGCCGGTCGAGTGCGCCGAGCAGGTTCTTGATGCCCTTTTCGCGGGCGAGGCGGCCGACGAAGAGCACGAGCCGGGTGTCGTCTTTCAGGCCGAACTCGGCGCGGATGCGGTCGCGCGACTCGCGCGGGCGGAAGAGCGTGGTGTCGGTGCCGAGCGGGATGTGCTCGATGCGCTGGATACCGCCGCGGCGCAGCGTTTCCACGAGGTGGCCGCTGGCGACGATTGTGGCGTCCATCGTGTTGTAGAGGCGTTTGATGTAGCGGCGGATCGGCGCGGAGAGGGCGCGGGCGATCAGTTTTCCCGAGAAGCGCACGATGGTGCGGTCGAGTGCGCGGGGGAAATCGGAGTGGTAGAAGGCGACGACCGGGATGCCGAGTTTGCGGCCGACCTCGAGCCCGATCCACGCGGTGCGGTAGGGGTCGCCGATCTCGATCAGGTCGGGTTTCTCGCGGCGGACGGCTTCGATGATGCGGTGCTTGTTGAGCAGCATCCGGTAGCTCTTGGAGCC
Source organism: Verrucomicrobiota bacterium (assembly GCA_023443455.1). GTDB lineage: Bacteria > Verrucomicrobiota > Verrucomicrobiia > Opitutales > Opitutaceae > CAJCBL01. Next base: position 46,793 of record JAEZUE010000061.1, read on the forward strand.
GGGCAGGCGCATCGACTCGATCTCGTACACGGCGTGGCCGGAACCGGCGGTGACGTGGTTGCGGTACGAGGGGATGATCAGGACATGGCGGCAGCCCGGCCGGGCTTCGAGGCGGAGGCGCTTGTCGTGCAAGTAGCGCTTCACGCCGCCGCCGAGCGGGCTGTGGAATTGGGCGATGTCGCAGATCGTCATGTCGGGTCGGGAGGCGGAGGTTGGGCCGGCGGGCGCGGTGGGACAACCCCTTAACCGTGACGATGCGGTCGAGAGGCGAGCGTCGAGGGCCGAGCGTCAAACCATCGGTGGCGAGCTTTCATCACGAGTGCGTTGCTCGATCTCCTCTGTGATCGGCCCCTCGACGCTCGTCCCTCGTCACTCGACCGAGTGCTTACCCCTTAACCGCCGTCGTTTGCTCCGGTGTACGGTGCCGAGCGATGTCGCTGTCGTGGCGGGGAATCGTTCTCGCGCTTCCCGGTGCGCTTTGTTCGCCTGACCGCATGAGACTGCGTCGGCACAGTATCATCCTGTTCGCGATCATCGGGCTCTCGTTGCTGCTGCGCGGCGCGACTTACGTGGCGTTTTTGCAGACGGCCCTGCCGTGGTTTCCCGAAGAAGCGGCCCAGACCGACATGCATGCGACGTGGCAGTGGTCGGGGCAGATTCTCGCCGGCGATCTTCTCGGGCGCGAAACCTACCATCCCGAATTCCAGTGGATGCAAAACGCCGGCCAGCGGGAGGAGTGGGCGAAGCGCTGGGGCGATATCCGGATCTTCCAGCAGGAGCCTCTGTACACCTATTTCGTCGCGGCGCTCCGCTGGCTGTTTCCCGCGCCGTTGCGCACGTTGCCGTTGATCCAGTTGGTGCTCGGCGGGGCGTTGTTGCCGTTGGGTGTATATCTCTTGGGCCGGCAGCTCGTCGGCCGGGGTGCGGGTCTTTACGCCGCGGGAGTCGCGGCGGTTTTTGGGCCGGCGATCTTCTATCAATGCGCCGTGTTGCGTGACTGGACGATCCCGATCGGGAGCGCGTTTTTCCTCGCGTTCGCGATCGCGGCGATCCGGCAGTTCCGCCTCGGCTGGATTTTTGCCGCGGGGGTCTTGCTGGGGATCGGCGTGATGATGAAGGCGACGGCGCTGTTGTGGCTGCCGGTCCTGCTTGGCTGGTGGTGGTGGGCGGCCAAGAAGCACCCGGTCCAGGCGCGCTTCGGCAAGGGGGCGGCCGTGCTGGTCCTCGGTTTGGTCGTGGGGCTTTCGCCGTTGCTGGTGCGCAATGGCATCGTGGGGGCTCCGTTGCTGGCGCTGTCGAATCGCGGGCCGGAGGGATTGATCCAGGGAAATGCGGCCGACGCCAACCCGGTGGGCCTCTCGTCACCGGCCTCCCAAGATGCGACGCTCAAGGGGGCGGGCGGCAGCTCCCTCAAAGTCGTCGGCGAAATCCTGCGGGGGTATTGGGCCTCGCCGGGGGATTTCTCCCGGGTGCAGGGGGCGAAGCTGCGGGCGGCGTTCGCCCCGGTCGATATCGCCGACAATTTCTCGTACGACTATGGGCTCCTGCGCCTGCCGGTTCTGCGGTTCTGCCCGTCGTGGGGACTGTTGCTGGCGTTGGGGATCCCGGGCGTGGTCTTTTTGTTGGTCAAACGCCGGGGGCGCGCCCTTTGGATCGGCGGCATCTTGGCGGCGAATGCGGTCGCCGTGTTGCTTCCCATCGCGCTCGGCCGCTACCGCCTGGAGGCGCTTCCGCTGCTCGCGATCGGCGCCGGCCAGATGCTGCGGCTCGGGGTGATCGAGCTTCGCCGGCGCCGGTGGACGAGTCTGGCGCTGGGAGCCGGCGGCGTGGTTGGGTTGGGGTTGCTTTGCCAATGGATGTGGCCGCCGGCGTGGCTTCCGTGGGATCTGCGCCAGTCGCTCCAGATCGTGGAGCGGGGCGCCTCGATCTACATCTACTCCGAGCAGCATCGTTATGAGGAGGCGGCCGACGAAGCCGCGGAGTTGTCGGCTCGTGCGGCGTTGTTTCCCGGTGGGCGCGAAGAGGAGGTCCGCGCGCGCCAGAGCGAGATCGTGAGCCTAGTGCTCGGCACCTTGAAAGCGGCCGAGGCGGGAGATCGCCCGCAGGCGACTTCCTTCTTCGAGCGCGCCCGGCAGCGGGTCCAAAATGGGGTGACGGCGAAGCTGTTGACCCCGCGGGATGTCGCGCTGGTGCTGGCGCAAAACTTCCCGCGCGAGATGGCCGAGCAGTTGACCGGAATGTTGTTCTCCGCCTCGCCGATCGAGTTCGCACCGGCGTCGTAACGAAGCACCGAGGCATCCCGATCGTGGGTGCGGCACTGGTGGCCGGGCGGTGGGTGAGGCCGGTCGGGGCGCGATTGGCGTGCCCGGGGTGGGCACGAAAAAGGGCGAGCCGCGGAAGGCTCGCCCGGATCGGTTGGCGGATGGCGACCGGCGCTCAGTTGCCGGCGATCTGTTGCACGTAGTCGGTGAGGAACGTGGCCTCCTGCGGCGCATTGATCCAGTCGGAGTAGAGGATCTCCGGCATGCTGTGCATGGTCTGGTAGAAGGCGCGGTTGCTGGTGTTGTCGGCCGAGAGCCAGCCGGTCTTGACCTTGGCGCCGGCGAACAACCCGCTGTTCTTCTGATAGACGTAGACGGAGGCCTTAATGATCTGGGTGGCCTCCTGCACGTCGCGGGTGAGTGGCCCGGCCACGGCGGCGGCATCGACACCGAAATTGAAACGCGGCTTGAAGAGCAGGCGGGCGCCCTCGGCGTCGTTGACGACGAATACGGTGTTCACCGACTTGGCGCCGAGCTGGATGCCCACGCTCGCTTCGCCGGCGTCGAGGAAGGTCGGCACGCTCCAACGGCCGTCGGGCCGGCGCACGAGCACGACGCCGTAGCCACCCTTGGCGCCGAAGATGAAACCGGCTTGGAACTCGTTGACGATTACCAGCGCCTTGGCATCGCGCAGCACCTGGTCCGGAATCGCCGTCGAGGGCGAGGCTTGGAACTCCCGCAGGATCGCTTCGCAACTCTCGACCTGGGTGACGAGTGACTTGCGGCTCTCGCCGGCGGTGGCCAGCGGGATCGCGACAAGTGCGACTACGAGGGAGACGAGTGTGCGCAGGTGCATGGTGCTGTGATTCGGAAGCGGGTGGCGTGTTCCCGGGGGAACAAGTGGCGCGAGGAGTTATCGAAAAACGTCGGCGTGCGCAAGCTCCGGTCTGGCACGCGGTTGTGGTCCATCGTCCGAGGTGCGATCCGCGCGCCCGGTTTCCCGCCTTGGGGTGCGGGCCGGATCGGCCTTGCGGGGGGAAGCGGCGGCGCCTAGCCGTTGGGGCAATGGTGCCCGCCCTTTTCATCGACGCCTGCGTCGTGGTTCCCCACGGCTGCGGTGTGCCCGCCCCGGGAGCGCGCCGATGACCAAGCCGGTCACCATGGCGCAGATCGCGGCGCGGGCCGGGGTGCACGTCACGACCGTTTCGTTGGCGTTGCGCAATCATCCCAGCCTGCCCGAGCGCACGCGCGAGCGCATCCGCTCGTTGGCCGAGGAGATGGGCTATCGCCCCGACCCCAATCTGCGCGCGCTCATGGCCTACCGCAGGAGCCAACAGCACACGCGGACGGTGCAGACCCTGGCCTATGTGACCAATTGGGACTCGCGCTGGGTGTGGAAGGAGTTCCCCGCGCACGCCGCCTTCTTCCGTGGCGCCGAGACGCGGGCCGAGGAACTGGGGTATCGGCTCGAGCATTTCTGGTTGGGCGAACCGAAACTGAGCGACCGTCGCCTGGGCGAGATCCTGCACTCGCGCGGCATCACCGGCGTGGTGGTCGCCTCGCAGCGTTTCGACCGCGACGAACGGCTGCAGATGGACTGGTCGCGCTTCGCGTCCGTGAAGATCGACTATTACCCCCACGAGCCGCGCCTGCACATCGTGACCAACGACCAGCGCTCCATCCTGCGCCTGGCCACGCGGCAGGTGCGGGCCGCCGGGTATCGTCGGATCGGACTCGTGCTGCATCGCGACTGGGACCGCGGGGTCGACGGCAGCCTGTCCTCCGGCCACATCGAGGCGCAGCAGGCGTTTCCCGCCGACGAGCGCCTGCCGATCCTCTATATCGAAAAAATGGAGCCGCCGCCCGACCAGCGCTGGGGCGGGCGGGCGCCGATGTCGGGTCTCGCCGAGTGGCTGCGCGAGTGGCGGCCCGACGCGGTGATCGGCTTCGGCCCGGCGCTCCTGCCCCAGCTCGAGTCTCTCGGGCTCGTCGTGCCCCGCGATCTCGGCTTCGCCGATCTCTTCCTCGGGGAGACCGACGGCGCGACGGCCGGGGTGCGCCACAACTGCCTGCGCGTCGGCGAGCTCGCCGTCGAGCTGCTCGCCGGGCAGCTCCAGCTCAACACCCTCGGGCTGCCCCGCTACCCGACCTCCACGCTGGTCGAGGGCTCCTGGTTCGACGGCGCGACCCTGCCTCGGCGGGTGCCGGCGGCGGCGCGGTCCGGCCCCCGCTGACCGCCGCCGCCGGGGTTGTCGTGGAAAGACAACGCACGCTAAATCCGCGCTCCTCTAAAATGAGAGTGGGTGGCGTTTTGCTGCCGCCATTACGGCTCGCGATAGCTCCGGCCGTACCCCCCTGCAGGCAGCAGACCCCAGACACAACCCAACCAGCAGGCCTTCCCCCCGCGGACCCCGCGTCGGCTCCCCTACGGCCCGGCGCCGCGGTGCGAGGCGTATCGAAAATGCAACCGACCCCGAAAAACAACACGCTCATGGCGCTGCCTCTCGGCGCCATCCTCGTCGGCGCGGCCCACGCGCAGACCGCCCCCGCTCCGGCACCCGAACCCGGCGGGGAGACCACCGAAGTCGTCGTGCTCAACCCGTTCGAGGTTCGCGCCGACACCGACAAGGGCTACACCGCCACCAACACCCTCGGCGGCACCCGCATCAACACCGAGCTGCGCGACCTCGGCAGCGCCATCTCGGTGGTGACCTCGGAGTTCCTCCGCGACACCGGTGCCACGAACAACAGCAGCCTCCTCCAGTACACCGCCAACACCGAGGTCGCCGGCGTATCCGGAAACTTCGGCGGCGTGGGCAACACCTCGCAGGTGTCCGAGCGCAGCCAGCTGCTCCGCCCCAACAGCAACACCCGTGTGCGCGGCCTCGACGCGGCCGACAACACCCGCGACTTCTTCCTCACCAACGTGCCGTGGGACTCGTACAACGTGGAGCGCGTCGACATCCAGCGCGGCGCCAACGCCATGCTCTTCGGCGTCGGCAGCCCCGCGGGCATCATCAACACCAGCCTCAATCCGGCGAAGTTCACCAACGCCTACAAGGTCGAGAACCGCGTCGGCAGCTACGGCAGCGTGCGCACCAGCGCCGACTTCAACGTCGTGCTGCTCGACAACGAGCTCGCGCTCCGCGTGTCCGCGCTCGACGACCAGACGAAGTACCAGCAGAAGCCCGCGTTCGGCCGCGACCGGCGCCTCTACGCCGCGCTCCGCTTCGATCCGAGCTTCCTGAATACCGATCGGGTCCGCACCAGCTTCAAGGCCAACCTCGAGTTCGGCGACGTCGACTCGAACCGCCCGCGCTCGCTCCCGCCGATCGACGCCATCACCCCGTGGTTCATGACCGGCACCGCGACCGACAACGCCGGCCGCACCTACGAGAACCTGAACCGCCAGGTCTTCGACCCGCGCGTCGCGTGGTCCAACAACGGCGGCATCGCCAAGACCGGCAGCGCGAACTACGTGCCGTGGTTCAACAACGCCCACTTCGGCCAGGCCTTCGGTGCGTCGTTGAATCTTCTCTACGACCACGACAACGCCACGCCCCTGCGCAGCTACGCCCCGTTCGTCTCCACCTACCGCGGCCTCTACAGCAAGACCGGCGACGTCTTCGACGCCTCCTTCGACAAGATTACCGGCCAGATCCCCGGCAACCCGTACTCGCAGACCCTCGGCATCGCGACCTTCAGCAGCTTCGCCACCGGGTCCGACCTCGCGGGCGCGCAGTTCGGCGCCTGGCACGACTACGCGCTCACCGACGCCTCGATCTACGACTTCTACAACAACCTCATCGACGGCACCAACAAGCGCGAGTGGCAGAACTGGAAGTCGCTCAACCTCGACTTCAACCAGTCGTTCTTCGGCAACCGCCTCGGCTACGACATCGCCTTCAACCACGAGTCCTACCGCGACGGCCAGGAGAGCTTCCTCGACGGCCAGCAGTATCAGATCAGCGTCGACATCAACCAGCACCTGATGGACGGCACCGCGAACCCCAACGCCGGCCGCCCCTACGTCTCCGGCAAGGGCACCTGGGGCAACGGCCTGAGCTTCATCAGCCGCGACGCCCTCCACGCCACCCTCACCGGCGACCTGCGCGCCAGCGACCTCTTCGGTGCGGAGTCGGTCTGGACGAAGATCCTCGGCCACCACCAGCTCACCGGCCTCTATTCCCGCGACAAGAAGCTCGAGGAGAACCGCACCTTCGCCCGCTGGGCGATGGACCCGAGCTGGGCCGCTACGCTCGGCGACGGCGACACCTCGATCCTCAACCGTATCCGAGCGGTCGATTACGCGATCTACCTCGGGCCGAACCTGCAGGACAGGACCACCGCCAGCGGTGCGAACCTCGGCCGCGTGATGGTCGACGCCACGCCGGCCCCGACCTACCAGGTCTACTACTTCGACAACCACTGGAACCGCCCGACCGACCCCAGCGCGGCCGGCTACGTCGATCCCAACGCCGCGTACGTCTTCTACGACCCGCTCACCAATGAGGCCACCGACAGCTCCCAGGCCGGCAATCCCGCCAACTACGTCGGGTGGACGACCACCACCGCCAAGGTGCTCAACGCCGACGCGGGCGACATCGACCAGCTCGTGTACTCGGCCTCCAAGGACTCCGTGCTCGTCGAGTCGACCGCCGCCAACTGGCAGGGCTACCTGTTCGACAGCAGCCTGGTCATGACGTACGGCATCCGCCACGACACGCTGACGCATCTCTCCGTCAGCGCGCCGTATGCCGACGCCGCCACGAAGATCGTGACCACCGACTACGACTTCTACGACGACAGCACCCGCAAGGTCGTCTACAAGAACGACACCTCGCTGTGGAGCGCCGTGCTGCACGCCCCGAAGGCGCTCAAGCGGCACCTGCCCTGGGGCACGGACATCAGCCTGTTCTACAACCGCTCCGACAACTGGAACGCGCAGACCACCCGCCTCGACATCGAGGGCAACGACATCCCCAACGCCACCGGCAAGACCAAGGACTACGGTATCCTGATCTCCACGATGGACGACCGGATCTCGCTCAAGGTGAACTGGTACGAGACCCAGGTCTACAACGCCACCCTGCAGGGCGACGGCGCCGGTCTGGGCGGCAGCGGCATCGGCTCGATGCTGCAGGTCGAGGCCGTCGGCGCCGGCAACGCCGCCGTGCTCGCCCGCGGCATCTACCACGGCAAAGGCCAGCCCTGGGGTTGGGACTACGCGTGGAACGACGACAGCACCGGCTACGGCGCGAATCCCCGCGAAGACGCCGGCCTCGCCACCGACGCCATGGAGAAGGCCGCGATCACCTCGTGGATCGCCCAGTTGCCCAGCCAGCAGTTCTTCGACAACTACGGCATTCCGATCAGCGTCGCCGCCCTCCAAACCGGCGACTACGACAACGCCATCACCACCGTCACCCCCGCCTACCTCGACACCCAGGGCAACTCGGGTGACGCGGTCGGCAACTCCTACGACGGCACCATCAACGGCGTCGCCCCGGTCGCCACCTGCGACACCACCTCGAAGGGCGTCGAGATCGAGCTCACGGCGCGCCCGATCGACGGCCTGAACCTGGCGATCAACGCCTCGAAGACCACCGCCACCCGCACCAACCTCAGCGGCACCCTGGTCAACTTCATCCTGCGCCAGAAGGCGCTGATGGACAGCCCCGCCGGCGATATCCGCCAGTGGTGGGCCGGCGACCGCACGCTGCGCGAGGTGTGGACGCAGGCCGTCTGGGGGCCGTACCTGAACCTCACGGCGCAGGACGGTTCCAGCGCGCCCGAGATTCGTCCGTGGCGTTTCAATACGGTGGCGAACTACAGCTTCAGCACCGGCCGGCTCAAGGGCTTCAACGTCGGCGGCGCCTACCGCTGGCAGCAGGGCTCGATCCTCGGCTACCACCTGCAGTCGTACACCGATCCCGAGCTCATGATCCCCGACGTCGCCAAGCCCATCAAGGGCCCGAGCGAGGACGGCCTCGACCTCTGGGTCGGCTACGAGCGCAAGCTCACCAGCCGGATCAACTGGCGCGTGCAGCTGAACCTGCGGAACGTCGGGGACAAGGCGCACCTGATCCCGATCTCGGCCCAGCCCGACGGCTCGTTCGCCCAGTACCGTATCGCCGACGAGATGACCTGGTCGCTCACCAACACGTTCACCTTCTAGCGTGGGTTGCAGCTCATCCGAGCTCCAGCGCTCCCGGCGTAGCGGCCGGGAGCGCTTTGCTTTGTTTTGTACGCCACCGCGTCGAGGTGGCCCAATGGCGCCGTCGTTGGCGGAGCGCCTTGCGACCACCGGAAAGTCGTCCGTCCGTTGGCCTCACGCCTCATCCCTGGCGAAAGCCGTGAGACTTTCGTGCGGTTTTGCAATCGGTGGCGACTGAAGGCCACGAAGAGCGGGAGCGTGGGTATCCCGGTGCGATGTCTTGATTCGGAGAAACTCCGGTGTCGCAGCGCGATCGCGCGGTGCCCGCAACCGCCGCGAGGCTTTGCCCCCTCTTCCCCTCGTCAGCTGCACCCGGATAAGCCGGTCCCTGCGAAATCCTGTTGCTGCGCGTTGGTCGATTCCCAGCCTTTGGGCCGTTGCGCGGGCCCTTAGCTCAATGGTTAGAGCAGGGGACTCATAATCCCTTGGTTCCGGGTTCGAATCCCGGAGGGCCCACCAACTGCTTCGCTCCGTCCGCCGTTTCCCGCGGACGACGCCATTTTCCGGGTGTGCCCAAAGGGGGGCGGGCGGAATGCGGCCGGCGGCGCATGGGTCCCGGTGCCGGGCATGTCGACTCGAGGCCTACGAAGCGCTTGCCGCCGACTTCCGGGCGACAGGGCCCGTTTCACGAGGAGCCTGCCGGCCAACGTGCTTGCGCGCGCGGTTGAAGGCCTGCGCGGCGCCTGCAGCGCCGCGCCTCAAGTGTAGTCGGGCCAGGTGTGTTCGAGATGTTTCAATACGGTCTCCACGTCGCCGCCGCTGGTGAGCGCGGCGTCGCGCGCGATGGAGTAGAGCGTCTCGTTGGTGTGGCCGTCGCGGCAGGCCACGGCCATGGCCTCGACCGGGCTGATGAGCCGGCCCGTGTCGTGGCAGGTGCGGGTGCGTTGCTGCGCGAGCGCGATCGCCAGGCGGGTGGCGCTGTCATGGACAGGCGGCGCGTCGTCGTCGCCGAGGCACCGATGCCATGCGTCGGGCTTGTACCATGGGTGCAGCATCCTGCGAAACGCATCGGTTGGCCCGGGGAAAACTGAAGGTTGCGTCTCCCGCCGCGAAAAAGCCCCCGGGGCGAGAACCCGGGGGCCGGAGCTGTGGGCATTCCGACGGTGCGCTCAGTCGTGATGATGCTGACGAGAGGCGAGCGTCGAGAGACGAGCGCCAAAGCATCGGTGGCGAGCTTCCAGCACGAGTGCTGCTCTCGACCTCCTCTGTGATCGGCCCCTCGACGCTCGTCACTCGACACTCGACCGAATGCTTCCGGCTCAGAAGCGCCGCCGGTAGATGGCACCGCGGTCGTCGGTGAAGGTGAGGGTGCCGTCCTCGAATTTGACGAAGATGATACCGAGCTCCTCGTTGATGACTTCACCGGCGTAGTACATGCGCGCGCCGATCATGAGGGTGCCGCCGGAGTCGTTCATGCGGGCTCCGGTGAGCTGGAGCGCGACGATCGCGTTGGTGATCTCGGGCAGCGGAGGGGGCGGCGGAGGCGGCGGAGGAGGAGGCGGCGGCTCCGCGGGTTCGGCTTCCGGCTCGGGCTCCGGAGTGGGCGCCGGCTTTGCCGTGACGGCGGGTTCGGGTGGGGTGACGGTTTCGGCTGCGGCCTCCGGGGGCGGTTCCACGGCCGCCTGGGCGGGCGGCGTGCTGTCGGCCGCGTCTGCCGCCGGTGCCGCCGGGAACAAGCCGAAGGGGTCGGCGAAATAGAGGTAGGCGGCCCCGCCGATGGTGAGGGCGAGGAGGGCGAGCACGGTGATTCCGGCGCGGTTTTTCGGCTGCGGCTTGGGGGGCGGCGGAGAGCTCTTTTTTTTGAACCCGGGCGGCGGGGGGAAGCTGGCCGGTGGCGCCGGCGGTTTTGCCGGATTGAGGACTGGTGGTGGCGGCGTCGGCTTGGCGAGTGGCGGTGGGGCGGCGGGTGGGGGCGTGGAGGAGGCGATGGCCTGCGGGGGCAGGGGCGGCGGTTCTTGGGGCGATGGCGCGGAAGCGGGCTCGGGCGCGGGGGTGAATGCCGCCAGCGGCTCCGGCATCGGTGCGGGCTGGAAGGTTGGTGGCTCGACTGCGGCGGCGGGCATCGCGGCGGCTTCGGGCGGCGCTCCCAGGAGACTGGTCAGGCGTGGTTTGCGCAGGGAAAGCGACGCCGCCGGATCGGCGGCGGGCGGTTCTGTCGGGGCGGGGGCGGGCGGCGCGGCGGGCGGTTCCGCTTGGGGCGGGGCCTGCGGCGGGGTATCCGCTCCGGTGGAGAGGCCGCGAAGGCGGAGGGAGAGGCGTGGGCGTTCCTCGTTGCTCATGGAGGGAGATATGGATGATTCCCGGCGGGTGGGGCAACGCTGGGGCGAACGAGAAGTGATGGTTTTATGCGGCCACGCAACCGGTGCCTTGCAGGGCGCCGGCTGCATCGGCCACGCGGAGTCGGAGGTCCTCGACCATGCGCACGAACGAGTTTCCGGGCATGGTGATCGCGAAATGGAAATCGGGATTCACGGCGCGGGCGGTGTTCTCGTCGCCGAGGACGAGGTGGGTGAGCCATTTCCCGAGCCGGAGGCGCAGGGCCATCTGGGTGTGGACGGGCGCGTGGTGGGGGCTGAACTGGTATTCGATCGGTTCGACGACGTTTTCGGGGAAATGCCAGTGGCGCATGGCGGTGGCCGCCGCCTGCGACTGGGTGATGCCCGCGACCCGGATTTCCTGCTCGGGAATGGGTTGTGGGTTGGCGAAGGCCACGAGGCGGTGGGCTTCGCCGGGATTTTGGCACGCGAGCCGGCTGACGAACACCTCACCGAGGGCGTGGAGCAGGCCGATCGTGTAGCCGGTGGCCCCCGGGGCGCCGTGTTCGCCGCAAAGCATCTCCATCGCCAGGGCGCACGCGACCGATTTGCGCCAGAACCTCTCCGGGGATAGCCCGTAGAGCGCGAGCGGTTCCTGGGCGGTTTCCGCGATCAGGTAGAGCGAGCCGAGACGGTAGATCTCCTTGTAGCCGAGCGTGTCGACCGCGCCGGCGAGGTTCTCGACCGTGCGGCCCCGTGGCCCGTAGAAGGCCGAACGGCTCGCGCGCAGGATGGCGGCACTCAGCCCGGGGTCGAGTTCGACCAGCTCGACCACGTCGGCCGTGTCCGAGTCGGGCTCGGTCAACAGGGCCATGAGGCGGGGCAGGATCGCCGGCATGGGGGGCAGGTCGTGCAGGAGTGTCTCGAGTCTATTTGAATTCACAGTATCCACAGTTCACCCTTTCCGGATATCGGCAGTGCGGGGGGCATGTTTAGGTAAATAACCCGTGTGTCGGCGGCGGCGGGGCCGGGGAGCTCAGGGAGCGCTCCAAAGATCGAGTTGGAGTTTGCGGAAGTCCTGGATGATCGCGGTCTGTTGGGCGTGCCGGCCGTCCTCGACGATGGTGCGGCCGCCGACGACGACATCGCGCACCGCGCTGCGGTCGGCGCTGAAGACCAGCGCGGCGGGCAAGGAGTCGGCATCGACCCCGGCGATCGCGGGTTCGTCGAGGGCGACGGTGAAAAAATCGGCGGCGAGACCCGGGGCGAGGCTGCCGCCGGGGGCCTGCAGGCTATGGGCGCCGTCGATGGTCGCGTGGGCGAGCAGTTCGCTGGCGAGGCCGGCGGGATCGGGCCGGCGCCCGTTGGGTGGGGTGGGGGCGAGCACATTCCGGTGCAGGTGTTTGAGGCGCAGATGGCATTCCAGCGCGCGGGCATCGGCGAGGAGGTTGATCTGGAGGTTGGTGTCGGTGCCGAGCGCGATGCGCACTCCGCGGTGGGTGATGGTATCGGCGGGGTTGGTGCCGTCGCCCATGCTCCTCTCCGTGGTCGGGCAGGCACAGACCTGCGACCCGGAGCGGGCGAGCGCGCCGATCTCGTGGCTGGCGACGTGGATGGCGTGCACGGCGGTGAACCCCGGGTGCAGCACGCCTTCATGTTCCAACAGGCCCAGAGGCGTGGTGTCGTGTTCGGCCAGGCAGGCCTCGTTCTCGTCGGTCTGTTCCGAGACATGCATGTGCACCGGCGCCGGTTGCGCGCGCATGGCCGGCAGGATCGCCCGCAGGTAGTCGGGCGGGATGGCCCGGACCGAGTGCGGCGCGTAGCCGGTCCAGGCGAGGCGCATGACGGTTTCCTTGTCGAGGGTGCTGCGCAGGTTCGCGTAGGAGTCCAGAAACTCGTCGGGTGTGGGGAGGATGAAGCGCCGTTGGGCGACACTCGCGGTGCGCTGCCAACCGGCGCGGGCATAGGCGCAGTGCAGCAGGCAGATGCGCAGACCCACCTCCCGTGCGGCGCGCACCACGGCCAGCGCCATCTCGTTGGGATTGGCGTAGGGATGCCCGGCGGGATCGCGGTGGAGGTAGTGGAACTCGCCGACGGTGGTGATGCCCGACAGCGCCATTTCCAGGAACGCCATGCGCGACGCCGTGTAGAGGTCGTCGGGTTCGAGCGAGATCGCCGCCCGGAACATCATTTCCCGCCAGGTCCAGAACGTGTCGCGTTCCTCGCCGGCGCGGTATTCGGTGCGGCCGCGGACGACCCGGTGGAACGCATGCGAATGGGCGTTGACCAGGCCCGGCAGCATCGCGCGGTTGGGCAGGCGGCGGGCGGCGGCGAAGTCGGCCGGGTCCCGCGACAGCCGCACGATCCGGCCCCGGGCGTCGGCCACCAGGGCCAGGCCGGATTCGAATCGTCGTCCGGTGAACAGGAGGTCGGGTAGCCAAATAGTGGTGGCGGAAACGTTCATGGGTCGGGGAGCGCCGCCTCTCCCGGGGCGGGGCAGGGACAATAGCGGGCCGGGCATCCATCGCGAATGGCCGCGGTGGAAGTTTTGCGAATGCCTTGCGAAAATGGCGGCAGGGCGGCGTGGTGCGATTTCGCCGACGCGGTGTCCTTGGCCGCCAAGGTCGCGGCTCGCCGCCGGGCCCGATCTTGCCGCGGGGGGCGCCCCCCGGCAGCGTGCGTGCATGGATCGACCTGTCACCGCCGCGCCGTGGACTTTCCGGGGGCTGCGCCTCCCGCCCGCCTGCCGGGCGACCGGGCGCACCGCGGCGCGCTGGCGGGCCGCGGGCGGCGAGTGGGTGCGCC
>JAEZUE010000042.1 GCA_023443455.1 Verrucomicrobiota bacterium
CAACATCAACGCCATCCGCCCCATGAAGGACGGCGTCATCGCCGACTTCGACATCACCGAGGCCATGCTGCGCTACTTCATCAAGAAGGTGCAGAACAACTCGAAGATGATCCCGCCGCGCGTCGTCATCGCCATCCCCTCCGGTATCACCGAAGTGGAGAAACGCGCCGTCAAGGAGAGCGCCATCCACGCCGGCGCCCGCGAGGTCCTCCTGCTCGAGGAGCCCATGGCCTCCGCCATCGGCGTCGGCCTGCCCGTCGAGGAACCGGCCGCCAACATGATCGTCGACATCGGCGGCGGCACCACCGAGGTCGCCATCATCTCCCTGGCCGGTATCGTGTTTTCCAAGTCGATCCGCGTCGCCGGCGACGAGCTCGACCTCGCCATCATCAGCTACATGAAGCGGGCCTACAACCTGCTCATCGGCGAGCGCACCTCGGAGGAGATCAAGATCAAGCTCGGCTCCGCCTACCCGCTCGAGGAGGAGCTCACCCTCGAGGTCAAGGGCCGCGACTCCGTCGCCGGCCTGCCCAAGACCATCCACATCACCTCGCAGGAGATCCGCGAGGCCCTCGCCGACACCATCGCCTCCATCGTCGACGCCGTGCGCAACGCCCTCGAGCGCTGCCCGCCCGAGCTCTCCGCCGACCTCGTCGACCGCGGCTTCGTCATGGCCGGCGGCGGCGCCCTCATCCGCGGCTTCGACCGCCTGCTCTCCGAACGCACCGGCCTGCCCGTCACCATCGCCGACGACCCCCTCAGCGCCGTCGCCAACGGCACCGGCGCCGTGCTCGAGGACCTCAACTGGCTGCTCGGCCGGCTCACCGGCGAACGCTCGGGCTGATCCGCCCCGCCCCCGCGACCGCCCCAGCCGAGGAGCCGCCGTGTCGCCCCTGCAATTCATCCGCCAGCGCCCCTTCGCCGTGCTCGGCGTCGTCGTGGTCCTCTGGATGCTCGTCCCCGTCGGCGTGAAGCGCCTCATGCGCATGAGCCTGGTCGAGTTCGAGGCCCCCGCCGACTTCTCCGCCTCCTACGCCCGCGACCTCCAGCAGTACTGGTCGATGCGCACCCGCGGCACCAACGAGCTGCTCCAGACCGTGCGCGACCTCGCCAACCTCAACTCGCGCTACGAGCTGCGTCTCCAGGAAAACGAGACCCTGCGCGAACAGGTCGAGCGCCTCGAGAGCCTGCTCCGCCTGCCCTCGGATCCCGAATACCGCACCGAGATCGCCCGCGTCGTGCGCCGCGACTTCAACACCTGGTCCCAGCGCCTCGTCATCCGCAAGGGCCGCAACGCCGGCATCCCCGTGGGCGCCCCCGTCGTCTTCACCGGGGGCGTGGTCGGCCGCGTCGCCGAAGTCGGGCTCTACACCGCGGTGGTCGACCTCGTCAGCAGCCCCACCCTGCGCATCGCCGCCTCCGTCGACGGCGACTCTCGCCCCTTCAGTTTCCAGGGCGGCCCCAACCCGCCCTTCGCCCAGGCCCGCGGCGAGGTCGAGTTCGTGCCGCTCGACGTCTACGCCAGCCCCGACTCCCCCAAGCGCATCGTCACCGCCGGCCTCGGCGGCGTCTTCCCCGCCGGCATCGTCATCGGCCATGTGCAGACGCTCGAGCTCGACACCGGCGGCCTCTTCAAGAGCGGCACCGTGCTGCTCGACCCGCGCCTCAACGAGCTGCACGAGGTGGCCGTGCTCGTGCCGCTGCAGGCCGCCGACTGAGCCGCCATGGACCCGCGCTGGATCGTCATCGTCCTGGCCAACGCCCTGCTGGTCTTCCTCTCCAACCAGGTCAACCACCACCTCGGCCACTTCCCCGTCTCGGCCTTCCTCCTCGGCCTCGCCCTCCCCGTCGCCGGTCTTCGGCTACGCGTGCGGCCCGGGATGATCGCGATGCTCCTGAGCGGGCTGGTGATCGACGCCGCCCGCCCGGTCCCCTTCGGCTCGTCGTCGCTGGTCCTCGCCACCCTCTTCGTGTGCTGGCATGCGGTGCGTTCGCGGCTCCCGCGCGAGGGCATGGCCCCGCCGGTGGTGGGCGCGCTCGTCGCAAACCTCGTCCTCTTCTTCGCCGAACCGCTGCTGGTCGGCGGCCACGCCTTCGCCGGCGCCACCTGGGGGCGGGTCGCCGTCGACCTGCTCGTCTCGGAACTGGCGGTCATCTTGATCGGGCCCTGGTTCTTCGCCCTCCAGGAATACGCCCTGCTGCTGCGCGGCGTGAACCTCGCCGACGAGGCCCGCCAGCCCGGCGGCGCACTCTGAGCCGTGATGATGCCGACGAGAGTCGAGAGGCGAGAGGCGAGCGCCAATCCAATTGTGCACAAGGCGATTGCCCGAGGGGGCTCTCGATCTGCCTCCGAAACTCCGGCCCTCGACGCTCGTCCCTCGTCCCTCGACTGAATGACTACGCCCGAGAGGATTCCGGCCGCCGGAATCCTCAGCTCTCCTCCAGCTCCACGTTCCAGTAGGCGACGTCGAGGAAATGTTTCCAGGCCGGATGATGCGGCTGGCGCTCGAGCATGGTCGAGATGATCGGGCGCCACTTCGGGCGCACCGGCTTGCGGATCAGGCGCAGGTGCGCCTCGTGCGGCAGGCGGTTGGCCTTGTGCGAATTGCACACGATGCACGAGCACACGATGTTCTCCCACGTCGTCTTGCCTCCTTGGTGACGCGGGATCACATGGTCGAGGTTGAGCTCCTCCCGGGGAAAGATCTTCCCGCAGTACTGGCAGCGGTTCTTGTCGCGCTCGAACACGTTGTTGCGGGTCAGCTTCAGCTCCTTGCACGGCATCTTGTCGAAGAGCGTCAGCAGGATCACCCGCGGCAGCCGGATCGACTGCCGGACGGTGTGCACGCCCTCGCACTCCTCCAGCGGCGGATTGTCGCGCGAGAAATCCACCCAGTCCATCAACGTGAAGACCCGGAAATCGTCGAGCCGCTCGTCGCGATGCACGACCTGGGCATGGTCGCGCGCCAGCAACACAAAGGCATGGCGCGCAGCGATGACGTTGACCGCCTGCCAGAGGCGGTTGAGCACGAGGACCGGTTCGTTGAGCACGGCGTCCATCGGGCCTAGCGGAGTAGCGATGCGCCGCCGGGGTGTCAAGGAACCCGCCGTGACAGCTCGGTGACGACCCACGCATGGTCGCCGGGGAGCGGAAAGCCGCGTTTTCCCAGTTTCCATCGGCCGGCCGACGGTCCCCAATGTCCGCCCTCGTGTCCGGCATCCTCCCACTCCTCTCCATCCTCGCACCGGTCTTCGCGTCGATCGCGCTCGGCACCGCGCTGCGCCGCGCCCGCTGGCTCACGCCGGAGGCCGACCAGAGCCTGCTCAAGCTCGGGGTGAACCTCTTCTTCCCGGCGCTCATCTTCCACTCGGTCGTGGGCAACACCGCGCTGCGCGACCCGCGCAACCTCGTCTGGCCCCCGCTGCTGGGCTTCGCCTGGATCGGCTTCGGCTGGCTCGTCTCCTGGTTCGGCGCCCGCCTCATCGGGCTCGAACGCGGCCGCGGCCTGCGCACCTTCGCCTTCGTCACCGGATTCCCAAACTACGCCTATCTGCCGATCCCGCTCATCGGCGCGCTCTTCCCGCCCAGCACCCTCGGCGTGCTCTTCGTCTTCAACGTCGGCATCGAGTTCGCCATCTGGACGGTCGGCATCCTCCTGCTCGCGGGCGGCTCGCTGCGCGAGGGCTGGCGCAAGCTGCTCAGCCCGCCGGTGCTCGCCCTCGTCGCCGCGGTCGCGCTCAACACCCTACACATCGAGCTGCCCTCGCCCGTGCTCCGCACCGTCGCGCTGCTCGGCGGTTGCGCCGTGCCGCTCGGCCTGCTGCTCATCGGCGCCCTGCTCGACGAACACGTGAGCAACCCGCGCTCGCTGCTCGCCCCCAAGGTCAACCTCGCCTCGCTCGCCCTCCGCCTCGGGCTGCTGCCGCTCGCGCTGCTGCTCGCCGCGAAAGGGCTGCCGCTGCCGGCCGAGCTCAAGCAGGTCGTCGCCGTGCAGGCCGCCATGCCCGTCGGGGTCTTCACCATCGTGTTGGCCCGGCACTACGGTGGCCAACCGCTCACCGCCGCCCAGGTGGTGATCCCCTCCACGCTCGTCTCGCTCGCGTCCATCCCGCTCTGGATGCAGTTCGGCCTCCGGTTCCTCGGGTTGTGAGTTGGGCGCTCGGAGTTGGAAATTCGAAGTTGGGAGTTGGGAGTTGGGAATTGGTAGTTGGAAGTTGGGAGTTGGAAGTTTGTAGTTGGTAGTCTGGTCCTTCCGATCCCCCAATCGGCCCTCAGTCCAGGGGCACCGCGTCGAGCTCCCGGCCCAGCGCCCGCGCCTGCGAATAGAGCCGCGCCAGCCCGAGCACCAACGCCAACCAGCCCACCGGTCCGCCGGCCGCGCCCGCCAGCCCGCGCCGCAACGCGCCGAAGACCAGCGCGAGCATCCGTGTCGCCAATCCCAGGTGACACGCCCGCGCCGCCAGCCCCTCCGCCCACGCGCCCACGACGGCCGCGTCCGCCCCGGCGTCGATCACGCACCGCAGGTCGAAGTCGCCGCCCCGCATCGCCACCGCGTGCCCGGCCGGTTCCGACGCCTGGTGGGCGGAAAACAGGAACGACACGCCGCTGGCGAACACCCGCGCCGCCTTTCGTATCCGCAGCGCCACGGCTCCCGCGAAATACCGCGCCGCCCGGAACAGGTTGCCCAGCCAGCTCTCCTCCAGCAGCCGGGCCAGCGCCTTCGCCGCCCCGCGCAGCAGCCGCCCGATCCACGCCACCACGCGGCGCACGCCGTCGAACAGGGCGTTCGCCATCGCCGCGCCCGCCGCCCGCATCTTCGCCCACAACGAGAGGTCCGGAGCCGCGCCTTTCTCGACGGCCAGCCGCTCCTCGATCGCCTGCACGACCAGCGCCGAGTCCCGCTCGGCCGAAGCGGCCCCCTCCTCCCGCCCCAGTTCCCGCACTCGCCGGAAGAACTCCGGAAGCCCGCCCTGCAACCGCTCGACCGGAGCAAAACGCATCATGCCGGCCAGCTCCGTATCCTTGAAAAAACGTCGCAGGGCGTTTGCCGGTTCGCTTTCCCGGACAACGCGGCGGAGTCCGGGCCGACCGGCCAGCCGTTGTCTCTGCAAAGTAGGCACACCGTCGGGCTTCACGTCGTAGCCCTGAAGCCAGAGCTCGATCTTGGCCGCGCAGACCATGAGCCCTGCAAGCGCCTTGCGGCGCGTGGCCGGCAAGGCCGCGAGGCTGGCCTGGTCGACGGCGCCCAAGCGCTCCACCAACGCATCGTGGGCAAACAGCAGCGCCGCCGATTCCGGCGTGAGCGCAGCGCCCAGACGCGCATCCGCCAAGCCGAGATCGGCCATCGTTCTCGCCCAAAGCGTCCGCGCTCGCTCGACGCCGTCTTTACGCACCGGAAACCCCAGCACGGCCAAACGCAGACGCTCCGCCCGCACCAGCGCCGGCCGCGGCCGGCCGTCGACGAAGCACCAGTCCGTCCGCAGCTCGGTCTCGAAGTCGAAGAGCTCGCGCAGGCGGTTCCACGTCTGCAGCTCGATCCGGCCGTGGTCCGGCAGGCCGGCCTCCCGCTGGAACTCCCGCAACGCCGCCGTCAGGCCCGGGGTCCACGCGCCGCGGTCCGTGCCGGTCGGCTCGACCACGGCGTATCCGAGCTTCCCCAACCGATCCCGCACCACCCGCACCTGCACCGGGTCCGCCGCCGCCGGCTCGGCCCCGTCGAGCGGCACCGGCGCCAGCTCGCGCGCCGCGCAGCCGGCCTCGACCAGGTCGACCAGCCCGGCCGGGCCCGCGTCGGGCTCCGGGTGTTCGCACGCTCGCCGGAACGCCGCCAAGGCGTCCCGGCCGCTCTCCTCGACGGGAGTCATCGGGTTCGTTGCGATCGGCCCGGGCCTACTTGCCGAGCACGTCGCGCACGGTGTCGGCGAAGAGGTCGAAGATCGCCTTGCGCGCCTCCAGGCTCGACTGCACCGCCGCCTTGTGCGCCTCGATGATCCACTGCGGCGGCTCCGCATCCGCCACGAAGAGCTGCACATCGCCGTCGAAGTTCACCAGCGTCGCCAACGCGATCCTGGCCGTGCCGGAGGCCTTCGCCTCCTTCATCATCTTGTCCCAGTCGAGCGGGTCGTTCGCACTGGCGGCCGAGGTGTTCACGAAGGCGCTGATGTCACCGCGATAGGTCACGACTTCGAGACTGCTGAAGTCGCCGATCTTGTTCTTGAGAGCGGACAAAGCCGTCCGCATCGGGGAGTCGCTCATGGTTGCCGAGGTGTCGAGGGTTGATGAGCGGAAGCTTGTGGGCCGCTCCCGGGGAGCACGCACAGTGGCGTGGCCGGGCCGCCCGCGCAACCGCCGAGAACCGGAACGGAACGCAAATCCCCAAAACGTCGTGATGGACGAGCGCGCGCAGACACTCTAGCGTCCGCGCCTCGAATGAAGTTGCGCCTCCTTCTGCCCCTCCTCGCGCTGCCGGTACTTGCGACCACCGGCGCCGCGCAAAACACCGAATCGATCGCCCAACTCCGCCGTGATTTCGTCACGGTCCAGCAGCAGCGCGACTCGCTCACCGAGCAGGTCGAAGCCCTGCGGAAGGAGCGCGACGCGCTGCAGGCGGAACGCGACGCGCTCCGCACCGAGCAGGAGAGCGCGCAGACGCAGATCGCCGCCGCGCAGACCAGCGCCGTCGAGGCCGAGGAGGCCGTGCGCGCGCAGAAGGAAGCCGAGATGACCGTCGAGATGACGGTGCGCGCCTACGCGATGAAGGAGAAGGAGACCGAGGAGGCGGTGCAGGCCGCCAACCTCGCCGCCGACAAACGGGCCGAGGCCGAACAGGAACGCGATGCCGCGAAAGCCGCCGCCGAGCAGGCCATCGCCGAACGCGACACCGCCCAGCAGGCCGCCGCCACCGCCCTCGCCGCCAAGGCCGCGATGCAAAACGAGCTCTACGCCGCGCAGATCCGCATCGAGAACCTCTCCCGCGCCCTCGCCGCCCGCAGCGGCACGTCCTACCGCCCGACCGGCATCACGCCGACGCAGGTGCCGCTCGAGACTCCGGTGGCGCAGACCCCGCTCGACGAACCCGCCCGCGCCAACACCACCCCGGCGCTGCCCGACACCGCCCCGGTGTCGAAGCTCCGCACCCACACCGTTGGCGAAGGCGAGAGCCTCTCGTTGATCTCCTTCAAATACTACAAGTCCCCGAACAAGTGGGACCGGATCGTCGCCGCCAATCCGACGAAGCTCAGGAATCCCGACCAGCTCCGCCCCGGCATGGTGCTGATCATCCCCTGAACGGATACGAGTTTCCCCGCCAAGCCCCGGCCCACACACGCCGGGGCTTTTTCGTGCCCGCGCCGTGCAAACACCCGCGAGTCCATCCTCCGAAAAACTGCAGTCCAAACCAGTCACAGAGGCAGATGAGTGACCGGAGGAGAGCACAGAGAGGTGTTTGGCGAAACAACGCCGCGAGCTGGGCCGCTGCCCCCCGGAGGTGAACCGATCGGTGAATCGATCGTGCTCCGCCGCTCTGCGTTCTCGCGCCTCACCAGGATATTTCACATTTCGAACGTGAGGCACAGCAGAGTGCCGTGGCGGAAATCGCCAGAATTTCGACTCCCCACGCCCGATCGACGGCCTTGGCGGCCGCCGCTACGCGGTGAGGTATCCGGGCAGCCCCCCGCACACTCTGTGTCCAACTGCCGAATTTGGGATCATTGCCCGCACGCGCCGCCGCCAGCCGACTCGGGCTCGATGTTGGGAAGCCCAATTGTTCCGTGTTCAGAGTTCGAAGCCAAACCTCGGCCATTGCCTCAACGCACCGCACCGCAAAGCCTGTGTTCGCAAACTCGAACCCCAAGCATATGAAAATCCGCGGAACCGAAGGACTCACCCCAGCCGACATCCAGGCCGAGATCGCCCGAGGCGGCCGTTTCGTCGCCTACCAATGGTGCATTTCCGTCTTCGTGATGACGTTCAAGCGCGTCACGAGCATCCAGTTTCTCCGGGCCGGCCAGTCGGGCTTCGGCCACAACTTCGGCTGGAGTCTCTTCACCCTGCTCGCCGGCTGGTGGGGTTTCCCGTGGGGCCCGATCTATACCATCGGCTCGATCTGGACGAACCTCCGCGGCGGCATCGACGTGACCGAAGCCATCGCCAACGACCTCGCCGCCCAGGGCGCCGAACGAGTGATTCCACTCGTGGGATCGGAGATCCCCCGGCCCAAATGGGGAACGGGCACTCTCGTCGCCCTCGCGATTTTCGCCGGCACCATCACCGCATTGGTGATGAGCGCGCAAGCCTGAGACGTCCCCCGAACGCAAGGGGCCGGCCAACACGCTTGCGCCAGTAGCGCCGAAACACCACCGTCGCGAGCGCCACCCATGCCTCTCCCCGACTCCATCCGCGACCGGATCGAACTCTTCGCCCGCAACGAGGAGCACTACCGCAACCCGGGCTACAAGGAGGCCCAGCTCCGCCAGGAGTTCCTCGATCCGCTTTTCGCCGCGCTCGGCTGGGACATGACCAACGCGGCCGGCCACGCCGAGGCCTACAAGGACGTCGTCCACGAGGACGCGATCAAGATCGGCGGCGAGACCAAGGCCCCCGACTACTCCTTCCGCATCGGAGGCACCCGCAAATTTTTCGTCGAGGCCAAGAAGCCCTCCGTCCTCATCAAGGACGACCCCGCCCCCGCCTTCCAACTGCGGCGCTACTCGTGGTCGGCGAAGCTCCCGCTCGGCATCCTTACCGACTTCCAGGAGTTCGCCATCTACGACACCCGCGTGAAGCCGGCCTACGGCGACAAGGCCCATGTCGCCCGCCTCTTCTACTGCACCTACGAGCAGCTCCCGGAAAAGTGGGACGAGATCGCCGGTATCTTCTCCAAGGACGCCATCCTCCGCGGCTCGTTCGACAAGTACGCCGCCGCCACCCGTGGCAAGCGCGGCACCGCCACCGTCGACGTGGCCTTCCTCGAGGAGATCGAACGCTGGCGCGACCTGCTCGCCCGCCAACTCGCCCTGCGCAACAGCTCGCTCTCCCAGCGCGACCTCAACTTCGTCGTCCAGCGCCTCATCGACCGCATCGTCTTCCTGCGCATCGCCGAGGACCGCGGCCTCGAACCGTTCGGCCAGCTCCAGGCGCTCACCGCCGGCGGCAACATCTACCCGCGCCTCTGCGAGATCTTCGAGCGCGCCGACTACCGCTACAACTCGGGCCTCTTCCACTTCGAGAAGGACTCCGACTGCTCCGAAGTCCCCGACCGCCTCTCGCTCACCCTCGAGCTCGACGACGCCCCGCTCAAGGACGTCCTCAAGCACCTCTATTACCCGGCCAGCCCCTACGTCTTCAGCGTCATCCCGGCCGACATCCTTGGCTCCGTGTACGAACGCTTCCTCGGCAAGGTCATCCACCTCACCGACGGGCACCGCGCCAAGATCGAGGAGAAGCCCGAGGTGCGCAAAGCCGGCGGCGTGTACTACACCCCCACGTACATCGTCGACTACATCGTCCGCCAGACCGTCGGCCCGCTCGTCGCCGACAAGACGCCCAAGCAGATCGAGAAGATCCGCGTGCTCGACCCCGCGTGCGGTTCCGGCTCCTTCCTCATCGGCGCCTACCAGTTCCTGCTCGACTGGCACCTCGACCACTACACCCGCCACGATCCCGAGAAATGGGCGAAGCAGAAGCCCCCGCGGATCTACGAGACCAACCCCAACCAGGGCCGCGACTCCTTCGGCCAGCTCCGCGAACCGTCCGGCGCCCCGCCCCGGCCGCGAAACTGGCAGCTCACCACCGCGGAGCGCCGCCGCATCCTGCTCGCGCACATCCACGGTGTGGATATCGACGCGCAGGCCGTCGAGGTCACCAAGCTCTCGCTCCTCCTCAAGGTCCTCGAAGGCGAGGCCCGGGAGACCCAGGGCCGCACCCGCGAGATGAGCGCCGTGCTCCCCGACCTCGGGAAGAACATCCGCTGCGGCAACAGCCTCGTCGGCCACGACTTCTACGCCCAGCCCGACCTGCCCGAGCTCGACGACGAGGCCCGCCTCCAGCTCAACACCTTCGACTGGGCCGAGGGTTTCCCGGAGATCATGCGCGCCGGCGGTTTCGACGCCGTCATCGGCAATCCGCCGTATGTGCGCCAAGAGTCAATCAAGGACCAGAAGGCCTACTTCCAGACCCACTTCACCAGCTTCGACGGCACCGCCGACCTCTTCATCTACTTCATCGAACAGGGGCTGAAACTGCTCCGAACGGGCGGCCGGTACTCGATCATCGTGTCGAGCAGTCTGCTGCGCGCCGCGTATGCCGAGCAGCTAAGGCGGTACGTGCGCGCCACCGCCGCGGTCGAGCAGATCGTCGATTTCGGCGGCCTCGCGGTGTTCGCCGACGCCAAAGACACCTACGTCTGCATCCCAGTTCTCTCTAAAACGCCACAGACGGAGAAAACGCAGGCCTGCCGCATCCACTCGCTCGAGTTCGAGAGCCTTGAGGCAGTCGTCGCACGCGACACCTATACAATCCCAGCCGAGCGTCTCACAGCCGAAGCCTTTTCGGTCAAATCCAATGCGGAGGCATCTGTATTCGAGAAGATCGTCCGCGCCGGGACCCCGCTCGGGCATATCGTTGGAAAGAAGTTCTTCCGCGGTATTCTGTCTGGTCTGACAGCCGCCTTCGAAATCACCGACGAGCAAAGAGCCTCGATAGTGAAAACGTCGCCCCAGAGCGCCGCGTTGATCAAACCATTCGTCGGTGGACAAAACGTCCGCCGCTACCACCTCGAAGCGGAAGGTCGCAACCTGATCGTAATCCCCTGCGGCTGGACTCGTTCCCAGCTGAAGAGCGCAATAATGGACGACAAGGAAGCGTGGACGTGGTTTTCCAGGAATCATCCCGCACTCGCGAAGCATCTCGCCCCGTTCGAGGCGGCAGCGCGAAAGCGGCAGGATAAGGGCGAGTTCTGGTGGGAGCTCCGATCCTGCGACTACTACGCCGACCTCGACGCTCCGAAGATCATCTTTCCCGACATCGCGAAGTCTCCGCGTTTCTTTCCCGACTCGGCCGGTACGTACCTCTCGAACACCGCCTACTGCCTCGGCAGCGGCGATCGCTACCTCGTGGCGATTCTGAACAGCCGCCTGTCGTGGTTCGCCATCAGTAACATCGCAATTCCCTTCGGGATGCGCGCTGGCGAATTCCGTTACCGGCTCTTCTACCAGTACATGGAGAAGGTGCCGATCCGGCAGATCGATTCGAAGTCGAAACCCGACCGAGCCCGCCACGACCGGCTCGTCGCACTGGTGGACACGATGCTCGACCTGCACGCCAAGCTCGCCGACACAAAGTCTCCGGTCCTCGAGGACAACCTCCGCCGCCAGATCGCCGCCACAGACAAGGCCATCGACGCGATCGTCTACGAACTCTACGGACTCACCCCCGACGAGATCGCCCTCGTCGAAGGCGCCACGGCCCCGCAGCACTCGGCCGAAGCTGATGCTCCGGAATCTGCCTGAACCTGCCCACCATGAATCCACGCAAGACGCTTCAGCTCATCCTGCAGGGTTCGCACAACATCCGCTTCGCTGACTTTGTCGGCCTCGTCGAGGCGTTCGGGTTCAGACTCGCGCGCACCCGGGGCAGCCACCACATCTTCGCCCGCCGTGGCATTCCCGAGCTGGTGAATTTGCAAAACGTCGCCGGGCAGGCCAAACCTTACCAGGTCGACCAATTCCTGAAACTCGTCGAACAGCACGGACTCACCCTCCAGGACCGATGAAAAACCGCTACCACATCAATCTCTTCTACAGCGAGACCGACGCCTGCTGGGTGGCCGACGTGCCCGATCTCAAGCAGTGCTCGGCCTTCGGTGCCACCCCCGAAGAAGCCCTCGCCGAGGTGAACATCGCGATGGACCTTTGGCTCGGCGCCGCCCGCAAGCTCCGCAAACCCATCCCGAAGCCCGCCTACCGCCCCGCCATCTACCAGCTCGCCGCCGGGTGAAGCGCCGGTGCAGGCCATGGCCGACCTGAACATTTTCCACGATCCCGAGGGGCGCACCCTCACCGTCTGGTTCGGCCCGCCGCAGGCGGAGTACGTGTGCGAAGAGACCGCCAACGAGGTCGTCCTGATGAAGGACAAGGCCGGTCGCGTGATCGGTTTCGAGCGGCTCAATTTCGCCACCGCCTCGGCCAAGCCCGTCGAACTCCCTTTCCTCACCCTGCCCAAGGCGGGATGAAAAACCGCCCCCAACTCGAACGCGACACCACGCTGGTCGCCGGAGTGGCCGCATAGCCCCGAAGGACCCGACGGGGCGCCGCCGCGTCACGTCACGAACCGCCGGAACCTTCAAGTTCTGGCGTCAAATCGTCCGGGTGCCGCCGTCCCGGGACCAGTCCGAGAACGAAAAGATCGGCACCTTCGATCGCGCAATAGACGAAGTACGGAAACGGCCGCCACGAAGCCCATCCGGCTCGGCGCCCATTTCCGCTTCCTGGCGATCAGCGACAGTGTGCATCAGTGGTTCCAACTGCCCTGGTTGCGGCTCCGCCGCGCCGGGTTCAGCTGTGACCACAAGAATTGGTCCAAGCACGTCCCGCCTTCCTGCGCATACCCAACAACCGATCTCCGGCGTTCAACGTTGGAGGTTCACTGTTCCAGGTTCGATGTTCGGCCGCTGCCCAGCGCCCCCGCTCACACCAGCGCGAGCACCGCGCTCAGCGACACCACGGAGAGCGCGGTGCTGATCGCCACGCTGCTCGCAGCCAGCGCCTCGTCGCCGCCGAGCTTGCAGGCGAGCGTGTAGCTCGCCGCGGCGGCCGGCGTGGCGAGGAAGAGCAGCGCGATGCGCGTTTCGTCGGGCGACAGGCCGAACCACCGCGCCAGCGGCCAGCCCAGCAGCGGCGCCACTCCCACCTTCAAGACCGAGGCCACTGTCGCCAAAGTCCGGCGACCGCGCAGCGGGATCGCCACCAGCGAGCCGCCGATGCACAGCAGCGCCAGCGGCAGCGCCATCTGGCCGGTGACGGAGAGCGACTTGGCCAACCACGCGGGAAACGCCAACCCCGCCGCCGCGCAGGCCGCACCGAGCCCGCTGGCGATGAGCAGCGGATTCGTCGCCAGTTGCCACACCAGCGAGCGCACCATGCCGGGCCCGGGCTTGCCATGGCCGACCAGCAGAAGAATCACCCCGAAGATGTTCGCGATCATCGTCAGCGGCGCCATCGCCAGCAGCGCCACCGGCCAGACCTCGTCGGCACCATGCACCGACAGCGCCAACGCGATCACCGGCAGGCCGACAAACGCCAGGTTCCCCCGCACCCCCGCGTGCACGAACGTGCCGACCACCGCCGGCGGCATCCGTAGCAGTTTCGCGACCACAAAGCCGATCGGGATGAGGACCAACGTCGCCCCCGCCATCACCCCGAAGACGACCAGCGAACGCCCGCCCGCCAGCGTCGCCCCGGAGATGCTCGAGAACAGAAACGCCGGCAGACCCACGTAGTAGGTCAGCCGATTCAGCTCCCCGATCAGCTCCACGCCGATGAAGCGCGTGCGCGTGAGCACCGCGCCGAGCGCGATGACGAGGAAGACCGGGATGACGATGGCGAGGACCGACACGACCGCGAGCGTGCGAGCCGCCATCTCGCTTGGCAAACCTTCGGCCGAAGGCGGAAGTTCGAAGGCGGAAGTTCGAAGTTGGAAGTTGGAAGTTCGAAGTTGGAAGTTGCGTCGAGCTGCCCGCCGCCCGGCACCGCGCCTACAGGAAAAACCAACCCGCGCCAGCCGCGGCCGCGACCACGCCCCACGCGGGCAACTTCGCCCATTGCAGCGCCGCAAACAGCGCGACCGCCAACCCGCCGCTGCGCAGATCGGTGACGCCGGCCGGAAGCACTGGATCGACCAACGCCGCCGCCAACACGCCGACCACCGCGGCGTTGGCTCCGCGCAGCGCGGCCTGGGCGATGGCCACCGAGCGCAGCCGTTCCCACAACGGCCACACTCCGAGCACGAGCAGAAGTCCCGGGAGAAACACGGCGGTCAGCGCGACGAGGCCACCAAGCATCCCGCCCGGACCGACCGAGGAGACCGACCCCAGGAACGCCGCAAAGGCGAACAACGGCCCGGGCAACGCCTGCGCGGCGCCGTACCCGGCGAGAAAAGTGTCGTGGCTGAGCCAACCCGGCCCCACGACCTCGGCCTCGAGCAACGGCAGCACCACGTGGCCGCCACCGAAGACCAACGCGCCGACCCGATAGAAACGATCGAAGACCGCCGCCCACCCCGGACCGGTCGCTGCGGCCACGGGCAACAGCACCATCAATACGCCGAAGACCACGAGCCAAACCACTCCCCGCCGCCCCGCCCGTCCGCCATCGGGGCCCGGATGCGGTGCGGTCGCCTCCGGTTTCCGGATCGCCAGCCCGAGGAGGGCCCCCGCCGCGATCACCCCCATCTGCATTCCGGCAAACGGCCAATGCCACAAAGCCGCTCCGGCGGCCGTCGCGACCAGCAACCGCGCCCGGTCCGGGCACAGCACCCGCCCCATCGTCCAGACCGCCTGCGCCACCACGGCGACCGCGGCGACCTTGAGCCCGTGCAACCAGCCGGCCGCCGCCCAATCCGCCCCGCCCGCCACACCGGCGGCGAAGACCAGCATCAGCCCGGCCGACGGCAGCGTGAAGCCGAGCCACGCCGCCACCGCGCCGGCGAGTCCGCCCTTCTGATACCCGACGGCAAAGCCGAACTGGCTGCTCGCCGGCCCGGGCAGGAACTGGCACAACGCCAGCAGGTCCGCGAAGCCGCGTTCGTCGAGCCAGCCACGCCGCTCGACATATTCGCGCCGGAAATACCCGATGTGCGCCGCCGGCCCCCCGAAAGACGTGAGCCCCAGGCGCAGGGCGACCAGAAACAGCACGACCGGGGAGGGCCGTTCCGCCCGGTCCCCCACCGGTCGCTCGTTGTGGCAGTCGTTCGCAGGTGCCTCGGGCATCGCGGCCACGGTGTGTTCCGGAAGCCCCGGCGTTCAACGCGAATCGGCGCGGCCGATCCGCGTCACCGCAGAAACGCCGAACCGGCCAGCGCGAGCGTGAGCGCGATCTCCTCGGCCACCTTGTCGGTGTTCTTTCCGGCCTGGATGCCGAAATCCGAGCGGTTGATCGTGAACTGCGCGCGCACGACCAACAGGTCCCCCTCGAGCTCGGGCTTGCCGAGGCGCGCACCGAGCTTGCCCGGCAGATGGGTGATCGCCACCGGCACCGTGATCTCCTTCGCCACGCCCCTGAGCGTCAGTACCCCCTTCGCCTGGGCTTTCAGCGCCGGACCGGCCTTCTCGACCTGCCCCAGCGAGGCCAGCTGGAACGTGATCTCCGAATACGCGGCGACATCCAACCAGTGCGCACCGTGCAGGTGCTCCATCATCGTCGGATTGCCGACCGTGAGCGACGAGGCCGCCAGGACGATGGTGCCCGACGTCGCCTCGGGCGCGGCCGGGTCGAAGGCGATGGTGCCGCTCACGCCGGTGCCTTGGCCCGAGATCGATTCGAGCGGCGCGTCGAGGTGGAACTGGATGTTGTTCACCCCCTTCGGATCCTTGAAGTCGAAGGAGAGCGGGGCGGCGACCACTGCCGAGGCGGCGCCGAGCAACAGGGAAGAGAGCAGAACGCGAGTGAGTGAGATCATGTGGATTTCCGGTTGGTTGGTAGCTTGCGAAAGAGAAAGGTCGCCCCCACGGCGAGTCCGGCACCCAGCAGCACCCCACCGAGCAACGTCTCGATGCCCGGCACGAAACCCTCGCGCCACTCGAGAACCGACAGCCCGGTGAACTCGTCGATGCGTTCCACCCCCACGCGCGTCTGCCACCAGCCCACCCGCGCCCCGGCAGCCCACCACCAAAGGGCGGAGCCGAGCGCGAGCCAGAGACCGAAAAGACGAAGGATGCAGCGCATGAGGCGAGAAATGGAAACGGTGCGCGCACGGAATCCGGGCTTATCTTGATGTCAAGGCTTTGGCCGAAAATTCCCCCTTCTCCCACCCGTCCGCGGGTCAACTGTCAGAGCGAAAATCCCAAAGATTCGCTCTCGACGCAGCGCGATCGGATTGGAAAGCTCGCGCACTCGGCCGCGCCGACCCCAACCACTTCGCCCCTTTTAAACGTATGAAAGTCCGTTCCCTCGTCCTCGCCCTCGCCGCGACCTGCGGCGCACTCGGAACCCCTGCCTTCGCCAAGGATGTCGCCGCCGATGTGGCCGGCGAGATCGGCACCCGCTCGGCCCTCCTCCAGTCCCGCATCACCAAGGAAATGCGCGCGGCCGCCGGCATCGGCGACGCGATCGAGGGCTGGGCCCGTTTCGAGGCGGCCGACAATCCCGAATTCAGCCACCCGGTGGTGACCGAGTGGGTGAAGATCCGGCCGGAGAACGATTTCGTCGTGAAGTACATGTACGGAAAACGTTCCGACGAGTCGCTCGAGGGCGGCACGAACTATTTCTGGCGCGTCAAGTACGGCCAGAGCCCGGCGCACGTCACCACCGGCGACACCAACACCTTCACCACGATGTCGGGCTCGCTCGAGAGCCGCGCCGTGCGCATCGCGGTCGTGCAGGGCATCGACCCCTCTTCCCCCAAGCTCGCCACCGCCCTCGACACCGTCGCGGCGACCAAGCCCGACTACGTGGTCTTCGCCGGCAACAGCGTCGTCTACGACGATGCCGCCGCCGCGACCACCGAGGAGACCATGCGCGCCAAGTGGCACGCCTTGCTCGCCCAGCCCAAGCTGGTCGACCTGCTCGGCCAGGTCGGCTCGTATTGGATGAAGAACGACCGCGACTTCCGCTTCGCCGGCGCCGACACCACCGGCGAGCGCGCGCCCTCCGCCGAGCTCGGCGCCAACGTCTTCCGCGAGCAGATCCCGATCACCGACCCGCGCGACCCCACCAGCCTCACCTTCCGCTCCGTCCAGGCCACCCGCGACCTCGCCCTCTGGCTGATGGAAGTGCGCGACTACCGCAGCGCCAACAACGCCGCCGACAACAAGGACAAGTCCCTCTGGGGCCCCTCGCAGGCGGACTGGATGGAGCGCAACGTGCTCACCACCCCGTCGGCCTTCCGCCTCGTGATCCAGCCCTCGGCCATCGTCGGCCCCGACGCCTCGACCGACTCCCACGTCACCGCGTTCAAGCATGAGCGCCAGGCGTTCCTCGACCACGTGAAGGCGAACAAGCTCGCCGAGCAGGGCCTGATCTCGATCGTCGGCGGCAACGCCCAATACGTCTCCACCTCGCCCGAGGGCCTGCAGGAGATCTCGGTCGGTTCCCTCACCGCGCCGGCCGGAGTCGCTCCCGCCTCCGGCAACGTGCAGGTCGACTTCGCCGGCCTGCCCACCGCCGGCTTCGCCCTGATCGAAGTCAGCGCCGGCGTCGCCACGATCCCCGCCATCGGCACCACCCCCGCCAAGCCCGGCGTGCCCTCCGTGCTGAAGATCTCGCTGATCAACGCCGAGACCGGCGCCGTGGTGCACACCGTCACCCGCACCGCGAAGGTCGAATAAGTTTCGGGCATCACGCCTTCCCCAGCCGCGCCGGTTCCCTCGGCGCGGCTTTTTCATGCCCCGAAGCGCCACCGGCCGAGGCGGCCCCCGGCGAACCCAAGTCAGGGTACGAAACGCCGAGCCTCGCTCCAGCCCGCCGCCCCCGCCCTGCGATCCGAATCGCCACCGCAGAGCCCTCTTCACGCCGGGGAAAAATCGCCCGATCGCGCGGCTTGCCAAGCGGGAAAGCGCATGCCACGTTCCGCGCCCTGTTCTTTGATTGGCGCACTCGCCAATCCCCCGGCGCCATGAAGAAGCCCGGCGCTCGCGACACCAAAACGTTCCGAGTTCCGCCTTCCTCGTTTCGCCCTCTCCATGGGGGTGTTCTGGATTCGACCCTTGGTCGGAGTGCTGCGCTGCACGTCGAGGATGGCGGTCCCCTCGTTAATCCATCGCCAAACACAATAAGTGGCACCTACGAAGAAATGCCCCTGGCTGCTTAATTAAAGCAACCACGCGGTCCCGGCGACACCTGCTAGCCGACGACTGCGACGACAGCAGGCATAGCTTATGGGGGCGTCAATGGCCCATGAGTCGTATCTTCAATCCAGCGGCTGGCCGTCGTTTTGCCCGTCCGGGAGCGTCGCGACGGCGAGATTAACCTCGGGCTAAACGTGTAGATGCGTCGTGCAAAGGCCAAGGGGACGCGGGTTCAATTCCCGCCACCTCCACCAGATTTGTCTTGGGGTCATAGCTCAGTTGGAAGAGCACCTGCTTTGCAAGCAGGGGGTCGTCGGTTCGAACCCGTCTGGCTCCACCAATTCACGACAAACGCCGGTCCGCGAAATGCGGGCCGGCGTTTTGCTTGCGGCGCCCCGGAGTGCT
Organism: Verrucomicrobiota bacterium; assembly: GCA_023443455.1. GTDB lineage: Bacteria > Verrucomicrobiota > Verrucomicrobiia > Opitutales > Opitutaceae > CAJCBL01. Next base: position 18,405 of record JAEZUE010000042.1, read on the forward strand.
GGAACTCGTCAGAGGTTCGCCCCCCGGAGGAGTGGAACCACTTATACACACTGATGGGCACCAACGCGTAGTCATTCAGCCGAGTGACGAGGGACGAGCGTCGAGGGCCGGAGTTTCGGAGGCAGATCGAGAGCACCCTCGGGCAATCGCCTTGTGCACAATTGGATTGGGGCTCGCCACTCGACGCTCGACTCTCGTCGTCACGGCTGAGCCGGAAGGCGTTCGGCCCTGTAGGCCAGGGCGCCGACCTGGCCCGCGGCGATGGTCGTGAGACCATCGTGCCGTAGCGGAACGCGTGAGCGTTTCGTTCCCTGTGGCGGAACGCGTCAGAGTTTCGACCTTCGGAGAAGTGGAACCACTGATACACACTGATGGCCACTTATCCGGATCGGACCGTGGCGCTGCTCGCCAGAGCGGCGATACCCTGTGGGCCACCGCGCCGAAGTGGCAGTCGATAGACTCTCGCGCAAAGACGCAAAGGCGCAGAGGCCCAGGCACCGGCCAATCCGACCCCCATTCCGAATCTTGGCGACTTGGCGTCTTGAGCGAAGCGGGCGCGATGTTCTCAGACATTTCCGTCACCCTTCACCGTAGCTGGGCGGCGAAGCCGTTCAGCCATCTGCGGATGAACGCCGATCCGACCCATGGCGATGCTCGTGAGACCATCGTGCCGAGGTGGCAATCCATCGCAGAACTCGCCAGAGTTTCGGCTTTCGGAGGAGTGGAACCACTAACGGACCACGCCAACGGCGCGTCCTCGAAAATGTCCTCCGCCTGATCGGCTCCGGGATGAGGTGGTCGGGCCCACTGATCGCGGGCAGTTCCCATGGCGCTGCTCGCCAGAGCAGCGATGCCCTGTAGGCCACCGCGCCGAGGTGGCAATCCG
>JAEZUE010000025.1 GCA_023443455.1 Verrucomicrobiota bacterium
CGCTCGTGCACACCGGCACGATCCAGAACCTTGCCGGCTCCACCATCACTGCCGGTGCCAACGGCATCTACGTCTTCGGCATCAACGACGGCACGGTCCTCAACACCGGCGCCATCGAGGCCGAAGCCAACGGCATCTTGGTCTCGCACGAGAACACCGGTTCAGTCGTCAACGCCGGCACGATCGGGGCTGCCCGGACCGGTATCCACGTCTACGGCGGCCTCATCGAGGAAGAGGATTCCGATGTGCTGCCGGTCGCCAACAGCGGCATCGTTCAGAACACCGGCACCATCGCCGCCGCGGACGTCGGTATCCTGACCGGCGCCAACTCCGGCCTGGTCCAGAACTCCAAGAGTATTGTGTCTGGTCGCACCGGCATCGCGATCCACGGCGACAACTCCGGCACCGTCGAAAACTTGGACGGCGCGACGATCACCGCCGAGCTGAACGGCATCTACGTGCAGGGTGAGAACACCACCACCGGCACGATCGCCAATTCCGGCACCATCACCGCCGGTACGGTCGGCATCATGGTGACCGGCGCCAATGCCGGTACGGTCCGCAACAGCGAGACCGGTTCGGTGACGTCCCTCTTCTCCGCCATCGATATCGGCGGCGACAACACCGGCCTGATCGAAAACGCCGGCACGTTGACGAACACGATGGGCGACGGAGTCTTGGTCCGTGGCACCAATACCGGCGCGATCACCAACACCGGCTCTATCGCCTCCGAGTATGGCAGCGGTATCACCTTCCTGCACGGCAATAGCGGCACCATCGACAACCGCGGCACGATTACGACTCATAGCACGAACGGCAACGGTTACGGTATCTATGGCTCTGGTGGCAACAGTGGTACGATCACCAATTCCGGCCGCATCACCGCCGCCGTCTACGGTATCATGATCACGGACGGCAACTCCGGCACTATCGAAACGGGCGCGGATTCGTCGATCGACGCCGGCGCTGGCGGTATCCGGGTGGAGGGCGATTCCAACGTCGTGAACCACGCCGGCAGCATCACCTCGGTGAGCCAGGGCATCCTAGTTACCGGCAACGCTACCACGATCGTCTCCTCCGGCAGCATCGTCACCACGGGCACGAATGCAGAGGGCATCCGCGTCCTAGGCGATACGGGCACGGTCACCACCTCCGGTACCATCACCACTTCCGGTGACGGCATCCAGGTCGACGGTACGACCGGCTCACTCGCCACCACCGGCACGATCACTGCCGCCGGCAACGGCGTACGGCTCGGCTCCGGCGTAATTGGCTCGCTGACCAACGGCGGCACGATCACCGCGCAGAACGCTGGCGTGTACGTCACCGGCAACGTCGGCGGCCAGTTCACTAACGACGGCTCGATCTCCGGCGGTGCGGCTGGTGTGGTTGTCACCAGCGATGTCGCCGGCGAGATCACCAACTCCGGCACCATTGCCTCGGCCGAGGGCATCGCCCTCCAGGTCGGCGGCAACACGCAGAGCATCGCCAACAGCGGTTCGCTCAGCGGCACCTCCGGCCTCGTGGTTGGCGGCACCGTCACCGGCGATGTGACCAGCTCCGGCCAGATCACGGCTACGGCCGCGGATGGCATCTCCATCGCCGGCGACTTGACCGGCTCGCTCTCCACCACCGGCACGATCACTGCCGCCGGCAACGGCGTGCAGCTCGGCTCCGGCGTAACCGGCTCGCTGACCAATGGCGGCACGATCACCGCGCAGAACGCTGGCGTGTACGTCACCGGCAATGTCGGCGGCCAGTTTACTAACGACAGCTCGATCTCCGGCGGTGCGGCTGGTGTGGTTGTCACCAGCGATGTCGCCGGCGAGATCACCAACTCCGGCACCATTGCCTCGTCCGAGGGCATCGCCCTCCAGATCGGCGGCAACACGCAGAGCATCGCCAACAGCGGTTCGCTCAGCGGCACCTCCGGCCTCGTGGTTGGCGGCACCGTCAGCGGCGATGTGACCAGCTCCGGCCCGATCACGGCTACAGCCGCGGACGGCATCTCGATCGCTGGCAACTTGGCCGGCACGATCACCACCACCGGCACGATCACTGCCGCCGGCAACGGCGTATGGCTCGGCTCCGGCGTAACTGGCTCGCTGACCAACGGCGGCACGATCACCGCGCAGAACGCTGGCGTGTACGTCACCGGCAACGTCGTCGGCGCGCTCGCCAACTCCGGCTCGATCTCCGGCCGCACGGCTGGCGTGGTTGTCACCGGCGATGTCGCCGGCGAGATCACCAACTCCGGCAGCATCGCTTCCGCCGAGGGCATCGCCCTCCAGCTCCGCGGCGACACGCAGGGCATCACCAACTCTGGCACGCTCAGTGGCCTGATCGGTCTCGATGTCCGCGGTACCGTGGCTGGCGACGTGAGCAACACCGGCACGATCACCGCAACTGGCGACGGCATCATGCTCGGCAGGGTCGGCACCGTGACCAACAGCGGCACCATCACCACCGCGAATCTCGGCATCTACGCCGAGGAGGCCCGGAGCGTGCTCAACACCGGTACCATCGCGGCGACCGGCACCGGCGCCGCCGGTATCTACACTGAGGGTACGGCGTCCGTGGTCAATCGCGGCAGCATCACCGCCAACGGCACGGGCAGCGCCGCCATCAATCTGGCCGGCGCCGCGCAGACGCTGGTCAACAGCGGGACGATCGCCTCCGGCAACGTGGCCGTCGCCGCCAACGGCGACGACACCGTCGTCCTGGCGACGGGCGCCTCGGTCTCCGGCGCCATCGCGTCGAGTGGCGCGGGCAGCACGCTCTACTTCGGCGCCGCGGCCGATGTTGTCCCGGGCGGAGATTTCCTCGCCTCGGGCTCGAGCACGTTCGACATGACCTACGGCGGTGCGGCCTCGAACTTCAACACGGTCTTCCTGGCCGGCACGACGAACTTCAACGGGTCGGGCGCGACCAGTGCGCTCAACACCTCCGCGATCCTTGCCGGCGCCACTTTCCGGGCCAACAGCACCGTGCAGTTCACCGCCACCGGCGCGCTTCCGACCGGTATCGCTCTGCCGGCGACAACCGCCACCGACATCGCCCTCTACAATATGGGCACGCTCGGCGGCGCCGGCACGGTCGCCTTCCGCTCGGCCTCGGGCGGTCTGGGCACGATGGTGAACACCGGCACGATCGCCCCCGGAAACTCCATCGATACGCTCACGATCGACGGCAACGTCTACAATACCGGTTCGCTCGCCATCGAGCTCGGCACCAACACCAACGACGTGATCGCGCTCACCAGCGGCGTCGCCGGTTCTACGGCGACCTTCACCTTCGCCTCCGCTTCGACCGTCGCCTTCACCGGTGGCAGCACTTCGAACCTGATCCCGGGCGCCGCCTTCAACTTCATGACGGCCGATGGCTCCGCCCGGATCGCGATCGAGGGCACGCCGGTCTCCTCGCATGAGCTCCTCAAGAGCACCGATACGCTGCCCGACTACAAGTTCTACGTCACCGGAAACTCGGGTGCGCTCGACAGTCTCAGCAATCTCTACGCTGTCGTCGCCCGCGACCATGCCTACGGGAAGTTCGCCACCACCGAGAGCCAGCGTGTGGTTGGCACCTACCTCGACGGGCATCGCAGCGATGCGAGCTTCGCCGATCTGGTCCTCAACCTCGACCTCATCCCGGAAAATGCCGACCTGAATACGGCCCTCGGCCTGATGAGCGGCGAACTCCATCCCTCGCTGGTCGCGCTCGAGAACGAGCGCGTCGGCGAAGTGCTCACGAGCGTCGCCACGGCCCTGCGCCCGCTCGGCAAGGACAAGAACGACGCCGAGAAGGAGACGTTCGAGCCCCGCTGGTACACCTTCGCCCAGACCTCGGTGGCCTCCGGCGAAGCCTCCGACGGCAAGGTCGCCGACATCGACAGCAGCAACACCAGCGTGCTGGCCGGCGTCGGTTGCGAGCTCCATCCGAAGTGGGACATCGGCGGCTTCCTCAACGCCGGCGACGGCAAGGCCGAGAACGACCATCCCGACGAGGCCGACATCGGCAGCTTCGACCTCGGAGCCTACGCCCGCTACAACAACGCCGGCGACTACTACTACGTCAGCTTCGCCTACAGCGCGTCCTCGTTCGAGGTCGAACGCCAGGCCGCCGTGGCCCGCTCCCATGCGTTGATCTCGCAGGCCGCGGTCCGCACCAAGGGCGAGTTCGACAGCAACCAGCTCACCGCCTACCTCGAGAAGGGTTACACCTTCGAGATCGGCAAGAGCATCGTGCAGCCCTATGCGGCCTTCCAATACAGCACGGGCTCGTATGACCGCTTCACCGAGACCGGCGACGGCCTGCTCGATCTCACCGTCGACTTCGAGGACTTCACCTCCATGCGCGGCATCTTCGGTGCCGCCTGGCGCTACGAGATCAACCGGACCTTCGGCGTGGCCGTCCGCGGCAGCTGGGTGCACGAGTTCGGCGACGAGGTCGCCTTCATCGACGCCTCGTTCCGCGGCACCTCCAACTCCTACCGCCTGCGCGGCCTGGAGATGGGCGCCGATCGCTTCAACGCCGGGCTGGATTTCAGCGCCCGTCTCACGGACAAGCTCTCCGCCTGCCTGCGCGGCGACTTCACCACCAGCGACGGCCAGGACATCCGGTCCGCCAACATCGGCTTCCGCTACGGCTGGTAGGCGCTGGAGCTGACATGATTGGATACCGAAAGGGCGCCTCGCGAGGGGCGCCCTTTCGTTTTGAGCCGAGCAGGCGCAGTCGGAGCCCAACGAGGAGAACGAAGTGCGGGCGAGCCGAGGTGCCGACGGTTGAGCCGCGTGGCGCCGTTCTGGCGAACGGCAGAATGCCGGCGAACCCCGATCCCGCAGCCACTCACGCCTGCACCACGGCCTGGGGCTTCGGCGCCGCGCCTCGGTGTGCTCAAAGTCTGGTGGTGTCGGAAAGCCCCAGCGCCCGGTAGCGCTCGATCAGCTCGGGCGTGGAGGCGACACCGAGCTTCTGCATGATCCGCAGCTTGTAGGTGGCCACGGTCTTGGCGCTCACCCCGAGGCTGTTGGCGATCTCCTTGCTGCGCAGGCCGGTGCCGAGCATGGCGCAGATCTGGAGTTCGCGGGCGCTGAGCGGGCCGAGACCCTTCGCCTCGTCGCCGTCCGCGGGCGCGAGGTCGCGATGGCCGACCGCCTCGGCCATCAGCTGCGTGGCGATTTGTTCGCTGGCGACGAGCAGCCCGCGGTGGATCTCGCGGATCGCCGCGACGATGCGCGGCAGCGGCGCATCCTTCATCAGGTAGCCGCGGGCGCCGGCCATGAGCAGGCGCCGCGCAAAGACGCTTTCTTCGTAGACGGACAGCACGAGTGTGGGCGGCAGCTGCTTGGCGGCGGCGAGACGTTCGAGCGCCACCCAGCCGTTGCCGTCCTTCAGGTGCAGATCGAGCACGAGCACATCGGGCGGCGCGGCCTGGATCGCGGTGATGGCCTCGGCGCAGGAGGCGGCCTCGCCCGCCACGTGCATGCCCGGCTGGCAGTCGATCGCGCCTTTCAGCGAGGTGCGGATCTCGGCGTGGTCGTCGACCAGGAAAATGCGGATGGACTCGTTCATTGCGATGGAAGGGCGGTGGCGGTTGTGGTGCCGGGCGTTGCCGTGAGCCGGAGGCGTGCGCGCGCGCCGCGGCCCACGGCTCCGGGTTCCAGCGCCAGCTGGGCGCCGAACAACGCGGCGCGTATCCGCATCTGCCGCCTCCCGAGACCCCCGGTCGGTTCGGCGGGCAGCGGCGCCCCGTCGTTGGCGATCGTGGCCATGGCGGTCGCCGCGCCGCCCGGGCGTGTTTGCGGGCTTGCCGGAGTCGCGTCGCCAAGCCGGCAAACCGCTCGTCCCGCGTCGCTTCGCCGCCGCTGGCCAGAATCGCCTCCGATGTCCGTACCGTGCCCACCAGATCCTGGCATAGGTTGTCGTGCGATGCCCGGCCGATCCGGCTGCGCTCTTCTTCCGCCGCGGACATGGCCGCCTTTGTCGCGTGCTTTCACGCTGCGGTGCGCGCCGCCAGCGCGAGTTCGTTGCATCGCTGTTCGGTGATGTCCGAGAGCATGAGCAGATAGTCGCATCGGCGTCCGTGGTGTGCCGTCTTCAGCGGCCGCCACGCGGCCTGCCGATGCTGAGGTTCGGCGCTCTTGTCGGACCTGGCTCTCCCGGAGCAGCCACAGGGAGCCGGCTGCTTTGCCGAGAAACAGCCAGACGATCAGCGGCCGGGTGGTGGGGGATTCCATGTGGGGATGGAGCGGAAGGTGGCGCGGTCAGTTTCTTCTCCCCGGCGCGGCGACCGCAAGCCCGCGCTCGGCCCCTCTTTCGCGCAACCGGGGAAATTCGCCCGGCGCCGGGCGCCATCGGACCGAAGTATTTGCTTCCCGCAAGGCTGCGCCCCGACGCGCGTCGACGCCGAGTTCCAGATTCTCCGCCTCCCTCTGCTTCGGTTGCGGCTCTGCCGCGCTGTGTCCAACTGCCGAATTTCGGACTCGGTCTTCGGATGGTGGGGACTGCCCGCGAGGCCGGGCGGGTCAGGTCGCCCGACGTTCCTGCGCGAGCTGGAACAACTGCGCAGTCGAGGTGGCGCCGAGCTTCTTCATGATCCGTGTCTTGACGGTCGATACCGTCTTTTCGCTGAGCTGCAGGTGCGCGGCGATCTCGCGGTTGCGGCGGCCTTCGGCGAGCAGATCGAAGATGCGCAGCTCCTGGTCGCCAAGAGGCTGGCCGGGTGCGGCCGGTTCGGCGGCGGGCTCCTGGCCGAGCCCTGCGCGGAGCAGCCGGCTGGTCACGACGGGGCTGGCGACGAGGTGGCCGGCGTCGATCTCGCGCAGGGCGGCGACGATGCGCTCGATCGGCTCCTGCTTCATCAGGTAGCCGCGCGCGCCGGCGCGCAGGAGCCGTTCGGCGTAGAGGACTTCGTCGCACACGGAGAGCACGAGGGTGGGCGGCAGCGCGGCGGCCTCGCGGAGGCGCTCGAGCAGTGTCCAGCCGTTGCCATCGGCCAGGTTGAGGTCGAGCACGAGCAGGTCGGGGCGGAGCTCGGGGATGCGCGTGAGGGCCTCGGCGATGCTGCCGGCTTCGCCCACGACCGTGAAGTCGGCCTCGCGTTCGAGCGCGGTGCGTTGGCCGAGCCGGACGAAGGGATGGTCGTCGACGAGGAAAACGCGACGCGGGGCGCTCATGCTTGGGGAATGGATGGGAGGATACGGGGCAGCGTCAACACCAGGCTGGCGCCGCCTTCGGGGCCGGCCTCGAGGGTGAAGCTGCCGCCGAGCAGGGCGGCGCGCATGCGCATCTGGCGCAGACCGAGCCCCTCGGTGCGGCGGTCGGGCGGTGGCGGGGGCGTGCCGTCGTTGGCGATGGTGAGAGTGGCGTGGTCCTCGCCGACGAGCAGGTCGATCCAGACGCGGCGGGCGCGGGCGTGGCGGGCGGCGTTGGAGACGGCCTCGCGCACGAAACGCACCAACAGGGCGGTGTGTTCGGCGGTGGGCGGGGCGAAGGCCGGATCGACGGCCAGTTCGCATTCGAGGCCGTGGCTGGTCTCGAGCTGGTGGGCGAGGCCGCCGAGCGTATCCGCGAAGGGGAGGTCGCCGGGGGTGTTGCCGGCGAGCAGATGCGAGACTTCGCGGGCGCGGGCGCCGGCGGTGGCGAGGGAGGAGCCGAGAGTGGCGAGGCGCTCGGCGGCGGCTGGGGCGCGGGCGGCGATTTCGTCGCGCAGCAGTTCGGCCTGGCGGGCGCAGGCGACGAGGTCCTGGCAGAGCGTGTCGTGGAGCAGGTGGCCGAGGCGGGCCTGCTCCTCCTCGGCGGCGCGCAGGGCGGCGGCGGTGGCGCGCTGCCATTCGTGGGTGCGGGCGTCGAGGGCTTCGCGCAGTTGCTGCTCGGCGCGTTTGCGCTCGGTGATGTCGGCGATGGCGAGCACGAAGCCGCGCGGGGCGGCGTCACCGGGGGCGCGCAGCGGCGTCCACGTGAGCAGCCAGAAGGTGTCGCGGGCAGGCTCGGGGCGGAGTTCGTGGGTGGCGTTCTCGGCGTGGGCGACGAGTGCCGGCAGCTCGGGCCAGGCGGCGAGGAGTTTGGCGAGGGGGCCGTAGGGCGTGGCGGCCGGGGGCAGGCCGAGCAGGCGGCGGGCGGCGGGGTTGGAGTCGACCACGTGGCGGTTGCGGTCGGCCACGAGCAGGCCGTGCTCGTGGTGTTCGAGCACGAAACTGCGGGCGATGGGCACGAGGCGCCAAAGTTGGCCGCGGTTGAGCGCCCAAGCGAAGAGCGCGATGGCGCCGATGCGGGCAAGCGGGGCGAGGTTGGGGCAGCTGGGCGGAAGGAGCTGCGAGCGGAAGGCGAAGACCGCGAGGGTGGGCAGGCTGTAGCCGACGAGCAGCAGCCCGAGCTGTTTGCGCAACAGGGGGCTGGCCCCGCGCCAGACGTAGAGGGTGGAGCCGAGCGCGAAGAGCAGGGCGGCGGCGTTGGCGGCGATCAGGTAGAGGAAGACCGGGCCGGAGCGGTAGCGCCCGAAGCTCCAGCCGGCGACCGTGGCGGTGTCGGGGCTGACCCAGCCGGTCCAGGGGTTGGTGAAGGCGAGGGCGCCGAGCAGCAGGGTCGTGCCGACCAGCAGGCGCCGGCGGGCGGGCGTGGCCCAGCGATTCAGGCCGGAGACGTCGGCAAAGAGCAGGAGCAGGCCGGCGGCGAGCAGCGAGCTCAGCGTGCATTTGAAGCCCAGCGTCCAGAACAGCACCGCGGGGTGCGCGGCGAAGAGGCACTCGGCGGCTTCGGTGGCGGTGCGGCCGGCCATGGCCAGCACCACGAGTTGGAAGGCGCCCACGCCGGGCGTGCTGAAGCGGCGGCTCCACCACCCGAAGCCGGCCAGAGCCAGCGCTTGGGCCACCAGCAGTGCGGCGGCGAGGGTGTTCCAATGATCGGCGACGGCAGGCATGTGGGGGCGCCGAGTAGAACGGAGAAACCCGGCGGGGAAAAGTCGCGAGTCGGCCGTTGTGGGAAAATTCCCACAAGGCGGCGGATTGGTGGGAGAAAACCTACATAAAACGTTCGATGAAAGAGGTTTACAGGAAATTCAATGGCATGTGATTCTGTGGGCGCCTCGCGCCACGGTCGCGTTTTTCAAACTCCGTTTTCCATGATGTCACACCTCCGCCTTCTCTTTGGGTTCATCGCTGTTTTTGTGTCCGGTGTCTGCGCGCTGCCCGCCGCACGGGCGGGATCGGTCGCGGCGCGCGAGGTGGTCTTTGTCGATGGCGCGGTGGTGGACCATGAGGTGCTGGTCGCCGGCGTGCGGCTCGGCGTGGAGACGGTCCGGCTTGACCCCGCGGGCGACGCGCTCGCGCAGATGGCGGCCTGGGCGGAGACGCACTCGGGCTACGAGGCGATCCATGTGGTGTCGCATGCCGCGCCCGGCGCGCTGCGGCTCGGCGGGGCCTCGCTCGATGGCGTCGCGTTGCGCGACCCCGCGGTGGCGGGGCAACTCGCCCGGCTCGGGCGCGCGTTGAATCGCGGTGGTGATCTGCTGCTCTACGGGTGCGAGTTGGCGAAGGGCGAGGCGGGAGCGCATTTCGTCGCCGAGCTGGCCCAGGTGACCGGCGCGGATGTCGGGGCCTCGGACAACAAAACCGGTGCGGCCGCCAAGGGCGGCGACTGGGTGCTGGAGGTGCACCATGGAGAGTTGGCCACCGCTTCGCTCCTGGGTCGCGAAGCGGTGGAGCGATATGGCGAACTCCTAGGGGTCTTCGATTTCGCGGGCGGCGCCTACTCGGTCGACTCTAACCACCGGGTCACGCAGAGTGTGGACGGCGTGACCATGAACGTGACGGGCTCCCGTGATGCCGAAACTCCCGCAACCTTGTTGCTCGACAAAGCCTTTTCCGAGAATTCCAGCTTCACCTCTACCTTGATGTATTCTGGAGACTACATTGAGGACCCCGGCATGCCTCTGCTTTCCGTGAGTTTCACGTTCAGCAGTCCGGTCAATCTCACTTCCCTGCGGGTGGACACTCAGGCGGCGTGGAATGCGGAGACCCTGGTCTTCACCCGCACCGATGGCGTCACCGCCTCCTTTTCTCACACGACCACGGCAGCGCAGTATGCGGCGGGGACGGTGAACGTCGATTGGCCGAGCGTGACCTCCTTCACCATCACGAAGAGCGGGGGGGGCCAGATGGAAGGCATTTTCATCGATGAAGTCGTCTTCAGTCTCAACGCCGCTCCGGTGCTCGACGATAGCGGCACCCCGGTCTTGACCGGCCTCACGGAGGATCAAACGACCAACGGGGGACAGACCGTGGCGAGTTTTGCCGGCAGCAGCATCACCGATGCGGACAGCGGGGCGGTGCAGGGCATTGCCATCATCGCCGCGGAGCCCGGCAACGGTGCTTGGGAATACAGCACGGACAATGGCGGCACCTGGGCCGCCGTGGGCACGGTGGCCACAGATAGCGCTCTGCTCCTGTGCGAGGCCGACAAGATCCGCTTCGTGCCCAATGGCCAGACGGGAACCGCGGCCAGCCTCACCTTCCGTGCCTGGGATCAGACCAGAGGCACCGCCGGGACCAAGGTCGCTACCGCCCCCAATGGAGCGGTGTCGGCCTTCTCGTCCGCGACCGAGACCGCCTCCATCGCCGTGAGCGATGTCGAGGATGCGCCGAGCGTTGTCGGGTTGGCCGGCGACAGCAGCACCTCAAGCCCTGGGGCTGGAGCGTACATCGATGCCGGGCGCGACGCCGTCGTCACCGATGTGGACTCGACGCCTCCTTCCACCTGCACCGCGCTGAGCATCGTCCGGACCTCGGGTCCGGCGGCGGGGGACTTTTTCTCCGAGCTCGCCGATGGGGTTGTGCTGTTCGGCGGCGACGGAATCCCGGCTGCGGGCGAGACCGTCTCGGTCGAAGGCGTCGCAATCGGGACCGTGGACGGCACCGCTGACGGCCGGGATGGGGCGGATCTCCGCATCGCGCTCAACGCCAGCGCCACTTACGCCAACCTCGCTGTCTTCCTGCGTAACGTGAAGTTCACCACGACCGCCTTTGGCACGCAGGCCTTCGAGGTCGTGCTCGCCGCCGGCGTATCCACCTCCTCCAGCGCGTTCGCGATGACGGTGTCGCCCGATCTCGGCTACAGCACCACGACCTTCGTCGAGGCGCGCAGTGCCGACGGGGCCATCGGCACCACGGCCACCATCACGCTGAGCGGCGACACCTTTGTGGGCGGCATCGGGGATCCGCTCCCGGTCAGCTCCGCCAACGTGCCCGCCGGGCTCACCGCCGTGCTCGTCAAGGCCAGCGACACCACCGCGACCCTGGGCTTCACCGGCAAGGCCACGGCGCATGGGACCGATGCAGGCACGGTACGCGTGAGCTTGCTCGACGGCGCGTTTGCCGGCGGGAGCGCGGCAGCGGTCACCCACTCGACCGTGTCCGACATCAAGATCGATTTCCTCAACACGTGGGCCATCGACTGCGTGGTGCCTGCCGGCGATGGGCTCCTCTCGAAAAACGCCGCCGGTGGTGACCTCTCCGCCGCTTTGGGCAACCCGAACGGTATCAGGTTCCAGAATATCGAGGCCCAGCCCGGCTACACCCTGGTGGTGCAAAACAACTCGGGCGAGTGGGTGCCGGTCGGCGAGGACATGGTTTTCACCAATGGCGGAGCGTACGACAAGAACAGCGGCGAGGGAATTACCGTCCACTACGGCCTCCAGGGCGATTTCTCCGGACTCACCGCCGATGTGCTCGACGCGGTGGTCTGGCGCGTGGATTTCGGAAACGACGGCGCCCTGGAGTGGCAGGACGTCATCAATCTCCGGTATGTCCCGGTGCCCGGCACGCCCGATCTCGTGGCGGCTTCCGATAGTGGAGCCTCCAGCACGGACAACCTCACCAACGTCGTCCGGCCGACCTTCAGCGGCACGGCCCCGGCCGGAGCCACCGTGAGGCTCTACACCAGCAGCCGCTCGGACGGAGCCCCTGCCAGTTCCGCGATCGGTACGGCCACTGCGGGCGCGGATGGTCTTTGGACTGTGGTGCCCACCGTGGACCTCGCACCCCTCGCCCAGACCATCACCGCCAGAATCTGGGATGCCGCCCAATCGAGGCTCGGCTCCCCCTCGGAGGGCCTGCAGGTCACCATCGCCACCGGCGCTCCGGCCGTGCCCACGATCACGAGCACGACGCCGGTCGGCACCACGACGAATCCCGCGTACACGCTCACCGGCACCGCCGAGGCGGGTGCGACGATTAGTATCTACAACGCGGGCACCCTCGTGGGCACCGTGACTGCCGCTGCGGACGGCCACTGGAGCTGTGCGCTCACGCTGGAAAGCGGAGCGACCGCGCTGACCGTCACGGCGGCCGATGCGGCGGGCAACGAAAGCACGGCGGTGGCCGTCGCCCCGTGGACGATCGACACGATGGCGCCCGCGGTGGCGACGATCGCGCGTTGCCAGCCCGGCCCGGTCACGCTCGGCGACACTCTGGAATGGCGCGTCACGTTTACCGAGTCCGTCATGGGCGTAGGCCCGGAGGATTTTGAACTGACGCCGGTCGACGGCGCGGCCACGGCCGGCCCGGTCTCGGTCACGGCCGGCGCGAGTGCGGCGGAGTACTTTCTCACGGCGACGGGCGTGGCCGGTATTGGCACGCTGCGGCTCGACGTGAAGGCGAGCGGCACGGGCATCGCGGATGGCGCGGGTCATGCACTCGTTGGCGGGTTCACCTCCGGCCAATCGTACACGCATGCGCTCGGCACGGTGCCGGTGGGCTGGGGTTGGAATGTCTATGGCCAGCTTGGTCTTGGGGTCAGTGGTACAGCGGTACATCCGTTGGCGAAGCCGGTGCGCCACACCGGCGCGCTCGTCGGCAAGACGGTGGTGGCGGTGGCGGGGTGCGCCTTGCACACGCTGGCGCTCGACGGCGAGGGCCGGGTGTACGCTTGGGGCGACGGTGCCCGCGGCCGCCTCGGCAGCGGTTCGACCCGGAGCAGTTTGACGCCGGAGGCGGTGATTAGGGACAGCCGCTCCGGCTTGTCCGGCAAGACCGTGGTCGCGATCGCCGGCGGCTTGGGCCAATCGCTGGCGCTGTGCGACGACGGCACGGTCGTAGCCTGGGGCTACAACGATGTCGGGCAGGTGGGCGACGGCTCGACGGCCGACCGGTGGCTGCCGGTGGCCGTGGCGGCGGACAGCGGCTCGGCCTTGTACGGCAAGACGGTGGTGGCGATCTCGGTAGGTACCAGCTTCTCGCTGGCGTTGTGCAGCGATGGCACGGTCGTGGCCTGGGGAGGCAACACCTACGGTCAGTTGGGCAATGGCACGAAGGTCGCTTCGACCAAACCGGTGGCAGTCGCGATGGGCAGCGGCTCCGCGTTGTCCGGCAAGACGGTCACGGCGATCTCGGCCGGGCAGGAGCACGCGCTGGCGCTGTGCAGCGATGGCACGGTCGTCGCCTGGGGGCGCAACGACTACGGCCTGTTGGGCAATGGCACGAGAGTCGATGCGGCCCTACCGGTGGCGGTGGCCACGGACAACGGTTCTTCCCTCGCTGGCCGGACCGTGCTGGCGGTCGCTGCGGGGACCACGCATTCGCTCGCGTTGTGCGACGACGGCCTGGTGTTCGCCTGGGGCCAAAACATGTCTGGTCTGCTGGGTGACGGCACCTCCGCCACTGCCGACAAACCGGTGCCGGTGGCGACCGACAGCGGTTCTGCGCTCTCCGGCAAGTTCGTGGTGGCGGTGTCCGCGTCGCGGGAGCATTCGCTGGCGTTGTGCCGCGACGGCACCATGGCGGCGTGGGGGGCGAATGGTTACGGCAAGCTCGGCGACGGCACTCTGGTCGCGGCGATCAAGCCGGTGGCGGTGAACGCCGATCCGGCTTCCGGCAGCGCCCTGGCGGGTCGCGCGGTTTTCCCGCTCCAGGCTAGTTCCAACAGGGGGAACTATAACGTCGTTGTCGTTGCTTCGGCCAACGTCATTGCCGTGGCGCCGCCCGCCGCGGGCATCTACCATGCGGGAGACTCGCTTCCCTTCACGCTGACCCTGTCCCACACCGCCAGGGTCAATACGACCGCCGGCACCCCGCGCTTGGCGCTGACGGTCGGCACGGAAACGCGCCACGCGAGCTACGTCTCTGGCAGCGGCAGCACGAACCTGGTCTTCAGCTACACGGTGCAGGCTGGCGACATCGATGCCGACGGCGTCGCGGTCGCCAACGCGATCGATCTCAACGGCGGCGCGATCGCCGACACGACCGGCTGGCCCATTGCGCTCGTGTTGCCGGCGTACCCGTTGCCGGCGATCCGGGTCGGCGTCACGCCGCCGGCGGCGCCGGCCATCACGGCCGTCACGCCCACGACGATCGGTGGCACGGCCGAGCCGGGCGCCACAGTGGAAGTCTTCAATGGGGGCATCTCGCTCGGTGCGACGGTTGCCAATGCGGAGGGGCACTGGAGCCTCACGATCGCCCCTCTGCCGAGCGGGACCTACAGCCTCACAGCGACGGCGACCGATGCCGCGGGCAATGTGAGCGAGGCGAGCTCCGCGACCACATGGAGCCTCGACGCGACGCCGCTCGCGGTGGCGACGATCGCGCGTTGCCAGCCCGGCCCGGTGACGATTGAGAGCACGCTGGAATGGCGCGTGACGTTTACCGAGGCGGTGACGGGCGTGGACCTCGCGGACTTCGTGCTCACCTCGGTCGACGGTGCGGCCACGGCCACGCTCGGCACGGTCACGGCCGGCGCGAGTGCGGCGGAGTATTTTGTGACGGCGACGGGCGTGACCGGCGTCGGCACGCTGCGGCTCGACGTGAAGACGAGCGGCTCGGGGATCGAAGATGGCGCGGGCAACGCCCTCGCCGCCGGGTTCACGCTTGGCCAGCCCTACACGCACGCACTCGGCACGGTGCCGGTGGCCTGGGGGCTGAACTACAACGGCCAGCTCGGGCTCGGGACTACGGACGGCAAGGCGCATCCGGTACCGGCCTTGGTGCCCTGCTCCGGGGATCTCGCCGGCAAGACGGTGGTGGCGGTGTCGGCCGGAGATGCGTATACGCTGGCGCTGAGCAGCGACGGCAAAGTGTCTGCTTGGGGATTCAACCGCGACGGCCAGTTGGGCAATCATTCGACGACCGACTCGCCCACTCCCGTGGCGGTGGACACCACGGCCACGAGTGCGCTCTTCGGCAAGACGGTGGTGGCGGTGTCGGCCGCGTATCAGCATTCGTTGGCGCTGTGTAGCGACGGCACGGTGGTGGCTTGGGGGCGCAACAACTACGGCCAGCTGGGCAATAATTCGAAGACCGCCTCGCAAACTCCAGTGGCGGTTGACACGACCGCAGCGCTGGCCGGCAAGACGGTGGTGGCGGTGTCGGTCGGCGCCGAACATTCGCTAGCGCTGTGTAGCGACGGCACGGTGGTGGGTTGGGGGCGCAACAACTACGGCCAGCTGGGCAATAATACGTTGACCGCCTCGCCTACGCCCGTGGCGGTGGACACCACGGCCACGAGTGCGCTCTTCGGCAGGACGGTGGTGGCGGTGTCGGCCGGAAATGCGCATACGCTGGCGCTGTGCAGCGACGGCACGGTGGCTGCGTGGGGTGAAAACGACAATGGCCGACTGGGGAATGGTTCGACGGGTGATTCGCGCATCCCGGTGGCGGCGGACACCACGGCCACGAGTGCGCTCTTCGGAAAGAAGGTGGTGGCGGTGTCGGCTGGGTTTTCTCATTCGCTCGCATTGGATAGCGAGGGTCAGGCGTACGCCTGGGGTTCCAACCGCTACGGCCAGCTGGGCAACAATACGTTGGCCGATTCGCTCATTCCTGTGGCGGTCACCAGCACGGGCACGAGTGCGCTGAACGGCAAGCAGGTGGTGGCACTGGCGGCGGGATCGATCCACTCGCTGGTCCTGTGCCGAGACGGGACGGCAGTAGGCTGGGGCGCGAATAGCAACGGCCAACTGGGCAATGGTACGAATGCGAACTCGTCCACGCCGGTCGCGGTGACCACCTCAAGTGCGCTGGCCGGCAGAGCCGTGTATGCCCTCGGCTCCAGTTGGTACGCTTACCATTGCTTTGCGCTGGCCTCGCCGGCCAAGGTCATCGCGGTGGCGGCACCCGCCGCGGGCACCTACATGGCGGGCGATACGCTCACCTTCGCGTTGACGTCCCCGTTGCCGGTGACGGTCACCGGCACGCCGCGCCTCGTGCTGACAGTTGGTACGGAGACGCGTTACGCGACGTACGCTTCCGGCAGCGGCAGCACCAGCCTAGTCTTCACCTACACGGTGCAGGCCGGCGACAACGACACCGACGGCATCGCCGTCGTCAGCTCCATCGATTTGAACGGTGGTACGTTGGTGGAAAGCCTCGGTCTGAATCTGGACCCCGCGCTGCCGGCGTACCCGTTGCCGGCGATCCGGGTCGGCGTGGCCGAGCAGGGGGGCTTCGAGGGCTGGAGGTATCAAAACTTTACTGTCGCCGAGCTGGCCGATCCGCTGGTGAGCGGACCGGAGGCGACGCCGTACGGCGACGGGCTGAGCAACCTGATGAAGTACGCGCTCGGGTTCGCGGCGCACGAGCGCCCGGTTTCGCCCCCGCTCGAGCTGGAACTTCGGCCCGGCTCGGTCCGGCTCGGCTTCCTCCGCCCGGAGGACCGGTCCGATCTCGTCTATGCGATCCAGCAATCGGCGACGTTGGCCGCCGACTCGTGGGTCGATTGCGCCGGCGCGCCCACGCTCGAGGCCGCGGCCGACGGATTCCAGCGATGGGCGCTCGCCGTCGCGACCGGCGCGGCCACCCCGCGGCTGTTCTTCCGTCTCCGCGTGGAGCAGGTCCCCGGCGTCGATTGAGACGTGGTTGAATTCGGCGACCGGGTACGCGCGAGCAACGTGCACCCGGTCGCGCCTCCGCACGAGCCGAGGGTGTTCGGGTTGGGCTGGAGCCGGGGGACCGCAGGCCGGGACGCCTGCGCCACGGCGTGGCATGCCGGATGGAGCGTGGCGTCGGCCTCCGTGCCGGCGAGGTTGGGCCCGGGCCGGGGAGCGGGCGGGATCGGTGACCGCAGGCAGGGACGCCTGCGCCACGGCGTGGCGTGCCGGACAGGGCGTGGCGCCGGCCTCCGTGCCGGCGAGGTTGGGCGTGAGCTGGGGAGCGGGCGGGAGCTGAGGGACCGCAGGCAGGGACGCCTGCGCCACGGCGTGGCGTGCCGGCGCGGGCCCCTCCCGCATTAACCGTGCGCGATAACGGAGCGGGGGCTCGGTTTTCGTTTGGCGGTTCCGGCGCCGATGCGGAGGGTGGGCGCCCATCCCCAGCGCGGGCTCCCCATGAAACGCCTCCCTTTTTTCTCCGTCGCGATCCTTTGCCTGTTGCCTGCGCTGCGCGCCTCCCAAGCGGCCGCACCGCTCTACCGCGATGCCGCTGCGCCGCTCGAGGTTCGCGTGGAGGATCTGCTGCCGCGACTCACGCTCGACGAGAAGCTCGGGCTCATCCACGCCGACTCGAAGTTCAGCACGGCCGGGGTGCCGCGGCTGGGCATCGCGCCGCTGTGGCTGTCCGACGGACCGCACGGCGTGCGCGAGGAAATCAGCCGCGACAGTTGGCGGCCGGCGGGCCGTAGCGACGATTACGCGACGTGGATGCCGGTCTCGATCGCGCTCGCCGCGACCTGGAATCCCGAACTCGCCGCGACCTACGGCGGCGTGCTCGCCGGCGAGGCGCGCGCGCGCGGCAAACACATCATGCTCGGGCCGGGCGTGAACCTGCAGCGCACCCCGCTCAACGGCCGCACCTTCGAGTACCTCGGCGAGGACCCGTGGCTCGCGTCGCGGATGGCCGTGGGCGTGATCCGCGGGATGCAGGCGGGCGACGTGGCTGCGTGCGTGAAACATTTCGCCCTCAACAACCAGGAGGACCATCGCGGCACGATCGACGTCGAGGTTGACGAGCGCGCGTTGCGCGAGCTCTACCTCGCGCCCTTCGAGGCGGCGGTGCGCGAGGCCGGCGTGTGGTCGGTGATGGGCGCGTACAACAAGTTCCGCGGGCAGCATTGCTGCCACCACGGCTATCTGCTCAACACGGTCCTCAAGGGCGAGTGGGGCTTCCGCGGCCTTGTCGTCTCCGACTGGGGCGGCACGCACAGCACCGCCGAGGCGGCGCGCGACGGGCTCGACCTCGAGATGGGCACGCGCGGGGCGTATTCGAACTACTATCTCGCCGATCCGTTCAAGGCCGGGCTCGAGAGCGGCGAGTACCCGATCGCGTTGCTCGACGACAAGGTCCGCCGCGTGCTCCGCGTGATGTTCGCCGCGAAGGTTGTCGACGGTCCGCCCGCGGGAGCGCTCAACACCCGCGCGCATCAGGCCGTCGCACGCAAGGTCGCCGAGGAGGCGATGGTGCTGCTCAAGAACGCCGACGCGTTCCTCCCGCTCGACCTGGCGAAGGTTCGCCGCATCGCCGTGATCGGCGACAACGCCGTGCGCCTCCAGGCCCACGGCGGCCAGAGTTCCGAGATCAAGGCGTTCCACGAGATCACGCCGTTGGCCGGCCTGCTCGACCGGGTCGGCGGGCGTGCCGACATCACCTTCTCGCTCGGTGTGGTCGCGCCGAAATACCGGCGGCTCGAGGCGTTCGACGTCACCGGTGCGGCGGAGTTGGCGGCCGCGCCCGAGCTCTCGCTCGATCCCGCGGAGTTGATCGAGCGTGCGGTGGAGGCGGCGCGCGCCGCCGACGTGGCCATCGTCGTGGCTGGACTCAACCACGAGCGGCACAACGACACCGAGAGCACCGACCGCCTCTCGCTCGAGCTGCCCTACGGCCAGCCGGAGCTGATCGCCCGCGTCGCCGCCGCCAATCCCCGCACGATCGTCGTGCTCGTCGCCGGTTCGCCTGTGGCGATGGATCCCTGGCTCGAGCGGGTGCCCGCGGTCGTGCAGGCGTGGTACGCCGGCATGGAGGGCGGGCACGCCATCGCGTCGGTGCTTTTCGGTGACACGAATCCCTCCGGTCGTCTGCCCTGCACCTTTCCGCGGCGGCTGGCCGACACCGCGCCGCATGCTTCGGGGGATGCCCGGCAGTATCCGGGAGTCGATGGCGCAGTGCACTACGACGAGGGACTCTTCGTCGGTTATCGCTGGAACGACGCGAAGGGCGTCGAGCCGCTGTTCCCCTTCGGTTTCGGCCTGAGCTACACGTCGTTCGAACTCGGCGGGCTGGCGGTCGCGGCCGGCACCGGCGGCGAAACCCTCGCCCTCGCCGAGTGCACGGTGCGCAACATCGGCGCGCGCGCCGGGGCCGAGGTCGTGCAGCTCTATGTCGAGCCGGTGAACCCGCCGGTCGAGCGCGCGGTGCGCGAGTTGAAGGCCTTCGCGAAGGTGGAGTTGCAGCCGGGCGAGTCGCGCACGGTGCGGCTCGCGCTCGGGCCGCGGGCGTTTTCGTACTATTCGCCGGAGCGCAAGGCCTGGGTCGCGGAGGCGGGCGAATACCGGATCGTGCTCGGGCGTTCGTCGCGCGACCTGCCGATGGCGGAAACGTTCACCCTCAAGGAAACTCTCGAAACCCGCTGAACCCATTTTCCGCAATGTAGGAGCCTGCTTGCAGGCGATCGACGTATCTGAAGACCCGAGGTCCAAATCGCCTGCAAGCAGGCTCCTGCATCCCGACACCTCTTTTCAACGTTACCCGTACCCGCCCCATGGTCCGAACCCTCCTCCTCGCCTCCCTCCTCGCCGCTGCGCTCCCCATGGCCTCCGCGCTTCCCCCCACGCCTCCGTCGCAACTCGCCCTCAACGACCTCGAGTACCTCGAGATGCCGGGCCTCAACGTCATGCTCGCGCACGACTACTACCCGGAGGGGCACCAGGGCGGCGTGGGCTTCATCCTCAACGGCCGCCGCCTGGCGACCAACGGCGACATCCGCCTCGACCGCACGCCCGGCCAGTGGCAGCCCACGCCGGTCGTCGGCAAGCGTGTGGTCGACCGCGCCACCGGCGAGGTGAGCGTGCACTGTGCCTTCCCCGACGACTCGAAGAACCGCAAGGGCTTCAACCCGATCGAGTATCCGGATCTCGAGTTCGGCTACACCGTGCGCATCCGGCCCGAGGGCGCCGCCTTCCGCATCGTCGTCGACCTCGATGCCCCGCTGCCCGCCGAGTGGATCGGCAAAGTCGGCTTCAACCTCGAGCTCTTCCCCGGCCTGCTCTTCGGCCGCAGCTTCGCGACGGAAAACGGCGACGGCCTCTTCCCGCTCCAGGCCAACGGCCCCGGCGTGATCGACGCCGCGGGCGAGTACCGGCAGCAGGCCCTCGCGACCGGGCGCACGCTCACCATCGCGGGCGAGTCCGACGAGCTGCGCACCACGATCGAGGACTCCCTCGGCGGCGGGCTCGAGCTGGTCGACGGCCGCGCGCAGCACAGCAATGGCTGGTTCGTCGTGCGCTCGCTCATCGCCTCCGGCGCGACGAAGCGCGCGGTCGACTGGCTGGTCTCGCCGCATGCGATCCCGGGCTGGAAGGCCGAGCCGGTGCTCCAGCTTTCGCAGGTCGGCTACCATCCGGAGCAGCCGAAGTGGGCGATCGTCGAACTCGACCCGCGCGACACCGCGCGCGCCCCGCTGACCGTCTCACGCCTCGGCCTCGACGGAAAGCTGGAGACCGCGCTCGAGTCCGTCGCCGACGAGTGGGGACGGTTCCTGCGCTCCGACTACCTGCGGCTCGATTTCAGCGCGGTGACCAAGCCCGGCCTGTACGTCGTGAGCTACGGGGCGAAGCGCTCGAATCCCTTCCGCATCGCGGCCGACGTGTACGGCCGCCACGTGTGGCAGCCCACGCTCGAGTATTTCCTGCCGATCCAGATGTGCCACATGCGCATCAACGACCGCTACCGCGTGTGGCACGGCGCGTGCCACCTCGACGACGCCCGCATGGCGCCGGTCGGCTTCACGCATTTCGACGGCTACGCGCAGGGCCCGTCGACGTTGTGCAAGTACCAGCCCGGTGAACACGTGCCCGGGCTCGACCGCGGCGGCTGGCACGATGCCGGCGACGACGACCTGCGCATCGAGTCGCAGGCCGGCACCGTGCACGGGCTCGCGCTGGCGTATGAGGAGTTCCGTGTCGACTACGACGGCACCACGATCGACCAGGCGAACCGCGTGGTCGAGATCCAGCGGCCCGACGGCAAACCCGACCTGCTCCAGCAGATCGAGCACGGCCTGCTCACCGTGCTCGGCGGCCATCGCAGCCTGGGGCGTTTCTACCGCGGCATCATCGTGCCGACCAAGCGCCAGTACGTGCACCTCGGCGAGTTCTCGATGCAGACCGACAACCGCGACTTCGATCCCGCCCAGCCCGGCGCCGCCGCGCTGCCGATCGACGGCGGCGTGGCCGGCTCGGCCGACGACCGCTGGGTCTTCACCGAGGACAATCCGCTGCGCGACCTGCAGACGGCCGCCGCACTCGCCGCCGCCGCCCGGGTGCTGCCCGGCTACGACGACGCGCTGGCGGCCGAGTGTCGCGAAGTGGCGGAGACGGTGTGGCGCACGGTCGACGAGTCGAAGGCGGAGCTGCCCGCGTGGATGCGCGGTCAGCCGGGCCCGCGCGTCGGGCTGGCGGTGGAGCTGCTGCTGGCGACCGGGGACCGCGTGTACGCCGACTACCTGCTGGCGCAGCGCGCCGCGATCTGCGCGAACCTGCGCGGCGACAAGGAGCACCCGCGGCGTCCGCGCTCGGCGTGGGTGGTGTGCCGGGCGCTCGGCGCGGTGGGCGACGAGTCGTTCACCGCCGAGGTGACCGCGGCGGCGCGCGAGTACCGTGCGCACATCGCGGCGGTGGAGCACAACACGCCGTATGGCGTGCCCTACGAGCCCGACATCTGGGGCGCGGGCTGGCAGATCCAGCATTTCGGTTTCGAGCAGTACTACCTGCACCGCGCGTTTCCGGAGATCTTCCCGCGCGACTCGGTGCTGCACGCGCTCGACTTCATCCTCGGCTGTCACCCGGGGGCAAATACGGCGTCGTTCGTCTCGGGCGTGGGGTCGCGTTCGGTCACGGCCGGCTACGGCTTCAATCGCGCGGACTGGTCGCACATCCCCGGCGGCAGCGTGTCGGGCACGGCGCTGATCCGGCCCGATTTCCCCGAGCTGCTGGAGTGGCCGTTCCTCTGGCAGCAGACCGAGTACGTGCTCGGCGGCGGCACCACCGACTATCTCTTCCTTGTCTTGGCGGCCGATTCCCTGCTGAACGGACGATTTCCCAAGCCATGAAAGCCCACCTCGCCGCCCTCGGTTGTCTCGCCTTCGCCACCTGCCTCGCGCACGTGGCCACGGTTCGCGCGGAGTCGCCTGCGGCGGCGACGTGGCAGGCCGTGAGCTGGCGCGGGGAGCGTGCGTATGAGCTCGTCGCCGGCCGTTGGCGCGCGATCGTGTCGGTCGAGCGCGGCCGGCTGGTGCATTTCGGGCCGGCAGGCGCGGGTGCGGCGAACCTGTTGTTCGAGAGCGCATCGCGCGAGGATCCGTTCAGTTGGGGCGGCCACCGCGTGTGGCTCGGGCCGCAAGCGCTCTGGGGCTGGCCGCCGCCCGATGCGTGGGATCGTGCCGCGGCCGAGCGGGTGACGCTCGTCGACGGTCGCCTGGAGTTGCTCATGCCGGATGCCGGCGACGGCTACCCGCGCCTGACCCGCATCTACGAGGCGGCCGGCGATCGGCTGGCCTGCCGCGTGGCCGTGTCGGGCGGCACGCGATCCGTGCAGGTGATGCAGATCCTGCAGATGCCTCCGACCACGACGGCGGAGCTGCGGCCGGTGGCGACGGCGAAATGGCCGCGCGGGTATTTCCGGGTCGGCGGCGAGATGGGGCCGGTCGAGCAGCCCGATCTGCCGTTGCCGGAAGGGCTCACCGAACTCGAGGGCGGCACGGTGCGCATGGCCTATTTCGGGCGTTCGGAGAAGTTGGCCTTTGCCCCGCAGACCATTCTGGCGGACACGCCGGAGGGGGCGTTGCGGCTGGAGTTTGGCGAGTGCCGGGGGCTGGCCGCGGCGGTGCCGGACGACGGGTATTTCACCCAGGTCTATGTGGGCCATCCCGGGGCGCCGGTGGTCGAGATCGAGCAACTCTCGCCGCGATGGGTGCCCGGGGTGGACGCCGAGTTCTCGATGTACGTTGATTTGACCGGCGGGGACTGATTCGGGAGTTGCCCGGGGTGGGGGAGCTGTCACTAGAAAGCGGGCATGGCCTATGCCATCAGCCCTGAATACCGGGCCCGGACGACGCCGACGGGGAGAGCTCCGCTGGCGAAATTGGTCGGGCGGATCGTGGAGTGGGATCGCGGCCGCGGCCGCGGTTTCATCGTCTTCGAGAAGCATCGTATCCCGATGCAGCGAGACGATTTCGTGGCGCACCACAAACGGCCCGAGGTGGGCGACCACATCGATTTCGTCCTCGGCCGCGACGAGGAGGGGCGGCTGCACGCCCTGCAGGTCGAGCATCACAACGACGGCGGGCGTATCCGTTTCTGGAATCTGCTCGTGCTCGCGCCGTTCCTGGCCGCGCCGGGCTACGCGTTGTGGAAGCTGAGCCAGGGGATCGACTGGAAGTGGGTCGCCGGCTCGGTCGTGGCGATGTCGATCATCGGCTTCATGGTCTACTGGCTCGACAAGCTGCGCGCCCGTCACGGCCAATGGCGCGTGGCGGAGACGACGCTGCACCTGATCGCGTTGCTTGGCGGCTGGCCCGGGGCGTACCTCGCGCAACGCCATTTTCACCACAAGACGAGCAAGCTGCGTTTCCAACTCCTCTTCTGGTTGATCGTCACCCTGCACCAGTTCGTCGCGGTCGACTACCTGCGCGACTGGACGGTGATGCGCGAGCTCAACGCCGACTTCATGCGCGTGACGATGAGTTCGGGAAAGTGAGGGCGTAACTCGGAACCGGGAAACGGAGATCGGAAAGCGGAAAGGGCGGCGAACGATGGGATGGCTGCGTCGCGCAACGGCGCCTGTAGTAGGGGCGTCGCTTGCGACGCCTGTTGGGCAGCGATCATCCCTGGTGTCGGCGAAAAACGAAGGGCGCCGCAAGCGGCGCCCCTACGGTTTAGCGGAATGAAACGGTGGACTCGTTACGGCAGCAGCACGCCGGCGACGGCGGCGTTGAGCAGGGTGGCGACGAAGCCGACGAAGAGCGCATGCACGCCGAGGCGGGCGAGGTCGTGGCGGCGTTCGGGGGCGATCGCGCCGATGCCGCCGAGCAGGATGCCGATCGAGGCGAAGTTGGCGAAACCGGTGAGCGCGAAGGCGGCGAGTTTGAACGAGCGCGGCGTCATGTAGCCGCCGGTGTCGAGCCAGGTCTTCATGTCGAGGAAGGCGCAGAGCTCGTTCATCGCCAGCTTGGTGCCGAGCAGGCTGCCGACCTTCGACATGTCGGCCGGGTCGACGCCCATCAGGAAGGCGGCGGGCGAGAACACCCAGCCGAAGACACGTTGGAGCGAGAGCTCGGGGTTGATCAGGGCGAGGCCGGCGTCGGCCATGGCGACGAAGGCGATGAAGACGATGAGCATGGCGCCGACGTTGAGCGCGAGCTTGAGGCCGTCGGTCGTGCCGGAGGTGATGGCGTCGATGCCGTTGACGTGGGGCGATTTCTCGACCGCGGTGCGGGTGGTGCCGGCGGTCTCCGCCTGGGCGGTCTCGGGCAGGTAGAGCTTCGCGAGGTAGAGGCTGCAGGGGCAGGCCATGATCGAGGTCGTGAGCACGGCCACCGGGTCCGCGCCGTAGCCGATGTACACGACCATCATGCCGCCGGAGATGGTGGCGAGTCCGCTGACCATCAGGGCGAAGAGCTCGGACTGCGTCATGCGCGGCACATACGGTTTCACGATCAGGGGCGCCTCGGTCTGGCCCATGAAGGCGTTGGCGGCCACGGTGAGCGTCTCGGCGCCGCTGGTACGCATGAGGTGGACCATGACCAGGGCCATCAGCCGCACGATGCGCTGGAGCACGCCGTAGTGGTAGAGCATCGTGAAGAACGCCGAGACGAAGAGGATCGGCGGCAGGGCCTTGAAGGCGAACATGAACAGGAAGCCCTTGCCCGGGTTGAGCGCGAGGTCGCCGGGGCGTGCGAGGTTGCCGAAGACGAACTCGGCGCCCTTGTCGGAGAACTCCATGAAGCTCACGACGATGGTCTTCGCGCCGTTGAAGGCGTCGTTGACGAACGGCACCTTCAACACGAGCAGCGCGAGCGCGACCTGCAGCACGATGCCCCAGCCGATCGTGCGCCAGTTGACCGCGCGCAGGTTGCGCGAGCCCGAGGCGACCAGACCGATGAAGCAGAACACGCCGGCGGCGGCCTGGCCGCGGAGGCCGATCAGGTCGCGCAGCAGGTAGGCGGCTCCGCCGATGGCGAGGATCGAGGCGAGGATGGCGAGCCGCCAGAGCCAGGGGGTGGTGGGGGACGGGGCGGGGGAGGCGGGGGTGTTGGGCATGCGCGGTGTGCCCGAGCAGAAGCAGGCGGGATGCCCGAGTGAAGCGCAAAGCGCGCGGCGGGCGTTCTTGGTTCGCGTGGAGCCCGTCGGGTTGCCTAGCCTGCGCGCCTCATGAGACTCCGCCCCTCGCTGTTTTTTCGTCCGGTCCTCGTTGCCCTGGTCGCGGTGCTGGCAAGTTCCGCCTTCGCCGAACCGATCCGTTTCGCCTGCGTGGGCGACAGCATCACCGCCGGCTACGCGCTCAAGGACCCTGCGCGCGACGCCTATCCCGCCCAGCTTGCCCGCCTGCTCGGCGACGGCCATGAGGTGCGCAACTTCGGCGTGAGCGCGGCCACGTTGATGGATGCGGGCAACTACCCCTATCGCCAGCGCGAGGCGCACGGCGAGGCGCTGGTGTGGAAGCCCGACGTCGTGGTGATCGCGCTCGGGACCAACGACACCAAGGTCGACAACATCCCCGTGCATCCCGACGACTTTGCGGCGAGCTACCACGGCCTGCTCGCGCGTTTCCGCGAGGCGAACCCGGACGTGAAGTTTTTCCTCTGCCTGCCGCCGCCGGCATTCCCGGCCGCGATGGGCATCGCCGAGGATGTGCTCGTGGCCGAGATCCTGCCGCGTATCCGCGCTGTGGCGGCGGCGGAGAAGCTGCCGCTGATCGACCTGCATTCGCCCCTGGCCGACGCCGGCGCGCTCTTCCCCGACAAGATCCATCCGAACGTCGAGGGCGCCGGCCGCATCGCGCAGATCGTGTACGGCGAGTACCGGTTCGCCACCCAGCCCGCCGCGCAGTCGCTCGATCCCGCGGTGAACACCGCGATCGTGCCCGTGCCGCGCCTCGAGGTCGATTCCTACAACTGGTGGACGCGCCACGCGCAGGCGCTGATGCTCGGTGCGAAGCTCGATCCGCAGGTGGTGCTGCTCGGCGACTCGATCACGCATTTCTGGGCGGGCGCGCCGGCGGCGAACAACGTCAACGGCCCGCAGGCGTGGGCGGCGACGTTCGGTTCGCGGCGCGTGCTCAATCTCGGCTTCGGCTGGGACCGCACGCAGAACGTGCTCTGGCGCCTCGACCACGGCCAGTTCGCCGGGCTGCACCCGCAGCTCGTGGTGCTCAACATCGGCACCAACAACCTTTCCGGGACCGAGCACTCCCGCGTGAACACGCCCGAGGAGATCGCCGCCGGCGTCGCCGCGATCCGCGAGCGCCTGCGTGTTCTAAGTCCGGAGACGCACGTGCTCGTGATGGGTGTGCTCCCCCGCGGCCATGCCCCGACCGACGGTTGGCGCGCGCCGATCAAGGCGCTCAACGCGCTCCTCGCGCAGCAGTTCGCCGGCTCCGCCGACACGACGTTCCTCGATCTCTGGAGCCGTTTCCTCGACGCCGAGGAGCGCATGCCGCACGAGCTCATGCCCGACGGCACGCACCCCTCCGACGCCGGCTACGCGATCTGGGGCCGGGCGATCGTCGAGAGCGGCCTGCTGCCGGCTGCGCCGTGAACGTGGGTGCGGCGGTCTCCGCGGGCGGAGGTTGTCCTGGATTTCCCGTGTCGACCGGGCCGGCGGGGGCCGGTGCCTTCTTCCGATGGTGGTCGAGGCGCGGCCGCGACCCGGTGCCCGTTGCGCATCCGGGTGGGATTTCCCGGGTCCGCCCGCCAAGCCGGAAAGCAGTCGTGTTGTTTCCGTTACAAGAAGAGCGCCGGCAGTTCCTCGAGGGTGCGTAGATGGAGAACGCGGGGATCCGCCGGCGCGGGATGCCTGCGGTCGAGCCAGGCGGAGTGCCAGCCCGCACCGAGCGCCCCGGCGACGTCGTGTTCCCAACTGTCGCCCACGTGCAGGATTTCCTGCGGGGCGAAGCCGAGTGCGGCGGCGGCATGGGCGAAGACCTCCGGGGCGGGTTTTTCCGCCCCGAGTTCGGATGAGATGAAGACGTGGTCGAGCCATCGCCCCCAGCCCAGGCCGTCGATCACGCGATGCAGTCGCGCATCCCAGTTGGAGAGCATCGCGAGTTTCAATCCGCGGTCGCGCAGCGGTGCCAGCAAAGCCGGTACATCGGTGCGTGGGCGCCAGCGCCGGTGGTCCGCGAAGGCGTCCCAGAGCGCCGGGAAGAGGGCGTCCATCGTGGCGTCGTCGGCCCATGGGGAGAAGACGTCGCCGGTGAGTTTGCGCCAGAAGGCCTTTTCGCCCGCCTCGTCGGTGCGCGTGTGCGAGCGGCCGGCCTTGAACGCCGTGCGGAAACGATCCTGCAGCGCGGTGCCGTCGACCGCCAAGCCATTGGCTCCGGCCACCTCCGCGTAGACGGCGCCGACCGAAGGGTAGGGGTCGACGAGGGTGCCGGTGGCATCGAAGGTGATCGCGCGAACAGTCGAGAAATTCACGCCGGGCAGCTCATGGAGATCCCTCCCACGGGGCAAGGTCGCGAAGTCGCCGGAGCGTCCGGTTGCCCGATCCCGACCGTTTACGTTCACGGCCGTGAACGTAAACGGTCGGAGCGGGTGACACGGCTGGGGGAGCGGGAGGCTCTTTGACCCGATTCTCTTCGGCCTCGAAGCCGCAGGCCAAAGCGGGCGCAGCGTCAGGGGGGGGCGGAAGGAGAGCGTGGGGAGGTGCTTGGTCGAGCGACGCAGCGAGGCGGGATGTTCAACCGGGGGGGGCGACCGTGCTCTGAAGCACTGCCTCGCCGGAATCCTTGTGCTCTTGTGCCTTGCACCGGTGCCCGCTGCCGAACGGCGGAGTTTGGGCTGGGGCGTGATGATGCTGTCGAGCGGCGAGGGTCGAGGGACGAGCACCAAACCATCGGTGGCGAGTTTCCAGCACGAGTGCTTCGCTCGCTCTCCTCAGTGATCGGCCCTCGACGCTCGTCACTCGACACTCGACCGAATGCTTACGGTTGGGGGACCGCAGGCAGGGACGCCTGCGCCACGGCGTGGCGTGCCGGACCGGGCGTGGCGCCGGCCTCCGTGCCGGCGAGGTTGGATGAGGTCGGGCAGGAGGGCTGGGACCGAGGGACCGCAGGCAGGGACGCCTGTGCCACGGCGTGGTGTGCCGGACCGGGCGTGGCGCCGGCCTCCGTGCCGGCGAGATTGGGCCCGGGCCGGGGAGCCGGCGGGATCGGGGACCGCAGGCAGGGACGCCTGCGCCACGGCATGGCGTGCTGGACCGGGCGTGGCGCCGGCCTCCGTGCCGGCGAGATTGGGCCCCGGGCCGGGGAGCGGGCGGGACCGAGGGACCGCAAGCAGGGACGCCTGCGCCACGGCATGGCGTGCCGGACTGGGCGTGGCGCCGGCCTCCGTGCCGGCGAGGTTGGAGGAGGCCGGGAAGGATGGGCTGGAGCCGAGGGACCGCAGGCAGGGACGCCTGCGCCACGGCATGGCGTGCCGGACCGGGCGTGGCGCCGGCCTCCGTGCCGGCGAGGTTGGATGAAGCCGGGCAGGAGGGCTGGAACCGAGGGACCGCAGGCAGGGACGCCTGCGCCACGGCGTGGTGTGCCGGACCGGGCGTGGCGCCGGCCTCCGTGCCGGTGGGTTCGGGCGGCTCGTGGTGGGCTTTGTGCCGCTGTTGTTTTGTCGGGCTTGCCTGCGGTTGCGTGGGTGCTGCCGGCGAGCAAGCTCGTTGGCATGTTCATCCGCCCCCTGCGTTGTGCGTCGTTTGGTTCCGCTTTGTTCTGTGCGTTGCTCGCGGCCGAGCCGGCCGGGGTGCCGGCGTCTTCCGGGCCGGAGTTCGAGGAGCTTCGATTCTCGGTGGCCGACATGGATCTCTCGGCGGATCCCGGGACGGACTTCGTGCGTTTCGCCGCCGGGGCGTGGTTGGATCGTACCACGATCCCGGCCGACGAATACCGCTGGTCGTCGTTCAACGCCTTGGCGCAAGCGAATCTCCGCAAACTCCGCGCCGTGCTCGAGAGTGCGCAAGACGACGCGGCCGCCCCGCCCAATTCGCCCACGCGGATGGTTGCGCTTTTCTACGCCTCGGCGTTGGACTCCGCCGCGATCGAGGCGGCGGGACTGACGCCGCTGGCCGAGGAACTGACCGCGATCGAGGCGATGAAGTCGCCGGACGACCTCGCCCGCGTGGTGGGCCGGCTGAACCGGATCGGCGTCGATGTGCTCGGGCGGCCCGGGGTGTGGGCCGATGCGCGCGCGAGCGGGACCTATACCTGCTACCTCACGCAGGGCGGCTTCGCTCTGCCAAGTCGCGACTACTATTTCGACGACGCCTTCGCCGCGAAGCGGGCCCAGTACCACGATCATGTGCGGCGGGTGTTCGAACTGCTCGGCGAGCCGTCCGATGCCGCCGAACGCGGTGTCGGCGCCGTGCTCGGGATCGAGACCGCGCTGGCCCGGGCGTCGAAACGCCCGGAGGAGCTCCGTGATCCGGTGTCCAACTACAACCGGCGCAGCCTGGCCGAGCTGGAACGCCACGCCCCCGGCTTCGCGTGGCGGCAATGGGCGGCGGCGCTCGGGGCGCCGGAGCTCGAATCGGTGGTGCTCAACCATCCGGCGTTCGCCGAGGCCGTGGCCGCCGAGGCGGCGGCCCGTCCGCTGTCGCAGTGGCGCGACTATTTGCGTTGGCAGCTCGTGCACGCCTACGCGCGCCACCTGCCGGCGGCTTTCGAGCAAGAGAATTTCCGATTCATGGATACGGTGCTGCGGGGCACGCCCACGCCCGAGCCGGGCTGGCGCCGCGCCGCCCGCACGATCGACGCGGAGATCGGCGACGCCCTCGGCCGGCTCTACGTGGCGAGGCATTTTCCGCCCGAGGCCAAGACTCGCGTGCTGGCGATGGTCGGCTTCATCCGGGCCGCTTTCCGCGCGCGTCTCGAACAGCTCGACTGGATGACACCCGAGACGAAGCTGCGGGCGTTGGAGAAGTTCGACTCGTTCCGTGCGAAGATCGGGTACCCCGACCGGTGGAAGGACTACGCGGGGTTGGTGATCGCGCGCGACAGCTACGCGGGCAATGTGCGGCGCTCGCGGTTGTGGGAGTTTGCGCGCGATGTCGCCCGGATCGGACATCCGGTCGACCCCGACGAGTGGGGGATGACGCCGCCGACGGTGAACGCCTACTTCGCCGCGACGCGCAACGAGATCGTGTTCCCCGCCGGCATCCTGCAGCCGCCGTTCTTCGACATGGAGGCGGACGATGCGGTGAACCTGGGGGCGATCGGCGCGGTCATCGGCCACGAGATCACCCACGGTTTCGACGACAAGGGGCGGATGTTCGACGCCCGCGGCAGCCTCTCCGACTGGTGGCAGCCGGCCGATGTCGCGGCGTTCCGGGAGCGTTCGGAACTGCTGGTTGGGCAGTATGGTGGATACGAGGCGCTGCCGGGGCGGTTCGTCGACGGTCGGCTCGGGCTCGGCGAGAACATCGCCGACCTGGGCGGCGTGAGTGTGGCGCACGA
The DNA here is from genome assembly GCA_023443455.1 of Verrucomicrobiota bacterium. GTDB lineage: Bacteria > Verrucomicrobiota > Verrucomicrobiia > Opitutales > Opitutaceae > CAJCBL01. The sequence goes on from JAEZUE010000025.1 coordinate 30,852, forward strand.
GGCGCTCCAGCGTGCGCTGGCGGCGGGCGGCCGGCCGGAGCCGATCGACGGCTACACGCCGGAGCAGCGGTTCTTCCTCTCGTGGGCGCAGCTCTGGGGGCGCACGCTCTACCGGCCCGCAGCGCTGGAGCGTCAGCTCGTCACCGGCCCGCATGCGCCGGGCGGATTCCGCGCCTACGGGCCGCTCGTGAATCTGGAGGAGTTCTTCGCCGCCTTCGGCATCGTCGAGGGCGATCCGCTCTGGCGGGCGCCCGGCCAGCGCGCGCGGATCTGGTGAGGGCGGGGCGGGCGCACCGTGGGCGCCGCTGCGTGTTGAGAGTTTGGATTAGCCTTGGCAGCAGCCTTCGCCGCCTTCGCAGCCGGAGCACGAGGAGCAGGATTCGCGGAGGACTCGTTCGCGGGCGAAGGTCGCGACGGTGCACTGCGTGAGATCGAGCAGGTGCGTGTGCTGGGCGACGATCTTCAAGGTGCCCTCGCCGAAATCGATCTGCGTGGGGACGGTGCGCGTACCCTCGTCGTCGATGCGGCTGATCGTTTCGAACGGCTCGATGGTGTACTCGGTGCCGTTGGCCGGCGTGACGCGCAGGCCGGTGTGGGTGGTCTTCACGGAGCTGAGCTTTCCGTCGGGCGTGAACTGGATCGAGTTCTGGTCGGCGTTCATGCCGACCATCTCGGCGTCGAACGCCTTGATCGGGCCGAGCGGGGTGGCGATTTCCTCGACCTTGGCTGGTTCGAGGGAGCGCACCGAGCCGTCCTCGTAGAGCGAGAAGCCCTTGCGCAAGCGGATGGGGCCGAACGGGGATTCGATCGTGATGCGTTCGCTCGGCCACAGGGTCAGCGATTTGAGGGCGCCGCCCGGGTAGAAGTTCAGGCTGATCACTTTTGCGCGGAACGTGCCCACCGGGAGATCGAAATCTATCGGCATGGCCAGGGCCGCCTCGTGGCGCTCGGACCAATAGCCGTCGATCTGGCCGTTGAGCGGAAAGAGCCGGTTGAGCGCGCCATCCTCGTAGAAGCTGACGGCCTCGGCCTGCAGCACGCCCAGCGGCGTCTGCACCGGCATGGCGCGGTCGAGTGCGACGCTCTTGATCCGGCCGCTCTCGAAAAAGCCCAACGAACGCCGGTCCTTCTTCTGCCGTTCGCCGATTTCCGCCATCCGGTGCAGCGGCACGAGCTCTCCGAGCGGAGTCTGCAGGCGGTTTTCGGCCGTCAATCGGCACGATTTCAAGGCGCCGTTGGCGTAGGTTGATCGGTGTTCGATGCCGGTGACGGTCCCGAAGGAAGTGTCGATGCTGTCCATATGGCGGTGCGTTCATGCATAAGCCGCGCCGCTTTTTGGGCCGTGGGCGTTTTTGCGCGTGGACTCTTTCCAATCCGTCGGCCGGCGAGGCGGGATCACCCCGTGATGCCTTGCCTGTGATCTTGCGCGTTTCTCGTCCGTCGATCACCGGCGCGGGGTCGCCGACGGTGGGCGCAAAAAAAAGGCGCCGACGGAGGGCCTCCTTGCGGAGTGCGCCCCGTCGGCGCCCTGTGGAGCACACGAGCGCTCCGTTTTCGCGGTGTCAGCTGGCGATGACCTGCACGTATTCGTCGGCCGGGAGGTAGCAGGTTTCGATTCGGCCGAAGCTCTTGTATTCGCAGCGCACATCGGCGCCTTCGACCTCGATGACCGTGAGGTCCTCGGGACCTTTGCTGCCGGAGCGCAACACCACGGCGCCATTTTCGACGGACGCGATCGGGACGAGGAGTTGTTCGTTCATGATTCTGGACTTGGGTTGTTTGCGAGATCCTCTTTCGGATCGTTCAACGGCCCCTTTAGGTGGGGAGGCGAGGACAGTGCGAAGAAATTTCGGAGACGCAAAACGGGGCCCGGAATTTTGGTGCGACGAGCCGCCTGGGTGCGTCTCCCGGGCGGACTGACGTGGCACCGGGGCGGTCGCCGCGGCGGGCCATGCGGCGGTCTTTGCGTTCGCCCTCCGGGGATTTTCGCTCATGCTCGGGTCATCCCCGCCAGCCCCCTGTTACCGATGGCACAGCATAATCACACCCCCACCGTGCGCGATCTTGCCCGGATGATCGACCACTCGTTGCTCCATCCCACTCTCACCGACGACCAGTTGCAGCAGGGCCTGGCGCTGGCCCGGCGCTGCGAATGCGCGACGGCCTGCGTGAAGCCCTACGCGGTGCCGATGGCGTTGGAAGCGTTGTTCGGTTCCGGCGTCGGCATCTGTGCCGTGGCCGGCTTTCCGCATGGCAACAGCAACATCGCCCTCAAGGTCACCGAGGCCGATCGCGCGTTGGCCGAAGGCGCCGGCGAGATCGACGTCGTCGTGAACATCGGCAAGGTCCTCGGCGGCGACTGGGACTACGTGACCGACGAGCTCCGCGAGGTGAACGAGGTCTGCCTCGCCCGCGGCGCGCTCCTCAAGGTCATCTTCGAAAACGACTATCTGCACGAGTCCCACATCGTGCGCCTCTGCGAACTCTGCACCGAGCTGAAGGTCGCCTATGTGAAGACCTCCACCGGCTATGGCTTCGTGAAGCAGGCCGGTGGCGACTACAACTACCGTGGTGCCACCGATGAGCATCTTCGCCTGATGCGGCGGCATTGCGGTCCCGAGGTGAAGATCAAGGCGGCCGGCGGCATCCGTACCCTCGACGATCTGCTCCGCGTGCGCGTGCTTGGCGTGTCCCGTATCGGGGCCACGGCGACCGAGTCGATCCTGGAGGCGGCCGTCCAGCGCGGATTGCCCGGTCCTCTGCCGCTCGGTTTGGCGGATGCGATGGCTCCGTCCGAAGAGGCCGCTGCCGGCTATTGAGCCGGTTTCCCGTTTCTCGCGCTCTCCGGTTCATCCCCCCGGCGGCGTCCTTCCGAGGGCGCCGCCTTTTTGTTCCTGGCGGGCGGGAAGGCCCTGATGGTCGGTGCGTCTGCCGATCCGGCGCCGCGGGCGCCGGCGAGGGCGAGAGGGAATCGGCCCGACTCTGCCGCCCCGAGCCACATGCGGGCGCCACTCGCTTTTTCACACCCTCACCCCTTCACTCCCTCACCCCCCTCTCCGCCCGCCGCATCAAAGCGCCGCCTCGCCGCAGCGCCCGGGCGGGTGGGGTGCAGTCGCGGCTTGCCCGCCGCGGCGCCCTCGGGCTTGGTGACTGCTTCTCTCCGCTCCGCCCGGAGCCCCCGAATCCTCGTTTCATTCCCTCCATGCAATACGGCCATTTCGACGACGAAGCCCGCGAATACGTGATCACGCGCCCGGATACACCGCGCGCCTGGTCCAACTACCTCGGCTCCCGCCGCTACGGCGCGATCATCACCAACAACGCCGGCGGCTACAGCTTCACCCGCTCGCCCGCCTCCGGCCGTTTCCTGCGCCACCGCTACAACGCCGTGCCAATGGACATGCCCGGCCGCCAGTTCTACCTGCGCGACCAGGCCAGCGGCGACTACTGGTCGGCCGCGTGGCAGCCCGTCGGCAAGCCGCTCGACCAGTTCAGGACCGTCACCCGTTTCGGCCCGGGCTATGCGGTGATCGAGAGCGAGTACTCCGAGATCATCACCCAGGCCACCTACTTCGTGCCGCTGGATCAGGATTTCGAGTACTGGCACCTCAAGGTCACCAACAACTCGCGCAAGGCCCGCAAGCTCTCCGTCTTCTCGTTCTGCGAGTTCACCACCGAGTGGAACCTCATGCAGGACACCCTCAACCTGCAGTACGCCCAGTACATCTCCGACGCCGTCTTTAAGGACGGCACCATCCTCGCCTCGTCCTGCAAGCGCCTCCCGGAGGATCCGGAGAACTTCGCCAACAACGACCAGTCGCGCTGGTGGTGGATGACGCAGGTCGGCGGCACGATCGCCGGCTTCGAGTGCGAACGGGACAAGTTCCTCGGCGTCTACCGCAGCTACGACCGCCCCGAGTCGGTCGAGCGCGGCACCCTCGGCAACCACGAGCATTTCTCCGACAACGGCTGCGGTTCCATCCAGAGCGAGCTCGAGCTCGCCGCCGGCGAGTCGGCCGACGTCATCGTCATGCTCGGCATCGGCAAGGAACCCGTCGCCAAGAAGCTGCGCAAGAAGTTCGCCAACGTCGTCGCCGTCGAGCGCGAGCTGCGGAAGCTCAAGAAACACTGGCATGGGATGTTGGACACGATGCAGGTGCAGACGCCCGACGCCGACTTCGACCACATGACCAACGTCTGGGGCGCCTACAACGCCCTCATGACCTTCGAATGGTCCCGCTCCTGCTCGCTCGTCTACACCGGCGAGCAGCGCGACGGCTTCGGCTTCCGCGACACCGTGCAGGACTTCCTCGGCGTCACCGGCATGATGCCCGACGCCGTGCGCGAGCGCATGGTCCTCATGCTCTCCGCGCAGGACTCCACCGGCGGCGCCCAGCCCGAGGTGCGCCCGTGGTCGCACGTGCCCGGCAAGATGAAGCCGACTCCGGCCCACCACTACCGCAGCGACGATTGCCTGTGGTTCTTCAACTCCGTGCCGGTGTACGTGGCCGAGAGCGGCGACGTCGACTTCTACGACCTTGTCGTGCCCTACGCCGACAAGGGCAAGGGCACCGTCTTCGCGCATCTGCGCCGCGCCCTCGAGTTCAACCTCGAGCGCACCGGCAAGCACGGCCTGCCCTGCGGCCTGCTCGCCGACTGGAACGACTGCCTCAAGCTCGGCTACAAGGGTGAGAGCGTCTTCGTGACCTTCCAGGTCCGCATGGGCCTCGAGATCTATGCCGACATCGCGGATACGCTCGGCCGCCCGAAGGAGGCCGCCTGGGCCCGCGCCGAGTTGAAGAAACTCGACAAGAAGATCCAGAAGGTCTGCTGGGACGGCGAGTGGTTCATCTGGGCGATCGGCGAAGACGGCACCGTCTTCGGCACGAAGAAGGCCAAGGAGGGCAAGATCTACATCAACACCCAGTGCTGGGCCGTGCTCTCCGGCGCCGCCACCGGCGAGCAGGCGCACAAGTCGCTCGACGCGATGGAGGAGCATCTGGCCTCCGAATACGGCGTCGCGCTCTGCAACCCGCCCTTCGCGAAGACCCCCGTCAACGTCATGCGCGCGGTGCTCTTCAACCCCGGCAACAAGGAGAACGGCGGCATCTTCTCGCACACCCAGAGCTGGGCCGTGCTCGCCGAGATCGCCCGCGGCGACGGCGACCAGGCCTACCGCTACTACCGCTCCTTCATGCCCGCCGCACAGAACGACCAGGCCGAGATCCGCGAGATCGAGCCCTATGTGCACTGCCAGAGCACGCACGCCGAGAGCTCGAAGAAGTTCGGCGCCTCCCGCGTGCCGTGGCTTTCCGGCACGGCTTCGTGGGCCCACTACACCGCCACCCAGTTCATCCTCGGCATCCGCCCGCAGGTCGACGGCCTCGTCGTCGATCCCTGTATCCCGAAGAGTTGGACCGGTTTCAGCGTGAAGCGCACCTTCCGCGGCCTGAAGCTCGAGATCGACGTCATCAACGCCACCGGTGTGAACCGCGGCATCGCCTCGCTCACCGTCGACGGCCAGGAGGTCGACGGCTGCTTCATCCCGACCGCGTTGCTCAAGAACGGCTCGAAGATCGTCGCCCAGATGGGCTGAGGGGGCGGCGTTTCTCGGAAACGTCCGCCTTCACCGTAGGGGCGTCGCAAGCCGACGTCCCTACGCAGGCGATTGAATTGTTGCCGCTCGGGCGAGGTCCTTACGGCTTCAGCTGCGGTGTGAAATATGCAGTACTCGCAGCCCATGAACCTCGCCAAACTCGATCAGCAGGACCTGCTCGCCCGGTGTGCTTGGTGTCATCGTCTCATTCCGCCAGATGAGGAGTGTTTCGGCGCCGGAGGCCGAGTGTGGCCGGCGGTCCGAGCGTCGGTGCGCCAACAGGAGGGGAAATTGATCCCGCTGGCCCTGAGCGGCGGTCGCCAGGTGATCGCCATCGTGCCGACCGTCGACTCGCCGGCGCGAACCGACGGTTACGATCTCTACTTCCAGGCCTGCTCGGAGAAGTGCTGTGCCGAGCTCTCCGCCGCGGTGCGGGCGGAGCTGCCGGGCAAGAACTGAACGGCCGCGCACCGGTACCTATTCCCGGAGGCGGCGAGACGTCACTTGTCACGTATTACGTGACAAGTTCGGGAGGGCGCGGTGCGGGAAAATTGTATCCGAAAAAACCCGCGCGATGGAGGCGCTTTCCGGGGGGGCGTGGAGGTGAAACGCCTCTCCGGATGGGGGCGTCAGTCGGCTGCTTTCCCGGCCGGCGGCGGCCAGACGCAACCGTCGAGCTCGGGCGGGAGCTGTTTCGGGTCGACCGGCCAGAACCGTTTGAGATCGAACGGTTCGCCGGGCTCGAACTCCTGTTCCGGGGCTCCGACGATCAACCACAACGTGTCGGCATCGCTGTCATTGAAGATCTGACGCATCGAGTCGGGGCCGACCAACACCCCGCCATGTTTCGGGATGGTGAGCGTCTGGTCGCCGATGCGGATCCGGCCGGTGCCCTCGAGGACGAAGTAGAACTCCTCGGCCTTGATGTGTTTGTGGAGGGTGTTGGCGCTCTTCGGTGGTAGGCGCCAGAGGCGGGCTCCGAGGTTCTCGCTTTTCGTGTGCTCGAGCAGGTCGGCGTAGGGGACCTGCATCGGCTTCGCGAGCTTCCACGCGTGGTCTTCCGGGGAGATCGGGAAATGGCCTTCGATGGGTTGCATGGCTCGGTCGGTGACTGTCCGGATTTTAGCCGAAGAAACTCCGCCGCAAACCGGTTACCGCATTTGGCCGAGGAACTCCGTGGTCCGTGCGCACTGCTCGCCGGCGTAGTACTTCTCCAGCACGGCCGCGAAGGGATTGCCCGTTTCGGCGATCGCTCCGAAGAGGGTCATGGAGGACTGGAGCTTCAGGTCGTCCGGGTAGCCCATGATCTGCTCGGCGGTGCGACCATCGATCGCGAGCAACGCCGCGGCGCATTCGCGCAGTCGTTGGCCGAGAAGGGGATGGGCAAGGCAGGTCTCGGCTTCCGAACGCGATCCGATCGCGTAGAACTGCGCAGTGCGGCTCGACCCGAGTCCGGCGACCTGTGGGAAGATGAACCACATCCAGTGCGAGCGTTTCCGGCCGGCGCGAAGTTCGGCCAGCGCCTGGTCGTAGCAGTCGGCCTGGGCGGCGAGGAAGCGTTGCAGGTCGTGCGGATCGGAAGCGGGCGTTGTCATCGTGGCGCGGGTCTTGGCCCCTACAGTCCGGTTTCGTTTTGTACGTAAGTGATGCTCATGCGCTCGTCGGGCATCGGCGACAACCAGACGACGATCTCGACATAGCTGGGTCCGCGGCGGGCGGAGAGCTGGATCCGGGCCGGTAGTGTCGCGACCAGGATGCTCGAATCGCCGAAGAGGGAACAGCCGTCCTCCTCGATCACCTTCCTCAGTCGGGAGTCGAATGCCCGGACCGAGGTCTCCCAATCGCCATGGAACGCCGGCGCCGAGTACCCGCCGTAGAGGGTGCGACCGCCGGGTGCTTCCGAGCCGGTCACGAGGCCGGTGGGCGACGCCACCCGCAGTGCGGTCCCGACATAGTCGGTCCTGTCTCCGATCCGTTCGGGGGCCGCGTGGGCGACGGTCAGTACGGCAAGGAAGGGGAGCAGGCGGGGCAAGGGCACGAAGCGAACTGTGAGTGCCGAATTGGCCGCCGACAACAGCGTGTTTCTGGTCGCCGGAGATCGGCAGCGTGATCGGCAGAAAAGGAGGCTTCCGCCCGGAAGCCGGTCGCGGAAGAAGCTTCCGGGCAATGGCTACCGGGAGTGGATCGGGCCGGGAAGAATCGGCAAAGTCGGGGTAGGGGATCGGTGGTTGGTTCCGAGGCTCGAGTCGGCGCGGGAATAGGGACGTCCGGAAGCTCGCGGCATTTCGGCCGACACGGGGCAGATACTCCTCTCTGGGAGTTTCTTGATGGTACTATCTCTGAATAGTAACTTGCCATGACTACTTAAAGGTAGTACTGCCGATCCATGAATTTCCCGGTTGGCACTTCATCCCAGCTCCGGGCGGTCCTGCGGGGTTTGCGCAAGGCTCGCGGTCTCAGCCAGGCTCAGGTCGGACCGCTGCTCGGCGTGAATCAGAAACGGATTGCGCGCATCGAGCAGGAACCGGGGGTCACTTCCTTCGACCAGATCACCCGGCTTGTCGCAGCACTTGGCGGTCGCCTGGTGGTTGAGATGCCGGACGCGGCTGCACCGGGGGCCTCCAGTGACTCGCCGGCGAGTGCGCGCAGAAAGGCCGGCGTCAAGGTGGCGAAGACCGCTCAGGCCGATTGGTGAGGGGGCGACCATGGCATCTTCGATATTGGCGATCTGGATGAACGGGCACCGGGTTGGCGTGTGGACCCAGGCCCGGCGCAACCACGTGCTGCAATACGACTCGTCCTGGGTGGCTTCTCCCGCCGGTCGAATGCTTTCGTTGTCGCTTCCGTTCACCCCGGGAAACGTCGAACACCGCGGTGAGGTCGTCGCGCACTACTTCGACAATTTGCTCCCGGATAGCGGCGCGATCCGCACCCGCATCCGTTCCCGGTTTGCCACCGCATCGACCGACGCCTTCGAGCTCTTGACGGCGATCGGACGCGACTGCGTGGGCGCGGTTCAATTGCTGCCCGACGGGGAGAGTCCGGTTGGGTATGACCGGATCGATGCCGAACCGCTTTCGGATGCCGATGTCGAGCGATCGATCGCGGCGAGTTTGTCAGCGGGCCGCGTGCTCGGGCAGCCGGAGTCCGATGAATTTCGCATTTCGCTCGCCGGGGCGCAGGAAAAGACGGCGTTGCTGTTCCACCGCGGCAAGTGGTGCCGTCCGCTCGGCGCCACGCCGACCACGCACATCGTGAAGCTGCCGCTCGGCCTGGTGGGGCACCTGCAGATGGACATGAAGGACTCGGTCGAGAACGAGTGGCTCTGCGCCCGGCTGATGCAGGCCTACGGTCTGAGCACCGCCTCGTGCGAGATCGTGGAGTTCGGCGCCCGGAAGGTACTGGTCGTCGAGCGATTTGACCGCGCCCGGCAAACGGGTGGCTGGATTGCCCGGCTGCCGCAGGAGGACTTCTGCCAGGCGTTGGGCCGGCCGAGCATCCAGAAATATGAGTCAGACGGCGGACCGGGCATGCGGGACATTCTGCGCATCCTCGAAACCGGCTCCTGCCCGGCCGAGGACATGCGCGCCTTTCTGAAGGCACAGGTCGTCTACTGGCTGCTTGCCGCCACCGATGGGCATGCGAAGAACTTCTCCCTGTTCCACGAACGCGGAGGGAAGTACCGGCTGACGCCGTTCTACGACGTGTTGTCCGCCTGGCCACTGATCGGCCGCGGTGCCGGCAAGCTCGACGAGCACAAGGTCAAGCTCGCCATGGCCGTGCGCAGCAAGAGTGCGCACTGGAAGTTGAATGACATCCGCGCCCGCCACTGGATCGAGACCGCGCGGCGCTACGGTATTCCCGACATGCCGGCGATCCTTGCCGATCTCGCCGCCCGCACGCCGGACGTCGTCGCGACGGTCGGGAGCGCGCTCCCCAAGGGATTCCCCGCCGTAGTGGCCGACTCGATCCTCACCGGAGTCCGTGCCTCGGCGGAGCGCTTGGGCGCGGAGTTGGTCCACGCCGGCGGTCGTTGAGCGATTCCGATCCGTGCCGGCCGCCGAAGGTCGACGGAGATCGGCTTGCGCCAAGGTGTGCGGGGCGTCGTTCGCCGACGCCTGTTGGAATCCGTATCGCCCCACCGTCAGCCACGGAGGAAGGGCGTCGGCGAGCGACGCCCTTACGGAGTTTCTCCGCGAATCGGCGTTTCAGCCCTCCGCCGAGCTGTTTCGCCCGAGCAGGAAGAAGCCGAGGGCGAAGCACAGCGGGGGGGCGTAGGTGGTCGCGATCCAAAGTCCGGGTACCCGGCCCCCGAGCTGGCCGATGAGCGAGGGGCCGCCGCAAAGCGTCACGAGCGCCGAGGCGGCGAGCAGGGCCGCGACGCCGAAGCCGAGGGCGAGCAGGAGCAGGCCGGAGCCGCGGCGGCGCACGTAGGCGCGCACGGCGAGGACGAAGATCACGAGGGTGGCGACGTGGGGCAGGGCGCCGTTGAGCAGGGCGGATGTATTCATGAAGCTTGTGTCGGATTTGCGATGGACCGCCTGTTGTCGCGGCGGTTCCGCGGGAAGTCCACCGGCCAGAGGCTCCGTCGCCTCATTCACACTTTCCTTGCGAGCGAGCGCAGGCTTGTCGGTCCGCCGCGCACTCGCCACGCTCGGCGCCATGTCCAAGCCCCAGGTTGGTGTCGTGTTGGCCGGATGCGGCGTGTTCGACGGAGCCGAGATCCGGGAGGCCGTTCTCACTCTGCTCGCCCTCGACCGGGCCGGCGCCGAGGCGCGCTGTTTCGCGCCCGACATGCCGCAGGCGCATGTGGTCGACCATCTCGCCGGCGCACCGGCGGCGGGCGAGACGCGCAACGTGCTTGTCGAGGCGGCACGCATCGCCCGCGGCGACATCGCGCCGCTCGCGCAGGCCTCGGCCGCGGATCTCGACGCGATCATTGTGCCCGGCGGTTTCGGTGCCGCGAAGAATCTCTGTACGTTCGCCTTCGATGGCCCCAACTGCACCGTGCAGCCCGACCTCGCGCGTATCCTGGGCGACATGCATGCCGCGGAAAAACCGATCGGTCTGATCTGCATCGCGCCGGTGATCGGAGCCAAACTCTTCCAGGCAGCCGTCACCATCGGCAACGATCCCGGCACCGCCGACGCGATCCGGGCGATGGGCGGCACGGCGGTCGACAAGGCCGTGACCGAGATCCACGTCGACGAGACGCACCGGCTCGTCACGACCCCCGCCTACATGTACGACGCCCGCCTGGGCGACATCGCCACCGGCATCGGTGCACTGGTCGAGGCGGTGCTGAAGCTGGTGCGGTGAGTGTTGGCCGGATCGGGTAGGTCCGTTGGTTCGCGCACCGCGTCGAGGTGAGCTGGATGCCGACGGTTTCGGTGTCGGTCTGACAGGTCCAGTCGGAGACATGGACCTACGGGCTGGCCTGCCGACGAGGTAGGACCGGTCTGCGACCGGTTCGGTTGGATGCGGGCGGGCATGCATGTTGCGAGCAACTCACGGGTCTCGCCGCTTCTCGTGCCGCAGACTTGCTGAAGCGCCGGCGGTGCGTGTAGCTCAAGCGCATGCTCGCCTCGCCTATGCAAATCTCCGGTTCCCGCCGCGAAGTCGGCCGTGCCCTTGGCGAGCATGCCCGGCCGGTGCTGGCGGAGTACTGGGCGCAGAGCCCGACTTGGCGGGCGTTGCAGGTGTGGCGTGGGCATCCTCACGTGGATGCGCTGGCGCGGTGTGCGCGGGAGGCGCTGCCGGCGATCTGGGCTGAACTCGAGGGCTTGGCGGAGGGGCTCGGGCAACCGTTCGACGATGTGTTTTTGTGGCATTGCCGTGGTGACTTGTTGAGCACGACCGACGACGGTTGCACCACGGTGGCGTTGCGCGGGGCCGATGGCACCCGGTGGATCGGCCACAACGAGGACGGCGATCCGTGGCTGCGCGGGCGTTGCTCCATGGTCGAGGCGATGCCGGAAGGCGCTCCGGGCTTGGTTTCGTTCTGCTATCCGGGATCGTTGCCCGGACATGCGTTCGGCATGAACCGCCGCGGGTTGGTGCAGACGATCAACAACCTGAGACTGGTCGGCTTGCACGTCGGGGTGCCGCGGATGCTGCTCGCCCGCGCGGTGCTCGACTGCGCGACGCTCGAGGATGCGGTGGACCTGTTGCGGGATGTTCCGCGGGCGGGCGCGTTCCATCACACGCTCGGTGCGGCGGGCGATCCGCGGGTGTGGTCCGTGGAGGTCGCGCCGTCGATCGTTTCGGCCGAGGAGATCCGGGCCCCGTTCGGGCATGCGAACCACGCGGTGCACGTCGCGCTGGATGCGGTGCGTCAGCGGATCACGGATTCATCCCGGGCGCGGCAGAATCGTTTGGCCTGCCTGCTGCCCGATGCGGCGGCCGGAGAAGCGGGCGTCCGCGCGATCCTGCGCGATGCCGAAGGTGCGTTTCCGATCCATCGCAACGATCCGGCGGATACGGACGGCGAGAACACGTTGGCGACGGGCGTCTTCGGGCTCGGCGGGGCGGAAGTGTCGCTGCGGGTGTTCGCCGGTGGGGGCGAGCCGGCGGGCTTTCGGGTGGCGCCCGAACCGGAGAACGGATCCCGGCGTCGCGATTCGACCTCGGTGTAGGCCGGCGTTCGGACGGGCGCCTCCGCGGTCTCCCTGACTCCGGTTGGTGGAGCGTGGCCGCCGGCCCTGCCGGTGCTCGGCTCAGCTTCGGGCGAAGAGCGATTGGCCGAGGCCGAAGAGGCCGGAGAGGAAGCCGCGACGAACCGGCGCCGAAGCGGTGGCCGCCACCGGGGGAGGCGTGTGCGCCGCCGGCTGGGACGCGATGCTGCGCTCGGCGGCGGTGTGGACCACGCGCTGCTCGAGATTGGGCAGGGCGGTGTGGTCGAAATAGTTCGCGAGCTGGCGGAAGTATTCCGCGGGGCGCGTGTTTCCGGCGGCGCGGTGCTGGGCGGCGGCGTGGTGGGTCTCGCCGGACTCGAGATGACTTTCGAGGCCGGGGATGTCTTCGCCGGCGATCTGCTTGAGCAGGGAGAAGAACAGCCGCGTATCCTCGAATCCGATCACGCCTTGGAGGCGCAGGGTCAGCACGGCGGTCTCGAAGGAGAGCGTGCCGAGGCGGGCGGCCGGGACTCCGGCGCGGGCGGCCCGGAAGTAGAGGGTGCGCAGGTAGGCGGGGGTGGCGCCGGGCAGGGCCCGCCGTTGCGGGTCGACGTTGGCGAACCACGCCGCGACGGCGGACTCGGGACCGTGCTCGATCGCGCGGTCGAGTTCGTAGAGGTCGATCGCGGTGAGCTCCTCGTGGGGGATGCCTTCGTGGAAGGTGAGCACGTGGCGCAGCTGGAGCGGATCGACCAGATGCGCGACCGGATCGTGTTCGGCGACGGTGGCCCGTTCGCAGTGTTCGAGAAGTTGTCCGTAGGATACGGTTGGGTGGAGCAGGGAGAAGCGGCGGAGCACGGCCGCGGCGCGCTGGACCTCCGACTCCTTGATCAGGCGGCGCAGCCCGCTCGGCACTCGGGCCTCGGCGATTTCGTGCAGGGCGTGGAGCAGGAGGCCCAGGTTCGCGCGTTCCGTTTGTTCGCGTTGCGCCGCCTCGCGGTCGAGGATCGCCGGGGCGCCGCCGCGGCGGTTGATCACGGCGTGGATGATCGAGGCGGAGTCGGGACGGTAGGCCTGCGGCTCGCCGGGCACGGCGGTTGCGGGTACGACAGATTGGGTCGTCGTGTTCATGGGTTTCCATCATCTGCTGCTTCCATGCCCGGGCCAGAAACTCCCGATCGGGGAATGCCTGATTCGCAGCTGGTGGAATTACGGGGGAGCATGACTGTCACGCGCGCGGGCGCTTGTTGATCGATCATGGCCGGGGTATCGAGGGGCCTCGTTTCGAATTCCCCTCCACGGACTAAAACCGTACCGCCATGCTTTCTCTCTCCCGTTTCGCTTTGGTCTCCGCCGTGGCCGCGCTTTTGGGTGCTGCCGCCCTTGCCGACGAGTCCGCTCCCTCCTTTCTCGACTGGGCGCCCACCCCGCCCATGGGCTGGAACAGTTGGGACTGTTTCGCCACCACCGTGACCGAGGCGCAGACGAAGGAGCAGGCCGACTACATGGCCGCGAACCTCAAGGCGCACGGCTGGCAGTACGTGGTGGTCGACATCCAGTGGTACGAGCCCGGCGCGAAGGACCATGGCTACCGCAAGGACGCCATGCTCACGATGGACGCCTTCGGTCGCCTGCAGCCGGCGGTGAACCGCTTCCCCTCCTCGGAGGGCGGCAACGGGTTCAAGGCGCTCTCGGCCTACGTGCACGATCTCGGCCTGAAGTTCGGCATCCACCTCATGCGCGGCATCCCGCGGCAGGCGGTGGAGCGCAACCTGCCCATCCTCGGCACCGAGTTCCACGCGCAGGACATCGCCGACAAGGAGCATGTGTGTCCGTGGAATCCCGACATGTACGGCGTCGACATGTCGAAGCCCGGGGCGCAGGAGTACTACGATTCGGTCTTCGCGCTCATCGCCGAGTGGGGCGTGGACTACGTGAAGGTCGACGATCTCAGCCGGCCCTATTTCCAGAACCGGCCGGAGATCGAGGCGATCCGCCGTGCGATCGACAAGACCGGCCGCCCGATGGTGCTGAGCCTTTCGCCCGGCGCGACCGACATCCGCGCCGCCGACCACGTGACGACGCACGCCAACCTCTGGCGCATCAGCGACGATTTCTGGGACCGTTGGCTCGCGCTCAAGGAGCAGTTCGGCCGCCTCGCGAACTGGAACCCGCACCGCCGCCCCGGAGCCTGGCCCGATGCCGACATGCTGCCGCTCGGTACGCTCGTGATGGGCGAGCGCACGACGCGCTACACGGAGGATGAACAGCGCACCCTGATGACCCTCTGGTCGATCGCCCGCTCGCCGCTCATGCACGGCGGCGATCTCACCAAGACCGATCCTTTCACGCTGTCGTTGCTCACCAACGACGAAGTGCTCGCCGTCAACCAGCACAGCGTCGACAACCGCCCGCGGTTCGACCGCGAAGGCCTGATCGCCTGGACGGCGAAGGAACCGAAGTCCGGCGATCTCTACCTGGCGCTCTTCAACGCCCGCGATCGCGTGGGCCTGCGACCGGAGAACGCCCGGCACGACTCCGGTGCCGTCTCCGCGGCGGTCGCCTCGCCGATCGACATCGAGGTGGCCGACGGCCGTTCGCTTTTCCTCGTGGCCGAGCCGGTCGGCGAGTTCGACGGTTTCGTACCGGTACTCTGGAGTCGGCCGCGCTGGGTGATGGCCGACGGCAGCGAGCGCGTGCTCACCGACGAAACATGGACGCAGGCCGATGCCCAATGGGACAGCGCGAAGGTGGCCAAGGACGAGGCCGGATCCGTGCGCGGTGTCTCGGCCCTCGCCGCCGCCGTGATCGAATACGCCGTGCCTGCCGGGGCGGTGCGTTTCCGCGCGAGTGCGATACCGGACCTCAAGGCCGGCGAGGAACCGGCCGGCCCCGTGCGGCTCTTCACCGTGGTCGGCACCGCGGCCAGCACCGACAACGGTCCGGGGGTGCCCGTCGAGGTGGACCTCGCGTCCTTCGGGGCGGGCGCGGAGTGGCGCATCCGCGATCTTTGGACGCACACCGATCTCGGCGAGAGGCGTGGCACGTTTGCCCCGGTGGTTCCCTACCACGGAGCGAAGCTCTACCGGCTCACGCCGGTGGCGAAGTAGGACCGGTCTGTGACCGGTTCGGTTCGCGTGGCTGGATGGCGAAGCCATTCAGCAGGAGCGCTGCTGGCCGACGCCCGTTCCGCTTGTGAAGCTGAAAACCGCAATTGAACCGCGAGGAACGCAAGGTTCGCAGAGAGAGGATTCGTTGTGGCTCCACCATTGGGGGCGCCCTGCAGGTGGGCGCGCCCGCCGAGTTGTCCGGTCCAGTCGGGGACGTGGACCTGCGGGCCGGTCCTACTCGCCCTCGGCGAGGCGTTCGCGCAGTTCGGCGATGATCTCGTCGGCGTCGTGGGCGAGGTCGATGATGTCGACGAGGATCGGGCCGAGCAGGGCCGGCGGGATGAGCTTCTCCTCCTGGCAGGATTCGGTGGCGCGCAGGGCGTCGTCGAGATAGACGCGTCCTCGTTTCAAGCGGACGATTGTCGAGCCGCAGGCGAAGATCGATGGCGGCCACTCGCCATTGAGTGCTCCCGCGAACTTTGCGGCGGCGCGCTGGACCGACCAGACCAGCTCGCGGATCGGATGCTCCTCGGGTGCATCGGCGGGGATCCAGTGGTGCTCCTCGGCGAGGTCGTCGAGCCACTCGTAGATCTCTCGGGTGCTCTGGTAGAGCGGGTGTTCCTCGGGCTCGGGGATCTCGAAGTTGGGGTCGTCGAGCATCTCCTCGGCCGCCCGATTGATCTCCTCGATCCACGCGTCACGCCGCTCGATTTCCTCGGGCGTGGGCTCGGGCTCGCCGAGCTCGCGGCTGAGGCGCTCGATCTCCTCTTCCATGATCGCGGCCTCGTCGGCGTCTTCGCCTTCGCGGGCAAGGCGGGCTCCGATGCGGTCGGCCAGCAGGTCGCTGCGCGCCTGGGCGATCTCGGCCTCCTCCTCGGTGCAGGGGCGCAGCTCGTGGTTGCTCGGGTGCGGGGTGGCCTCGGCCTCGATCGGAGAATCCGTTTCCTCTTCGCCGGGACGGACCGGTTCGAGCTGCGCGAAATAGGAGAAGAGCGCGTCGGCGTTGGAATCCTGCTGCGCGGTTTCCTCTTCCGCCGACATCTCCCAACTGGCCTCTTCGGCGATCGAGAGGGCGAAGTCGGCCGTCTCAATGACGATGCGGCCGTTGTGCTCGTCGAACCACTCGAGATGGAGCGCGTTGGCCCAGTGCGAGGGAAGCGGCGCTTGGTTGTCCTCCCCGGCGGCCAACTCCTCGGGCGGCATCTCGGGGACTCGGACTTTCCGGGAGGCGGTCATGTCGCCGACGCGGCCGTGCTGGAGGTTGGCGAAACCGGGCAGGGTGGCCGGCTTGGGGCTGGGGTTGGTGAAGACGAGCCGGCGGCCGGCGAGGTCGCCCAGGCAATTGCCGGCGAGGTCGAGCACGACCGGTTCGGTGTGGCCGGCGAGGACGAGGTGTCCGGTGACCCGCCCGCGCACACGGTTGTCGATCTCTCCACGGATGATGGAATCTGCGATACGCCACGCCATGCGGGGAAATTGGCGAACCGCACAGGTTCTGTCGAGGACGTCGATACGGCGATTCCCAGTGGTCCGCGGGGGCGTGGCCGATCCACTGCCGATTCGCCCGGGTTCGGGCGTGGGGCGACTGCGGTAGGCGTAACCTCCCGATCATGGCGAAGTTGCCGGTTCTGGTTGCGAAGCCTCTCGCCGGGCTCCCGCATTTGTAGCGCGGGTGGCGGGCACGCGATGGCAGGTTGATCGCCGCAACCTGGCGGCAGAGCCGAAATCCGCCGTGCTCGTTCGTTGTGCTGCCACCGTCCACGGCCCCGGGTGGAGCGCGGGCGCTTTCGCGTTGGGCGGCAGTATCAGGTTTCTAGTGGTTCGATCCGGAGGTGGGGCTCGAGAAACGCCGCGAGCTCCTCGATGGCCTCGCCCGCCTCGGGTAGTTCCGGGTACATGGGCCAGACGTGCCACATTGAATCCCACACCCGGAGCGTCGTGTTGTTGCCTGCCTCGGAGTGGCGGGCGGCGGCCCGGGTGGAGTCGTCGCGCCAGATTTCGTGTTCGCCGACCTGAAACAGGCAGGGAGGGAGGTCGTGGAACTCGCCGAACAGCGGCGATAACCACGGGTGCCGAAGGTCGGGTGCGGGGCCGAGCAGTGGCAGCCATCCTTTGAGTGCGTCGACGGTGAGGCAGGGGTCGACCGCGGCGCACTCCGTCATCGAAGGCGCCGAGAGTGTCAGGTCGAACACTCCGGAGATCGAGAATAGGCAGGCGGGGGCGCGGAGACCTTCATCGCGTCGCCGTTGCGCGGCTGTCAACGCCAGCCCCGCTCCCGACGAGTCGCCGCCCAGGGCGATTCGCTGGAGCGAGGGCCCGGCCGGCTCCGGGAGGAGGGCTTGCAGGACCGTCATGATGTCGTCGATCGCTGCGGGAAAGGGGTGTTCGGGCGCGAGCCGGTAGCCGACCAACAAGATTGGATAACCGGTCGCCATGGCGACTTGCGCCGCGAAGGCGCGATGGGTGATCGGGTCCCCGTCGACCAGACCACCGCCGTGCAGATAGACCACGAGAGCGTCGGAGACCGCCTTGGTGGGGAGAATTCGGAGACACGCGACGCCGGCGACGGTTTGCTCGATCGCCTGGACCGATGCGGGAAGCGGTTGCGTGCGGGCGAATTCGAGCCAGGCCGCGCGTTGCTCGGCGATGGGCAGAGCGCTTGGCGCGGCTTCTTTGTGCAGTGTTTGACGAATCCGGATGCTGGCTGGACTTGGCATTGGGTATGGGCAGCGAGGAAGCGGCATTTTCCTCGGGCGGCAACCCGCGCGAGAACGGACGGGCCATTCACGGGATGGCCGGTCGTGGGTGGCCCGCCCGATGGTGAAAATGTGTCCGATCGCGGACTTGAGCCGACGGGGACGCTGGGCACGATGGCCACCGTGCCCAACGCATCCGCCTCCGGCCCCGGTTCCGTGACCCCGTCCCTCGCCTGCCCCGTGTCGCTGGGGCGCCCGCAGGAGATCCAGGTCGCTCATGGCGGCGGCGGGCGGCTCACCCAGGAGCTGCTCGACCGGGTGTTCCTGCCGGCCTTCGGTGGCGCGGCGGTCGGGGCGCGCCACGACGGGGCGGTGCTTGCGCCGCCGGCCGGCGCACGCCTGGCGTTCACGACCGATTCGCACGTGGTGAGTCCGTTGTTCTTTCGCGGTGGCGACATCGGCGCGCTGGCGGTGCATGGCACCTGCAACGATCTCGCGATGTGCGGGGCGCGGCCGCGGTGGTTGAGCGTGGGCTTCGTGCTTGAGGAGGGGCTGCCGATGGCGACGCTCGAACGTGTCGTCGCGTCGATGGCCGAGGCGGCGCGGTCGGTCGGCGTGGAGATCGTCACCGGCGACACCAAGGTGGTCGAGCGGGGCAAGGGCGACGGTCTCTACGTGACGACATCCGGCCTCGGCGTGATGGAAAGTTCGGCACCGATCTCGCCGGCCTCGGTGCGGGCCGGCGATGTGGTTCTGCTCAGTGGCGACATCGGGCGCCACGGCATGGCGATCCTCGCGGAGCGCGAGGGACTCGAGTTCGAGTCGCCGATCGAGAGCGACTCGGCCCACCTGTGGCCCGCGGTGGAGGCGTTGCTCGCGGCGGGCATCGAGGTGCATTGCCTGCGCGATCTCACCCGCGGCGGGTTGGCGACGGCGGTGATCGAGATCGCGGAGACCGTGGGCCTCGCGGCCCATCTCGACGAACGCGCGATTCCGGTGAGCGAGCCGGTTCGCGGGGCGTGTGAGATTCTTGGACTCGATCCGGCGTACGTGGCCAACGAGGGGCGTTTCGTGGCGATCGTGCCGGAGCGCGATGCGGCGCGGGCGTTGGCGGTCCTGGCCCGCGTGGTGCCGGGTGGATCACCGGTGCGCATCGGCGAGTTCCGCGCCGCGGCCCGCGGCCAGACGATCCTGCGCAGCACGATCGGCGTCGACCGCATCCTCGACCGCCTCAGCGGCGAACAGTTGCCGCGCATCTGCTGAGCTGGCGCAATGAAGACGAGAGACGAGAGGCGAGTGGCGAGCGGATTTCGCGATGCGCGAGACCGGGGTGCTGCGCCAGTTGGCCGAACCGGTCGGAGACCGGTCCTACTTTGCCGGCATGCTCGACAAGTAGGTCCGGTCTCCGACCGGATTCTCCGGATTTTTCCCGCGTGAGTATTCAACCACAGTAACTCAGCCCCGATTCCCATGTGCCTCGCCGTGCCCGGCCAGATTCTCTCGATCACAGGTGACGATCCGCTGTTCCGCAGCGGACGCGTGAGCTTCGGTGGTGTCGTCAAGGAGGTGAACCTCTCCTGTGTGGGCGAGGCGAAGGCGGGAGACTATGTGCTCGTGCATGTCGGGATGGCGCTGAGCGTGGTCGACGAAGCGGAGGCGAAGGCGATCTTCGGCCACCTCGAGCAGATGGGGGAGCTGGAGGAGCTCGGTCCGGGAGAGCCGGATGGCGACGGAGGCCATTCGGTGTGAAATATATCGACGAATACCGCGATGCCGCCGCGGCGCAGCGGCTGGCGCACGAGATCGCCCGCCGGGTGACGCGGCCGTGGACGATCATGGAGATCTGCGGCGGGCAGACGCACAGCATCGTGAAGTTCGGCCTCGATGAGCTCTTGCCTTCCGCGATCACGCTGGTGCATGGGCCCGGGTGCCCGGTGTGCGTGACGCCGGTGGGGCTGATCGACGCCGCGGTGGCGCTGGCCGCACGGCCGGAGGTGATGCTGTGCTCGTTCGGCGACATGCTGCGCGTGCCCGGCACGGGCGTTGATCTCCTGACGGCCAAGGCGCGCGGGGGCGACGTGCGCCTGGTGTATTCGCCGCTCGATGCCGTGAAGCTCGCGGCGCAGAATCCGCAGCGCGAGGTGGTGTTCTTCGCGGTCGGTTTCGAGACGACCGCCCCGGCGAACGCGCTGGCGGTGCTGCAGGCGAAACAGCTCGGACTGACGAACTTCACGCTGCTGGTCTCCCATGTGCTCGTGCCGCCCGCGATCGCGGCGATCCTCTCGTCGCCCGAGAACCGGGTGCAGGGTTTTCTCGCCGCCGGCCATGTGTGCGCCGTGATGGGCACCGGGGAGTACGGTCCGCTCGCCGAGCGCTTTGGCGTGCCGATGGTCGTCACCGGATTCGAGCCGGTGGATATCCTGCACGGCGTGCTGCGCTGCGTGGAGCTGCTCGAGGCGGACCGGCCGGAAGTGGCCAACGCCTATGCGCGCGCGGTCAAGCCGGAGGGCAATGTGCGGGCGAAGGAGGCGATGTATTCGGTCTTCGAGGTCTCCGACCGCCAGTGGCGCGGACTGGGCAAGATTCCGCTGAGCGGCTTTCGCCTCCGGCCGGAGCTGCGCGAGTTCGATGCGCTGGAGCGCTTCGGCCTCGATGGCGACGCGGTGCGCGAGGAGCCCGACTGCATCAGCGGTGCGATCATGCGCGGCAACCGCAAGCCGCACGAATGCCCGGTCTTCGGCACGCGTTGCACGCCCGAGCACCCGCTTGGCGCCCCGATGGTGTCGTCGGAAGGCGCCTGTGCGGCGTACTATCGTTATCGAGCGCGGGCGGCTGCGGGCTGAGCGGCTGTGGTGTCCAGCGGCGGGGCCGGTCGGAGACCGGCCCTACTTGAGGTCCGGCAGCTTGTCGTGGGTGATCACGTACGGGTGGTGGTAGACCGCGCGCAGGTACTCCGGCGTGTTCTGCTCGCGGATGTGGATCGTGTGCCAGGTGAGGAACCACGACCACGGGATCTGTTGCCCCACGAGTTCGTCGGGCGGCGGGATCGGGCCGCACTCGTGGTAGGCGATGAGACGCTCCGGGCCGACCACCAACTCGGTGGCGCGGTACATCTCGGCCTGGGGGCCGGTGGCGTAGTTGTCGGCTCCGGCGATGTCGACGTACTCGTCGCCAGGGTACCAGTCGGTGCCGGGCTGCGAGGTGTAGCCGAGCACCCAGACGAGGTTGTCGAGGCCGAAGTCGCGGGTGTAGCGGTCGTGGATCAGGCGCCAGAGCCGCTTGAAGGGTTCCGGGCCGGACTTGCTCCACCAGAACCAGTCGCCGCTGAACTCGTGCAACGGTCGCCAGAGTACGGGCACGTGGGCGTCGCGCAGCTTGAGCAGTTCGCGCGCGACGTCGTCGATGTCCTGCATGAGGATCCGGTTCAGCTCGGTGCCCGGCGTGAGCGCGGCATCGACGTCGATCGTCTCCTTGCTGGCGGGGTAGCCGGGGCCGTATCCCGGGGCGCCCCAATGCCAGCAGAGGCTCACGATGCCGCCGCGGCGCCACCACTCGATCGCGCGCTCGGAGGTGTCGGGGTAGCTGATGTAGTCGAGCCCGAGGATGGCGGGCAGCTTGCCGGTGGTGGCCTTCACGTACTCGACATCGTCGCCGTCGTGCAGGCCGAGGTGTTCGACCTCCTGCTGGCCGGAGAGGATGAACTTGCCGCGGATCTCGTGCAGGTAGCGGAAGAGGCGCACGGCCTCGGGGGAGGCGTGCGGGTTGTTGAGGGCGAACGGTGAGGCCATGGGTGAAAGGCGGGGGAGTTGTTGGTGCTCGGAGGTGGAACCGAAGCGAGCTTCGGCCGATGTCGGGCGGACGGGAAACGTTTGTGTCGCGGACCTTCGCAGCCGTTGACGAGTTATTGCTTCGGCGGTGTGCTGCGCGGGTGAAAGTCTACTCGAGGGACAACGTCGTGCGGCGGATCAAATGCGAGCCGATCGCCGCCTTCATCCAGATGCCCGAGCGGCCGCGGCGGGTCGTGTCGCTGGTCTCCGGTTACACCGAGGCGATCTTCGCGATGGGGCTGGGCGACCGGCTGGCGGGGGTGTCGCACTATTGCTCCCGCTATTGTCCGGTCGGCGGGATTCCCGTGGTCGGCGACTACCTCAAGATCGAGGTGGAGAAGCTGCGCGAGCTGCAACCGGACCTGGTGCTGATGACCAGCGGCGTGCAGCTGGGGCTGGCGCGCAAGATGGCCCAGGCGGGCATTCCGGTGTTCGTGTTGCAACTGCCCGACAGCCTCGGGGGCATCCTCGAGAACATCCGCCGGCTCGGCGCGTTGCTCGGCGAGATGGAGGCGGCGCACGAGCTGGCGGAGCGCATGGCGAACGAGGCGGCCGCGCTGCGCGCTTCGCGCCCGGTGGAGCGCCCCCGGATCTACGCCGAGCTGTGGTTTGGGCGTCACCCGCGCATGGCCGGTGGGCTCACGTTCGTGCACGACATTCTCGAGCTGGCCGGGGGCGTGAACATTTTCCGGGGCATGGCGGCGGGCTATTTGGCGCTGAACCTGCCGAGCGTGGCGGCGGCGAAACCCGACGCGGTGGTGGTGTTCTCCGAGGAGGACGACCATCCGGTCGATGTGCCGGCGTTGATGGCCGAGCGCGGCTGGGCGGACGCTTGGCCGCATGTGGTGATCGAGAGCGGCATCCCGCGCGGCAAGAACCTCATCCATGACGGCCCGTCGCTGCTTGAGACCGCGCGATGGCTGCGCGGCGAGCTGACCTCCAAGGGCGTGCTCGCGAAGTAGGACCAGTCTGCGACTGGTCCGGGCGGAGGCAGTCGGGGGAGCGAATGCCGCTGATCCGGCTGGCTCAACTGGTGCGGGGGTGGCGCTTCCGGCAAAAAAGAAACCCGCGACCGAAGTCGCGGGTTTCAAAATGGTCGGGGTGAGAGGATTCGAACCTCCGGCCTCTACGTCCCGAACGTAGCGCTCTACCAGGCTAAGCTACACCCCGATGGGACTCCTTTTCGCCGAAGGCCAAGGGCCTCCGCCGTGAAGGAGGGCAGAGGCTGGGAAGGGGGCGGGAGCGAATCAAGGAGAAACTTGGAGAAGATTTTCGGGTGTTGGTCGGCCGGCCGGCCGTGGTGCGGTGTGGTGTTCACCAATGTTCGAGGCGGATTCGCTCCTTTGCACAGGCTGCAAGCTGGTGGGGTCTTGCGGCGTTTGGAGCGGGATGGCCGAGCGCGAGATAACACGCCACCTCGTAGTCGGGAGGGATTCCAAGCGTCTGCTTTATGTGCGTGAGCTCCGCAGGGAACGGAATTCGGGTCACCCCGAAGATCCCTTCCGCCGCCGCCGCCAGGAGCATGTTCTCGATGCAGCACCAGATCGAGGCGAAGCCGTTGAGATCGGAGAGGCACTTGGGCTGCAACAACGGGGACGCCTGCCGGAAACACGGTACCAGCAGCGTACCGGCGGTCAGCAGCATGCGATGCTGCTTCGGCACGCCGTCGAGGTACATGGCCCGCTGCACCGGGTCGGCGCTGCCCCAACTGTCGAGCCAAGACGCGACCTCCTCCTCCGGAAACTCGCGGCGAACCTTCGCCAGCAGCTCGAGCCGGCGAGCCGGTTCATCGACGACCACGAATTCCCAGGCGCGCAGGTGGTCGTTGGACGGGGCTTGGAGGCCCGCATCCACGATGCGTTCGAGGATCGGCCGGTCGACGGGCCGATCCTGGAAATCGCGGACGGTGCGGCGGGCGTGGATGGCTTCGGTTATGTTCATGATTCCGCCTGTCGGGTGGCGTGCATCTCGAGGTGGAGGCTCCGGGTGTTCCAGCCGTCGGACGAGGTCTCGTGGCGCCAGTGGAAGCTGTGCTCCGTGATCTCCGAAAAAACCCAGCGGGTCTCCACGTCGGCTGCGAACGAGCCGGCGAGCACGATCTCGTCGCCAATCTGGCGTGCGACGAACGGTTGCACGACACGCCGCACCGGGCCGATCCAGGTCGAACGCCAGGCGTCGATATCCGGATCGAAAAACCGCAGGGTGACCCCGTGGTCGCCGGCGTCGGGCCGGCGGAGGCGGAGGTCGCGTCGCGGGCAAACCCAGACGTCGATGATCGCGCGACCGTCGAGCGCCCAGCCGAAATACCACTCGCCGGTCTCGCGGACCGGTTCGCCATTCGCGGGAAAGGCGGTCACGTCGAGATCCCACGAGCCGACGAACTGGCCGAAAAGTTCGAGTCTGTTGGCCAGCTCGGGCCGGGGCCCATCGGAAAGCAGGGCCGTGCCGACTGCCGTGCGGGCACGCGCGGCGGCCGAATCGGGCTCGGCCCAGGCGTTGAACAACGCATCGGCCAACGAACGTCGGCCGATGCTCTCGGTCGGGTGGGCGACCATCGCGGTTCCGGTTCAGGCGTTCGGCGCGTGGCGGCGGTGGATGCAGACGCTGTTGCCGTCGGGGTCGGTGACGACCGCCATGTGGCATACGCTGCTGTCCATCGGCTCGAGGATGAAGGCCACGCCGGCGGCGCGCAGGTCGGCGATGGCGGCGTCGAAGTCGGCGACCTCGAGGGCCACGCTCGGGCCGGCGGTCGACGGCTTCCAGTCGGGCGCCATGTTGGTGATGCCGAGGGTGGCGCCCGCGATGTCGTACTCGATCCACTGTTTCCCCTCGTGGTCGAAGGTGGAGGCGGGCTTGAGGCCGAGCACGCCCTCGTAGAAGGAGCGGGCGCGGGGCATGTCGGTGACGGGGTAGCCGGTGAAGGCGATTTCGGTGACTTGGATCATGGTGTTCAGGTTTGGGTTCGCGTTGGCGTGGGCATTGGGCGCGGAGCGTAACACCGCCTGCTGACAGCGTCCTGTCAGCAGGGTGGAAAATGATCGGTCGTACCTCCTGTACACCCCTGCTTCTCGCGCGGGCGGGTGACGGGGGCGCGATCCGCCGACGAGCGGCGACCCTACGGCGAGGGAGGCTGCTGCCGCCTCAGAGCGGCCGTAGGTCCTCGGGGCGGCCGCAGTCGCGCCAGCGGGCGTCGAGCGGGCGGAAGGCATTGATGGCCTCGCCCTGGCCGGCGAGGCGCAGGTAGCAGCCGACGATCGGGAAGACCCCCGATTCGGCCATCTTCGGGAACAGTGCCGGCGAGACGATCTGGATACCGCAGAAACCGAGGGCGGCGGCGTCGCCGTGGGGGGCGCGCACGAAGGTGTCGCCTCCGGCGGCGGTGCGGCGGCCGACGAGGCGGTCTTCGGCGTCGAAGAACAGCGGGCGCGCCGTGGGGCGCGGGAGGGCGGCGAGGGTGGCGAGCGCGCCCGTGCGGATGTGCGTGGCGAGCAGGGCGCGCAGGTCGATCGTGCTGAGCACGTCGACGTTGTGCACGAGGAACGGCCGGCCGTCGTCGAAGAACCAGCTCGCCTCCTTCAGGCCGCCGCCGGTGTCGAGCAGTTCGGGCTCGGCGGAGTACTCGATGCGGCGCAGTCCGAAGCGCCCGTGCCGCTCGATGAAGGCGGGGATCTGTTCGCCGCAGTGGTGCAGGTTGATGATCGCCTCGGCAACCCCGGCCCCGGCAAGCCGTCGCAGGGTGAGCTCGAGCAGGGTGACGCCGTCGATCTCGACGAGCGCCTTCGGGCGGGTGTCGGTGAGGGGCTTGAGCCGCGTGCCGCGCCCGGCGGCCAGGATCATCGCTTTCATCGTGTGCGTGAAAAATGGGGAGGTCCGGAGGCGGGAGGCTACGGCAAACGCCCGGGCACGCAGCCCGCGCGCCGGGTTTCACGCTTTTTTGGGCCAGAGGGGCTGCTCGCGGTGGGCGATGTCGACGATCACCCCGCCCCGGGTGCGCAGCTGGCGGGCGAGTTCCTCGGCGCAATAGACGCTGCGGTGCTGGCCCCCGGTGCAGCCGAAGGCGACGGAGAGGTGGGTGAAGTTGCGTTTCTGGTACGCGGCCAGCACCGGCTCGAGCAGGACCAGGATCTGGGTGACGAAGCGGCCGACCTCGTCGCGTTCGCGCAGCCAGGCGGCGACCTCGGCGTCGCGGCCGGTGAGGGCGTGGAAGCGTTCCTCGCGGCCGGGGTTGGGCAGGGAGCGGCAGTCGAAGACGAAGCCGCCGCCGTGGCCCGAGTCGTCCGCCGGGTAGCCGCGTTTGTAGGAGAAGCTGGTGATGCCCAGCGAGAGGGTGAGCGGCACCGGGGCGATCTCGCGCAGGCGGGTGGAGCGCACGATCTGCTGGAGGGCGGCGTTGAGCGCGGGCAGCGGCACGGGCAGCTCGCCCTGCTGGAGCAGGTGCTCGAGGTTGCGCACCGCGTAGGGCACGCTCTGGAGAAAGTGCGTCTTGCGCTCGAAGAATCCGCGAAATCCATACGCGCCCATCGCCTGCAGGATGCGGATGAGGGAGAAGCCGCGGAAGAAGCCGTCGAAGCGGGCCGAGTCGACGTCGGTGAGCGCGACGGCGGCGTCGAGGTAGACCTCCTTGAGGTGGTCGCGGAAGGCGAAGGGCAGGTTGGCCTTGGCGTCGAGCAGGAGCGAGGCGAGGTCGTAGTGGAAGGCGCCCTTGCGGCCGCCCTGGTAGTCGATGAACCAGGGCTGGCCGTCGCGCACCATGATGTTGCGCGACTGGAAATCGCGGTAGAGGAAATGGTCCTGGCCGGCGGTGAGCAGGAAGGAGCAGAGCGTCTCGAAATCGTTCTCGAGTTGCTGCTCGTGGAAGGGGATCTGCGCGAGCTTGAGGAAGTGGTACTTGAAGTAGTTGAGATCCCACATCATCGAGCGCCGATCGAAGGCGCCGCGCGGGTAGCACAGGCTGTAGTCGAGCCCGCGCGCGGCCTTGATCTGGATGAGCGGCAGCAGGCGCACCGCCTCCTCGTACACCGCCGCGACTTCGGCCGGCACCTCGGCGGCGCTGCCGCGTTGCTGTTGCAGAAAGTCGAACAGAGTGGTGTCGCCGAGGTCCTCCTCGATGTACACGCCCTGCGCACGATCGTCGGCGTAGATCTCGGGCATCGGCAGGCGTTGGGCGCGGAAATGGCGCGAGAAGCTCACGAACGCCGCGTTTTCCCCGAGATCGGGGTTCTCGACGCCGATGGCCGATCGGCCGGAGGCATCGCGCAGACGGTAGAGCTTGCGGTCGGAGCCGTGGGCGCGGAGTTCCTCGACGGCGGACGGGGCGGTGCCGAAGCGGGAGGCGAACAATTCGGAGAGGCGGGGATGCATGCGATGGAGTCGCGGAGCGTGGAACAGGCCGTCGCGCGGGGGAAGAGGGAAAACGAACGCCGGCCGGCGGGCGCCGCCCACCGACCGGGGCGCCCCGCCTCCGAGGATCGCAGCCGCCCGCCTCGTCGCCCGCCCCCCGCCTCCTTCTCCTTGGTCTCAGCCCGGGAAAAATAGCGTGACGGTCGTCACGCTATTTTTCCCGGGGAGAAGTTGGCGGGTGGGGTTGAACGGTGCCACTGCGGCGTTGCCAAGGCGGGGCTGCGGCGCCCACGCTCGGCCGAATCACCCCCCTGATGAAAGAGAAACTGCTCCAGAAGTTCCGCTCCGCCTTCGGTGGCGAGCCCACCGTCATCGCGCGCGCCCCCGGCCGCATCGAATTCATCGGCAACCACACCGACTACAACGGCGGCACCGTGCTCGGCGCGGCGATCGACCGTGGGATCTGGGTGGCGGCCCGCCCGGCCGAGGCGGGCAAGGCGGTGTTCGTCAGCGGGCACTCGGACACGGCGGTCGAGGTGGCGCTCGACGCGGGTCTGCGCAAGCAGGAGGGCGAACGCGCCTGGGTGAACTACCAGCTCGGCATCTGGTCGAAGCTGCCGGACTTCGGTCTGCGGCAGCCGGCGGGCTTCGCGTTCGCCGATGTATCCGATCTTCCCCCCGGAGCGGGCATGAGCAGCAGCGCGGCCATCGAACTGGCAACCGGCCTCGCGCTCACCACGCTAGCCGGCGAGGCGCCGGAGCGCGAGGTACTCGTGAAGCTCGGGCGCAAGGCCGAGAACGAGTTCGTCGGCGTGCCCTGCGGCATCCTCGACCAGGGCGTGTCGGGCTTCGGCAAGCGCGACCACCTCGTCTTCATCGATTGCCGCGGGCCCTCGTTCGCCACCGTGCCGATGCCTGCCGACGCCCATTTCTGGGTCTTCAATACCCACACCAAGCACGCGCTCGTCGACGGCCTCTACGCCGCCCGCCACCGCGAGTGCATGGAGGCCGCCGAAGCGCTCGGCGTCGCCCAGCTCGTCGAGGCCACGCCCGAATTGCTCGAGGCGAAGAAGGCCACCCTGGCGGACGCGGTGTATCGTCGCGCAAAGCACGTGGTCGAGGAGATCGCGCGCGTGGCGGCGGTGCAGGCGGCGCTCGCGCGGGGCGATCTGACCACGGTCGGGCAACTGCTGACCGCTTCGCATCGCAGCTCGCAGAACCTTTTCGAGAACAGCACCGCCGAACTCGATTTCCTCGTCGATCGGCTCTCGACGGCGCAGCACGTGTTCGGTGCCCGCCTGACCGGCGGCGGTTTTGGCGGCGCGGTGATGGCGCTGACCAACGGCGAGTTCGGCCAGGCCGACGCGGAGCGGATCGTCGCGACCTACGCGGCGAAGTTCGGCGCGCAGCCGGACGTGCTGCACATGAAAACCGGCCCGGGCGCGGAACTGATCCCGGTGGTGTGAAGCCGGGGTTTCGCCGCGCCATGCCGGTTCTTTCGGTCGGTGCAGGGGGGGGCGAGCCTGCTCGCCGGTTCCCGGCCCCGGTGGTGCGGTGAGCGACCGGGCCGATTGAGCCTCGTTCGATCGTCGGATGTCAGCGGGTGGATACCCCTGCCTCAAGCGACCCGAGGGCTCGGTCTACCGTGTCGTTAAAAAGCGGACACCTCGGCCGGCTGATCGAGCCAGCATCAATCGCTGGCCGGCGCGTTGCGTTCCTCGTCGGCGGTGGTGTCGATTTCCATGCCGAGGCGGTCGAGGCGGGCGCGGACTTTGCGGCGGAACTCGGCCCGTTTCTCGGGGGGGAGCTGGGCGCCGATTCGCCTGAGCGTGGCGCCGATGGTGCGGCGGGTGCGTTGCATGGTCTCGGCCCGCTGTTCGCGCAGCTCGGCGGCGGTGCGGGCGAACTCGCGGTGGATCATCGCCTGCTGCTTGGCGTCAAGTTCGAGCTCGGTGACGAGGCGCTTCTCGATGCGGCCGAGACCGCGGTCGGCCCGGGCCTGTATCGCCGCCGGTTCGCGGAGCAGGGTGCGGAGCTGCTTCATGCCGAAGCCGACCGTGCCGAGCACGCCCACGGCGATGCCGGTGATGAAGAGGCAGGCGGCGGCGAGCAGGGCTTTCCAATGGCGCAGGATCATACGGTGCCCTCCATGGTGGCCCAGACGAGGTCGACCCATGGCCCGAGCTGTGCCCAAAGTTCAATGCTGTAGGTGCCGACGCCGACCACGGCGACGACGGCGAGTCCGCCGCAGCCGGCGAGGCGGCGGGGCGTGGCGAAGAGCGCGGCGAAATCGGCGGCCCACGACGGGGGCGGCGGCGGGGCGGAGGCGAGCGC
>JAEZUE010000074.1 GCA_023443455.1 Verrucomicrobiota bacterium
CTTGCGTCGTTTTTTTCACCCCATTCCCCCTCCTTTTCTCTGTATCCACTCCACAAATCATCCCACCCGCCCTCACCGACACCCGGCGCCAAACCTCCGCAACACCTCGGCAAACACTACAGCCGCCGCGCGAGCCGCTCACGCCTGCGTATAAAGACTGTCGAATGGAAAGGGGCGATCGCGGATCCACGGCCTCATCTCACGGATAGTCTTCCGCAATGGGCTCCACAACGACGACGCGGGGGACCCGAATATCCCCGTGTGAAGCGGCGGCCACAAAGTCGATTCACCGAGTCTACAAGGCAGACACCCGAGCGACGACCGCGCGAACACCCCGTCACAGCCTTCGCTCGAAGAGGAAACTGCACGGACTAGTTCGAACCGTAACCACCCGGAGGCGTCTGGGGAATGAAGAAGCCGGAATTGCCGGGCGCACCGACGCACGCTGCTTCGAGCGCACGCTCCTCTTCTTCCGGGACTTCCTCCAACGGAGCAAAACGCTCCGAGTTGAAGCCAAGTTCCTGCTGGCCCTTGTGCAGGGGATCCGGGGGGTTGACCAATTCCTCCAGCAGAAGTCCGACCGTGGCGGAATCCCCGGCCTTCACCACCTTTTCCCGACCGAGGAACACCTCCCTGACGGTGTAGGTGATTCCTTTTACCGGCAACTGCTTGTAGATGGCGCGAACCATCGCCGGGAAGCTGTCGTTGATGCAGACTACCTTCTGTCCTTTGATCATAAGAAAGAATCCTCCGG
Source organism: Verrucomicrobiota bacterium (assembly GCA_023443455.1). Lineage (GTDB taxonomy): Bacteria > Verrucomicrobiota > Verrucomicrobiia > Opitutales > Opitutaceae > CAJCBL01. The sequence continues at coordinate 755 of JAEZUE010000074.1, forward strand.
GGGCGAAATCATGCCCCTTCGAGCGCCTCGGCGAGCACGGCCAGAATTTCGTCGACCGGCTCGGTGCCCATGGACAAGCGGAGCAGTTCGGGATTCAACCCGAACTCCGCGAGCCGCGCACGCCCCGGAGGGGCGGTGACCAGATCGTAGTGCGCGAGGTAGAGAAACGGGCAGCACAGCGAGTTGCGCATCCCGAAACTCGGCCCCTTCGGCAGGCGAAGACGGTCGTAAACCGCCGCGAACGCCCCCGGGCGCACTTCGATGGAAATCATGCTGCCCACGGCATCGGGACGCCGCGCGATCTCCGCGTAGTTGGCCCTGGCACCGTCGGCCAATGCCCAATGCACACGACAGACCTCGGACCGCCCCTCCAGGAACCCGGCGACCTTCACGGTCGACTGGTTGACGACCGAGAGAACCCGCTCCGTTTCGCCGATCTCGAACGCCAGACGCCCGAGATCCCGTGAATAGGGCGGAGCCAGAAACTCGGACAACCGCGACCCGAGCGCCGCGGCATCGCCTCCCGCCGGATTCACCGCCACCACACCAGCCAGCAGATCGCCCTCGCTCGCGGCGTATTTGGTGAGGCTGACCACTACCATGTCGGCATAGCCGAGCACGTCCACGTTCCACGGCGACGCGATACTCGCATCGAGCACCAGATGGGCGCCATGGGCGCGGGCCAGTTCGGCCAGCTCCGGGACGTTGCAGCATTGGACCAGCGGATTCGTCGGCACCTCGGTGATGATGCCCGCCACCCGGGCCCCCCGCTCGGCCAAAACCTGCCGCAGGGCCGACAGGTCCGTCACCGACGGAACCGCAACGTAATCGTTTTCCGGATCCGCCGTGAACTTCTGCAGGGTTGCGATCGTGTCGAGATACAACCAGCCGAGCTGGATCCACACCGTTCGCCCCCGCGGCGCCTGGGCCGCATTCGAGGCGCGAAAGGCGGCATGGATCGCGTTCATGCCGCTGGCGGCCAGGAAGAGATCGTCCGCCCGGGCCCCCGTGAACGCGGCGGCCAACGCATTCTTCACCTCGGCCGCCGGATCCACTTCGATGCACCGTTCCGGCGCCGGGGCCGGGACCAATCCGGCCGCGACCAGCAGGTCCTCGGCATGCCGGGAAGACAGAAAGCCACCACAATGCTGCAGAAACGCCTTCGCTCGGGCATTGCGATCCGGATCGGGCGGATACGCGATGGCCGAGACCTCGCCTTCGTGCACCACGCGGACATCCTCGCCGCCCAACCAGACGCGCATCCGCTCCGCCAGATACGGGGTCGCGACCAACCACACCGCTTCACGCTGGAGGCCATGGCGGCGCGCGAATTCGTTGGTGAGCGTGCGCAAATACGGATGCGTCACAAATCTCGGATACCCCGTGGGGACATGCCGGAGCACGGCGGGATCCTTCTCCTCGTACCCGATCAGATCGGCCATCGTGGGCAGGCTGACCGAAATCGCATGCGGCCGGTCCGGAATCGCATCACCGAGCGGAATTTGGCGTAGGCTGGACATCACAGAACGGGGGCGAGCAAGAGCCCACCGCGACACGAGGCCAGCCAATTCGCGCACGCCGCCGCTCCAGTAGACGGGACGATTCCCGAAAACGCTCAAAACAAGGCCAGCTGCAACGGCGAGTCCGCCCCGCGGCGCCCCCGGGCGACCGGAGCCAGCCGCGTCACATGAAACACCAAACGCGAAACCGTCCGGCCATCGGGTCGCCGCACCTCCTGAACGGTCGCCTCCGCGTCGATCTTCACCGCCCGCCCGACCGCAATCTCGGGTGGCAGCGGAGAAAGCGGATCTCCATCCATTTGGAAGCGCAGCGTCGCCTCGGAGCCGTGGTCGTCGCGGATGCGGGCGGCAAAGCAGATGACCTTACGCCCCGCAGGGGTATAGCGTGCTTCGGGCACGAACGGAATCCATCCGGTGAAATGGCAAACGTTCATCGCTCATGTGGGTTGCATCCCTATCGGCTCCCGCCGTGCCGCGCTTTAGCGAAGATACCGCCGCGTCACCCTTGCCTGCTCGCTTTTCCACCGGCACCATCGCCGCGCTCCCATCATGCGCTGGCTGCTTCTCCTCACCCCCATCTTTCTGGCGTTTGAGATCTGGCAACTGGTGCTTTGCGAACGTTACTTGGGCATCAAACAACTCGCCTCCGGGCGGGATCCACGCTCCGTACCGATGGGCGAAAGCCTCGCCTTCCTTTGGACACTGGCGCTCTTTCTCTACTGGATCTGGATCGGGCTTCTTCTCGGCGGGACGTCCGGTCGGGTACAAGCGTTGTGCCTGTTCCTCGTCAGTCTGGGCGGCTTCGTCCTGCGCCGAAATTCGCCCCTCAAATGGATCCTGGTCATCCTCACGATCGAGGGTGCGATCAGGGTCGGCATGCTCGTCTCCCTCGCCGGAGTGCTCTGGCGGTCGCTGCCTTGATCCCGGAACCCGCTTCACCGAAGCCCGGCCTTTGTCCTTGCGACCTCGCCACGCTCTGAAGAATGGCACCATCCCCAACTCGCAGCCCTGCTTCAACGCGCGATGAACATTCCCGACTCCCCCCGCACCCCCAAGTGGCCCTTCCTCATCGGCGACGGAATCCTCTTCGCGACCGCCTGCATCGTGGGCGCCACGGCGCCCACGCCGATCTCCACCGGGGCGCTTTCCGTGGTATTCGGTTGCCTGGCACTCGGGGCGATCATCGGCGCCGCCCCGTTCGTCTTGGATTTCGCTTCGAGACAACGGGAAACGGAACGCGATTTCCAACGCCGCCTCGAGGAGCAGAACCGCCAGCTGCAGCTGACCGCCGAGGCGCTCGCCTCCACCGCCGGCCAGATCAAATCGGCCCATGAAGCCGCCGGGCGCGCCGTACACGTCGCCGAAGCGCTCCCCTACCGCCTGCAGGAGAAGATCGCCGAGTTCACCAACCAACTGCAGGAGCGCGAGGATGAGGAGAAGGCGTCCATGGCCAAGGAGCTCGAGCTGCTTCGCGACACCGAAGGCCAACGACTGGCCGCGCTCGTCGCCTCGATCCAGAAAGCCATCAAGGAATTCGTCACCATCGAGGAAAAGGCACGCGGAGCCGTCGAAGCCGCGCGAAACCTGAATGCGGAGATCGCCCCCCGCCTCACGGAGGCGGCTTCCAGGGCCGAACTCGCCCTCCGGCAAGCCGGCGGCCAACTACAAAGCAGCATCGACGCGACCGACGCCCGCGCCCGCGACACGCTCGCCGCCATCGAAGCCGCCGCCCAACGCCTGCTCGAACGCACGGCGGCGCTTCGCCAGCTCGAGCAGGAGTTCGGCTCGGGAATCGCCGCACAAATCGACCGCCTACAGGAATCGGCGAGCGCCATCGACTCCGCCTCGGAGAGCGCGAGCCGCCGCTGCCTCGAAGCAGCTGTCCTGCTCGAACAAACACGGCCGCTCGCCCCCGAAACGACAACCAAGGAAAACCCGGCCGGGCCGAGCGGCATGATTCCCTTGACCCAATTGACAGCCTTCCCGCTGAGACGCCGGGAAGGCCAAGCAACCCGGCCCACCGAACCCGCGACGCCGCACGCGAACGCAAGCTCCGCCCCCACGCCACCGCCCACCGCAGAACCGGCGACCGCCGAGCCCTCTCTGAAAAAGGAGCCACGGAGGAAATCCTCCTCACGCAGCCTCGGCGAGGCGGTCCTTCCGGGCTTTGCCGAACCGGAGATCGCCTATGACAACGAACCGGCAAGCCATGCCGATCCCGCGAGAACCGCCGACGGGACCACACGGCTGCTCGTCACCGCTTTTGTCGGCATCGGCAACAAGATCTTCGTCCGAGGCGAAGGCCCCGGATTGAGCTGGGACGAGGGCAAACCCTTGGAGTTTCTCTCAATCGGCAAGTGGTCGTGGGAAACCGCCGACGCGGCGGAACCGGTGAAACTCAAGCTCTACAAGAACGACGACCTCGCCGCCCAAGGCGATGTCATCACGATCCCCCCCGGGCATCACATCGAGATCACACCTGTCTTCCACGAAAACGAGCCATTCTGACGGGGCCGGTTCGCCGAAATGCCGGCACGAGCAATCCCCGGACGCCATCGTTTCCGGCCGCGACCAAGACCGCCGCCAACCCCGAAAGGAAATCCGGCCACGACACGCCCCGGGATCAGTGGGAATTCTTCTCCCGATTCCAACCCCGATGGCGGATATCGAGGGTCAGATTGTAAATGGCGACAAACGAGGGAAACAGGTTCTGCAGAATTCCGACCGAGTCGTTCTTGCCCAACATGAAATAGGACAAAGTCATCAGGCTTCCTGCGACACTCATGTACCAGAAGAGCCGCGGCATCACCACCCGCCCGGCCTGTTTCGCGGCCCACCACTGCACAAACCAACGACCGGCGAACATCATCGCGCCGGTATAGCCGATGAGCTTCCACGCGGTGACCGTGAGCTTCAGCCCGAAGAATGCACCATCGAAGAGGACCTCGTTCATTCTCTGCTGCTAGCAGCCCCCGGCGGTGGGATCAGGCAGAAAAAAATGAATTCTCATTCATCGGCTCCGAACCCGGCGCCGACCGCACCAACTGCAGCCGCCCTTGACTGCGATCAAGGCCCGCCCGGCGCACCGCGTGTATCCTCCTCCGCCCTGGCCAAGTACGAAGTCCGCTTGAGAACACGCCTCAACCGACCTTCCTGCCCACGACCACGTCCCGCCAACGCCACTCCTCCTGTTTCATGAGCACCACCATTCTCTCCTCCTCCGCACCGGAATCCATGCGCCTCGACACCGCGACCCAATTCTCCGACAGCGGCATCGTCAGCCGCACCGTGCTCTCCGCGGGACGCACACGGGTGGTCCTCTTCGGCTTCGCCGCCGGACAGGAGCTCACCGAACACGCCACCCCGGCCCGCGCCCTCGTGCAGATGCTCTCGGGCTCGGCCGAGTGGACGCTCGCCGGCGAACGCACAACCCTCGTCGCCGGAGAGCTACTACACATGCCGCCCGGGCTCCCCCACGCCGTGCGCGCCGCCGAACCGTTTTCGATGCTGCTGACCCTGGTGAAGGAGAACGACCTCGCCCCCGCCATCCCCTCCGGCGACGGGCTCGAATAACACCGAGCCGACCACCGCCGCCGCCCCCTCCCTCCACGGGTCGCAATTGCACAATGGCAGTTTCCCACTTCAAGAAACTCGACGTACGCCCGCTGCTGGCACGAGGAGAGGAACCCTGCGCACCGGTCGAGGCGGCCCTTGCGGCGCTTAAACCGGGCTGGGGACTTACCGTTCTCGCGCCCTTCCTGCCCTCTCCGCTGATCGAGCGCCTCAAGGCCTCCGGCTGTTCCGCCCGCGCGGAACGCCGCAGCGACGCCACCTGGCAGGTCGATTTTTGGCGCGGCTAGACCGCCCCAGCCACGTCCACTGACGCCATGCCCGCCCAGCCCGCCACCCTGCGCACTGCGGCCCTCGCGCACTCCCTGCGCGCCTGCGACCTGTTTGCCGGCCTGCCCCAAGGGGACCTCGAGACCATCGCCGGTTTCGCGATCCTCAAACCACTGGCCAAAGGTTCGGTGCTTTTCCGTGAGGGCGAGGCCAGCGAGGGGTTCTACGTGGTGCAGCGGGGCGCGGTGAGCGTGCACCGGGTCAGTCCCGCCGGCAAAGAACAGGTGATCCATGTGTTCAGACCGGGCGAATCGTTCGCGGAGGCCGCGCTCGCCACCGGTACGGGCTACCCGGCCGACGCGCGCGCCGTCGAGGAGAGCGCAGTCGTGCTCATCCCACGGGCACCGATGCTCGACCTGCTCGGCAGGCGGCCGGATCTCGCGCTGCGGATGCTCGGCGCCATGAGCCAGCACCTCCGCGTGCTGGTGGGCCTGCTCGACGACCTCACGCTCAAGGATGTGGAGACACGGCTGCTCAACTGGCTCGTCAAGCGGTGGATCCAAGAAGCGGGCACCAACGAGGCCCGGGTGGAGCTGCGGTCGACGAAGCGCACGCTCGCCGCGGAGCTGGGCACCACCAGCGAGACGCTTTCCCGCACCTTCGCCCGCCTGCGCGGCGCCGGGCTGATCAAGGTCGAGCGCACGGCGGTCGTGGTCCGCGACTGCGCCGGTCTGCGGGCCCGTTTCGCCCAGCTGCTCGGCGAGTAGCGGGCGGCGGCGAGCGGCCAACCCGCTGTGCGGCCGCTCCCGATGGGCCGGTCGATCTTGCGCGCTTCGCCGGCGCCGGGCACCGCGCGACCAAGGCACACAAAAGAGCCGGGGCGCGAGGCCCCGGCTCCGGAATCGAGAGAACTGCGAACCGATCCTGCGATCAGAACGAGAACGTGTTGGTGAGCGACCAGGTCATACCTTCCTGGATGCGGTAGCCGGAGTAGACCGGCTTGCCATCGGAACCAAGGAAGGGCTGCGCAGCCCACGGCACGAGATGCGTGCTGTCGCCGACGTTGCGCAGGTTCAGCTGGATGCGCCAGTTGATCTTGTCGGTGAGCGAGCGGCCGTAACCAACCCAGAGGTCGAGGGCGTCCTCGGTCGGACCCCAGATGGGCTTGTCCGGATCGAGGTTGTCCTGCGCGTCGTTGAGGAGGTAGCCGAGCACGGTCTTGTCCTGCCAACGATACGCCATACCGACATTGACGCCCTTGAGGAAGCCGTTGTCGAAGTTGTAGTTGGTGACCATGTTCACGCGCCACGGCGCAAGCTGGCCGGCCATCTTGCCGTTGGTCTGCACCTGGAACTGGTAGGCCGCCCAGACGGTGGTCTCGTAGGACTTGCGGAACGAGTCGCCACCACCCCACCACAGGCGGAGGTCGCCGGCGGCGGTCTGATACTTGGCATACTGAGCCTCGATGAAGCTCACGAGATCGGCACCGAGAGCGGTCTGGTAGGCGCGGGTCTTGGAAGCATTGATCGAGACGTTCCAGTTCGGGGTGATCTGGCCGACGAGTTCGAACTCAACACCGGTCGAGACATTGTCGATGGTGCCGGTCGGCCAGGTGCCGTTGATGCGGCCACCGCCGGAGGGTTGAACCTGACCCACGTTGACGGTGGGCGTCTGACCCGGGTAGGCGTTGGCCCAGTCGCCGGCCTTCGCCGCCGAGTAGTTCAGATTGAATCCGTAGGCCTGATACCAGGACTGGGGCATCAGCTGGTCGAGCCAAGACTGCACAGCCGCCTTCTGGGCGATGGTCTCGGGATGGTTCTTGAAGAGATCGCCATTGGGATCGTTGTAATCCCCGTTCCAGTTCTCCTTGATGGTTGCCCAGTTCCAGAACCACTCGTTGCCGGAGCTGGCGCCATCGAAGCCGGCGAGGTAGCCCAGCGCAGTATAGGTGCCCCAACCTTCGAGATTGCGCAGCATGTAGGTCTGGCTGCCCAGCGTCGAAGTTTCGCTGCTGAGGCTCGACATATTGGCGTCGGTGACCGAGGTGCGATACCAAGTGGCCTTCAGGCGGATCTTGTCGTCGAGCGTACTGAGCACGACGCCAAAGTCCTTCGTACGGCCCTTGGAATTCGGCAGCAGGTTGCCGGCGAAGGAGTAGCGGGTCTCCACGCGGGCATTGCGGCCATCGCTGTAGGTCAGGCTGAGGTTGGTGCCGAAGGGCAGCTTGTTGCGCAAGGCCTTCGGAGTGTGGAGAACCACGCCCCAGCTGATGCTGTTGCCTTCGGACACACCGGCGACTTCGTCGAGCGCATTGAGCGGCGGATTCGGCTGAGCGACGCCCGACGCTTCGTTGTTCGATGAAGAGGCGCCAGAACGCTGTTCCTGGGTGTCCTCGCGGTAACCCCAAGTGCCGACGATGGTGTCGTCCCAGAAGTAGCCCTGCCAAGTGAAGGCCTTCGACTCCGTCGTGCGACGGATGCGGCTCACGTCGGTATAGAGACGGTCGATATCACCCTGATCGGCGTTGAGCACGGTGAACTGCCGCGAAGTCCAACCAACGTAGTTGGCCGGATTCTCGGACTGGGTCGACTCCTTGCCCCATTCATAGATGTTGTTCGTGGCGTCGCGGTTATACAACGACTCGTTCCACCAAAACGCGGCCGGATCGACGTCGCTGTTCCACGTGGAGTCGAACACCTGAATCGAATAGGAGCCGCCAGGCGACTGAACCGCCTTGATCCGCTGCAGATTCAGGCCGGAGGCGCTCGCAACGCCGCGCAGGTCGGTGCTCAGGTAGGTGATCCAGTCGAGCGCGACGTCGCCGGTGGCGAGCGTGCCCTCGCCCGTGAGGGCGCTCCAGCTCGGATCGACCGCATAGCGGACCCAGTTGCGGGACTCGACCTTGTAAGTCTCGTCCGAGTACAGACCGGTGACGACGTGACGGCCGAGGATGCTCGAGAGCCAGCCCTTGCCGAGGAAGTCGGAGGCGCGGATATCGCCGAACAACGTCGCACGGAAGTTCTCGCGATCGGAGAAGTTCGAGCTATTGCCGCCGTTCTTGGCGCTGGAGCCGATGAACGCACTGCCGGCATTCTCATTGACGACGGCCCCGGGGAAGGACGCCGGCATCACCATCAGATACTGGCGGATATCGACCGAGATGTACGGATCGTTGAGGTTGCGAGTCTGACCGTCGTCGTACTTCTGGCGGTCATAGACGACCTCGAGGCCGACGCGGTTGTTGAACAGCATCTGCTCGAACGTGACGTTGTAGGCATCCCAGTTCTGCCACTCCTTCTTGTTCGGGCCGTCGATCAAGTTGTTGTAGTAATCGAAGATCGAGCGGTCGGTGAGCGAAGTGCGCTTGTAGAAACGCTTGTCGGCCGCCGGGAACATCGAGCTGTCGATCTGGTTGGCGAAGTAGGCATATTCGCCGAAATCGGCGATACCGATGTTCGAGCCGTAGGGGAAGCCGATGCTGCCGTCGATCTCGCCGACGGAGTTGATACCGTTGAGCGAATCCGGATTCGCCATGATCATCCGGAACGGGTTGGTCGAGGAATTGGTCTCGTAGAAGAACATCGGGTTCGACGACGACTGAACGCCGTTGCCCATGTACTGCACGATCCACGGATTCTTCGAGTACCCGGTCGCAACCGGGTTTCCGCTCGAAGTCGTGAACATGCCGGATTCCCAGACTTCCCACGCATCGTAGGTTTTGCGGTCGATCGCGCTGGCGTTGAAAAACGGGGTGATCTTGTCCCACGGCGGCAGGGTACGCGGACGATTGGCACGCACCGAACCATGCTCGTAGTTCATACGCACGGTCGAACGGGCGTCGCCGATGCGGAGGAACTTCGGATCCCAGCGCATGGCGCCGTAGATGCGCTTGGAGTGGTCGTAGGCCGGCTTCTGACGGTACTTGGTGTCGTCGTCGACGGCCGCCACGCGGACCGCGAGCTCATCATCCATCACGACGTAATTCACGTCGATGTTGGTGCGCAGGGAGCCGAAGCTGCCGATGCGGTTCTCGACCTTGCCGGCGGTCTTGAAGCTGGCCGGATTGAGGCTCGAGTTGACGATACCGGCCGGGCTGCCGAGACCGAAGAGAATCGAATTCGGGCCGCGCTGCAGGTCGACGCGGTCGACGTTGTAGGAGTCCCACGGAATGTCCGACACGAAGAAGTCGCGGGTGTTGTCCGCGGAGTCCAGACCACGAACACGGGTGTTCTGGCTGGGCTTCAGGAAAGTGCCGCCTTCGTTCGCGCCATCCAGGAAGGTATTGCCGACCGCGGCGAAGTTGCCACCGACGCCGGCAACTTCCGTGTTGGTCGTGTAAACCAAGAGGTCTTGGGCATTCTTGACGCCCGTGTCGCGGAGGAACTCGGCGTTCACCACGCTGATGGACGAGGCGATGTCCTTGAGCTCGGTACGGACGCGGGTACCGGCCAACGATTCCGTCACCGAGTAACCGCGATCGGTATCGGACGAGACCGTGAACGGGGACAGGACAACGATTTCCTCACTCGTTTCCTCGGGCTCGGTGGCAGAGCCTTCGGGTGCAGTCGGCGCGGTCTGCGCCGTTGCGCAAGTTCCTGCTGCAAGCAACAGGAAAGCGGCCGTCTTCGGGAGACGCGCCGCGTGCGATTGTTTCTGGGTCATAGCGTGTTTTTAGTACTGGGGTTGTGCTTTCAGCGCGGAGCCAGGAAGCCCCACGGCGAAATTGGGAATCAACGCCGGCACCCGCAGCCCGGCCGACGAACACCCGCAGCGACAGACAGAGACGCTCCGGAATCCAGTACGCCAGCAGGGGCCTCCAATAGCGGGAGACGACGAGTCTGCAGGAGGCGAAACATGGCGGGCGTATGCGGCGGCACCGAGTCGGCTGGCGGGTTGTGCGACGTGGGGGAAACGGGGGTTGAGTGAACGCTAAATGAGCTTCCGCCCGATCACCGGCAAGACATTTTTGCTTAAATCACCCCGTGAATCCCCCTGTTTTCGGACCGAAATACCACGTCGAGAAACCCGTCCAACCGGGACGCCCGGAGCCTCGCCGCCTCCCCCTCACAAGGAGCACGGCGCCCGTCCGTACCCACCATTCAACCTAGAAACGGCAGTTCGGACAGGTCACCGAGACAGAGGAGAGCCGGAAGGAGAACACGGAGAGATGTTTGGCAACATTACGCCGCGAGTTGCTACACTCACCCCAGAGGTGAACCGCGCGACGAACCATTTTCTCTCCGAACTCTCTGTGCTCTCGTGCCTTGGCTCTGAGCCCTCTGTGTCCAACTGCTGAATTTGGGTTCAAACTGGCGGGGCACGAGGCCCCGCCCTCGCCCCGGACTGCATGGGCTGCGCTGAGGCCGTGATGATGCGGTCGAGAGACGCGCGTCGAGGGACGAGCGTCAAACCATCGGTGGCGAGCTTTCATCACGAATGCTTCGCTCGATCTCCTCTGTGATTGGCCCCTCGCCGCTCGTCTCTCGTCACTCGACTCCTGAATGACCACGTATAGGATCAGAGCAGCGGCGCCGGTTCGTAGGCGGCGGCCTTGGCATGGCGGCGCAACAGCGGCTTCACTTGGCCCACGAACGCATCGACCTGGTGCGGCGCCGCCCCGACAAAGCGGTCGTTCTCCGAGAGGATCGCCCGCAGCATCTTCTTGGAGAGCCCGAGCCGCTTGTCGCCGGCCAGGCGCTCCAGCATGTCGCCGTCGCCATTGCCCGACCCGCCTTCGCGGATCGCCTTCGCCGCGGCGAGGGCATGCTCCTTGATCGCCTCATGCGCCGTCTCGCGGCCCGCGCCGGCCTTCACCGCCTCCATCAGGATCGTGGTGGTGGCGAGGAACGGCAGGTTGCGCTCGTTCTCGGCGGCGATGGCCGCGGGGAAGACATCCATGCGCTGGAGCACCGTGAGGAAAGTCTCGAGCAGACCGTCGATGGCGAAGAACGCGTCGGGCAACGCCACGCGGCGCACGACCGAGCAGGACACGTCGCCCTCGTTCCACTGGTGGCCGGCCAACCCGCCGGTCATCACCGCCAGGCCCTGGAGGATTGTATGGAAACCGCAGATGCGCTCGCAGTTGCGGGCGTTCACCTTGTGCGGCATCGCCGACGAGCCCACCTGCCCCTTCTGGAAACCCTCGGTGAGCAGGCCCTGCCCGGCCATGAGGCGCAGCGTCGTCGCGAAGCTCGCCGCCGCGGCGGAGACCTGCCCGAGGGCGGTGACGACCTCGTGATCGAGACTGCGCGGATACACCTGGCCGACGCACGTGAACACCGCCTTGAACCCGAGATGCTTGAGGATGCGCGACTCGAGCTCCTGCACACGATCGGCGCGCCCGCCGAGCAACGTCAGCTGGTCGAGCTGGGTGCCGACCGCGCCCTTGAGACCGCGCACCGGATACCGCTCGAGCAGGTTCTCGAGCCGGTCGAAGGCGAGCAGCAGTTCCTCCCCGAAGATCGCGATGCGCTTGCCGAGCGTGGTCGGCTGGGCGGGCACGTTGTGGGTGCGCCCGGTGATCATCACGTCGCGGTACATCGCCGCGCGCGAGGAGAGCCCGGCGAGGGCGGCGATGGTCTTGTCGCGCACCAGCCGCAGACTGCGCTGCACCTGCAGCTGCTCGACGTTCTCGGTCAGGTCCCGGCTCGTCATGCCGAGATGGATAAACTGCCGCTTCGCCAGGTCGGAGAACTCCTCGATGCGCGCCTTCACGTCGTGGAGCGTGGCGCGTTCGCGCTGCGCGATCGAAGCCAGGTCGATGTTCTGCTTCACGCGCTCGTAGTCGCGGATCGCCTCGGCCGGGATCGGCACGCCGAGGTCGCGCTGTGCCTTCATCACCGCGATCCAGAAATCGCGCTCCAACAGGATCCGCCCCTCGCCCGACCAGATGCCGCGCAACGCCGCGGAGGCATAGCGGTCGGCGAGCACGTTGGAGATGACCGAGGGCTCGGCCGCATTCACGGGAGCGGGAGCCGCGACTTTGGCGGCGGAGCGTTTGGCGGAGGTTTTGGCAGGCACCCGTAGAGCCAAAACGAAACGGGTGTTCGCTGACAATCCCGCAAGCACCGAAGCGCGCCCGCAATCAGCTCAGGCAGCGCACGGCCATCTCGCGCAACACTTCCTCCTGGTCGTTCGGCCGGTCGAGCATGCGCTGGAACGTCGCGTAGAATTCCTGCTGGTTGTCGATCATGCGCTTCAACGACGGCATCTTCGACGACGACGCGAGCTTGCCCAGATACCAGAGGTTCTGCGTGAAGATATTGCAGGCGCTCTTCTCCTTCAGGTCGCCGTACGCCTTGCCGTACGCCGCCTGCGCCTTCGCGAAACCGGCCTTGTCGAGCCCGCCCGGCCCGAGCCTCACCTCGCCGGCGTCGATCAACATCTTCACCTGGATGAGCAGCCGATTGCGGTTCTGCAGCGACGAAAGAATCGGACGCGCATCGCCGCCCGCAAAGAAGTGCCGATGCAGCGCCTCGAGCGTCCATTGCAGGTTGCCCGAGAAAAACGCTTCCGCCGCCTCGAAGAAATCGCCCTCCGCCGTCGTCGCCACGATGTCGGCGACATCCGCCTCGGCGATCGTGCCGCCCTCGACGCCGACATAGGCCGCGAGCTTGCGCACCTCCTCGACCAGGAGCCGCGTATTGCCGCCGACCTTCGCGACGAGCAACGGCAACGCATCCGGCCCAAATTTCACGCCCTGGGTCGCCGCCTCGCCCAACGCGACCTGCTGCAGCGTCGCCTCGTCGCCGGGCTCGCCGCCGACGAGCGCGAAATCGGAGTTGGCCTCGACCCATTTCATGAACGCCCGGCGGCGGTCCACCGGCGACGCCGTGACCAGCACCCCGACCTGCTCCGGATCGAGCCCGCCGAGCAGGCTCTTGAGCTCCTCGACCTGCTTGAGCGTGCTTTCGGAACGGCCTGTCACCGAGTCGCCGAGAAAGTTCACGTCCTTGAGCCACACGAAACGCCGGCCGCCGAAGAGCCCGAGCGTCTGCACCGCGTCGCGGAACTTGTTCACCGCCGCCTCGACCTCGCCCACATTGTTGGCGAAACCGCTCACCACCTCGCGGGAAAAATCATCGGCCACCTCGGCCGCCAGGGTGCCGAAACGCTCCTTGCCGAGCCGTCCCACGACAAAATCGTCGGGACCGCAGATGAAGGTGAATGCGCCGCTCATGAGGAGGCGCGATGGGAAAGCGAAACCGGGCGCTTGTCGAGAACGCGCCTCGCCGGCCCGGCAAACAATCCGGCTCAGCCGGGTTGATGCGGTCGAGAGGCGAGCGTCGAGGGACGAGCGTCAAACCATCGGTGGCGAGCTTTCACCACAATTGCTTCGCTCGATCTCCTCTGTGATCGGCCCCTCGACGCTTGTCACTCGTCACTCGACCGAATGCCTACGGCTCAGAGCCCGAGGTGCTCGCCGAGGCGCTTGATCAGCACGCCGAACGGCTTCGGCAGCGGCGCCTCCGCCACGACCTTGTTGCCCTCCGCATCCGGAAACGTGATGCGCGCGAGGTGCAGGCAGAGTTCGCCGTACAGCGGCAGCTCGGTCTTCGAGCCCGACGGCCGGTAGTTGCGCTTGATCTCCGAGAGGAAGATCGGGGTGGTCTTCGCGTAGCGCGACTCGCCGACGATCGGCAACCCCGTCTCCGCCGCGTGCAGACGAATCTGGTGCACCCGGTTGAAGGTCGTCGTCGCCGTCCAGACCGAATAGCCACGGAAACGCTTCTCGAGGGCGAAACGCGTCACCGTCTTCTTGCCGCTGGCATGCGAGACCAGCATGCGCGACTCGGTCGCATGCGGCGCCAACGGCAGCTCGCACGAGACCACGTCCTTGGCGATGCGGCCCATCGTCACGAAGCGGTAGGTCAGCTCCACCTGGGCCGAGCCGAGCGCATTGGCCAGGCGGGCGGCCTCGTCGTCGTTGGTCGCGCACAGCACCGCCCCGGAGGCCACGAGGTCGGGCCCCACGATCGCGTGGAACGAGTCGATCCCCAGGCGGGCCAGCTGCGGCTTGCCCGCGTCGAGCTGCCGCCGCACCTCCCGCACCATGTCGGTGCCACGTGGAATCCACGGATCGGACACGCACGGCACGCCGGCGGTCTTGGTCAGCACCAACCACCCCGGGCCACGCGCAACGATGGGCAGCCGGAGCGGTTCGCGGTCGAGCGTCTCGGGCGGAAAACTGATGAAATCGTCGGCGGACATGATGGTTGGGCTTTCGGAAACGGGTGGTTTCGACCCCTCCGCCCCACAAAAACAAAACCCCCACGCGAGGGTGCGTGAGGGTGCAGATGCGGGGTCGAGCCGGTCGGACTCAGGCCTTCACGAGGATGACCTTGCTCAGCTGCGACTTGTGGCGGGCGACGGCGTTCTTGTGCACGACGTTGACCTTGGCGGCCTTGTCGAGAGCGGAGACCAAGTCGATCGCGGCCACGCGGGCCTCGTCGCTCTTGCCCTCTTGGGTAAGCTTCGCGACCTTGCGCGAGAGGGTCTTCAGACGCGTCTTGACGGTCTTGTTGCGCTGTTGGCGGCGGACCGACTGACGGGCGGCCTTGATGGCAGATTTGGTATTGGCCATGACGTAAATTGGATCGAAGGAAGGGGCGAAAACTCAAAATACGGGGGGCATGTCAAGCGTGGAGTCGGCAGGGATTTCGCGCCGCGCGGTCCAAAAGCGAAATATCCGGCCGGATCGGGGCTTGCCGTCCTTTGGGCGCCTGCTCTGATTTAACCTCCCCGAAACGCAGGCAAACCCTTCATGTCAAACTCCCGCAAGCGCCCCAATCGCGCCCCGACCCTGGCCGATGTCGGCCGGGAAGCCGGCGTCTCCGCCATGGCTGCCTCCGCAGTCCTCAACGGCGCGCGCACCTCGACCCGCATCTCCCGCGAGACCCGCGCCCGGATCCGCGAGGCGGCATTGAAACTCGGCTACCGACCCAATGCCGCGGCCCGTGCCCTCGCCCAACGGCGCATGCACACCCTCGGCGTGGCCGCCATCATCAACGAGGGCGGCGAATTCGACCACTATTTCCTCGGCGTGTTCAACGGCATCATCTCGAACGCCGCCATCCACAACCAGAACACCACGGTCTTCGCCCTGCACGACTGGGACCGCGACAGCCACCTGATCCCGGGCTTCTGCGACGGCCGGATCGACGGCCTCATCCTCATCGCCCCGGTCTTCCGCACTCCTCCGGAAAAACTGGCCCCTCCCCACACCCCGTTCGTCGCCCTGCACGCCAACTCCGCCCTCCCGGGCGTGGTCAACATCGGCACCGACGAGGAGGAGGGCGCCTTCAAGATGGTGAGCGAACTCGTCGCCTCCGGGCACCGCCGCATCCTCCACCTCACCGGCCCGCGCGGGCTCATCGGCCCCGAAGCCCGCATCACCGGCTACCGCCGCGCCCTCGAGGCCCACGGCCTCGCGTTCGACCAGGACCTCGTCGTCGACAGCGAGTTCACCACCCCGGCCGGGCGCGCGTCGCTCGCGTCATGGATGTCCAAACACATCGGCCAGCCTCTCCCCGACGCGATCTTCGCCGTCAACGATGCGGTCGCCATGGGCTGCATGGAAGTGCTCGCCAAGGCCGGCTACTCCATCCCGAAGGATATTTCCGTGACCGGCTTCGACGACACCCTCGCCGCCCGCATGACCATCCCCCAGCTCACCACGGTCGCCCAGCCGCTGCGGCAGATGGGCATGCGCGCCGTCGACGAACTGCTCGAACGAATCAAGCACCAGCGCGAGCACATCCCGACGGAGGCCTCCTCCCAGATCGTGTTGCCCGTCGAGATCGTCCACCGCTCCTCCACCCGCCGCCCCTCCGCCCAGCGCCCCAAGATCCGCCCGCCGGAATAGCTCACCACGCGACCCTGCGGTCGCCCTCCCGCCTGGAGCGTGGAACCTCCCGGCCTAGCCGGTCAGCAACGTGACCGCCAACAGGCCCAGCGTCGTCGGCACCGCCGGGTTCGAGCGGATGCGGATCTCCTCGAGCACGGCATCCCCCGCCGGATTCACCCACTCGAGCGTGTAGAGATAACGTTCGTACGCGAACGGGTCCCCGTTCTCCGTGACCGCGAGGTGGCGCACGCCCTCCGCGTTGAACTGGGGAAACTCCGGCCACCAGTCCTGGATGTTCGCCGGCGGCGTATCCGGACTGTGGGCCGGCCCGACCCCCCGGGCCACGAGCGGCAACGAGACCGGCGGCCGCCCGGCCACCCGGAAATCGTACCAGGCGAACGGCACCCGCTCGCCGGCATAGCCGCAACCGTGCAGAAAATACACCGCCCGGACCTTGCGCCCCACCGGCAGCACGATCTCCGCCGGCAACGAGCGCCGCGAGGTCGGCGGAAACCGGCTCGAGCGCAGCACCACGACGCTGCGCCCGCGATTCGTGCGTTCGTCGAGCACCGAAAAGTCGATTCCATGGACCCGCAGCGACCCCGAGCCGAGGTTGAGCAGCGGCAGATGCCCGAGCCAGCCGTGCGGCCGGCGCAGCGAGCGATTCGCCAACGCCCCCAACGGCACCGGCACGAATTCGCCCCGCACCCCGGACTCCACCTGCCGGTGCGCCCAGTGCCAAGTCTCGGCCGCCTCGCGCAGGCGCTGCTCCAGCGCATGGGGCCAGACCCGTGCGAGACGGTTCACGCCCAGCAACGCGTCGCCCGGCCGCTCCGTCTGCGTCGGCACCAGCTGCGCCACCGAATTGCGCTCCCGCAACGAGGCCTCGACCCGGATCCGCTGGCGGGCGGGCAGGCGCCCGATCCGCCGTACCTCGAGAATCTGCTGACAGGCGAGATCGAGCGCGAGATGCGCCATGCACTTCCCGTCGAAGGCCATGCTCGTGACCGTCGGCTCCGAAGTCCGGGCCTCGATCGAATCGCCGACGACCACCACCGAAAGGTCGCGCGCGACCTTCAACCCCTCCTTGCGCATCGCGGACACGTAGCTCTTGAGGATCTCGGGGTCGAACAGCACCACCGCGCTGGCCGCCGGACAGGTGCGGCGCATCCGCAGAAACTCGTTCCGCACCGCCTCGGCCGTGTGCGAGTTGATCTCGTAGACGTTGCGCGCCGCCGAGGTCAGACCCAGGCGCAGGCACGCCTCCTCGAAACCCCGCCGCACCGCGGCGGAGCGCAACAGCCGGCGCATCGAGCACAGGCACACGATCTCGCGATGCCCGTGCTCGAATAGGTGCGACACGAGCCGGGCCGCCGCATCCCGCAGATCCTCGGCCGCGAGATTGTGCCCGGGGGGCGCCTCCTCGGCCACGACGTAGGGGATCGACAGGCGGTCGAGCTCGGCAACCTCGTTGTCCCACTCCCACCCGCTGTCGGTGATGCGCATGATCACGCCGTCGAAACGGTGCTGGAGCACCTTCTGCAGACCGTTGCGCAAGGTGTCCCGGCCGATGAAAAACAGCTCCTCGACCCGCACGCCGCGGCGGGCCGCCTCCTCGGCGATGCCCGGGAAACGCACCGAGCGGTGCGAGAGCACCGCGACTCGCGCCCCGACCAGCGACACGGTGGTGGCCGCGACCGGCAACAACTTGTAGCCCTCGCGCCGCAGCCGTCCGGCGGCGATCAGCCGCAACGCCGCGCGGTTCACGGCCGCCTGGCTCACCCCCCATTCGGAGGCGAGGACTTTCTCGGTGGGAAACGGCTGGGGCCGGCGGCCCTCCGCTTGGCGAATAAGGTTTTCGTAACCGGCCAGCGCCTTGTCGACGGGCCGGAGTACTGCGTTGGTTTTCACGGGGATGGAAAGGGAAAGTTCTGTCCGCCGGCTCGCCGGATCAATCCGAATGTCGGGCCCGAACCATCAAGCGTCCGACAAAACCCGGCCGACGCACTCCATGAGCTTCTCCACCTCGTACGGCTTCTCCACCATGCCCGCGAAGCCGTGGTCGCGGTAGTTCGCCAGCACCGGGTCGTTGGAATAGCCGCTCGAGACGATCGCACGGATGCCCGGGTCGAGGCGGCGCAACTCCTCCATCGCCTCCCGCCCGCCCATGCCGCCGGGCACCGTCAAGTCCATGATCGCGAGCGCGAACGGCCGCCCGGAATCCTTGGCCTCCGAATACACCCGGATCGCCTCCGCGCCGTCGGGCACACCGACCGCCTCGAGCCCGAGACGCCGCAGCAGCGAGATCACCAGCCGGCGGATGTCCTCCTCGTCGTCCATCACCAGCACGCGGCCGCTGAGGCTCCTCGGCCGGGGCGCGGTCGGCGCCGGCGCCGATCCCGCCGCGCCCTCGGCCGCCGGCAACCAAATTCTGAACACAGAGCCGTGGCCCGGCTCCGAATGCACCTCGATGTGGCCGCGATGCCGGCGCACGATCGAGTGCACGGTCGCGAGCCCGAGCCCGCTGCCACCCTTCTTCGTGGTGAAGTACGGATCGAAAAGCCGCCCCACCATCGCCGCGGGAATGCCCGGCCCGGTGTCGGCGATGCACAGCCGCACGTAGCGGCCCGCCGCCAGGCCGTTCACCGCCTGGGAGGCCAGCTCCTCGTTGGAGGCCTTCACCCGGATCACGCCACCGGCCACCATCGCCTGCTTCGCGTTGAGCACGAGATTGTGGATGACCTGCCCGATCTGCCCCCGGTCGACATCGGCCGGCCAAAGTCCGGCATCGAACTCGTAGTCGCAGCGCACCGTCGAACCGCGGAGCACGAATTCCGCCGCCTCGCGCACGATCTCCGGCAGCACCTCCGCCGCCCGCAGCGGCTCGCCGCCCTTGGCGAAGGTGAGCAACTGGTGCGTCAGATCCTTCGCCCGTTGCGCCCCGCGCTCGGCGTCGAGCAGGCAGTCGCCCGCCACCGCCATCGCCTGCTCCTCGAGCATCGCCAGGGTGATGTTGCCCAGCACCACGGTCAGCAGATTGTTGAAGTCGTGCGCGATGCCCCCGGCCAACAGGCCCAGCGACTCGAGCTTCGCCGCCTTCTGCAGCTCCGCCTCCAATTTTGCCTGACGCTCGATCTGCTCCCGGATCTGCCGGGTCTGGAACTTGACCTGGCGCCGCAGCAGCCCCGCCCACAACAGGGCGGCGCCGGCCGCCAGCGCGACCGCCGCCAATCCCACCAGCGCATGCCCCAGGGTGAAGCGCGGCGACGGCGCCAACACCACGACATCCGCCAGCTCGCGCAGCTGGAGCACGCTCCAGCTCGGGTGCCCGAACACGTCGAAATTGACCCGATACACGCCCGTGACCGCCACCCGGCTGCCCCGGCGCAACGCCCCGGTCGACGTCCCCTCGTACTGCGCCAACACCGGCCGCCCGCCCGCCTTCAGCAACAGCTGCAGCTGCGGCGCCCCGACGAGCAGCTCCTCGAGCACGCCCTCGACCTGGACCAGCTGGTTGTCCCACTCCGGCACCAGCCGCCGCTCCGCCGGCCAGACCCGCACCGGCACCGCCTTGACCGCGCCGGTCGCGCGCACCACCGCCTCCCGCAACACGAACCGCGGCCCCTGTCGGCCCGGAAACCCCACGGCCTCGACCTCGTCCCCGGGCCGCACCCCGACCGGCTCGCGGCACAGCACCTCCAAACCCACCGCGCCCTCCTGCAGGATCAGGCGACGCCCGGACTCGACCAGAGTCACCACTCCACGGGTACGCACGCGGCGGTAGGGAGTCTCGAGCGGACCGAAACGGCGCAGCGACCCCATCGGCACCTCCGCGACCGAGAACGGGTCGGACACCGCCGGCTGCTCCACCTTGATATCCGCCCGCGACCCGACCAGCAGCTCGATGGAGACGAGCTGGCCCTGCTCGTCGGCGATCGCGCGGCACACGGCACTCAGCCGCACCACCGCTCCGCGCAGCGATTCCAGCGGCGAGTCGGTCACGAGCCGGGCCACGCATTCGCCGGTCGTGGCGGTCAGGCGCAACACCGTCCACAGCCCGTCGCGTTCGACGTCGCGCACGAAGCCCGACAGTTGCACGCGCCGGCCCTCCTCCGTGCCGGTCTGCAATTGCTCGAGGGTGATCGGGCGCGGCTCCGGCAGCCGGATCGCGCCCTCGCCGACGAACCGCTCGAAGGCCACCTGAGGCGCAAACGGTCCGGCCTCGGTCGCACCGAGCACACGGACGGAAGTGCCCAACCCGGGCGGATTGGTGCGCCACGGACCCGAGTTGCTGACACAGATCCCACGGGTTGAATCCTGAATGTAGAAGAACGGCACGGCGGGATCCGACCACGTCACCACGCCCCAGAGCTCCACCGGGTCGCCACGGGAAGCATCGTTCAACCCGAGCTCGAGCACCTGAGCGGCCCGGCGCAGCTTTAGACGACCGATCTCGACCGGCTGGGCGCCGACTTTTCGCCACAACGCATCACGCAGAAACAAGTCCGGCCCGCGGCGCACAAGTTCACCAACCGCGGCTACAACCTCTCCAGCCTCCACGGGCTCGAGCTGCGCCGAGAGCACGCTGATCTGGTCCGCTTCGTCCCAGAGCACCAGGCTCACCCCGGCGTCGGCCACGCGCACCACGCCCTGCACCTGGACCACGGCCCCCTCCTCCGCCTCGTGCAAGGCGTCGCCGGTCGACAGCGGCAGCTTGAAACGCGGATCCTCCGCCAGCGGGCCGCGGCTGCGGATGGCGCCGAAACCGTCGACCCACAAATCCAGGCTCCCGATACCGCCGTCGGCCCTTTTGTTTAAAAACAGCAGTGCCGAAACCGACACCATCTGGCCGGCCAGCTGCGGGATCGCCTCCGTTTCGCCGATCAGCACGTTCGCCACCAACGGCCGGCCTCCGACCACCATGCGTAGGCGCACATGCCTCGTGCCCACCTCCTCCTGGACCTCGACATAACCGGAAAGCGAGACCACGTGCTCATTGAACGGGTCGATCCGGTCCAACCGATCGGTCACATCCGGCGGAGGCGGGCGGGGGCCGGCGCGCCCCAGGAGCGTGAGCGACAGATCCATCGGCACGAAGCCGCGGAGCGGCGAAACCCGGGCTTCGAGCAGCACCTTGTCCCCGGCCTCGAGGTCGAAGGATTCTTCGCCGGTGTTGCAGTAGAACGGCATCCCCTCGTTCTCCAGCCACATGACCCGCCAGACCGGATCGTTGAAGAGCACCTCCGCCTCGAAACGCACCCGATGGTCGTGGTGCCGTTCGGACTCCGGAATATTCCAGAACGAATTGTAGTTGGTCAGCAACGGCAGCTCTGCCGGATTCTCATGCCCTTGCACCGCGGGGGAAACGAGACGGATCGCCACCCACAGAAACACGAGGGCGAAGAAGCGGAATCGATTGGGGCGCAGACGACACAAACTCATGATGCGAATCGGAGACGGACAAATGTTCGTCATCGGCCGAAACCCGGGGCGGTTCAGCGCATTCTCTCCCAAGGTACCCAGGACCTGGTTCCCGCCGCCGACGGCTCGACTCTTCAGTCGACTTCGAAAAGCCACGGCACTTAGCCTGCCAGCAATCGCACCGTCGGCGGCGCCAAACCCGCCCCCGGTCCGACCGCAAATCCCGAGTCCCATGTCCCACGCCCCCCAATCGCGCCATCTCGGTTGGTATCTGAGCCTCTTGTTCGGCGCGGCCCTGCTCGCCCACTTTCTTTTCGCCACGACCAACTGGCGCGAAGGATTCATGCCCGGGCATGAATTCCGGCAGACGCAAACCGCGTTGATCGCCTACTACGTCGACCAGGAAGACAACTTCTCCATCGACTACTCCGTCCCCATCTTGGGCAAACCGTGGATCCTCCCGCTGGAGTTCCCTGCCTACGAGTGGGCCGTGGTCGCGCTCACCCGCGCCACCGGACTGCCGATCCATCAGGCCGGACGGATCATTTCGTTGGGCGCCTTCTACCTGACCCTGCCGGCACTCTACCTCCTGCTCGCCCAACTCGGGCTCCCCCCTCCACGCCGACTCTTCGTGTTGGCCTGCTCGCTGGTTTGCCCCGTCTACATCTTCTACGCCCGCGCGATCTTGATCGACCCGACCGCGCTGATGTTCTCGGTCTGGTACCTCGCCGCCTTCACGCGCATGCTCCGGCAGCGCAACTGGCGGTGGTTTGCCGTGTGCCTGCTGTGTGGCGTCGCGGCCGGGCTCATCAAAAGTCTGGTCTGGTTTGTCTGGGTCGTGCCGGCCGCCGCCTACGGCCTCTGGCGACTCTGGCAAAGCTGGTCCGAGGACGGCCCCCCCGCCGCCGCTCGCACCGCCGCTTGGGGCTTGGGCGTGATGGTCGTTCCCGCCGCCACGGCGATGTGGTGGTCGCTCTACACCGACTCCATCAAAGCATCCCATTCCTCCGCCTACATCTTCACGTCCGCCAACCTCGCCCGCGACAACTACGGCACCTTCAGCCTCGCCGCCCACCTCTCCTCCACGACTTGGAAAAACCTGCTGACCTGCTGGCAACAATCGCTGCTGCCGCCGTGGGCCTTCGGCCTGATCGTGGTGCCCGGGCTGCTCTTCCTGCCGAAAACCCGCCGCCTCATCGCCGGCGCCCTGGTGCTCTTCTTGGCCGCGCAGATGACCATCCCCTTGGCCTACGCGCTCCAGGACTACTACTTCTACGCCGCCAACCTCTTCGCCGTCGCCGCCATCGCCTTCACCGCGCTGGGCCTGCTCGACACCCGACTTCCCCGTTGGCTCGTCGCGCCCCTGTTGCCACTGCCCCTGGCCGCACTGTTTGCCACCTACCACGCCGACTATTTCCAGCTCCAATCCGTCAAGAGCAACGGCGGCTCCGGCCTCACCGAAGCGCTCCGCGCCTACACCCCACCCGACTCCGTACTGATCGTCGCCGGCAACGACTGGGCCCCCATCATCCCCTACTACGCCCAACGCAAGGCGCTCATGATCCGCGCGGGACTCGATAACGACCCCGCCTACCTCGACCGCGCCTTCGGCGACCTCCACGACGAGGAGGTCGCCGCCCTCGTCGTTTCGGGCCCCGAACGCAACAAGGCCGACTTCATCCGCCGCACGACCCGCGCCTTCAACCTCGACCCCACCCCGACCTTCACCCACCCCTTCGGCGACGTCTATATCAGCAACTTCCACCGCGAACTCACCCTGCGCCGTCTCCACGAGAACCATGGCTACAATCAAGTGACGACACAGGCCCCGCCGCTCGCCATGTCGACCCCGCAGGATCCGAGCCTCGACGTGCCCACCGGCTCGGCGCCGAAGGCCTTCGACATGGTGCATCCCGCCCCGTCGCGCTACCGTTTCGCATTCGGCTACGACATCTGGACGCTCGACGGCGACCGCTGCCTCAACATGCACGCCGAAAGCGACCTCGAGATCCCCGCCCCCGCCTCCGCGACCACAATCCACTGGGACTTCGGCCTTGTTCGCGACGCCTACGAACGCGCAGGCGGCCGCACCAACGGCGTCGAGTTCATCATCGTTGGCACCGCCGACGGCCACCCCCCCCGCGAGATCTTCCGCCGGCTGCTCGACCCCGCCGCCGTGCCCGCCGACCGCGGTCCGCAGTCGGCCGCAATCTCCTTCACCCCGCGCCCCGGGGAGCAACTGCGCTTCCAGACCCGCCACAACGGCACCCCCGCCTTCGACTGGTCCTACACCCGCCGGATCGTGATCGACTAGACCCTCTCCCAGCCCCCGATGCTCAAACACCTCTTCGCCTGGCTCGAAACCCATCCGGGCGCCTACTGGAGCGTCGGCCTGCTCGCCACCGCGGCATTCACCTTCTGGCAGGCTTCCGCCCTCCGCCGCCAACGCCGCGGCACCGCCGCCCGCCACGAGGGCTGGTACTTCGCGGGCCTCTCGCTCGCCCTGCTGCTGGCGTGGCGCTGGCCGGTGTTCTTCCAGGCCACCCCGTTCAACCCCGACGAAGCGCAACTGCTCGCTGCCGCCCTGACCTATGCGGTCGACCCGCTCCCCTTCCGCTCGGTCGACCTCACCACCTCCGGTCCACTCAACGGCCTCGCCCTACTGCCCACATCTTGGCTCGGCCTGCCCCAGGACTACTTCAACGCCCGCCTCGTCGCCCTGCTCCTCCAATGGGGCAGCCTGCTCGCGCTCTTCTCCGCCCTCCGCCGCCAGGTCCCGCCCGCCACCGCCGCCTGTGCCCTCCTGCCCCTCGTCGCCTTCCTCGCCGCCGCCGCCGACATCGACCTGATCCACTACACCTCCGAACACGTCGCCATTTTCCTCCTCGCCCTCGGGATCCGGCAGATCGTCCGCCACGCCCCACCCCCGGCCGACCCGACCCCGCCCAAGCCTGCTTTCGGCTGGATCGCCGCAGGGTTTGTCCTCGGGCTGCTGCCCTGGGCGAAACTCCAAAGCGTGCCCATCGGTATGGCCGTGGGCATCTGGGGGCTCGCCATCGCCTGCCGCCAGCCCCGACCGACCCGCCTGCTTTGGGTGTCGACGCTCGTCGGCGGCGCGCTGCTGCCGACCGCCGCGATGCTCGGCACGCTGTGGGCCACCGGCCAATTCGACCATTTCCGCTTCAGCTACCTCGCCGCCAATCTCGGCTACATGGATACCGGAACCTCCTGGCTCACCGTGATCGGCGAGCTCGCACGGGTGGCCCGCTTCATCTGGCAGGTCCCCGCCTTGCTCGCCACCGCGGCAGCCCTGGGAGTTCTCCACCTCTGGCGGGCGCGCGTCGCCCACGCCCGCCCCGGCCGGCTCTATTGGCTCGCCTCCGCGACGGTCGCAGCCGCCGGCTACGCCGTGCTCGCGCCCCGGCACGCGCTTTTCCACTACCTCCTCCTGCTGATCGTGCCCCTCGGCTTCTGGATCGCGGCCACCGCATTGGAACTCCGCGCACTGCCAGTCCCCCGGCAGCTCGGCCACAGCCCCGTCCGGGTCTGGGCCTGGATCCTTCTCGCCGCACTCCCCCCGTTCGCCCTGCGCCTGCACAGCGGCATCCCCGACAACTACCGGCGGCTCGCCGAAGACTGGCGCCACCCGTATGACCAGACCGCCCGCCACATCCGCAAAATCGCCCGACCCGGCGACCGCCTCGCGATGTGGGGTTGGCGACCGCACCTCTACGTCGAAACCGGCCTGCCGCAGGGCGTGCGCGAGGCCCACACCGAACACCAACTGCGCGCTTCCCCCCTGCGCGACCACTTCTTCCGACCCAGCTATCTCGCGGAGTTGCGCGCCTCGCAGCCGCTGTTCTTCGTCGATGCCGTCGGCCCGCGCTCGTTCGGCTACGACAACCGTGCCGGCGACGGCCACGAGACGTTCCCGGCGCTGCGGGACTACATCGCCGAAAACTACACCCTGGTGAAGGATTTCGGCGGCGACCGCCTCTATCTGTTGCGCGCCCACGCCGCCCGGCGCCATGGGCAACTGCCGCAGGTCGTGCCGCTCGCGCTCGATGGGTTCACCACCCGGGAGGCGCTCGGCGAGGTCGCCCGCCTCGGCGATGCCCCGCCCCCTCCCTCGTCGGAGCTGTTTTACGACGACGGTCTCATCTTCGGCGACCTCATCCCCCACCACCCGCTCGACCTCTTCGCCCACGCCCCCTCCCGCCTCGTCCACCCCGTGCCCCCCGGCACGCTTCGCCTGCGCGGAGCCGGGGCGATCCGCGACGCCGCCTACGCCGAGCCCAGCCGCGGCGCCGATGGCGCCACCTTCACCGTCCGCTGGCTCCGCGCCGACGGCGTCCCCGAAACGGCCTGGGAACAACGCCTCGATCCCTGCAACCGCGCGCCGGACCGGCAACCCGCCCAGTTCGACCTCGCCGTACCTGCCGACGCCACCGCCGTCGAATTCGGGATCGATCCCGGCAAGAACCGCCGCTTCGACTGGACCTACTGGCACGACCTCCGGTTCGACGTGCCCTTCGCCGCGCCCACCGCCCGTTGATACCGCCCTCCCCCCCAAAAAACAAAAACCCACACAAGCCGCCCCCCGCCCCCGGGAAAAATAGAACGACGGCCGTCACGTTATTCGGTTTTCCGGATACAGATCCGGGCGCTCCGCTTGGCGGGGCCGGTTCCGGCCCGTGCTCGGCGCGGCCCGCCCGGCCTCCATCGACTCACGTTTCGGCTGGGCATTCCGGCGACGAACCGCGATCAAATAGCCACCGTCCATGCCGCCTTCCGCCCACCACCGTCTCCGCATCTTCACGCCACTGGTGCTGCTCGGACTGCTCGGGTGGGTACTGCTCCTGCGTTGGCCGTCGTTGGGCGCCACGCTCTGGAACGTCGACGAGGCGATCCACGCGGCCGTCGCCCGCTCGCTGCTCGACGGCGGCACCCTCTATCGCGACGCGATCGACCAGCGGACCCCGCTGACCTACGGCCTGTTCGCCGCAGCCTTCGCGGTCTTCGGCGACAACAACCTGTACGCCGTCCGCCTCGCCCTGGCGGTACTGGTCGCGGCGACGGCCTTCGGCGTGCATCTCGTCGGCCGGCGTACCCGCGACACGGCCACCGGCGTGTTCGCCGCCCTGGTCTTCGCCGCGCTGTCGACCAATCTGCTCCCCGCCTCCGACGCGTTCGCCGCGCACACCGAATGGGCGGTGATCGCCTTCACCACCGCCGGCGCGTGGTGGTTCTGGCGGGGCAACTCCCGGCCCGGCCTCGGACTCGGCTTCGGCACCGGCGCCCTCTTCGCCCTGGCCTTTCTCTCCAAGCAGCCCTCGCTGCTCGACTTCGCCGCCCCCGTGGCCACCTCCGTCTGGTTGGCCGCCAACGGCACTTGGAAACGACGCGACGGGACCCTGACCCTTGCGGGCCTCCTCCTCGGCTTCGCCACCACCGTAGGAGCGACCGCCCTGTGGTTCGCGAGCCGCGGAGCCCTCGGCGATGCGGTCTTCTACACCTGGACGTACAATCTTACTTACTACGGGCCCGAGATCGGCTGGCTCGACCGCGCCGCCTCGGGGCTCGGGCCGCTGAGGTTGCTGCTGCGCGAATACCCGCTGGTCCTGGGGGCCGGCCTCGGGTCGGCGGCGCTGCTGCTGGTCCGCCTTGCCCAACTGGCCCCGTCGCCCGCACTGAAGCGGGCCAACGGCTGGCATTGTTATCTTCTGGTGTGGGCGGGCGCCGCCCTGGCCGGGGCGGCCTCGAGCGGCCGCGGCTTCGAGCACTACACCATCCAATGCCTGCCCCCGTTCGCCCTCGCGGCGGGTCTGGCCCTGGGCGAACTCTCCACCGCGGCGCGGCGCCTCTGGACCGGCTCGCACCGGGCCCGGGCGACTCTGCTCGCCCTGCCCGTCGCCGCCGTGCTCGGCTCCACGCTCCGGCACCCGCTCGCCGCGCTCGAGCCGCCGCTGCCCCCCCCCGACCCGGCCCTGCGCGCGAGCGCCTTCATCGGCGAGCGCACCAGCCCGGATGAGCCCCTGTTCGTCTGGGGCTACAACCCCGACATCCACCTCTACAGCAACCGCAAGCCGGCAGCGCGTTTCGTCTATTGTTCGTTCCTCACCGGGCTGATTCCGTGGACCAATCTCGACCCGCAGAAGGACACCGCCTACGCGATCGTGCCGGGGGCGATGGCACAGCTCCTCGCCGACCTCGAGCGCTCGCGCCCGCCCTTCGTCGTCGACTGCAGCCCGGGCCCGCACCGTAATTTCCACAAGTATCCGATCACCAACTTCGCCGCCCTCCAATCCCTGCTGGACCGGGACTACGCGGTCGTCGACGCCGGCCGGTTCGTGCCGCAGGGCTTCCGCCTCCACCTCATCCGCGACCATGCCCGCCGCGCCCCGCTCCCGCTGGCCGGCGGCCCCGCCGTCGCCGCCCCGAGCCCGCCACGGCTGACCGGCCGGGCCGATGTCGGAGCCGAGGCGACGACCTACACGGTGGAGTGCGCCGCCGAAGACGGCCGCCTCCAGCGGCTGGAACTCCTCGTCGACGACACCGTCGTCGACGGCGTATCCATGCTTCCCTGCGAGGGCCTGTCGGCCGCCCTCACCGCGCCCTTCGGCACCCTCCCGCCGGGCCGCCATGTGGTCGCCGCCCGCGCCACCCGTGCCGACGGTTCGAGCACACTTTCGGCACCGATCGTGGTGTTCAGCTCGGCCGAGGGCCTGCCGCCCGAAAGCCTCGCCGCGTTCCGCATCCCCGTCATCGCCCGGGCCGCGCTCCCCCTGTCGATCCGCGCCCCGTTCGGCCCCACCGCCCGACGCGAAGGCGACTCCACGGTCTACGCGGTCCATGTGCCGTCCAGCATGGCGTTCCCGCTCCCCGAACACGCCCGGCGGCTCACCGGCGCCTTCGGGATCCGCCCCGGCGCCTTCGCCAACCAGGGTGCCGGCACCGACGGCGCCGGTTTCCACATCCGCCTGGTCGCCCCCGACGGCGCCCGCTCGCCCCTGCTCGACCGCCTGCTCCGCCCCGCCGAGGTCGAGGGCGATCGGCCGCTGCAACGCTTCTCGATCGACCTCCCTCCGGCCCCCCCCGGCAGTCGGCTCGAGTTCACCACCGACCCCGGTCCGGCCGACAATTCCGCCTACGACTGGACAATCTGGACCGACCTCGCCATCGACTGCACCGAGTAGCGCCGCGACCGACCGCTCCACATTCCCCGCACACCCGTTTCCATGTCCGCGAAGAAAAACTCCGTACCGCCCGAGCCCCGCAACTGGCTCGGCGACCTGCTGCTCTGGCTGCTCGTCAGCCTGGCGGCGTTCCGCTTCCCGCGCCTTCCCGTCCTCGAACTCGACGCCTCGTGGCGCATGGGTCTCGGCTATTTCCTCACCAAGGATCTGCAATGGGGCCCGGACGTGATCTTCACCTACGGACCGCTAGGCTTCGTGATGGGCAACACCTATTGGGGGAAACTCTTCTGGGAGATGGTGGGCTGGCGCGCGGTCCAGTCGTTCGTGTTCGGCGCAGTGCTGATCGACGAAAGCCGCCGGCTGCGCGGCGTCCACCGGGCGTTCTTCACCCTCTTCGTGCTGCTGCTCGGCGTGATCTACGAGGATGCCCTGCACATGATCGTGATCGCGCTGCTCGGCCTGCGCTTGGTCCGCACCGCGGGCGAAGAGTCCGGAGCGAAGGGCAATGTCGTCGCGAGCCTGCTCCTGGGAGTGTTGGCGGTCATCAAGTTCACCAACCTCATGCTCGGCGGTTTCGCCGTCGTCGTCGCCGGCGCACTGGCGCTGCACCGCCGGGCGCCACGGGCGGCGGCCGTGACCGCGCTCACCTTCGCCGGCACATTCCTCGCGGGCTGGCTGCTCTGCGGGCAGAACCCGCTGAACATCCCGCTGTTCATCCTCGATTCGCTGCAGATCAGCAGCGGCTACAACAGCACGATGGGCATCCCCACCCCCGCGGCCCCGCTGCGCTCCGGCCTGATCGTGGTGGGACTGCTCGCCGTCTACTTCGCCCTGCAGATCGCCGCCAGCCCGCGCCGCCCCGTCGCGATCGCCGCGTCGCTCGTCGTCGCCGCCTTCCTGTACCTGAACTGGAAACACGGATTCCTGCGCGCCGACGGCCACATGATCGGCTTCTTCATCTGCGCGCTCGTGCCCATCGCCGGATTCCCCGCCCTGCTCGACGACGCCCCCGCCCGCCGCTGGATCCGGGGCGCCCTCCTGCTCCCGGCCGCGTTCTTCTGCCTGCTCGGCATCGAGCAGGCCCTCCCCGGCACCGTGCGCCGCTGCGCCGGCCAACTCCAGAACGGCATCTGGGACCGCACCGCCCACCTCCTCGACTGGTCCGCCTTTCGCCAGCGCTATCGTGACACGATGACGCCGCTGCGCGACACCCACTCCCTCCCCGAGATCCAGAAGGTTGTCGGCAACTCCACCATCGACGTGCTCGGCTTCGAGCAGGGCATCGCTCTGCTGAACAAATTCAACTACCTGCCGCGACCGGTCTTCCAAAGCTACTCGGCCTACACCCCGCGCCTCGCCCGCAAGAACCTCGACTTCTACGCCTCCGACCGCGCCCCCGAATTCGCCCTCGTGCGCCTGCCCTCCATCGACCAGCGCCTCGCGGCCATGGACGACTCGCTCCTGCTCAACTACTTCCTCCACAGCTACGACTACGTCATGGGCGAGAAGGGCTGGCAGCTCTGGCGCCGCCGAGCCGATGCCCCCGCCGCCGACACCGTCGCCCCCCGCCGCCTGCGCACGACCGAGCTGGCACTCGAGACCGACCTCGACCTCGCGGACCTCTCCGACCGGCACACCTGGATCACCATCGACCTCCGGCCCACCCTCCTCGGCCGTATCCGCGATTTCCTCTACAAGAGCCCGATCGTCCGCCTCGTCGTCACCGACACCACCGGCGGCACCACCCGCTACCGGCTGCCCCTCGACATCGGCCGCACCGGCTTCATGCTCAACCCGCTCGTCGAGGATGCGACCGGCCTCATGCACTTCGCCGGCGGCAAACCCGCCCGCCGGGTCGCCCGCATCCGCCTCGAGGTCGACGACGGCGGCCGCTCCCTCTACCGGCCCTCGGCCGAGATCGGGCTCTTCGCACTCACCCCCTCCGAGGCCGGCGCCCGCGCCCTCACCCTCATCGAGCAGGCGAAATACTGGGTCTTCGTCACCAAACCCGTCTCGGTGCAGTCCGCCGCCGAGCCGTGCATCCTCAAGGTCGACGACGTGAACACCATGATGTTCCACGCCCCGAGCCGGCTCGAGTTCGACGTGCTCCCCGGCGCCACCGAAATGGTCGGCCGCTTCGGTTATCCGGAGAACGCCTACACCGGCGACGCCCGCACCTCCGGCGCCTGGTTCCGCGTCGTCTGGTCCGACGGCACGACCGAGCACACCCTCTTCGAGCGTTTCCTCGATCCGCGCGCCAACCCCGCCGACCGGGGCCTCCACCCCTTCCACGCCGCGCTCGGGTCGGTCACCAGCGGCCGGGTACGCCTCGTCATCGATCCGGGCTCCGATCCCGGCTGGGATTGGACCGTATGGACGGGCATCGAGATCCGCTGAATCCCCCCGCCGCGCCGGCCGCCGCGCCCATGTGGTGGTGGCTCGCGCTCGGCGGCGCCCTCGTCGCCCTCGCCGGCCGCCTCTGGCTGATCCGGCACTGCGGCACCGAGCTGCCCTTCCGCGACGAATGGAAGGCCGTGGCTGAAGACGTGATCGCGCCGTGGCTGGCCGGCCGGCTCGGCTGGCGCGAATTCTTCGCGCCCGTCAACGACCACTGCCTCGTGCTCACCCGCGCGCTCGCCTTCGCGCTGCTGCGCCTCAACGGCCAGTGGAACAACCTGCTCGAGACCACCGTCAACGCCCTGATCCTCGTCCCCCCGCTCGCGTTGGTGCTCCGCACCGTCGGCCCCGCCCTCGGCCGCTGGCCCGCGCTCGCCTGGGCTCTGTTCACCGGCACGCTGCTCGCGCTCCCGGTGACCGGCGAAAACACCCTCTGGGGTATCCAGTCTCTGGTCTTCTTCCAGGTGGCCCTCTCCATCGTCTACCTCTGGGCGGTCGCCACCCGCGAACGGTGCGACCGCCTCTGGTGGGCCGGGCAGCTGCTCGGGGGGCTGGCGCTCCTGACCCAACAATCGGCCGTGCTCGCTCCCGTCGTCGCCGTGCTCTTCCTCGGGTGGAGGCTCGGGCGCGACCCGGCAACCCGGCGCACGAGCCTCGCCGGACTCGCTTTCGCCGGATTGTGGATCGCCGGCTACTTCCGGCTCGCGCCCGACTTCACCGTCACCGCCGACATGCGCGCCGACTCGTGGCGGCTCGCGCTCGATCTCTGCCTGCGCCAGCTCGCCTGGCCGTTGCCCCACCCCGGCTGGGCCTTCCTGCTCTGGGCGCCCTGGCTGTGGTTCGCCGCCGAACGGCTTCGCCAGCGCAGGCTCTCCGCGGTCGATGCGCTCCTCCTCGTGCTCGCACTCTGGGTTGGAGCCCAGGCCGCCGCCATCGGCTACGGGCGCGGGGGCGAAACCACCGGCTTCGTCTCCCGCTACTGCGATTTCCTGCTCTACGGCGTGAGCCTCAACGCCGCCTGCATCTTCCGGCTCTGGCAGGGCCATCGCCGCTCGGCCCGTCTCGCCGTGGGCCTGCTCGGCGCCGCTTGGCTCGTCGCGCTCGCCCCCGGGCTGCGCTTCGAAACCCTGCACAGCCATGCCGGCTACATCCTCGCACGCCGGCCCGCGATCAACGCCAACAACCTCGCCGCCGTGCGCGACTACCTCGCCACCGGCGACCTCGCCGCCCTCTCCCGCGAGCGCACCGGCGACTTCCTGCACCACTATCCGCCCGGCCTTGCCGCCCTGCTCGACGACCCGCGGTTCCGCGCCCTGCTCCCACCGGCCACCGGCGCCCCCGAAGCCCGCCCCGACGACGGCCGCATCGGCCGGCTCGGCCGAGTCTTGCCCGCCGCTTGGCCGGGCGCCCTCGCCCTCGGCCTGTTCGCCCTCGCCTTCGCCGCCTGGAAAATCCCCCCCGGCCAGCCCGGCCCCGAGCAAAGCGCCCCACCTTGGGCGCCCCGCGACGCCGCCGGCGCCGCTCTGCTGCTCGGCCTCGCCGCCGGCGCCGCTCTGCTCGCGTGGCCGTCGCCGCTCACCTTCGACCCGGCGGCCCGCTGGACCGCAGCCTTCGAACCGGCCCGCACCGACGTCGCCCTGCTCGACCCGGTCTTCACGCGCCGCAGCGCCGGGCCCGACCTCGCCGCCCGCGCCACGATCGGGGCCGTCACACTCGCCCGGCCGATCCCCGCACGACTCTGGCACGGCACCCGCCTGCCCGACAACGGTTTCACCGGCACCCTCGCCTCGGAACCGGCGCCGCTGCGCCACCGTTTCCTGGTGACACCGTACACCGGCTGGCCCAACTGGCCGGGCAACGGCCTGCGCTGGCGTTTCCGGAACCCGGAGACAGGCGAGGAGCGCTGGATCGAATACATGGGCGGCAACCCCTCCCGCGAATTCGACCTGTGGGTCGCCGACGCCAGCGACCACGTCGGCTGGGAGGCTTCGCTCTTCCTGTTCGACGGGTTGACCGACCGGCAGGGCTGGCTCGGCGTCGCCCGCCCCGCCGCCACCGACCATCCGGCCTTCGCCAGGATCTGGCGCGCCACCCTCAAGGGCGAACGCGCCGAAGCCACCCATCGGATCCTCGCGGCGAGCGCGGCGGCCGCGTTCGCCGCCGCCGCGGTGCTCGCCGTACTCGCCCGCCGACAAACAAAAAGGCGGCGCTGATCGGCGCCGCCCAGCCGTCGTCGGACGCGTTCAGCGCGCCTGCACGGAGATCGCGACCGAGCGGGCCGGCGGCTCCGCCCAGCTGCCCCACGAGCCATCCCATTGGATGGGCTTGCCGGAGAAATCGACGTCGCCCGCCGCTCCCCCACGATACGCCACCCGCACCCGCACGATCGTGGGCACGCCCGCCGCGCCCGACGTAATGGTGAAAGTACGCTGGACCGCCGCCTCGAGATCCTGCTCGAAACCGAGCCCCTTCCACGTCTTGCCGCCGTCGATCGAATGCTCGACGTGGAGGAACCCGATCCGCTCGCCGCCTCCCACGTCGGTCGACGCGTCGACCTGCACCTCGATCGGCGCATGTTCGCCCACCGACGACGGCGCCGTGAGCTGAAGGACACGGCCCTTCCCCTGCAACGAACAGGCGGCCAGCAACCCGGCGGCAAACACGCTGAACATGGTACGGGCGCACACCCCGCGCAGCGCCCCGGACAAGAATCGATTGACGATGATCATGGCATGACAGAACGAAGGCGTTGCACGGCAATGCCAACTCCGATCGCACCGCCGTCCGCATTTCCGCGCCCACCTCACCCCGACGGCGGCGGCGCGAACAGCTTCATCGGCCGCCCGCTCCCCGCGCCGCGGGTGAGGCGGCGCCGCTCCGGCGTCCCATAGGCCTGGTGCCGATAGCCCTGCCGCGCCGGATCGTTCGCGCACCCGATCAGATAGTCCTGCATGCGTTGCAGCAGATCGGGAAGCTGGTTGGGTTCCGGATACGAATCGAGCCCCGCCCGCTCGAGCGCGCCCAGCAGCTCGTGCGTGGCCTCGAGCGTCGAAAGGCAACCCTCGACCGGCTGCTGCTTGATCACGAACTTGCTCGGCGCGGCCGGAGGAAACACCAGCCGCGGCAAGCGCTGCAGACTCGGGCTCAACCGCAGCATCTTGCGCGCGCACGACCATGTGCCGTCCAGCACGAACACCACCAGCCGCCGCCCGCCCAGCTCCCCGGCGTGCAGCCCGCCGGGCAGCACGCGCGCATCGGGACTCGGATACAGCAGCATCGGGAAGTTCGCCGGATCGGCGATCAGCGCCTGCGTGCGCGCCTCGGCATCGAACTCCACCCCCATGATCAGCTCGCTGTCGGCCAGGCAGAGATGCGTGAGCCGCCCCGTGCCCGTGCGCTGCTCCTTGTACTCCTTCGGGTGCATCAGGAACACGACCTTCGTGCGCGTGGGCATCGGCCGGATACTGCCGCACCAGCACAGCGCCTTCGGCCAGAAACAGCGGTAGCACATCTCGCGGCTCATGACGGCGGGAGGGGGTGGGAGGCGAGAGGCGTGGCAACGGCGATCATCGGAACCT
The DNA here is from genome assembly GCA_023443455.1 of Verrucomicrobiota bacterium. Lineage (GTDB taxonomy): Bacteria > Verrucomicrobiota > Verrucomicrobiia > Opitutales > Opitutaceae > CAJCBL01. The sequence goes on from JAEZUE010000074.1 coordinate 35,553, forward strand.
CCGAGACTCGCAGCCCGCTCCGCCTCCGGCAACCCCCGAGACACTGCCGTGGGCTACAGGAACCCGAGGGCCTCGCGTCCGCTCTGGCCGGGCCGCACGCCACGCGCCTCGGCCGCGGCATTCGCCTCCCGCACTTCCCCGGCCAGCAGGTCTTCGAGATTGCCGATCGAGCTGCCGGCCGCCGGTTTCACCCGCGCCGCCGGGATGTCGAACTTCTGCAATGCCGACGGATCGATCGCTCCGCAACCGAGCAGCCCGGTCGAAGTGCGCGCGTACACCAGCGACACCGGGCCGATCGGCAGCACGACCACCTCGACCGATCGACCATCGAGCTCACGTTGCTCGTGCCGGATGCACGTCAACGTCGAGAGGTGGCGCAGCTCCGGCGGTCCCGCCAACAACGGGCCGGCCTGCCAAAGGGTCTCCGCCAGATAGGCGGTCCCGAGGTGGGTGTCCTTCGCCGCCCCGTCGCGATAACGTTCGTACACCACCAGGGTGCCCGGATCGGCATCGTCGCGCAGGAGATCGTAGGCCATCGCGCCGGGCTCGGCGGCGGTCAGGCGGACCTGCTCGCGCAGGATCTTCTCGAGTTGGGCGCCGCAGCCGGGCCGGGCGCGCAGGGTGGCGATGATGTTCTTCATGCGTGGCAGTAGGACGCCCCGATCCTACCTCGGACTCGCAGCCGCGGATTGTAGAAATGCGACATGAGTCCCTCCCGGGAAAACACCTCGCGCGGCGCGCGGCCGGCCAGCGCTTTCAATTCATGGATGAAATGCGCCTGGTCGTAGAATCCGCGCGCCAATGCCGCGTCGAGATAGTCCGACCGCCCCTCCAGCAGCAAATACCGCACGGTGTGATGCAGCCGCGCCACCCGACGGAAACGCTTCGGCGAAAGCCCCGTCGTCGCGCCCACGATCCGCTCGAGCTGCCGCGCACTGTATCCGGTCGCCTCCGCCATGGCCGCGACGCTCTGCGCCGGATCGCCATAATAGAGCGCATCCACCAACCGGTCCTCCAGCCCCACCTGCCCCTGCCATGTCCGCAACGCCGCGAGCAGGAAGTCGAACACGACCGCCGCCCGCTCCCCGAGTCCGGGCAGTGACGCCAGACGCTCCGGCAATCCGACCACCTCCGGCCCGAAATGCTCGACGGCAGGCGCAAAGCGGTCGATCAACCCGGCCATGGGCAGCCCCCCGAAATGCCGCACCGCACTCGACCGGAACCGCACCGCCACGAACCCCACCGGACCGGAAGCCGAAAGCGGGCTTGAATACGAGCGCAGACAGCACAGGTGTGCGGGCGGCAGAAGACTCCGCGCGCCGTCCGCACCGAGCACGAGAAACGGACACCGATAATGGAGCACCAGCTCCGCCCCGGTCCCCGGCAGCAGCAGCGGCAGTGGCCCCGGGCCGTCGCACTCCCACGACCACAAACGTTCCACATACGGGGCCAACTCCGCCGGCGGCACCAGGTACGCGCGGCGGATGGCGGAAACGGTCGATGACGACGGCATGAAGATGGGAACGGCCCGCACGGCCGTTTCCTCGAGACTTCAATACGGACCGCGGATGTTCGCCGCGACCTCCGCGGCGTAGAACTCGCGCAGCCGCGCATGCAGCTCGGGCGGCAGCGGCGTCAGCTCGCTGGCGCGGATGTTGCCGCGCACCTGCGCCGGGTTGCGCGCTCCCGGGATGATCGAGGTCACCGCGTCGTGGTCGAGGCACCAGCGCAACGCGAAGTCGGCCAGGCTCAGACCGGCCGGCACGAGGCCGCGCAGCGCATCGGCCAGCTCCACCCCCTTCACGAAGGGCAGGCCCGCGAAGGTCTCGCCCACGTTGAACGCCTGCCCGTCGCGATTGAACGTGCGGTGGTCGTCGGCGGGGAAGGTCGTATCCGCCCTGTACTTTCCCGCGAGCAATCCGCTGGCCAGCGGCAACCGCACGATGAACGCCACCCCCTTCGCCTTCACCTGCGGCAACAGCTCGGCGACCGCCTTCTGGCGGAAGATATTGAAGATGAACTGGAGCGACGCGAGGCCCGGCACCTCGAGGCAATGCAGCGCCTCCGCGACCGTCTCCACGCTCGCGCCGAAGGCCTTGATCTTTCCTTCCTGCTTCAACTCGCCGAGCACCTCGAACACCTCGCCGCGTTTCAGCTCATCGAAGGGGATGCAGTGCAACTGCGTAAGGTCGAGGGCCTCGACCCCGAGGTTGCGCAGCGAGTCCTCGGTATGCCGGCGCATCGCCGCCCCGGTGAAGTTCGCCGGCCAACCCGGGTCGCCGCGCCGCCCCAGTTTCGTGGCCACGAACACCTCCGCCTTGGTCGTGCGCAGAAACTCGCCGACCATCTTCTCGCTGCGCCCGTCGCCGTACACGTCGGCGGTATCGAAGAAGGTGACGCCGTTCTCGTACGCGCTGAACAGCGTCGCCTGCGCGTCCGCCGCGGACACGCCGCCCCAGTTGCCGCCGAGCTGCCAGCAGCCCAGGCCCACTTCACTCACGTTGCGCCCGGTCGGGCCGAAAATGCGGTGTTTCATGCGGGCGCACAGTGGCGCGAGAAAGGTTATGGGCAAACCGACTCGGCATTGAAGCATTGGTCCGCCGTGAAAACGGCCGCACACCGGCGTGCCCTCCGAATGTCGATCACGGACTCGGCGCCCCACGCCCTCCACCGCCCCGCAACCAACGGGGTCCCATCGCCCCCGGCCAACACGTCCCCCCCCGGTCCCAGCGGCAGCGACCCCAACCCCAGCCCCAGCCGCGGTCCCAGCTCCAGCCGCAGTCGCGGCCCGCCCCCCGGCCCCAGCCGCCCAAACAACGCGTTTCGATGGTGCGACCGCACCACTAAAACGCGTTGTTTGGCCCACCCGCGTGCGGCGCGCAACCCGCGCACACTGGGAGCCCCATGCCTCCGCGATTTTCATCGCACCGACCCGACCGCCCGCGTTGGCTCCAACCCATGTCGGAGCAACGGCAGCACCCGCAGGCGGTTCTCGGACTCCTCGGCGCCGCGCTGCTGTGGAGCTCGGGCGGCATGCTGCTCAAGTCGGTCGCCCACGTGCATCCGCTGGTCGTTTCCGGCACCCGCAGCCTGATCGCCGCCTTGGTCCTGATGATCGCACTGCGCCGCTGGCGTTTCCGGATCACGCCGACCGTGGTCGCGGCGGCACTGGCCTACTCCGGCACGACGGCGCTTTTCGTTGTCGCCAACCAGCTCACGACCGCCGCCAACGCCATCCTCCTGCAGTACACCGCTCCGGTCTTCGCCGCGTGGTTCGGCTGGTGGCTGCTCGGCGAGAAGGTCACCCGGCTCGACTGGATCACCATCGGTGTCGTCTTCGGCGGCATGACGCTGTTCTTCGCCGATGCCCTCAGCCCGTCCGGCTTGCTCGGCAGCATCCTGTCGATCGTGAGCGGGGTCTCGTTCGCACTCATGGCCGTGCTGCTCCGCAAACAACGCGACGCCGAACCGGTCGACTCCATCGTGCTGGGCAATCTGTTCGGCGCCGTGGTCGGGCTGCCGTTCTTCGCCGTGAGCGCAACTCCCGATGCCCGCGGCTGGTTCGCGCTGGCGACGCTCGGCGTCTTCCAGCTCGGGCTCTCCTATCTCCTCTACGCCCGCGCCATCCGGCATGTCACCGCGCTGGGGTCGATCCTCATCCTCATGATCGAGCCGCTGCTCAACCCGCTCTGGGTCGCCCTCACCATCGGCGAACGCCCCGGCCGCTGGGCCCTGGTCGGCGGCGCCGTGGTGGTGGGCGCGGTCACCTCCCGCGCGCTTTTGCTCGCCCGCCCGCAACGCCCCGTGTCCTCCGTTCCATGACAGCCGCCCCCCATCCCGTGAACGAAGCGGTCGTGATCCTGCACGGCGTGGCGATCAACAGCCGCCTCACCGCCCGCCTGGCGAAGATCGTCGCCGCCGCCGGCTACACGGTGCACAACCTCGACTACCCGTCGAAAACCGTGCCGCTGCCCGAACTCGGACCGAAATGGCTCGCGGCGAAATTGGCCGCACTCGGCGTCGCCCGCGCGGAGCGCCTCCACTTCGTCACCCACTCGATGGGCGGGCTCATCGTGCGCGGCTACCTCGCCGCACACCGCCCTGCCAACCTTGGCCGAGTCGTCACCATAGTTCCCCCACACCACGGCAGCGCGGTTTCCGACCGGTTGCGCCGCCTCCCGCTCATCTGGCGCCTCATCGGCCGCAACCTCGGCGCGCTCGGCACCGGACCCGACGCCTACTGGCGCACGCTCCCGCAACGCGCCGACTTCGACCTCGGCGTCATTGCCGGCAGCTCCGCGCTGAACCCACTCGGCTGGTTCTTCCTCGAGCGCCCGCACGACGGCACCGTGGCCGAGCGCAGCACCCGCCTCGCCGGCATGACCGACCACATCCTGCTGTCGTCGAACCATACGCTCATCCTCTTCCGCCGCCGCACCGCCGAACAGACCCTCGCCTTCCTCCGCACCGGCCGCTTCGCGCGGTGAGGGCGGCACGGGAACAGGGCCGTCCCATCACTCCTCCCGTCGCCGCACCGGCAGCTGCACCAGCACGTTCGCGGCGGTGAGCAGGAGCCCGCCGACGACGAGGTGCCACGTCAGCATCTCGTTGGCATAGTCGACCCCGGTACAGCGCGAGAGATACACCGGCAGGAACAGCGCCAGCACCGAAGCCGACACCGGCTCGAGCGTGTAGATCAGCCCGGCCTCGGTCGCCGTGATGCGGGGCTGGCACGCGTTCATCACCAGAAAACAGAAGATCGTGCACGCGGCGGTGAGCACCAGGGTGAGGCCCTGCCATGCGGAGGAACCGGCCAACGCGAGCAGCACCGCCGGCTGCGGCACCATCACCACGGCGGCGATACCGAAAGCCGCGCCCACCGCCAGGAACATCGCGGCCGTGACCGGCAGCGCCCGGTTGCCGGCGAACTCCCGGCGCTCCAGCCACAGGATCTGCCCCATGAAGAACAGCGAGCCGAGCAGCGTCTCCACCTCACCACGACCGAGCCGGAACGCCGCCACGTCCACCCGCCCGAGCACGCCCACGCCGAGCACCACGAGCGCGCAGGCGGCCCCCACGGCCCGGCGCGGCGGCCGGCGCGTGCGCAGCGCCACCCACAGCGGGATCAGCACGGCGTAGAGCTGGGTCAAAAATGCGGATACAGAGGCGTCGGTGTACTGCAGCCCGTCGACCTGCAGCAGCAGCCCGAGCCCGAGGAAGAGCGCCAGCCCCGCGCCCTGCCGCAGCTCCGCCCGCGTCGGGCGGCCCTGCCGCCACCACGCGATCGCGGCCACCACCGCACCGGCGAGCAGGAAGCGCGGCGCCACCGTGCACACCGTCACCAACCAACTGCCACTGCCGGGGACCAGTGCGCGCTGGAGCTCGCCGAGGCACTTGATCAGCGGGAAGCTCAGACCCCAGACCAGCGTCGCGACGACGAGCAGGACGATGGCGCGGGAACGGGGCGGCGAGGAGGGCATTCCCGCGCAGCATGCCCGAGCGGCCCCGGCACAGGCGAGCGAGTTTCGCCGGGGCGCGCGTCGCGGGCCCGCCGCCTGTCCGGCTTCCAAAGGAAGGGGCGAGCTGTAGTGCCGTCGGCGACTTTTGCGCTCGGCCACGCCGCCGCCGGCCCCCAGTCTGCCGGACCGAACCCGTCCACCGTCATGAAACCGCCACGCCGCCGCAGACCACGCCTCACCCTGGAACACGCCCTGTTCTTCGCGACGTGCGCGCTGCTCGTGGCCGGCTCGGCCTGGGTCGCCCGCAGCCCCGCACCGGGCGGCGCCGCCGAGGGCGGATCCTGGGTGGGCTCGCTGCCCAGCCTGGGGCTGCCCCTGGTCCGCACAATCCTGTCGCGGTAGTTCTGCGACGGCGGGCCGAAAGCCCCCGCCCCCGAAATCCGGACACAAAGAAGGCGCCGGGAGCGTGAGCTCGACCGGCGCCAGGCGGGCGGGAGAATGTATCTTACTTCTTGAGATGGCCCGAGACGAGCTTGGTCATCTCGAACATCGTCACGGTCTTCTTGCCACCGAAGACGGCCTTGAGCTTGTCGTCGGCATTGATGTTGGTCTTGGCCTTCTTGTCCTGGAGGCCGTTCTTCTTGATGTACGCCCAGAGCTTCTTGGTCAGCTCCGTGCGGGGCAGGGGGTTCGAGCCCACGACGGCGGCGAGCGCCTCATCAGGCTGAACGGGTTTCATGAAAGCAGCGTTGGGTTTACGGGGAGACTTTTTAGCCATACGAGAGCGGTGATACTCCCGGGCCGGACCAAAGCAACAGGAATTTCAGAGGAGAAAGCGTCTGTTTGCCGGGGAAAACCGACGAACTGCAACAAGGATCCGGGCACGCGATTCCGGCCGGCATTCGCCGCCCCGGCCGCCCGATCCGGGCACGCCGGGGGCCGCCCCCGCCACGGTTAATCGACTTGCCAGCCCTGCGGCCCATTGAGAGGAAGCGGCCCGCAGGTTGTCAGTTTCCGCAACTGGATAGTCGTCAAGTGAGCTCACGTTCGGTGACGATTTGAAACCCGGCAGTCGGGCACAGGGAGGAAAGCAACCGGCAGTCAGTCAGAGTCAGATCGCAATGAGCACCAAACTGTACGTCGGGAACGTTCCGTTCTCCACGACCTCCCAGGACCTCCAGAACCTGTTCGCCCAGTACGGCGCAGTCGCCTCCGTCGAATTGATCGCGGACAAGTTCACCGGTCGGTCCCGCGGCTTCGCGTTCGTCAGCATGGAGACGGCCGAAGACGCCCAGAAGGCCATCGAGGGCCTCAACGGCCACGGGCTCGACGGCCGGAACCTCACCGTCAACGAAGCCCGCCCGAAGGAAGACCGCCCGCAACGCAGCGGCGGCTTCGGTGGCGGCGAACGCCGCAGTTTTGGCGGCGGTAGTGGTGGTGGCGGCGGCGGCCGCGGTTTCGGCGGCGGCGAACGTCGCGGCTTCGGCGGTGGCAGCGGCGGCGGCCGCGGTGGCCGTGGCGGCTACGGCGAACGCAGCGAACGCGACTTCGGCGGCGAGCGCGACGACCGACGCGAACGTCGTTATTGATTCCCGACTACTTCCTCCGTCGTTCTCCGGCCGGGCTTCGCGCCCGGCCTTTTTCTTGCCCGCCCGACCCCACGAAAAGATTCGCCTTGCGCCGGAAACCGAAAACACGTTTTGAGTTTCCTACGTTTATGGCGACCAAACGCCCCATCTCCGCCGCGACCACCGCCCCCTCCTGCCCGGTGTTCACCCGCATCCTCGATGCCGCCCGCCGCCACTTCATTTCCATGGGCGTCAACCGCATCACGATGGACGACCTCGCCGGCGAACTGGGCATGAGCAAGAAGACCCTCTACGCCCATTTCCCCGGCAAGGAGGCGCTGATCGCCCACCTGATGGAGCGCAAGATCGCCGAGGTGCGCGAGGGCATGCACGCCATCGCCGACGACCTCGACGCCCCCTTCGCCGACCGCGTCCACCGCATGGCTACGTTCATCGTCCGCCAGACCAGCGAAATCTCGCCCGTCTTCCTCCGCGACCTCGAACGCCACCACCCCGCCCTCTTCGCCCGGATCGAGGCCGTCCGCGCCGAAATTCTCCCGGAAGTCTGGGGCAAGGTGCTCGCCTCCGGCGCCGAACAGGGCCTCGTCCGCGCCGAACTCGATCCACGTTTCCTTTCGGAGATGATGCTCACCACGCTCCAGCAGATGCTTCGCCCCGCGGTGCTCGACCGCCTGGAGCTGCCTCCGCACGAGATCATCGACCGCATGCTCACCATTCTCTTCAACGGCATCCTCACCCCCGCCGGCCGCAAAGCGTATGAAAAAGGTCCCTCCCGCTAACCGCCCCACGCGCCGCCACGCGCCGCTCGCCCTGCTCGCCGCCGGCCTTCTGTTCCTCGCCGGTGCCGGCTGCCAGCGCCAACCCGCCGCCACCGGCGAGATCCGCCTGTCCGGCAATATCGAGGCCACCGACGCCCAGCTCGGCTTCAAAATCCCCGGCCGCGTCGCCGCCCGCCTCGTCTCCGAAGGCGAACGCGTGGCCGCCGGCCAGCTCGTCGCCCTGCTCGACGACACCGAGCAGAAACAACAGGTCGACCTCCGCCGCTCCGAACTCGCCGCCGCCCGCGCCTCCCTCGCCGACCTCGAGGCCGGCGCCCGTCCCCAGGAACTCGCCACCGCCCGCGCCGCCCGGCGCAGCGCCGAGGCCGAACGCGAACGCGCCGCCCTCGAGCTCGCCCGCCAACAGGACCTCCGCCGGCGCGAAGTCAATTCGCCCCGCGACCTCGAGACCGCCGCCGCCGCCGCCGCGGTCGCCACGGCCCGGGCCGAACAGGCCGTCGAAGCCCTCAAACTCGCCGAGGAAGGACCGCGCAAGGACGCCGTCGCCGCCGCCCGTGCCCGCGCCGAGACCGCCCTCGCCGCTCTCGCCCTCGCCGAAACCCAGCTCGACAACACCCGCCTGCTCGCCCCCTTCCCCGGCGTCGTTCTCTCCCACAACATCGAACCCGGCGAATTCGTCGCCGCCGGCACCCCCGTCGTCACCGTCGCCGACCTCGCCCACCTCTGGGTGCGCGCCTACCTCCCCCAGACCGACCTCGGCCGTATCCACCACGGCCAGCCAGCCGAAGTCCGCACCGACTCCTTCCCCGATAAGACCTACCCGGGCACCGTCGGCTTCATCTCCGCCGAGGCCGAGTTCACCCCGAAGACGGTGCAGACCGAGAAGGAACGCGTGAAGCTCGTCTTCCGGATCAAGATCGACCTCGCCAACCCCGACGAGGAACTCAAGCCCGGCATGCCCGCCGACGCCATCCTGCGCTGAGCCCTCCACCGCGCCCCGCCCTCCGGCCACCATCCACCGGCATGCCCGCCATCCGCACCCACGGCCTCCGACGCCACTTCGGCGCACTCGTCGCCGTCGACAGCCTCGACCTCGAGGTGCGGCCCGGCGAGATCTTCGGCCTGGTCGGACCCGACGGCGCCGGGAAGACGACGACGATGCGCCTGCTCACCGGCCTCCTGCCGCCCACCGCCGGCACTGCCGAGGTCGCCGGCCACGATGTCGTGCGCGACGCCGCGAAGCTCAAGGACCACATCGGCTACATGAGCCAGCGCTTCGGCCTGTATCCCGATCTCACCGTCATCGAGAACATCGCGTTCTACGCCGACATCTACGGCGTGCCGCGCCGCGAGTTCGCCGCCCGCGCCGAGCGCCTGCTCGGCTTCAGCAACCTCGCGCCCTTCCGGCACCGCCAGGCCGGCCGCCTCTCCGGCGGCATGAAACAGAAGCTCGGGCTGGCCTGCGCGCTCATCCACACCCCGCGCGTGCTCTTCCTCGACGAGCCGACCAACGGCGTCGACCCCGTCTCCCGCCGCGACTTCTGGCGCATCCTCTACCAGCTCGTGCGCGACGGCGTCACCCTCTTCGTCTCCACCGCCTACCTCGACGAGGCCGAACGCTGCAACCGCCTCGCCCTCCTCCACGAAGGCCGTCTCCTCGGTTTGGGCACACCCGACGAGGTCAAGCGCCTCATGCCCGGCGCGCTGCTCGAGGTCCGCACCTCCGCCCCGCGCCGCACCGCCCTCCTGCTCCGCGAGCAGCTCGACGGGGCTTCCGTCGGTCTCTTCGGCGACCGGGTGCACGTCGCGACCCGCGACGCCGCCGTCGCGGAGGCCGAGACCCGCCGCCTCGTCGCCGCCGCCGGCTTCGAGCTCCTCTCGCTCCGTCCCGTCGAACCCTCCCTCGAGGACGTCTTCGTCGCCGTGATCGGCCAGCCGGCGCACCACGGCAACCCGCCCCCGGATCGTTGACATGCCCGACCTCGCCGCCACCCCGCCGCCACCGGCCCATGAGCAACATCCCCGCGGTAAGCCCATGGGCAACACCCCCGCTGCCGTGTCGCCAATCGTTCAGCACAAACCCGCCTGTCGAACCGCCCCCACCGCGCTTGTCACGTATTACGTGACAAGTCCCGGGGACCACACGCGCGGAACCCGCTCCGGGCAGGGACAGGCGCACCAGATGACGCTGTCACGTAATACGTGACAGCGACCGCCCCCCCCTCCTCCGCACCCATGTCCGCCACACTACCCGCACCCACGGCCGCCGCCGACTCGATCGTCGAGGTCCGAAACCTCGAGAAGCGTTTCGGGGCGTTCCGCGCCGTGGCGGGCATCTCGTTTTCGGTCGCGCGCGGCGAGATCTTCGGCTTCCTCGGCCCCAACGGTGCCGGGAAATCCACCACGATCCGCATGCTCTGCGGCCTGCTCGCGCCGAGCGGCGGCACGGGGCGGGTCGCCGGACTCGACATCCGCACCGACACCGAACGCATCAAGTCGCACATCGGCTACATGAGCCAGAAGTTCTCCCTCTACGACGAGCTCACCGTCGAGGAGAACATCGACTTCTACAGCGGCATCTACCGCCTGCCCAAGACAAGGAAGGCCGCGCGCAAGGAGTGGGTGTTGCGCATGGCCGGCCTCACCGAGCACCGGCGATCCCGCACCGCCGATCTCTCCGGCGGCTGGAAACAGCGCCTCGCCCTCGGCTGCGCCGTGCTCCACGAGCCGCCCATCCTCTTCCTCGACGAGCCCACCTCCGGCGTCGACCCCAACAGCCGCCGCCAGTTCTGGGATCTCATCTACGAGCTCGCCGGCCAGGGCGTGACCGTGTTCGTGACCACTCACTACATGGAGGAGTCGGAGTACTGCGACCGCCTCGGCATCATCTACAACGGCCAACTGATCGCGCTCGGCCGTCCCCGCGAGCTGAAGACAAAGCACATGACCGACGCCGTGCTCGAGATCGACTGCCCGCGCCCGCAGGACGCCATGGCGGTGCTCGAGCGGCTGCCGGCGGTGAAGGAAACCGCGCTCTTCGGCAAGGGCCTGCATGCCGTCGTGCCGGCACCCGACACCGCCATCCCCGCGATCCGCGCCGCCCTCGCGGCCGCCGGGCAGCCCTCGACCCGGATCGAACGCATCGTGCCCACGCTGGAGGATGTATTCGTTTCGTTGATCGAAGCGCACTCCGCCGTGCGGCAGCACACCGCCGGCGCGCAGGAGGAATTCCGCCGATGAACGCGACCGCCATCACGCCGACGCGCAGGGTCGAACCTTGTGTCCGAACCGTTTCGGCCCCGCCTTCAAAATCGCCGAAAGCCGCCGGCACGGAGCCCGGCGCCACGCCCGTCCGGCTCACTAGGCCGTGGCGCAGGCGTCCCTGCCTGCGGTCTCCGGCTCCGCCCGCTCCCCTTCGGCCACAGCGACAGTGGCAGGCTGAAGCGCCGCCCCACGCATCGGCGAACACGCCCACTTCGGACCACGGAGGTGCCCGATGAACCTGCGTCGCCTCTGGGCGATGGCCCGCAAGGAGGCTCTCCACATCCGCCGCGACCCGCGCAGCCTCGGACTGGCGCTCGGCATTCCCCTGCTGATGCTGCTGGCCTTCGGCTACGCGCTCACGCTCGACGTCGACCGGGTGCCCTTCGTCGTCTGGGACCAGAGCGGCACCGCGCAAAGCCGCGAGTTCGTCTCACGTTTTTCGGGCACGCCGTACTTCACCCTGCACGGCACCGTCGCCGACAGTGCAGCGCTCGAGCGGGCGATCGACACCCGAGCGGCCATGCTCGCCCTCGTCATCCCGCCCGACTTCGCGCGCGACCTCGACGCCGGCCGCACCGCGCCGGTGCAGGCCATCGTCGACGGCTCCGACTCGAACACTGCCGGCATCGTGCTCGGCTACTCGCAGGGCATCGCGCAGACCTTCAACCGCGACGTCGCACTCGACCAGATCCGCCGCCGCACCGGGCTCGCGACCGGCGGCGCACTGGATCTGCGCACGCGGGTCTGGTTCAACCCCGACCTGGCCAGCCGCAACTTCATCGTGCCCGGCATTCTCGCGGTGATCATGGGCCTGATCTCCGCGCTGCTCACCTCGCTCACCGTCGCCCGCGAATGGGAGAGCGGCACGATGGAGCAGCTCATCTCCACGCCCGTGCGCCCCGCCGAGATCATCCTGGGAAAACTGCTTCCGTATGTTGCAATCGGATTCGCCGACCTCGTCATCGCCGTGCTCATGGCGGTGCACCTGTTCGACGTCCCCTTGCGCGGCGGCGTACCGCTGCTCTTCGGCGCCGGCACGCTGTTCATCATCGCCACGCTCGCCCAGGGCCTGCTCATCAGCGCGCTCGCCAAACGCCAGCTGCTCGCCAGCCAGCTCGCGATGGTGGCGACCTTCCTGCCGGCGTTCCTGCTCTCCGGCTTCGCCTTCGCCATCGCCAACATGCCGACCGTCGTGCGCGGCATCACCCACATCGTGCCGGCGCGCTATTTCGTCTCGCTGGTGAAGGGCATCTTCCTGCGCGGGGTCGGCCTCGACGTGCTCTGGCCCGACATCGCCCTCCTCGCCGCCTTTGCCGTGCTCATGCTGACTGTCGCCATCGCCCGGACACGAAAGACGCTCGCATGACAACCGTGGCCAACACGCATGCAGGTTGGGCGAGGCATCCCCACCGAGCCGCGACTCACCGGGGACGGTTCGCCGTACCGTCCACCGCCGGACGAAGCGCTCAACAAAAGGCAACCAAACCGGCCCGACGGGAGACTCCCGCCCCCTGACCCGCCATGTGGGAACGCATCCTCACGCTCCTCGTCAAAGAGTTCCGCTCGGTCCTGCGCGACCCGCGCATGCGGCTGGTCATCATCGGCGTGCCGATCGTCCAGACGTTGATTTTCGGTTACGCGGTGTCGCTCGACGTCCGCCACGTGCCGCTGGTCGTGGTCGACCGCGACAACACGCCGGCCAGCCGCGAGAGCGTCGCGCGTTTCACCGGCTCGTCCTGTTTCGATGCGATCGCCCACACGGCCGACCCCGACGAGGCGGCCCGCTACATCGACTCCGCCGAGGCCGCCGCGCTGCTCCAGATCGACGCGGGCTTCGAGCGCCGCCTCCACGCCGGCCAGACCGCGCCGCTGCAGCTCGTCGTCGACGGCGCCGACTCGAACACCGCGCGCTTCGTGGTCAACTACGCCAACGCCATCGTCGCCACCGCCGAGCAGGCTCTCACGCTCGAACGCACCGCGCGCCGCGCCGGTCGGCCGCTGGCCATCGGCGCCGTCGACCTGCGGCCGCGCGCTTGGTTCAACGCCGATCTCGAGAGCCGCAACTTCTACGTGCCCGGCATCATCGCGATGATGATCATGCTCGTGACCCTCATGCTCACCAGCATGGCGATCGTGCGCGAGAAGGAGGTCGGCACGATCGAGCAGATCATGGTCACGCCGATCCGTCCGGTTGAATTCATCCTCGGCAAGTCCGCCCCCTTCGCGGCGGTCGGCTTCCTCGACGTGGCGCTCGTCTCCGCCGTGGCGTTGTTCTGGTTCCAGATTCCCTTCCGCGGCAGTTTCCTGCTGCTGCTGCTCGGCGTCGCGTTGTTCCTGCTCACCACGCTCGGCATCGGCCTGTTCATCTCGACGGTCAGCCGCACCCAGCAGCAGGCGATGATGACGACCTTCTTCTTCTTTTTCCCGGCGATGCTCTTCTCGGGCTTCATCTTCCCGATCGCGAACATGCCGCCATTTTTCCAATACCTCAGTCTCGCCGACCCGTTGCGCTACATCCTCGTGGTGATCCGCGGGGTGTTCCTGAAGGGCGTCGGATTCGAGATCCTCTGGCCCCAGCTCGCCGCCCTGCTCGCCCTCGGCGTGTTCGTGATGGCCGTCGCCGTCTCCCGCTTCCGCAAGACGCTGGCGTGAGGGGCGCCGAATCTCGGTTACATTGTCCGCGGCTGCGCAGAAACCATCTTGGGACTAAGCACTTCATTCATGATCATCTTTCCGTATTCGTTCACAAATCCCGCCAAAGCTATATAAGAACACGACACCTCGAAATTCCGCGGTTTTGTTCTATCTCCACCCGGATGATTCCAGAAGACCCAGCATTCATCTCCCTCTGGCCCATTCATGGGATTAATCTCAATATTTCCATGAGCTATGGCATGCCTTAGCAACTTGAGCCACTCCGGAGTGGTTGACCCAAAACCACGAGGTTTCACCCTGATCTTGAAATCGGCCAACGCGCGGATCTCAGACTTGAAAGTCCGAACGTCCTCATCTGACTCGAACGGAAGGACTAGAAAGCTATAGGCCAAACCCGGAGAGTTATGTGACGCGAAGCCGTCACATGACTCTTGTTGAACAAGCCCGGGGAGAACCGGAGACGAAGACCCTGCCGCCGGAGGACTAGCGCAGGAGCACGGCTAAAGCGGCCGTAATGCGCTTTGTGTTTTTCGCGTTGTCGACCGGCCGACGACGCTGCGGCGGGTTTCGAGGCCGATCCGGGGCCGATTGGGCCGGATATCCGGTGTCGAGTGGACAGTAATCGGTGAACAGTGCCGCGTCGGAACCGGCAATTGGCGGGCGTCTCCAGAGATTTGGCACAAGTGCGCAAAGCAGTGGCTTGGGCTCCGTACGCGGGAGCGATGCAATCATTGACTGGGGATTGGGCGACGAGGCACTCATGGCGGTGCGCGGATGGGCAGCAGCCTGGCGACGACGACCAGGGTAAACTGCTCGCAATGGGGACAACGCAGGTGCCAGCGCGGCGGCAGCTCCGCCTTCTCGCGCACGACGATCACCTTCTCGAGCAGGTTTTGCGAGGGCTGCAGCCCTCGCCCTCGGCGTTGCCTCGGGCCTACGCTGCGCTCGGCCATCTCCGCGCTGCTGCGCTCCGTCGACGAGCATCCGGCGGCGTTTGGCGCTGGGGTGCAGCCAGCCGAAGTAGCGCACGCGATGCTGGCCAGCGGGCAGGATGTGTTGCAGGTACCGGCGCAGGAACTCGTCCCTGGTTAGTTCGCACTGGCGGTGTTCCTGCGTGCGGCTGTCGGTATAGGAGAACCGCACGTGGTCGTCGGTCGCCCCGAGGATGCGCTCGTCGGAGATGGCGGTGTGCTGCACGTAGCGGGCGAGGTACTTGACGACGTTCTCCCCCGTGCCCGCGGCCTCGATATGCACCCACCAGCCGTTGAACCACGCCGACTCGGGGATCTGCGCGTGCAGCTCGGGCGCGGCGGCGAGCAGGGCCTCCGCGAACCGGCGGCGCAGCTCGGCGGCGATCGGCTCGTTGGGCAGCAGGTAGTCGGGCCGGCGGGTCTTGCGCCACTTGCGGTGGTCGGCGCGCAGCCCGCCGCCGGGGACGATGAAGTGGAGATGTGGATGCCGCTGCACCTGCCGGCCGCAGGTGTGCAGCACGCCGAGCATCCCGATCTCGGCACCGAGGTGGCGCGGGATCGCCGCGATCGTCTGCAACGCGCCCGCGGCGGTCTTGAAGAAGATGTCGTGCACCAGGTCGGGCCGCGCGGCGAAGGCGCCGTGCAGCGTCTCGGGCACCGTGCAGGTGACGAAGAAGTACGGCACGGGCAGGAGGCGATCGACCTGCTTGCGTGTCCACTCCTCCGTCTTCGCGCCGCCGCAGCGCGGGCAGGCGCGATGGTGGCAGGAGTGGAACCCGAGGTGTTCCTCGCCGCAATGGGTACAGCGATACCGGTGCCCGCCCAGGGCGGGCGTGCGGCAGCGTTGGATCGCGTGCAGGGCGCGGCGCTGCTCGGGGAGCAGATCGCTCCGGAGCAACGCCGCGCCGGCCTGCCGCGCCAGCCAGTCGGCGAGCACGGACATCGCGTGCCGGTTCTGTGGTTACCTACCGGCCGGCACCGGCGCGCACGGCGGCGCGAGGTCGTCGGGCGGGAGCAGCCGCGAGATCGCAGCCCGCGCCGAGGCCTCGTTGACCGCCGTCAGGTGCAGGTAGATCATCGTCGTCTCCAGCGAGCTATGACCGAGGTAGGCGCTGATCAGCCGGATGTTCACGCCCTCGTCGAGCATGTGCGTGGCATAGGAGTGCCGCAGCGTGTGGGTGCAGGTGCCCTGGGGTAGCTTCGCCGCCGCGCGGGCGATCTTCATGCAGTGTTGCACCGAGCCCGCCCCCATCGGCTCGTCGACCTCGGCCAGTCGCGCGCGGCACTGCGGCTTCTCCCGCCAGCCCCGGCCCACGGACGGGAAGATCCACTTGGGGTTGCGGTGCGTCTTCCAGAACCGTCGTAGCTCGTGGAGCATCGCCTCGGGCAGCGGCACGTAGCGGTCCTTGTTGCCCTTGCCCCCACGCACCCGCACCCGGTCCGACTCCCGCAGGTCCTCGACCTGGAGGTTGAGCGCCTCGCCCTGCCTCAGCCCCGTCGCATATACGAGGCGGAAGAACACCCGAAAGCGCTCCTCCCGCACCACCGAGAACAGCCGCGCGACCTCCTCGCGCGTGAGCACCGTCGGTAGCCTGCGCTCCGACTGCGAGCGCACCAGGTCGAACAGCTTCCAGTCGCGGCCCAGATGCGTGCCGAACAGCGCCCGCATCGCCGCCACCGCCGTGCGCATCGACGACGGCGAGTAGCCGTGCTCCTCCTTCAGTGCGAGCAGGTGGGCGCGCAACTGCTCCTCGGTCACGGCCTCGGGCGCGCACTTGAGCCGTTCGAGCAGCTTGCGCGCAAACCGCAGGTACTCGGACTGTGTCGCCAGCGCCAAACCTCGGAGCTTGAGCGTCTCGGCGAAGCGGATCAGCGTGGCGGTATCGGGAACGAGGGGCTCGCCTTTGCGGCCCCGCTTGGTGGTTTTGTTATTTTTGGACATGACCCCGCCAATGTGGCCGCCCTCGCTCCCGTCTCCACTCTCTCAAGCCATGCCCCAAGCCTCACCAGCGATCCCGCCCCTCCACCGCCGCGCAGCGGCTTGGTTCAACTTAGCATCAGTCCTTGATGCGTGAGCGTGAACCTATCCTTGTTCATCTGCAAAAATGGATGCTTCACGATGAACCCCTTCATCAGGCTTTCGATGGAGGTAGCCGGAGCGCTCTTTCTGCAGCTCTCAGCCTCCAGCAGGAATAGGGTGGAAAACCAATTGAGGTGAATAGCCTGACAGAGGTCGTACGATTTCATCGGAAACAGTGATTGGGGTAGCTGCGAAACGCTGCATCGTCGCAATACGAGAGATCTACCAGCAGATAAGGCAGGCGGGCAGGCAAATCTTTCTGCCAACACCCGCTTTCGAAGTCGAGCACAGTCGCCATATTCTCTTGACGCCGCCGCGGTAGATTTCCCCGACCAGCATGCACTACCTGTTCTGCGACCATATCGCAGGACAGGCGGACTCAGTTCGCCCCGACCTCGGTCGCCAGCGCCTCGCGCTGGCTCCAGAGGAACGTCTTGATCCGGTAGGCGCGCAACGCGTCGAGGTAGTCGGCGGCGGGGGCGCTCTCGCGGTCATTGATCATCGCGTACGCGACAAAGGCGTCGTCGCCGCGCTGGAGCCGCACGTCGTTGACTGCAAACGCCACGCTGGTGGCGAGATCCCGAGTGAGCGAGTTGGCGGCCTGCATCACGGTCTCGGGCCGATCCCCGATCGATGGAAACGCGAAATCGAAGTGGTGGTCGAAGCCGCTCCGGCCCGCGAGTTTCAGGCTACGGATGAAGGGGACCTTCCGCTCCCGGAGGAAGCTCGCCACATCCTCCTCGAAAAATTGCAGCACATGCGCCTGTCCCATCACCGAAAGGTCATGGACCGCAAGCATCGCCTGGATGAGGTTGTGCTTCTTCTGTGGGAAATCGCGCGCAGTGGCGGTGACCGCCAACTGCCCGTCGGCCTCCAGGCGCACCCCGAAGCCGTTCAGGATCTGCCGCACGTGGGCGTCGCGCTTGTCGGTGTTGATTTCAAGCCCCATATCACCGAGGTCGGCGAGGGTATAGCCGTCGTCGGTCAACCGGAGCTGGTCACCCTGCTTCTCGACGAACAGCTGAATCTCGTCGTTGTGCGGATCGAGGAACGGCGTCGTGATGAGAGTGTACTCGTCCGACGACTCGAGGTGGAAGCCCTCCTTGAGCCAGTTCAGGTACCCTTCGATCAGTTGTTTTCCCTCGGCGGCCAGCATGTTCAGATGCCCTCTTGAATCGCGGGGATGGTCGCGACTCGGCAGAAGCGAAGAAAGGCTAAAAGCCACGAAACATCGTTGGAGTCGGGCGGAACGGCAAATTCCGGAAGATCGGCCGGCAGATAGGCTACGCGATCTGTGAAACCTTCCCGATAGAGATGAATATGAGTGCCCGTGAAGCGCTCACCCGGCCGATGCGGTGAGTCGACCGGGTTGCGATGGGGGCGACCGTCGATGTCAATCCGCGCAAGGATGTAGATCTTGCGAGCCCGGGTCTGGAACTTCAGCCGCGCCCGCTTTCGATTACCCCTTTCGAGGTCGAGAAGGAACCGCTCCGGCTGCCCCACTCCACAGAGCCCGTACTCCACGGAAAACGCCTGAACTTTCGGAAAGTCGATGGTGGCGACCTTTCCGACGAATTCTTTGGGCATTCCCAGCAACAGGTCAGCTTCGATTTGGGACAGTGACATTGGGGCAACACCCAACGTGTAATGAAGAATTCGAGGCGTTACCAGCCTTTGCGCCGTGGAATCACACGCTCGGCGACCCAACCGCCACCCCACCGCCTCTCAGAAAAACCACCGCCGCGCAACGAGCCAGCCGAGCCAGACGCCGACCATCGCGTCAACGCCGCCGGCCAGAAACGACGTGAAGAAGCTCGCACCGAGATAGTCCGCATCCAGGCCGAGCGCGGTGCTGACCACCAACATGCCGACGAAGATGCAGAGCTTGGTCATGGCTCCCGCACAAGATTCGTCGTTGCCTACGCGACGCGCACCTTCTCGGTGACGTACTCCGCACGGGCACTCGCGTCGCAGGCCCGCCGCCTCGCCCGGCACCAGAGTTCAAAGTCGCCCAGATCGATCAACACGCGCACAGGCTCCGCACCCGCTCGCCTGAGATTCCGTTCGGCCGCCTCAGCTTGGCGAAGCCAGTCGACATGGTGCTCATCCACCTCGTCGACCATGATCCGCCGATACTCCGGCCATTGAGATTCTTCGTACCATCCGATCCCGGCGATAACACGTTGGGTCATATTGCCTCCTCTTGGTTGAATTGGCGGAAACCACCGTCAATCCGCACTCCAAATTTCAAAACCTGCCTTCCCCTCACTCCCGGAAATTGCCGAACTCGACCGCGATTTCCAGGTCGAGCCCACGCACATGGGCGATGGCGGCCTGGAGGTCGTCGCGCTTCTTGCCGGTCACGCGCACCTTGCCGTGCTCGATGGCGGCCTGGACCTTGAGGCCGCTCTGCCGCAGCGACAGCGTGATCTCCTTGGCGATCTCCGACGGGATGGAACTGCGCAACGTCAGCACCTGCCGGGCCCGCCCGGTCGACGATGTCTCCATTTTCCCGATCTCGATGTTCTTCTGGCTCACGTTGCGCCGCGAGAGCCTGTCGCGCAGGACCTCGAGCACGGCGTCGAGTTTGAACTCCGACTCGGCCGAAAGGGTAATCGTGTACTTGTCCTCGACCATCTCCCAGACGACGCCGCGGAAATCGAAGCGCGTCTGCAGCTCCTTGCGCACCATGTTGGTGGCGTTCTTGACCTCGGTGAGGTCGACCTCGCAGGTGATGTCGAAGGAAGGCATGCCGCGATCAAGCCGACGGCGCAGCCCGGAGTCACTTCCGGAGTTGGTCCGCCCGCGGCGAAACCCAAGGTCGAGAAACCAAAACGCTGGCGCGCTCCGCCCCGAGCATTTGGCGCGAACGCGCGGCCATCCGACGCTTCCACCCCCCACCCGGGTGGGCTCGGCATTTCGCCCCAACAACGCGTTTTCGTGGTGCGATCGCACCACGAAAACGCGTTGTTGGGGTTCCTGCACCCCGCCGATCCTGCATGGCTAGCGTGAAATCCACCCCACCATCGGACGGACCCGGCAGCCGCCCCCGCCCCTCGGCGCCCCCCATCGTCGGCTTCAGTCGCCCCTGACTGGAACCCTACTTCTCCACCTTGTAGTTCAGCACCAGCTCGTCGCCGGGCAGGCCGCGGATGCCCCACGAACTCTTCGGCGTCTCGAAAATCGTGATCTCGAGGTCCTGCGCCGAGATGCCCAGCGGGGCCAACGCGGCGAACAACGCTCGAATCAACGCCTTCTTTGTCTCCACGCTGCGCCCCTCGAACATCGACACCTCGATGATCGTGTAGGCGCCGGAGCGATCTGCAGGAGGAACGAAGAACTCGCACTCGAGCGGGATGAAGCGGTGAAAACGTTTGTCCGCCGGCAGCCCGAGCACGGACGTGCTGCAGGCATGGATCGCGTCGGATAGCGCGGACGCGCGGCCAACGAGATTCTCGCGCAGGGAATAGATGCG
Organism: Verrucomicrobiota bacterium; assembly: GCA_023443455.1. Classification (GTDB taxonomy): domain Bacteria; phylum Verrucomicrobiota; class Verrucomicrobiia; order Opitutales; family Opitutaceae; genus CAJCBL01. The sequence continues at coordinate 55,825 of JAEZUE010000074.1, forward strand.
GTACTGGGCCATGGCTTTGCGAAGACGTTTATCGGGAAACAAACGGCACAAGCGACGAGGAACCACACCATTCGCCCCATCACGCTCCCCTGCCCTCGGCACGGAACCCATTCTTCGGATCCAGCCCCCCCGGTTTCCGCCATGCTCCATCTCTCCAGGCCTTCGGGCCCACACCTTCCGACTACCAATTTCAGCCACAAGAACGACGCCCATGCTTGGATTCCGGCGTCATCACTACACGGATTCACCGTTCACTCCGCTGGTCGGCGGAGCGCGCCCGGCTGCACCCGCCCGGAGCCAATCGGGCAAAGGAGACCTCCTGAGCCGCGCCGTTGGCGCCAGCCCATCGGTGCTCCCTCCACTTTCCGGAACGAAACGCTCACGCGTTCCGCCACAACGCGGAGCGCCGCATTTCACGGACAGCGCCGATACACGAAGCACCGATTCAACGCGCCCTTGACGATCGCCTGAACGGCATTCGCCGTCCAACGAAGTCCCGAGGCCTGCATGGGATTCGGCCATACCTGCCGAAACTCGTGACGCGATCAGCGCCATCCGTGGTCGCCCGATCCGCGGATCGAAACGCTGGCGCGTTCCGCTACGCAACCGGCGTCTGAACGGCATTCGCCGTCCAGCTACGGCAGAGGCCGAAGGCCTTGGCGGCCCTCGCTACGCAGCATGAACGACTCGACCGAGGTCGATCCCTACAGCACTCGCCCCTCGACACTCGTCCCTCGGACCAGTTCGCCCGGGCGCTCACGCTTCGCGACAAGCGCGCGGGCGATGTCGCCGTCGAAGTGGATGGTCTGCGTCGGGTAGGCCATCGAGAGGCCGCGGGCCTCGAGTGCGCGCATGAAGGCGAAGTTGAGCCGCTGGCGCAGCTGCATGTGCTTGTGGAAGTCCGGATTCTTCAGGTTGAAGACCATCCAGATGTCCATCGACGACGCGTTGAAGTCGCGGAAGTAGCAGACGACCGAATTCGGATCGATCTCGGCCTCGGCCTTCAACAGGCCGCGAAACTCCTCCACCAACGCCTCCATCTGGTCGGCGGTGGTGGCGTAGGTGACACCGATGACCTGCTCGACGCGGCGGCCGTCGAAGCGCGAGAGATTGGTGATGTTCTCGCTGGCGACGTTTTTGTTCGGGATCACCAGCACGCTGCGGTCGAGCTTGCGGATCTTGGTCGAGCGCAGGCCGATGTCCTCGACGAAGCCGATCTCGGAGCCGATCTTCACGACCTCGCCGAGCTTGAACGGCTGGTCGACGGCCACGACGACCGCGCCGAAGACATTCGCCAACGTGTCCTGTGCGGCCAGGGCGAAGGCCAGACCGCCGAGTCCGAGGCCGGCGAGGGCCGCCTTCACATCGACCCCCAGGCTCTGCACGATCAGCAGCACGCCGAGGACGACGAACAGCGCGATCACCGTCTTCTTGATCCACGGCATGAACGCCGCCACGCCCATCTCCTTCTCCTTCGCGATCGCCTGCGCGTGGTCGAGCAGCACGCCGATTGTGCGCAACAACAGCCAGAACACCACCAGCGAGAAGGCCACGGTGGAGGCGTATCCGACAGTTCGATCGCTGGTCGCGGAGAGCTTGAGCACCTTCAGCGCGGCCACCGCGCCGGCCACCGTGATGAACGCCGCCAAGGCGGGCTCGAGCGCGTCGTAGAGCTTGTCGTCGAGGGTGGTCTTGGTCTTCCCCGAGAACTTCCGCAACAGACCGAAGAACAACGTGGCGACGATGCGGCGCAGCAGGAAAGCACCGACGAGAAACACGCCCGCGATCACGTAGTGCGTGGCGGTGTTGCCGCTCTTCTGCACGTCGAACAGGTCGAGCACGACATCGACCAGGTGCTCGAGGAAATCGGGCACGCGCGGCTCCTCGGCCTGGCCGCTGGCCAGCGCGGCCGCCGCCTCGGTGTTGTGCTTCGCCACCGCGGAGGCGTCGACCGGGGCGGCCTGGTCGGCGGGCCGGGACTCGACCGCGGGCGCGACCGCCACCGTCGGGGCCGGGGTGGCGGGGGCCGCCGCCTGCGCGGGAGCCAGGACAGCAGAGCAGAGAAACAGACCGGAGAAAAGAAAACGGCGGACGAACTTCATGGGTTTCGATGAGTGAAACCGTCGTCCGTGATGTCAACCGCGGGCGGGCATTTTCCCTGCGACGTTGCGGGATCGTTACCCCGAGGCGCAGCCTTGCCGCGGACCCACCGCGCGCCCAGTGTGCGCGCCTTCCGCCGCATCAATCGAATTCATGGACACACTGCCACTCTGGGCCTGGGGAGGTTTTCTCGCCTTCATCGTCGCGATGCTCGCGATCGATCTCGGCTTGTTCCACCGCAAGTCGCATGTGGTGGGCATGAAGGAGGCGCTGGGCTGGTGCTCGGTGTGGGTAGGGCTCGCGCTGGCGTTCAACGTGCTCGTCTGGTGGTGGCGCGGGCCGAAGGCCGGCTTGGAGTTTTTCACCGGATACCTGGTCGAGCTCTGCCTGAGCGTCGACAACGTCTTCGTCTTCATCCTGCTCTTCGCCTACTTCAAGGTCGACCCGCGCCACCAGCACCGCGTGCTGTTCTGGGGCATCGTGGGGGCGGCGCTGATGCGCGGCGCCTTCATCTTCGCCGGGGTCTCGCTGCTGCAGCGCTTCGACTGGATCGTGTGCCTCTTCGGCGCCTTCCTGGTCTTCACCGGCATCAAGATGTTCGGCGCGGGCGACGACAAGGAAGTGCACCCGGAAAAGAATCCCGTCGTGCGCCTCTTCCGGCGTCTTTTCCCCATCGCACCCGACTACGACGGCGGGCGTTTTCTCACGGTGCACGACGGTCGCCGCATGTTCACCCCGCTATTCGTCGTGCTGCTCGTGGTCGAGACCACCGACGTGGCGTTCGCGCTCGACTCGATCCCGGCGGTGCTCGCGATCACGACCGACGCCTTCGTCGTCTTCACCTCCAACATCTTCGCCATCCTCGGCCTGCGCGCGCTCTACTTCGCCGTGTCGGGCGTGATGAAATTGTTCCGCTATCTGGGTACAGGGCTGGCGATCATCCTCACCTTCATCGGCCTGAAGATGCTGCTGGAGTTCGCCCACAAGCACGGCTGGGTCGGGCTCCACATCACGATCGGCCAGTCGCTGGTCTTCATCGGCGCGGTGCTCGCGCTCGCCGTCGCCGCCTCGTTGGTGATGAAGGAAAAGGAGCTGTAGGCCACCACGCCGGGGTGGCCGTGCCGGGTGGGACCTCGTGCCCGGATCTACAATACTCCCGACAACACCCAAGAGCGTGGCGCAGGCGTCCCTGCCTGCGGTCCCCGACTCCGCCCGATCCCCGGCCCACGCCAAACTTCGCCGGCACGGAGGCCGGCGCCACGTCCGTCCGACCTGCCACGCCGTGGCGCAGGCGTCCCTGCCTGCGATCCCCGATCCCGCCCGCTCCCCGGCCCACGCCAAACCTCGCCGGCACGGAGGCCGGCGCCACGCCCGGTCCGGCCTGCCAGGCCGTGGCGCAGGCGTCCCTGCCTGCGGCCCCCGATTCCGCCCGCTCCCCGGCCCACGCCAAACTTCGCCGGCACGGAGGCCGGCGCCGCGCCCGTCCGGCCTGCCACGCCGTGGCGCAGGCGTCCCTGCCTGCGATCCCCGATCCCGCCCGCTCCCCAGCTCACGCCAAACCTCGCCGGCACGGAGGCCGGCGTCACGCCCGGTCCGGCCTGCCCTGCCGTGGCGCAGGCGTCCCTGCCTGCGGTCCCCGATCCCGCCCGCTCCCCGGCTCACGCCAAACTTCACCGGCACGGAGGCCGGCGCCACGCCCGGTCCGGCTTGCCCTGCCGCAAGTGCACGACATCCGCCGAGCCTCGCTGCTCTCGCGAACAGCGCCACGAGATGGGTTCACGCACCGCTCGCCGCACTAAGCGTCCGGGGAAAATTGAACCCGCCGGGCGCCCTTGCACCCGGCGGGATTACCCCAAACAAACTGACTCGAATCGGCCGCAGGACGGACAACGTCCTCCGGGATGAAGCCCACGGCTTATGCCACCGTGATCTTGCGCGGCTTGATCGACTCGGCCTTCGGCAACGTCACGCGCAGCACCCCGTCGCGCAGTTCGGCGTGCACCTTCTCGGCGTCGAACGTGTTGTCGTGGGTCAGCTTGAGGCTGTAGTCGGCCGAGGGCGTCTCCCGGTAGAGCTGGGTCCAGGCCTCGGGCTTCTTCCACGTGCGCCGGCCGACGATGGTGAGCTCGCCCTCATGGATGGTGAGTTCGAGACCGTCTTTGGCGACTCCGGGCAACAGGACCTCGAGCCCGAAGGCGTCGGGGTTCTCTTTGATCTCGTAGCGCGGCGTCACGGTCGGCGCAGCGGGCGCCTCGGGGGCCGGGGACTGGTTGCGATTGAGGGACGGGAGCAGGGAGTTGAAGAGTGTCATGGTTGGTTCCTCCTGAAGAAAGATGGTTCGGGTTTGGCGTTTCGCGGATCGGGCATGGCGCGCCGGATTCGCGTTCAGTGTTCGATGTTCAGTGCTCAGTTTTGGGCGACACCGCCGATCATTTCACCTCGACGCTGATCTTGCGCGGCTTGGTCTCCTCGCGTTTCGGCAGGGTGACCGTGAGCACGCCGTTCTCGTAGGAGGCAGACACCTTGTCGGCCTGCACGACCTCGGGGATCGTGACCGAGCGGGAGAACTCGACCGCGGCGGTCTCCTTGCCATCGGCCCCGAAGGTCTTCCGCGTGCCGGAGATCGTGAGGTAGTCCTCGACCATCTCGACGTTGATGTCCTTGCGGTCGACGCCCGGCAGCTCGGCGCGCACGTAGGTGTTGTCCTTGTCCTCGTAGAGATCGACCGGGAAGCGGCCACCGGAAACGGTGCCGTAGTCCGGCGCGGCCGCGAGCAGGTCGCCGACGGTGTTCTGAAAGATCCGGTCAAACTCGCGTTCGATGGCGCTCAAGGGCAGGCGTCCGGCGAAACCGGAGAACGGCGAGAGAGCGGAAGCGGCGGGTTGGTAGTAGCGTACGATCTTCATGGCTTTGTCCTTTCAGGTTTCAGTTGGGTTGGAAGTGGTTGATTGCTGAACTGGCACCTTACATTGCACAGTCGATGCCGGCGGCGTGACATGCGCTTATTGCTGACAATCAACAAACTCCGACATTCCTCGGAAACCCCAACCGGGACAACCTGACCACCTGCGGCAAATCGCCGCGCGTAGTTTTGTCCCGCCCACCGAGACCAGCGGCAGGTCACGCGCAGAGCCCACAATCCGCACCCCCCGAACACGGAATCGCGGCCCTCGCCCGATCGCCACCCGCTCTCCTCCGATCCGCCGCCAGCCCTCCGCGGTTGCCAACCGCACGCCCGTGCGCTTCCTCGCCTTCCATGGCCTTCGACTTCGACCGCATCATCGACCGCACCGGCACCGGCAGCGAAAAATGGGAACGTTACGCCGGCCGCGACGTGCTCCCGATGTGGGTCGCCGACATGGACTTCGCCTCGCCGCCTTGCGTGCTCGAGGCCCTGCACCGGCGGGTGGACCACGGCGTCTTCGGCTACACCACCCCGCCACGCTCCACGGTCGACGCCATCGTCGCCCACCTCGCGACGCAGTACGGCTGGCAGGTCGAGCCCGAGTGGCTGGTCTTCACGCCCGGCGTGAACCGCGGCATGAACCTCGTCTGCCGCGCCCTCGGCGAACGCGGCCAGTCCATCGTGGTGCCGAGCCCGGTCTATCCGCCGTTCTTCGGGGCCGTCACCAATTCGCAACGTCGCCTCGTCGATGTGCCGCTCGCGCGCCGGCCCGGCGAACGCTGGGAGTTCGACTTCGAAGCCCTCGCCGCCCGCACCCCCACGGACGCCACGCTGCTGCTGCTCTGCCACCCGCACAACCCCGTCGGCCGCGCCTGGAGCCGCGCCGAACTCGAGCAGGTCGCCGCCTTCTGCCTCGAGCGGAACCTCTGGATCTGCTCCGACGAGATCCACGCCGGCCTCGAGTTCGACGGCCGCCACCACACGCCGCTCGCCACTCTCTCGCCCGAGATCGCCGCGCGCACCGTCACACTGCTGGCACCGAGCAAGACCTTCAACCTGCCCGGCCTCGGGCTCGCCTTCGCCGTCGTGCCGCAACCCGAGATCCGCAAACGTTTGCTCGGCGCGCGCGCCGGCCTGGTGCCGCCCGATCTTTCCCCGCTCGCCCACGCCGCCGCCGAGGCCGCGTATCGCGACGGCGAACCCTGGCGCCGCGAGCTCGTCGCGTATCTACAAGGCAACCGCGACCACCTCGCCAGTTTCATCGCCCGCGAGACGCCCGAACTGAAACTCCCGCCGATCGAGGCCACCTACCTCGCGTGGATCGACGCCACCGCGCTCGGCCTCGCCGACCCCGCGAAACATTTCGAGGAGCACGGCCTCGGCCTCAACGACGGCGCCGGTTTCGGCGGCCCCGGCTTCGTGCGCCTCAACTTCGGCTGCCCCCGCGCCACCCTCGACGAAGGCCTACGCCGCCTCCGCGCCGCCGTGCTCGCCGCGCGCGGCTAACCAAATGCGTGGCGCGGCCCGCGAGGGCAGCGATCCGCAAGGACAACAGTCCGAAGGCGACGCCCAGATTCCCCGCCAGCTCCGCTGTTGCCGCTCCGGGCGCCATGAGAGCTGCAGATTCGTGCTGCACCGCGGCGGTGAAGCCCCATTGTCCAGCCCCATCCCGTGAGCCTGCTCGAATACACGCTCTTCGCCTTCACCTCGCTGTTCGTGATCGTCGACCCGATCGCGATCATCCCGTTGTTCCTGGCGATGACGCAGGGCGACTCGCCCCAGCGGCTGAACCGCACGGCCGGCTTGGCCTGCATGGTGGCCACCGGTGTGCTCATCGTCTTCGCCCTCGCCGGCAAATGGGTGTTCCAGCTGCTCGGCATCACGATGGCGGCGTTCCAGATCGCCGGCAGCATCCTGCTGCTGCGCATCGCGCTCGACATGCTCTACGCCAACCAGACCCGCGACCGCCAGAGCGACGAGGAGGTCGAGGCCGGCGCGGCGAAGGACGACATCGCGATCACCCCGCTGGGCGTGCCGATGCTCGCCGGACCGGGTGCGATCTCCTCGTCGCTGATCCTGCTCGGCCAGGCGAGGGGCTGGGCGCAGCACGTCGCATTGGTCGGCTGCATCGTGGCGGTGCTCGGCATCACGTATTTCATCCTTCGTTTCGCCGCCCGCGGCGCCCGGCGCGTGGTGAACCCGCTGGCGATGAAGCTGGTCACGCGCATCATGGGCCTGCTGCTCGCCGCGGTCGCCGTGCAGTTCGCGCTCAACGGGATCGCCCAGAGCGGCTTCTTCGTGAAATAGCCCGGGGTGGGCGGCTCGGCACGCTCACCACCGCATCCCGTATGCCCGCCAACCCGAATACACGCCGACGAGGTGGAATCCGGTCTTCTCGTAGAAGGTGATCGCGCCGGTGTTGCGTTCGCTCACACCGAGGTGCACCGCCGACATGCCGCGCTCGCGCAGCGCTGCGAGGAAACGCCCGATCAGCCGCCGCCCCCAGCCCCGCCCCTGCGCCACCGGCAACAGGTCGATGTGCAGATGGGCGGGGTAGTCGCAGAGATCCGGATGCAGCGCATAGCCGGCATGGATCAACCGCAGCAGATTCGCGTCGGCCGAGGTGTCGTCTTCCGCCGGCCGCGGCAGCCGCGCCCGCAACTCCGGGAACCACTCGCGCTCGGCCCGATCGGAGAAGGCCGCCGTATCCTTGGCTCCGAGCACATAGCCGCACGGTTCGCCGTCGGCGGTGAGCACGAAGCACAGCTCCGGCTCCAGCACCGCATACGGCGCCGCGTAGTAGTGCCCGAGCAGTTCCGGATCGCGATAGCGACCCGACGCATCCCCGCCATCGGCGCCGGTCAGCAGGCAGATCCGGTAAAGCGAGGGCAGATCGGCCGATCGATAGGGCCGGAGAGCAAATTCCATGGGTACAACCTGCGCGCCCGGTGGTCTCTGCTCAACTTCCGTATCGGACCCCACCGTTACCCCGAGTGACTTTTTCCTCGTCCAATCTTGGGGAAACCGGCAACGTGACCGTTTTTCCAACGATGATGCACTTCCTGAAAGAGACCGACTTCACCCCGGAACAGGCGCGAGCCGTGTTCAACTCCGCGGCGAAGTTCAAACGGCTGCGCTCCTCCGAGCGGCCGGCGGTCTTGGCCGGGCAGACTTGGGCGATGATCTTCTCCAAGTCGAGCACCCGCACCCGCGTCTCGTTCGAGGTCGGCATCCACGAGCTCGGCGGCAAACCGCTTTTCCTGAGCAAGAGCGACATCCAGCTCGGGCGCGGCGAGACCATCGCCGACACCGCGCGGGTTCTCTCGCGTTACGTGCACGGCCTGATCGTGCGCACCTTCGACCAGGCCGAAGTCGAGGAGCTGGCCAAGTGGGGCACGGTGCCGGTGGTCAACGCCCTCACCGATCTCCTGCACCCCTGCCAGATCTACACCGATGCCTTCTCGATGGCCGAACGCTGGGCGAACGGCGGCGACCTCTTCGATTCGTTGAAGGGCCGCAAAATCGCCTTCCTCGGCGATGCGGGCTGCAACGTGGCGAACTCCTGGCTGCTCGGCGCGAACCTCTTCGGCATGCAGGTCTCCGTCTGCGGTCCGAAGGGCTACGAACCCGGCGCCGCCATCAAAGGCCTGCTCGACCAGCACGGCTGGAGCGGCCGCTACCAGTACACTTCCGACCCGCTTGAAGCCGTCGCCGGCGCCGATGTCGTCTACACCGACGTCTGGGTGAGCATGGGCAAGGAGTCCGAATCGGGCGACCGCCTCGCCGCGATGCGCCCCTATCAGGTCACCAGTGAGCTGATGCGCGCCGCCAAACCCGACGCCCTCTTCATGCACTGCCTCCCGGCCCACGCGGGCGAGGAGGTCACCGCCGAGGTGCTCGAGTCGCCCCAGTCGATCGTCTTCGACCAAGCCGAGAACCGCCTCCATATCCAGAAGGCGGTCCTCGCCGCCTTGGCGGCGAAGTAGGACCGGCCGGTCCCGATCGACCGCCCGACCGGAGGGCAAACTCCGGCCGCTCAGAACTCGATGATGTAGATGTAGCCGTTGGAACGGGAGCGGAAGTTGCCGCTGCTCAGATCGCCATCGTCGACGAGTCGATCGATGTCGCCCATCTGGCCGACATCCGCCAGCGGCTGGTAAATTGAGATTCCGGCTTTGAAGCCAAACTGCTCAAAGTCCCAGTCCCAGCGGCCGCCGATCGGAGACTGCCGCTCGGCCACCCCCGAAGGCAGGTAGGCCTGCAACTCGGCCGGGAAGGACCCGGGGAGACCGTCGGCCGGGTAGGTGCCGAGCTCCATGATGCAATTCTCCGCGGCCATGCGCACCTGGCGCAGATCGTTGACGAAGGCGCCATTGCGGGCGTTGCGCCTGACTTTGGCAAATGCCGGCAGGGCCATCGAGGCAAGGAAGCCGATGATCACCACGACCACCATGATCTCGACAAGGGTGAAACCCGATGCTCGCCGGCGGCGGCGCCGAGCCCGACAGAAGGTTGAGGAATTCATAGGTGAATGCGGGCATGTTGAATGATGATGAAATGATGAGTCTTGCCCGACTCCCCAACCTCGGCCCGTTCCGACCGCGATCAAATGCCGGTCGTATCAACATCGCGTAAACCCGAACAGGGCGAACACCCCGCACCGAGCAGGGCATTTCCGCATGCGACCAGCACCGAACCTCCCGCCCCGCCCATCAGGAATTGCTTTGCCGCGCCCGAGGAAGCGCGCATACCTCCCCACCTTTCTTCCCATGAAAATCGTTCTCGCTTACTCGGGCGGCCTCGACACGTCCGTCATCGTCAAGTGGCTCAAGGAAAAGTACGACGCCGAGATCGTCACCTTTGCCGCCGACATCGGCCAGGAGGAGGAGCTCAAGGGCCTCCCGCAAAAGGCGAAGAAGACCGGCGCCTCGAAGCACTACACCCTCGACCTCGTCGAGGAGTTCGCCAGCGACTTCATCTACCCGATGATCCGTGCCAACGCGCAGTACGAGAGCCAGTACTACCTCGGCACCTCGATCGCGCGCCCGCTCATCGCCAAGGCCCAGGTCGAGATCGCCCAGCGCGAGCAGGCCGACACCGTCGCCCACGGCGCCACCGGCAAAGGCAACGACCAGTGCCGCTTCGAGCTCACCTACATGGCGCTCGCCCCCGACCTGCAGATCATCGCCCCGTGGAAGATGGACGATTTCCGCGCCGAGTTCCCCGGCCGCGCCGAGATGATCGCCTACTGCACCAAGCACAAGATCCCGGTCGAGGCCTCGCTGAAGAAGCCGTACTCGATGGATCGCAACCTCCTGCACATCTCGTACGAGGCCGGCATCCTCGAGGACCCGTGGTTCGACCCGACCACCAAGGCCAACAAGGCCATGTTCAAGCTCTCCGTCTCGCCCGAGGATGCCCCCGCCAAGCCCGACTACGTCGAGCTCGAGTTCGTGCAGGGCGACTGCGTCGCGGTCAACGGCAAGAAGCTCACCCCGGCCGGCGTGCTCAAGGCCCTCAACAAGCTCGGCGGCAAACACGGCATCGGCCGTATCGATCTCGTGGAGAACCGCTTCGTCGGCATGAAGAGCCGCGGCGTCTACGAGACTCCCGGCGGCACCATCCTCATGCAGGCCCACCGCCAGATGGAGACGCTCACCATGGACCGCGAGGTCATGCACCTGCGCGACTCGCTTGTGCCGAAGTACGCCGAGCTCATCTACAACGGCTTCTGGTACGCCCCCGAGCGCGAGGTGCTCCAGGCCCTCATCGACGAGAGCCAGAAGCCCGTCACCGGCACCGTTCGCCTCAAGCTCTACAAGGGCAACATCATCACCTGCGGCCGCAAGTCGCAGTATTCCCTCTACGACCCGCACGTCGCCTCGATGGAAGGCGTGCAGAGCTGGTACAACCAGAACGACGCCACCGGCTTCATCCGCCTCAACGGCCTGCGCCTGCGCGCGCGCAAGCTCGCCCAGGGCGGCCCGAAGCTCTGAGGGCTGTCACGAATCCTCAACTTCAGCCGGCGCCCAACAGCGCCGGCTTTTTCGTGCCCGGGCGACAAACCGTGGCGATGGCCGCGAGGCCACCGATCCCGACGGCCTCACGAACGGCGCCACAAAACGCCTGTAGGAGCCTGCTTGCAGGCGATCTGGATACCATTCGCCCGCAGAGCGGAGATCGCCTGCAAGCAGGCTCCTACGACAGGCACCACCCTCGACTCTCGACGCTCGCCCCTCGCCCATCCGCCGCCCTCAGTGCAGCCCCGGATTCCGCCACTCCGCCGGCAGCAGCGAGGCGACGCCGTGTTCGGTCATCACGTAGTACATCCAGAACACACCGGCCCCGAGCGCGATCAGGAACACCGCCTCGCCGATCGTGCCCGCCGACGTACGGCTCGTGCGGTGCAACGCATGCACGAGCTTCTCCAAGCCCGGCGCGATCACGAACGCCACGAACCACCCGCCGAACAGCACCGCCACCACCACCGCCGCCGTGCGCAGGAACGGGTCGTCGACGACCTCCGCCTTGTAGGCGATCAGGTTGTTGGCGACGTTGAGCACCAGCAACAGGCACGGCAGCAGGTAATAGTTTTTGACGACAGTGGCCTTCTTCATCGGGAGGGCGCGCAGCGTGCCGGGCCGCCCGACGGAATTCAACTCCGGCCGAGCATGGCCCAGCAGGTAGGGCGACCCGTCCCCGGTGAGCCGAAGAAACTCGGGCATCCCGGCAGAGCCGACCGAACCACATCGGCTCGGCAGGGACGCCTCGCCCTACCCACGCCGCGCTGCAACCAATCGCAAATCGGCAATCCAAAATTGAAAACCGCCCTCGCCCCGTCCGCGGATGCCAGCTTGCCCCGCGCCTCCGTTTGCGGTTTTCTGCCCGACCTCCTCCCATGAAATCCATCCGCGAGTTCGCCTCGGCCAAGGCCGAGAACCGCAAAATCGTCATGGTCACCGCGTACGACGCCTGGTCGGCGCGGCTGCTCGCCGAGAGCCCGGCCGACTGCCTGCTCGTGGGCGACAGCGTGATGATGACGCTCTACGGCGAGCGCGACACGCTCGGCGCCACGACCGAGATCATGGCGACCCACACGCGCATCGTCGCCCGCCACGCGGGGGACAAGCTCGTCGTCGCCGACCTGCCCTTCCTCGCCCTGCGCAAGGGCAAGGCCCACGCGGTCGACTGCGCCGCGGCGCTGCTACGCGCCGGCGCCCACGCTGTGAAGGGCGAAGGCATGCGCGGCCATTGCGAGGTCATCCAGCATCTCGTCGAGTCCGGCATCCCGGTCATGGGCCACCTCGGCCTGACCCCTCAATCCGTGCACGCGCTCGGCGGCTACAAGGTCCAGGCCCGCGAACCGGCCGAGGCCCAACAGCTACGCGAGGACGCCGCCGCCCTCGAGGCCAACGGCTGCTTCTCGATCGTGCTCGAATGCGTACCCGCCGCATTGGCACAGTCCGTCACCGCCTCGCTGAAGATCCCGACCATCGGCATCGGCGCCGGCCTCGACTGCGACGGTCAGGTGCTCGTGATCCAGGACCTGCTCGGCTTCAACCCCGACTTCAAACCGAAGTTCGTGCGCCGCTTCGCCGACACCCACACCGCCATGAAGGCCGGCGTCACCGCGTATGCCGAAGCCGTCCGCAACGGCACCTTCCCCGCCCCCGAGGAAAGTTTCCGCTGACAAGAAGGCGCTCCGACCTACGGTTCTCGACCATGCCGACACTGAAATCGAAACCCTCCAGCGTGAAGGCGCGCGCGCTCAAACTCGTGAGGGAGCTGCCCGAGAGTTCCTCTTGGGACGATCTCATGTACCAGATCTACGTTCGCCAGAAGATCGAAGCCGGCATCGCAGATCTGGACGAGGGACGCACCCACTCCCACGCGTCGATCTGCAAGGAATTTGGCTTGGGGTCGTGAAAATCGTCTGGTCAGCGGAAGCGCGAAGAGACCTTCGAGCGATCCGCTCGTTCATCGCACGTGATTCAGAATTCTACGCCGCGCAGATGCTGCGTCGGCTCATCGAGCGAGCCGAACGCATTAGTACAGCGCCCAAAAGAGGCCATCGAGTTCACGAGTATCCGGAGCTAGATCTTCGCGAAGTCCACGAGCCTCCCTATCGCATTCTGTATCGCATCTCCAACGCCGAGCTCGAGGTGATCGCTATCGTCCACTTCAAACGCCGCCTCGGCCGATTGACCTAACCTCCATGGCCTCGAAAAACGTCCTCTTCTTCCTCACCGGTTCGATCGCCTGCGCGAAGGCCTGCACCACGATCTCGCGCCTCGCCCAGGCCGGCGTGACCGTGCAGACGGTCGTCACCCCCGCCGCGCTGCATTTCGTCGGCAAGTCCACCCTCGAGGGCCTCACCGGACGCCGGGTCTATGACGACATGTGGACCGACGGCGGCGCACTCGACCACATCGAGTTCGCCCGCAATGCCGACCTCGCGATCGTCTGCCCGGCCACGGCCAACGCGATCAACCGCCTCGCCGCCGGCATCGCCGACGACCTGCTCGGCACACTCTTCCTCGCATGGGAGCTTGAGAACAAGCCATGGCTGATGGTGCCCGCGATGAACCACCGCATGTGGCTGCATCCCGCGACCCAGGCCGGCTCCGCGAAGCTCCGGAGCTGGGGCGTACGTTTCATCGAACCCGCCGAAGGCATGCACGCCTGCGGCGAAGGCGGCCCCGGCCGCCTCCCCGATCCCGAAGCCATCGCCGCCGAGGTGCTGAAGACCCTGGGCTGAGGGCGTGACAATGCAGACGAGAGACGAGCGCCGAGGGACGAGTGCCAAACCATCGCTGGTCCGGCCCAGAGCGCCGGTCTGCGCGGGCTCTTGTCCCGCCGCTTCGTGTTCTCGACTCTCGTCGCCTCGACCCTCGACCGCCTGATTGCGACCTGCCCCAGCCGCCTCCGGACTTCCAACTACCAACTACAAACTTCCAACTTCTTCCGCCCGCGGCACCATGCGCATCCTCGTCACCTCCGGCGCCACACGCGAACCGATCGATGAGGTCCGGTTCGTCTCCAACATCAGCTCCGGCGCGACCGGCGCGGCGTTGGCGGACGCGCTGCACGCGCTGGGGCACGATGTCGCGCTGCTGCACGGCGAAGGCGCGGTGAAACCCGAGCACGTCCACGACCGCGACAAGTTCGGCTCCTGCCTCGATCTCATCCAGAAGCTGCAACGTCATCTCACGGTCGGAGCATTCGACGCCGTGATCATGACTGCGGCCGTGTCCGACTACCGCCCCGACCGCATGATCGACGGCAAGATCCGCTCCGATGCCGACGAACTGGTCGTGCACCTCGTGCGCAACCCGAAGATCCTGCCACAGCTCAAGGACATGTCACCGCGTCCGCTGCGCGTCGTCGGCTTCAAGTTCACGGTCGGCGCCAGCCCCGAGGCCGCACGCGCCGCCGTGGCCGCGCAATGGGCCGCCGGCGGAGTCGACGCGACCGTGCACAACGACCTGCACGAGATCCGCACCTCGGCCGTGCATCCATTCCATCTTTACCGCGACCCCGCCGCCGAGCCGCAGACCATCCGCGGCGTGCCGACGCTGGCCGAAGCGCTGCACATGGCCTGGAAGTAGGAGCCTGCTTGCAGGCGATTCCGAGGCGCGGATGTCGGGCGAAAAGCCCGACCCACCACCGGAAATCGCCTGCAAGCAGGCTCCTACAGAATGGGTCGTATACGCCCCTTCCTCCCTCCGCCTACTCCCACCGCGCCGGCTGTCCTGTAGCGGCCAGCACCGCGCTCCAGTTCGGGCCGTCGGGATCGAGTCGCTTGGTCTTCGCCACAAGCCGCTCGATCGGCACATGCACGAACGCGTCGTGCACCTGCCCGATCACCAGCCCGGTCTTGCCGGCCATCGCGGCGTGCACGGCATGGCGCGCAAACAGATCGCACTGCACAGCATCCTCCGAGTCCGCCGGCACGCTGCGGATCAGGTAGCTCGGGTCGATGTAGCGCAGCACATGCTCGATCCCGCGGGCCTTGAAGTGTGCGTCGATCTCCGCGCATAGGAACGGCCCGATGTCCTTCAACTTCGCGTTGCCCGAGGCGTCGATGCCGGCAGCCAACTCGCTCGCCAGCAGGTCCTGGCCCGCGCCCTCGGCGACGACCACGACGGCATGCGCCCGGGCGAGCACACGCCGCTCGAGCGCCGCGAGGAAACCGCCGGGACCCTCGAGCCGGAACGGCACCTCCGGCACGAAGCAGAAGTTCACATCCTGACTGGCCAGCGTGGCCGAGGCGGCGATGAAGCCGGCGTGGCGTCCCATGAGTTTCACGACGGTGATGCCGTTGAACACGCTGTGCGCCTCGGTGTGCGCGCAGGCCAACGCCTTCGCCGCCTCCTCCACCGCGGTGAGAAACCCGAACGAGCGCGCCACGTAGGCCACGTCGTTGTCGATCGTCTTCGGGATGCCGACCACCGCGAGCGGGTGACCGCGACGCCGCGCCTCCTGGAAGAGATCGTTGCCGCCGCGCTGCGTACCGTCGCCGCCGATGGTGAAGAGCATGTTCACCCCGAGGCGGATGAGGTTGTCGACCGCGATGGCGGTGTCGACCGGACCGCGCGAGGTGCCGAGCAGCGTGCCGCCCTCGCGGTGGATCTTGTCGACGTTGTCCACGTCGAGCCGCAGCGGCGGACGCGAACGGGCCGGATCGAGCCCGCGGTAGCCATCGCGGAAGCCGAGAACCTCCTTCACGCCGTACGCGTGGTGCAACTCGAGGAAGAGCGAGCGGATGACGTTGTTGAGTCCCGGACACAGGCCGCCGCAGGTCACGATGCCGGCGCGCACGTTGGCGGGCTCGAAGAAGAGCTTCGCCCGCGGGCCAGCCAACTCGAAGCCGGCACTCGCGGCCTCCTCGGGCGGCAGATCCGGTCGGGCCACGAGGTGGAGCGGCACACGCAGCGTGTCGGACACGGTACGCTGGAGCGGAGAAACGAAACGGGCCTCGCCGAGGGTGGTGATCGTCATCATGGGGTTTGCGGAATCAACGGCGTGAGTTGTGCCGCTGCAGTGCGCCCGTTTCGAGCACAACGTGCGGGCGATGCGCCATGCTGTAGGCCAGGGCGGTGACCTGTCCCTTCACCGATCAGGTCCCTCCACCGATCAGGCCACCTCGCCGCGGTGGCCCACAGGAACACAACACACCGCCTTCCGGGACCGTGCCCACTTCCGCTTTCCCCGATTTCCCCAGTCGCACCACCCATCGCCGCCCAACTTCTTGTCGCGAAGTCGGCGCCGGACCCTATCGTTCTCCGGCGATGCGCGTCCTTCTTCTCAACATCGGCAACTCCTCGCTGCTGGGCGGCGTGGTCCAGCTCGGCCGGATGGAGCACCGCTTCAAGGTGCCGATCGCCGAGATCCGCACCGAGGCGGCGATGCGCCGGTTGCTGAAGACGAAGGTCACGAAACCGATCGACCGCGCCGCGCTCTGTTCGGTCGTGCCCGCGCTCACCCTTCCGCTCTGCGCCGCGATCAAGAAGGCGACCGGGGCGGCGCCGCGGGTTCTGCGCGCGGAGGGAGCCCACGGCCTGCGCATCGCCTACAAGCGCCCGAGCGAGCTCGGCGCCGACCGCGTGGCGGCCGCGCTGGGCGCCCACACTGCGTATCCGGGGAAGAACCGCATCGTCATCGATTTCGGCACCGCCACCACCGTGACCGCGGTGACCGCCGAGGGCGAGATCGCCGGTGGCGCCATCCTGCCCGGTTTTGGTCTCTGGTCCGAGATGCTTGCGGCGCGCACCGCGCAATTGCCCAAAGTCGACGGGCCCGCACCGCGTTCAGCCACCGGCCGGTCGACCAAGGAGGCAATTTCTTCGGGCCTGCACATCGGCCATGTCGGTGCGGTGCGGGAACTCGTAAGTCGCATCTCCAAGGAGGTTTACGGCCGCCGGCGCCCGCTCGTGCTCGCCACCGGCGGCGGTGCGGCCCGCTTCGAGCGCGAGAATCTCTTTGCCGAGCACGTGCCCGACCTGATTCTCCTCGGCCTTCATGCCTTCGCCTATGCTTAGGACGTTTCTCCGCTGCAAGCTCCACCGAGCCTTCGTCACTTCCGCCGATCCCGACTACGAGGGCTCGATCTCGATCGATCGCGACCTCTGCCGCGAGGCCGGGCTGCTCGAGTTCGAGCAGGTGGATATCTACGACATCACCAACGCCGCGCGTTTCACGACCTACGTGATCTACGGCGAGCCCGGCCAGATCCAGATCAACGGCGCCGCCGCGCATCTGGTCAACGTGGGCGACCGCGTCATCATCTGCGCCTACCTCGGGCTCGAGCCCGACGAGATCGCCAACCACACCGCCCACGTCGTGCAGGTCGGCGAGGGCAACAAGGTCGTCTCCGTCCACTCCAGCTCGGTCCATCACCCCTGAGCCAAGCATTCGGTCGAGTGCCGAGGGTCGAGGGACGAGGGCCCGAGCACAGAGTCGAGTGTCGAGGGACGAGCGTCGAGGGACGGAGTTTCGGAGGCAAATCGAGAGCACCCTCGGGCAGTCGCCTTGTGCACAATTGGATTGGCGCTCGCCACTCGACGCTCGACTCTCGTCTCCTAGGAAACAGCACCTGCCCTGTTTCTTCCCGTCCGGGGCAAAACGCGTTTTGCGGTGGGGGCGGCATCATCACGGCTGAGCCGCGGGCGAGCGAGGCCACCGGCAGGGCCGCGCAACGCCTTCCGGCTCCGACTCCTCCGCGAATCGGAGCCGTTCCTTTCGGCAATCCATCGCAAAACGATTGGATGGGAGGAAAATCGAGGCTTGGCGAAGCGGCGCGAGCGCCTTTGCTCGTACCGTTTCACCGCTGCGCATACCCCTCCCGCACAGCGCCCCCACAGTCGCAGTTACCCTGACACCATGGACAAATCCGCCCTGCTGAAAGCGATCGTCGACGAGCTGGCCACCGAGTTTGCCATCCAGAACGAAGCCGCCGAGGACGCCCACCACGAAGCCACCAACGACGAAAGCAGGGCCGAGGATCGCTACGACATGCGCGGGCAGCTCGCCGCCTACCTCGCCGCCGGTCAGGCCAAACTCGCCGACGAGGTCGCCAACGCCATCGCCGCCTTCCGCAACATCAATGTGCGCACCTTCGGTCCGGGCGAACCGGCCGCGGTCGGCGCGCTCGTCCGCCTCGAACAACGCGGCAGGCAGAGCAGCTATTTCCTCGGGCCCGCGCACGGCGGCCTCGAGGTGAAGATCAACGGCGACGAGATCATGGTCGTCACCCCCGGCTCGCCGCTCGGCCGCTCGCTCATGGGTCGCAAGACCGGCGAACGCGTCTCGCTGCCCCAGGGCGCCCGCACCGTCGAGCACACCATCGCCGCGGTGGAATGAAGCGGTGTGTGACCCGCCGCCTGTAGGGCGCGACCTTGGTCGCGCCGCTCCGCGTAGCTGGATGGTGAAGCCATTCAGCCCCCGCGCCGCTGCGGCGTTTCAGCGTTTGTCGAACTGCATGCCCGGGCGCCCGACCAGCGCCCTCGCCAGCTGCAGACGGTGGATCTTCGCGTTGTGCCGCACGTCCACCGGGAAGCGGTCGATGAAATAGAACACCCGCACCAGATCGGTGTGGGCCCCCTGCGCCCCCAGGGCCCGCAATTCGCGACCGAGCACCCGTTTCGCGTGGTCGCCCCTCGGCCGTCGGTCCGGCCAGCACTCCACGGCCAACGCCGCCACCTGCTTGCCGCGCGGGCCGAAACCCAGCAACGCCGTCCGCCGCACCTGCGGGTGCACGTTGAAGACCGGCTCAACACAATCCGGATACAGAATGCCGTGCGCCGTCTCCACCCGTTCGGCGAGGCGGCCGCAGAACCAGAGCCGCCCCTCGGCGTCGCGGTACCCCGCGTCGCCCATGCGATGCCAGACGGCCGCGCCGGGCGGCGCGGAACCCGAAACCGGAAGGCGGAAACCGGAAACTGGAGACGCCTCGGTCTCCGGTTCCTCGGCCGAAGCCGCCGGGGCGACCTCGTAGATCTTCGCCCGCGCCGTGGGTTCGGGCAGCAGGTCGTACGCCTTCGTCACCACCGGGCCGCACACGATGATCTCGCCGATCTCGCCGGGCGGCAGCTCACGCGCCTCCGCCAGCGTGCCGATCGGTCCGTCGACGATCGCGATCACTTTCGCCGCCATCTCCGCGACCGGCCGGCCCACGCACGTGCCTTTCCCGCGCAGCGTCGCCGCCGCCGTGCCCTCGGAGGGAATGGACGATGGCTGATAGGCGATGGACCATGGGGAAGGGCCGAGGCCAGACGAGCCGGCGCCCACCGTGCCCACATCGGTTTCCGCCTTTCTTGCGGTCTCCGTCGCTCCGCGTTCCGCATTCCGCGTTCCGAGTTCTTCTCTCCGCTCTCCGGTCTCCGCTTTCCGGTCTCCCACGACTTCCTCGGCGGAGACACTGCTCACCGGCAACGACTCGGTCGCGCCATACGGCGAATGAAGCCCGGCCTTGGGAAAAACGCGGCGCATCAGCTCGAACAACGGCGGCGGCACCGGCGCACCCGCCATCAGGATACGCTTCACCCCCGGCAACGTGATCCCCTGGTCCACGCAATGGCGCGCGACCTTCGTCCAGATCATCGGCGAGCCGAAGCTGTTGGTCACCCCGTTCTGCCGGATCGCCTGCACGAAATGCGCCGGATCGGCCGCCGCCGGCTTCGACGGATCGAGCTTCGGCACCACCGTCGTCATCCCCAGCGCCGGGTTGAAGAGCGCGAAGACCGGCAGCACCGCGAGGTCCACCTCGCCGGGCTGGATCCCGTACGTCTGCCGCACCAGCCGTACTTGCGCCTCGAACATGCCATGCTCGTAGCACACGCCCTTCGGCGCACCGGTCGATCCCGACGTGAAGAGGATGGCCGCGAGGTCGTCGGCCGCCGTCGGCGCCAACGGGAAAACCGGCACCGGTCCCTTCGCCAAACGATGGGCGGGATCGCCGCTCACCCGCAACCGCGTGCGCACCGAGCGGAAGGCATCGCGAAAAATCCACGACGCGATCTGCCCCGAGGCGATCCCGAGCAGCACCTGGGGCTGGGTGCGCTGCACACAGGACAGGAAGTTTTTCCGCCCCATGCCCGGATCGATCACGATCGGCGGCGCACCGAGCTTGAAGAGCGCGAAGACCGACGCGATCAACGGCAGCCCCGGTCGCACCAGCACCAGCACGCGGTCGCCGCGTTGCACGCCCGCCTTGGCCAGCCGCCACGCCCACGCATCCGCCTCCGCCGCCAGCTCCGCGAAACTCAACGAGGCATAACGAATCTCGCCGCCCGCCATGCCCGTGGGGATGCGCAACGCCACGGCCTGCGGTTGCTGCGCGGCCTGCGCCCAAAGATGACGGGAAACATTGACGACAGCAGCCTCGGACATCGCCGCCCATGAAACGCGCCCACCCGCGCAACCTTCAACGCAAAAGGCGGCAACTCCGACAAGCTGGCCCGTCGATCCACGTCTCCGACTGGACCCGCCCGGCTCCGCCCGCCCTCCGGCGGCATCAAACCTCGCCGGCACGGAGGCACGGCGCCACGCCCGGTCCGGCACGCGCACGCGTGGCGCAGGCGTCCCTGCCTGCGACCCTCGACTCCGCCAGCTCACCAGCCCGACCGCGCCCAGATGAACCGGTCGCAGACCGGTCCTACCCCGGCCAGCACGCCCGCCAAGTAGGTCCACGTCTCCGACTGGACCCGCCCGGCTCCGTCCGCTCTCCGCCAGCATCCAACCTCGCCGGCACGGAGGGACGGCGCCACGCCCGGTCCGGCACGCGCACGCGTGGCGCAGGTGTCCCTGCCTGCGACCCTCGACTCCGCCGGCTCACCGGCCCGACCGGATCCAGATGAACCGGTCGCAGACCGGTCCTACCCCGGCCAGCACGCTCGCCACGTAGGTCCACGTCTCCGACTGAACCCGCCCGGCTCCGCCCGCTCTCCGGCGGCATCCAACCTCGCTGGCACGGAGGCACGGCGCCACGCCCGGTCCGGCACGCTCACGCGTGGCGCAGGCGTCCCTGCCTGCGACCCTCGACTCCGCCAGCTCACCAGCCCGACCGAGCCCAGATGAACCGGTCGCAGAACGGTCCTACCCCGGCCAGCACGCCCGCCCGTAGGTCCACGTCTCCGACTGGACCCGCCCGGCTCCGTCCGCTCTCCGGCAACACCCAACCTCACCGGCACGGAGGCACGGCGCCACGCCCGGTCCGGCACGCTCACGCCGTGGCGCAGGCGTCCCTGCCTGCGACCCTCGACTCCGCCGGCTCACCGGCCCGACCGAGCCCAGAGGGACCGGCCGCAGACCGGTCCTACCCCGGCCAGCACGCCCGCCCGTAGGTCCACGTCTCCGACTGGACCCGCCCGGCTCCGTCCGCTCTCCGGCGGCATCCAACCTCGCCGGCACGGAGGCACGGCGCCACGCCCGGTCCGGCACGCTCACGCGTGGCGCAGGCGTCCCTGCCTGCGACCCTCGACTCCGCCGGCTCACCGGCCCGACCGAGCCCAGATGAACCGGTCGCAGACCGAACTCTCCGCCCACGCCCCCATCTTCGTAGCTGACGCCTCCCGGCCGGAGCCTGTACTCATGCCCCCATGCCGTTGCCTGCGCGCCTTCTTGCCCCGATCATCGCCATTGTTGCACTCCTCCCCGGATGCGACCGGGCCACGCCGGCCGAGAAGGCAGACTCGCTGGCGGCCGATATCGCCGCCATCCGCGCCGAATGCCCCGCCGACCCCACCGCCGAACAGGCCGACGAGATCGCCAAACCCGCCAAACGCGCCGCCAAAGCCTACTCGACCCTGCGCGAACTGGCGGCGGAGCACCCGACCGAAGCTTCCATTGCGGAGGCCTGCGCCCGCGCCGAACCCGACTTCGTCGTCATCCGCACTGCCGCACGCCTCGCGAAGGAACGCGCCGAAATCGCCGACCTTCTCTCCGGCCTCAAGGTGCGCGCCTACCGCAGCGCCCGCACCATCGCCATCCCGAAGCTGCTCGACCTGCTCGCCGCCTCCGCGCGCAAGGCCGCGGAGACCGACATCGAAAACCTTCCCGCTCCCGTCCGCCACGCCGCGCAACTCGCGGCCTCGCTCGCGGGGGTCAAGCCGGCCCCCGCCGCGCAACCCGACCCCGCCGCGCCATTCCCCAAGCTCACCCGCGCCGACTGGCAACGTGCGGCGGATCTGATCGACGCGGCCAACCATAACCCGCCCGCCGAGTTCTCCCTCGGCCTCGCGCTGACCTACGGCGTGCTCGGCAAGAGCAGTCTCGCGTTGGTGGAACTCGAGTACGCCGAGTCGGGCCGCTTCGACGCTCCCGAGTACGCCGCACTCGTCCCCCTGGTGCGCGCCGTACTCTTCAGCCGTCTCGGCTGCACCGAACTCGCGGCACGCGAGGCGACCCGCATCTCCGGGGACCACGAACAGGGCCGGCAGATGCTCGCCGTCATCCACACCACCCTCGCGATCGTCGCGGCCCAACAGAAGGACTGGAAGGCGATGGACCGCGAGCTCGGCGAGGCCGTGCGCATCTGGCCCAACAACCCGCTCGTGGTCTATCTCACCGGCGAGCGCCTGCTCGCCGACGGTCGCCGCGAACAGGCGCTCGAAGCCTTCGCCCGTATCGAGACACCGGAGGCAGCGTGGCTGTTGCCGCTGCTCGAGAACCGCGTGCGCACCGTGCGCGACAGCGAGGGCGAAGTGCCGCCGCTGCTGCTCGACAACGGTTTCATCATCCGCACCGCCCTCGCCTCCCTGCTCCACGAGTCGCGTCACACCCCGCTCGGCCAGAAGGTCGCCCGCCTCGCCGCCACCGTGCATCTGCTGCCGGCAATCCTCGACGAGGAGCCGGCCCCCGAAACGGGCGGCCAAGCGCAATGAGTCACGCCGAGCCGGACCCCGAAGGCTACCCGCGCCCGATCGGGCCATGGCCGCGACGCGAAGTGCCGGCAGAGGCGATCCGGTTGATCGGACCGGAGGAGTTCCGCACGTGGATCCTCCGCGAGGACGAGCACCTGCTCGTCTTGGACAAACCCGGCAACATCGTCTGCCACCCCTCGAAACACGGGCCGCGCTCGAGCCTGGTCGGTGCCGCACGCGAACATCTCGGCGGCGGCGAGGTTCAGCTCATCTTCCGGCTCGATCGCGAAACCAGCGGAGTGGTCGTGATCACGAAGGACGAGACCGCCGGGCAGCGTCTCCAAAAAGCGGTGCTAAAACGCCGCTACGCGAAGACCTACCTCACGATCCTCGTCGGCGAACTCACCGCGGAAACCAAGGTCGACCAGCCGCTCGGCCCCGACCTGCGCGGCCCGCTCACGGTCAAGACCCGCGTCGTCGCGGCCGGAGAGGGCAAACCCGCGATCACGCGCTTCACCCCGCTCGCGGTCGGTGGCGGCTTCACGCTGGCGCGCGTGACCACCGCGACCGGCCGCAAGCACCAGATCCGCGCCCATGCCGAATGGCTTGGGCATCCACTTGTCGGTGACAAGATCTACGGTCCCGACCAGCGCCTCTTCCTCGAGTTCATCGACACCGGCTGGACGCCCGCGCTCGCCGCGCAGCTCCTGCTCCCTCGCCAAGCCCTGCACTGCGAGGCGATCGAGTTCACGCTCGGCGAGACCGACCACGCGTACCGCACCCCGCTGCCCGCCGACCTGGCCGGCTTCGTCCGGCAACACTTCGGTACCGGCGGGCCGCCCTTCGCCTCCCCCTAGCGGCAACCGGCCGCCACTCCCGGGGGAGAGCGCCGCACCGCACCTCGACGAAACACGCCGGCGGCCCGTCCTGACCGGCGGCAGAAACCGCAACCTCGGGCACAACGCCCACCCCTTCGTCCTTGGCCCCGCCACGGCTTTGCTTTCAAGATCCCACCCCTCTCCCCCCTATGTCCTCCCCCAAAACGACCCGCTGCGGCGCGCTGGCCGCCCTCGCTCTCGTCACGACTGTCACCCTCTCCGCCAAGACCGCGGTCCCCGACGGCTGGTTTGCCTGGCCGATGGTCGAGCCCGTGGCCGGCTCCGCGCTCGACACCTCCACGCTCAACGCCGCCCGCGCCGGCTCGTTGGGACGCATCGCGACCAAGGACGGCAAATACATCACCGGCGACGGCGCCCCGATCCGCTTCTTCGGTGTCAACGTCTCCTCCAACGACGCCTTCCCCTCCGCCGAAGATGCGGAACGGCTCGCCCGCCGCCTCGCCAAGGGCGGCATGAACATCGCCCGCCTCCACCACATGGACAACCAGTGGTCGGTCGAGAGCGACGGCAGCCTCTGGGCCAAGGGCAGCACCACGCACCTCGAACTCGCGCCCGACCAGCTCGACAAGGTCCACCGGCTCGTCGCGACGCTCGCGCGCCACGGCATCTACACAAACCTCAACCTCAAGGTCTCCAAAACCCTCGCACCGGCCGACGGCTTTCCGGACTCGGTCGCCCTGCTCCCCGATTTCCAGAAACGGGTCGACCTGTTCGACCGCCGGATGATCGAACTGCAGAAGGACTTCGCGCGCCAACTGCTCACCACGAAGAACCCGTACACCGGCCTCAGCCTCGCCGAGGATCCGGCAGTGGCCGTGGTCGAGATCAACAACGAGAATTCGATCCTCGGATACTTCACGCGCGACCTCGGGCAGGGCCTGCACCGCCTGCCCGAACCTTTCCGCGCGAACCTGCAATCGCTCTGGAACGACTGGCTCGCGGGCCACTACTCGGACTCCGCCGATCTCGCCGCCGCCTGGGCCGAGACGCCCGATCTCGACGCCTCGCCCGTGCTCGATCCCGCCACGGCCACCTGGAGCGCGAAGATCCAACCCGGTAGCCACGCCACGCTGACCCCGGGCGCCGACGGCTCCGCGTTCACCGTCGACATTCCGGTCACGCCCGGCCCCGACTGGCACGTGCAGGTTTCGACCTACGACCTGCCGCTCAAGGACAACACCGTCTACACCGTCAGCTTCGAGGCCCGCGCGGCCAAGGAGGGCACGATCGGCGTCGGCGTATCGCCCGATTCCCGCGCCGAGCCCGTCCTCGAGTGGCGCAGCCTCGGCCTGCTCGCCGGCGGGCAGATCGGCCCGGAGTGGAAGACGATCAGCCTCGCGTTCCCCGCGCACTCGGTCGGCACCGGCCGCGCCATGCTCAGCTTCAACTGCTCCGCGCAGCCCAACCGCATCGAGCTGCACAACATCTCCCTGGTCCCCGGTGCCGCCAACGCCGGCCTTCAACCGGGCGAGTCGCTGGCCGCGCGCAACATCGGCATCCCGGTCACGCCGTCCACCCGTCAGTGGGCCGACTGGATCGCCTTCCTCGCCGCCGCCGACCGCGCCTTCGCGGAGGAGATGCGCACGTTCCTGCGCGACGAGCTGAAGGTGCCGGCGCCGCTGGTGTGTTCGCAGATCAACTTCACCGGGCTGCCCGCGCTCGACCGCGAGCAGTCGATGGAGTTCGCCGACACCCACATGTACTGGCAGCACCCGGTCTTCCCCGGCTCGGGGTGGGATCGGGCGAACTGGACCATCGCCAACTCCCCGATGGTCGAGACCTTCGGCCCGCGGCGTTTCGGCGAACTCGGCGCCCTCGCCTACTTCCGCGTGGCCGGCAAGCCCTTCGCCGTGAGCGAGTACGACCACGCCGCGCCGAGCGAGTACGTGTGCGAGATGTACCCCGAGTTCGCGGTCTTCGCTTGTCGCCAGGATTGGGATGCACTCTACGCCTTCGACCTCGGCGCCTACCGGACCGGGCACGACGGCCGCATCTCCGGCTACTTCGACCAGCTCAACCATCCCGCCAAATGGGGCCTCGCGCCCTTTGCCACCCGCGTCTTCCGCGAAGGCCTGATCGCGCCGGCGCCCGCCGTCGCCGAACTGCGGCCCGGCCAGCCGGTCTGGGGCGAGGCGATGCACTTCGACATGCTCTGGGCCCAGCTCAACCCCGACCGGCCCTTCGACTTCCTCGACTGCCGCCTGCAGGTCGACGACCGACCCACCGCCGCCAAGGCGACGCTCGTGCGCAGCGGTACGGCCGACACCCCACCGGCCCGCGTGGTCAAGGCCCCGCAAGGCCAAATCCTGATCGCCGCCGCCGAGCAAGCTGCGGTCGCCACCGGTTTTCTCGGCGGCACCACCACCACGGCCGGCCCGCTCACGATCACCTGCCCGCGCTTCGGTCGCGACTTCGCCACCGTGGCCGCGGTCTCGCTCGACGGAAGACCGTTGGCCGCCTCGCACCGCTCACTGGTCACGATCGTCGCCCGCGCCGAAAACACCGGCATGCAGTGGAACAAGGCCCGCAACTCCGTCGGCACCGATTGGGGCACCGGTCCGACCATCGCGGAACGCGTGCCCGCCACGATCACGCTGGCCGCCGACGGCCCGCGTCGGGTCTTCACCCTCAAGCCCGACGGCACCCGTGCCCGCAAGGTGAAGACAACGTACACCAACAGCGCCGTCACCTTCACCGTCTCCGCGAAGGACAGGACCCTGCACTACGAGTTCGTGGCCGAGTAGGACCAGTCTCCGACTGGTTCCTTTCGCATCGGAACACTCCAAACGGGCCGGTCGCAGACCGGCCCTACTTTCTACCCCTGCGCGAGGCAGTGCTCCGCGAAGGCCTTGATGCGATGGCGCAGGCTCGCAAGGCCGTTGGCGCGGTTGGGCGAGAGCACCTGCGTGATGCCCACCTCCGCGAGGAAATCCGGCTCCATCGCGATGATGTCGGCCGGCTTCTCGCCGTTGTAGAAACCGCAGACCACCGCCGCGATGCCCTTGGTGATCAGCGCATCGGCATCCATGCCGAAATGGCAGAGCCCGTCGCGATACTCCGGGTAGATCCAGAGCTGGGAAACGCAGCCCGGCAGCAGGCGCTCGGGGGTCTTGTAGACCGCATCGAGCGGCGCGTACTTGCGGCCCTGCGAAAGCAGGTAGGCCATGCGCTCCTCCCCGTCGGGCAGGAGACCGATAGTTTCGACCAGGTCGGCGCGTTTTTGCTCGAGGCTCATAAGTTGGCTGCCGGTAGCAGAAGGTGAACCAAACCGCGCGAACGGTGCCCGGGTCAAGCGCAGGGATGCGCCACAGCCGAAAGGAGATCGGGGCGAAGCTGGATCGCGTGGCGATTCAGCCATCCAACGAACCGGCTGAACGGCTCCGCCGCCCGGCTACGATGCAGGCCCCCAATTCCGCGCTCGCGTCGCCGGAGATCCGTGACAAAGTGCGGCGCCATGAACGGCCGCCTCACCCCTGGCTGCCGGCCCGCGCTGGCCCACACTGCCGTGCTGGCACTTCTGCTCCTCGCCGCGGCGCCCTGCCCCGCCGGCTCGCCCGACGACTCCGCCCGCGCCCGCATCGCGGAGCTGCGCACGGAGATCGCCCACCACGACGATCTCTACTTCCGGCACGCCACACCGGAGATCTCCGACGGCACCTACGACGCCCTGCGCCGCGAACTCGCCGCCCTCGAGCGCGAGCATCCGGCAGATGCCATGTCCGTGCCGCCGCTGCCATCGCTCGGCGACGACCATCGCGAGGGCTTCGCACGTGTGCCCCACGGGGCGCCGATGCTCGGACTGGAGAAGTGCCACACCGAAACCGAGCTCAAGGCCTGGTACGGAAAGGTTGGCGACGGGGCGACGCTCGTGATCGAACCCAAAGTCGACGGCCTCGCCGTCAGCGCCACTTACGAGCACGGCCGGCTCATCCGCGTGCTCACCCGCGGCAACGGTCTGGCCGGCGACGACGTGACCGCCGTGGCGCGAAGCATCCGCTCGCTGCCGCCGGGCCTGGCGGGCGACAACCTCCCCGGGCGGATCGAGCTGCGCGGCGAGGTGTACGTGAGCTGGGCGGAGTTCGCGAAGCTCAACCGGGAGCGAGCCGCGAATGGCGAGGAACCCTTCGCCCATCCACGCAACTTCGCCGCCGGCACGCTGCAACGCCTGGTCCCCGACGAAAATGCGGAGCGGCTGGACGTGGTCTTCTACGCGTGGGGCGCCTGCGAACCGGCCGCTCTCGCACCGAAGTCGCAGCGCGATTTCCACGAACTGGCCCGCCGCTGGCGCCTGCCGGTGATTGCGGCCGGTGAGGTTGCGAGCGACGGCGATGCGCTCCGCCGCGCCGTGCGGGAGGTCGAGTCGCGCCGCCGATCGCTCGCGTTTCCGATCGACGGCGCGGTGGCGAAGATCGACGCCGTCGCGTGGCGAAACCGGCTCGGCGAAAGCGCCGCCGCGCCGCGCTGGGCGATCGCATACAAGTTCGCGGCCGAGCGGGCCGACACCCGGTTGCGCGCGATCACCATCCAGGTCGGGCGCAGCGGCCGGCTCACACCGGTCGCGGAGTTCGACCCGGTCGAGCTCGGCGGCGCCACCATCACCCGCGCCACGCTGCACAATCCGGCGACGATCGGGCGCCTCGACCTGCGCATCGGGGATCTCGTGACGGTCGAGAAGGCCGGCGAGATCATCCCGCAGCTGGTGGCGCGGGACCCGGCGCGGCGCGTGGCCGGCAGCACCGAGTACCGGTTCCCGCGCACCTGCCCCGAGTGCGGCACGCCGACCGAGCTGAGCGCCGAGCACACGGAAGCGCGTTGCCCCAACCATTACTGTGCCGCGCAGGTCCGCGGCCGGATCGAGCACTACGTCGCCAACGTCGAAATCAAGGGACTCGGCCCGGCGACGATCGCCTCGCTGGTAAACGCCGGGCTGGTCCGCGACCCGAGCGATCTCTACACGCTGCGGCACGAGCAACTGGTGAAGCTGCCACGCGTTGGCCGGAAGACCGCGAAAGCGTTGCTCGAATCGATCGACCGCAGCCGGCACGCCGAACAGTGGCGGGTCATCGCGGGCCTCGGCATCCCGCGTGTGGGCAAGGCGTCGGCAAAGCTGCTGGCGGCGCGGTATCGCACGCTGGCCACCATGGAGCAGACCCCCAAGAGCGAACTCGCGGCGCTGGTCGGCGAAGCGACCGCACGCGAACTGGCGACATGGTTTACCGAGCCACGGAACCGCGAACTGTGCGCGAGATTGGCAGTCGTGCGCGGCGAGCGGGAATGATCGCCGTGTAGGAGCCTGCTTGCAGGCGATCAACGCGTCGCCGGCCAATGGCACCAGGAATCGCCTGCAAGCAGGCTCCTACAACCAAGCCCTCAGAAGGTCCTCCCTGCCTCAATCTCCTCCGGCAACGGTTCGCCGTTGGCCGCGAGGATGCGGCGGGCGAGCGGAGCGAGATCCTCGGCCGGGGTGTGCACGACCTTGCCGTCGATGTACTGCACCACCGGCAACCCGAAGCGGAGATTCTCCAGCACGGCGTCGGCGAAGGCCTTGCGCATGGCTCGCATGGAAGCGCGGGTTTCCTCGGCCGGCGACATATGGAAAGCCTCTTCGACAGCGGACTGTTTTCCTTCGGGCATGAACGAAACGCTAGCGCTGTGCTCAATGTCGGCAAGCAGCCGAACATCCGCCACCGAGAAGCGGCCATCCTCCTCTTCTGCGACGAGAAACGGCTCCGTCCCGGTGTTCTCATAAAGGCGCCAATGGTCGACCAGCGGCCGGTAGAGCTCGACAAGGTTGCGCACGCCGAGGTGGAAACGGCGCTGTTGGACCTCGTCGGGAATGTCGTGGCCACCTTTGGAAACGCGCTGGCGCACGCGGTCGCGGGTAAGATCGAGGTTCGGGATCCACAGGAAATCGAGCCGGATGCGATAGCCGGCCGCACGACACTGGCGCAGCAGCGGCCCGTAGGCGCGACCGGAGAGCGTGGTCTCGAAGGAGAAATCCTCGCGACGCGCGGCCAAGTCGCGAAGTCGTTTGAGCATGAGGCGCCCGGCCTCGAAAGCGGCCTTGTCCGGCGCAAAGGGCGAAAGGCCGGCGGCGATCAGATCGGCGTTCACGAAGTCGCCGATACGCAGCTCCTCGTTCAGGAAACGCCGCGCGTAGGTCGTCTTCCCTGCGCCGTTGGGGCCCGCGATGATGAAGAGATTCGGCATGGCGGGTGGAACTGTGGCAGGCGAATGCCGGACGGCAAACCGGAGATCGCTGCCGGCGGTGGGGCGGCCGTTCAGCCCGCAAGTTGGACTCGCGCCAGAACGACGGGCGTAAAGCCCGCCCCACCGGCCGGAATCGCCTGCAAGCAGGCTCCTACAGGCGGATACGACAGCAGCAGCCCACCGGGGCGGTTCGGCCCTACCCTCGGACTGGGGCGCCCTGAAAGGACGCCCCACGATCAGGTCAACCTCAGCTCAGCACGCCGCCCTTGCTGGCGTTGGCAACGAGCTTGCGGTAGCGGCCGAGCCAACCCGTGAACGGGGCCAGCACCGGTTGCCACGTGGCGCGGCGCGATTCGAATTCGGCCTTCTCGACGAGGATGTCGATCCGGCGTCCGGGGAAGTCGATACGCAGGCGATCGCCCTCTTTGAGCAGACCGATCGGACCGCCCTCGGCGGCTTCGGGCGAGACATGGCCGATGCACGCACCGGCGGTGCCGCCGCTGAAGCGGCCGTCGGTGATGAGCGCGACCTTGTCGCCCAGGCCCATGCCGACGATGTAGCTCGTGGGCGAAAGCATCTCCTGCATGCCGGGACCGCCGCGCGGGCCTTCGTTGCGGATGATGACGATGTCGCCGGCCTTCACCTTGCCGCCGAGGATGCCGGCGCAGGCGTCGTCCTGGCTTTCGAAGATCACCACCGGTCCCTCAAAGACGAAGCCGGGGCCGCAGTTGGCCTTGAAGGCGTCGCTGATGCCGGCGGTCTTCACGACCGAGCCCTCGGGGGCGAGGTCGCCGTAGAGAATCGAGAGACCGCCGTCGGCGGTGTAGGCGCGGTCGGCGGAGCGGATGCAGTGCTGGGCGTCGAAGCGGAAGGACGGGTCGTGCGGCATGAGGCCGGCGGGCTTGGCGACCGCGAAGTTCTTCGGGTCGTAGTCGTGCGCGGCGCGGGCAATCGTGCCGGCGGCGTGGAGACGCGGGACGCGCAGCAGGCAGGCAATCTTCTTCGCCCCGGTCTTCTCATACTGCCAGAGGATGAGCACGGGGGTGCCGCGGACTTCGCCCAGCTCGGCGCGGACTAGGCCGCGGAACTCGGAGAACTTCGGCTTCAGGCCGGCCTCGATCTCCTGCGCACCATGCCAGGTGTTGGAGGCGTCGACCTCGAGCGCGCCCTTCGTGCCGAAGAGGGCGCCGCAGGCCGCGGCGTCGGCGGCGTTGAAGGCGGCGGCAAAACGCCAGAGGGCGATCGCGCGGTCGTCGGCCGGGTGGAAGAGCATCGGCTTGGGCACGAGGTTGCCCGAGGCGGTGCGGGCTGCGGGGCCCATCTTGTCGTTCGGGTCGAGCACGAGCGCGGAGGCGCCCGACACGCGGACGATGCGCGCCTCGTCGGTGCAGGACGGAGAGCGCAGGTCCCAGGCGTCGATGTTCGCGCCGAGGGTCTTGCCGGTGACGGTGATGCAGTCGTTCTTGAGCGCACCGAGGCGCTTGAGCTCGCCGAGAATGGTGTGGATGCCGCCGGCGCGATGGACGTCCTGGATGTGGTAGTCTGAGGACGGCGACACCTTGCAAAGGCAGGGCACACGGCGGGAGATGGCGTCGATGCGGGCGATGTCGTACTCGATGCCGGCCTCGCGGGCGATGGCCAGGGTGTGGAGCACGGTGTTGGTCGAGCCGCCCATGGCGACGTCGAGGGTGAGCGCGTTGTCGAAGGCCTCGAGGGTGGCGATGTCGCGCGGCTTGAGGTCGCGTTTCACGAGCTCGATGATCTGCGCGGCGGCGCGGCGGTAGAGTTGTTCGCGTTCCTTGGAGACGGCGAGAATGGTGCCGTTGCCCGGCAGCGCCATGCCGAGGGCCTCGCAAAGGCAGTTCATCGAGTTGGCCGTGAACATGCCCGAGCAGGAACCGCAGGTCGGACAGGCGGACTGCTCGAGCTTGAGCAGCGCCTCGGCGGTGAGGTTGCCGGTCTGAAGCGCGCCCACGCCCTTGAAGACGGAGATGAGGTCGCTCTTCTCGTCGGCCGGGCGGAGGTGCGCGGGAAGCTCGCTGGAGTCGTCGGTGTGCGCGATGCCGGCGGCCATCGGTCCGCCGGAGACGAAGACGGTGGGGATGTTCACACGCATCGCGCCCATGAGCATGCCCGGGACGATCTTGTCGCAGTTGGGGATGCAGACCATGCCGTCGAAGCAGTGGGCGCGAAGCACGGTCTCGACGCAGTCGGCGATGAGCTCACGCGACGGCAGCGAGAACTTCATGCCCGAGTGGCCCATGGCGATGCCGTCGTCGACGCCGATGGTGTTGAAGATGAAAGGCACGCCGCCCGCCTCGCGGACGAGGCGTTTCACCAGCAGGCCGACCTCGTTGAGATGCGCGTGGCCGGGGATGCAGTCGATGTAGCTGTTGCAGATCGCGATGAACGGTTTGTCGAAATCGGCCTCGGACTCGATCACGCCGGTGGCGCGGAGGAGACTGCGGTGCGGGGCGCGTTCAAAGCCTTTCTTGATGATATCGGAGCGCATGGTGAAAAGGGACGGAAGGACGGAGTGAAACGAAGCGCCAGTCGTAGGGCGCTCGGCGCGATTTGGCCACCTTGGAAAACGGCGCGGCGTTGAGGAAGCTCAAGACTCGGGAGAAACGAACGAGGCACCGCAGCCACACCTGCGCGTGGAGCGCTGCTTCAGCACGCCCCGGCAGAAGCGGCGGCGAGACTGGTGGTGAGCCCGCGTCGAGCGGGTCGCCCTGAAGGTGCGACCTACGCGTCTACTGATTCACGTGCACGATCTTCGCGGGCGGGATGCCGTTGAAGTACGTCGACGAGGCGGCGCTGTAGGCTCCGATATTCTCGCTGTAGACGAGGTCGCCGCGCTCGAGGGCGGGCAGATTTTCGGCCATGGAGACGACGTCGAGCGCGTCGCAGGTCGGGCCGAAAACGGCGCTGATCTGCGTGGCACCCTTTTTGAAGGCTTTGATCGGGTAATGGAGGTGATCGAAGATGACGCCCGAGT
The DNA here is from genome assembly GCA_023443455.1 of Verrucomicrobiota bacterium. Taxonomy (GTDB): domain Bacteria; phylum Verrucomicrobiota; class Verrucomicrobiia; order Opitutales; family Opitutaceae; genus CAJCBL01. Next base: position 88,798 of record JAEZUE010000074.1, read on the forward strand.
ACGTATGGTAGACGCCGTCGTTGATGTAGTAACACGGCTTGCCGTCGCGGAGGGCCTTGCCGACAACGCGCGAGACGGCGTAGCCCGCGGTGGCCACGAGGAAGCGGCCGGGTTCGGCGAGGATCTCGATGTCCTTCGGGAAGAGGCGGTCGATCTCGGAGTTGATGATCTTCGCGAGATCGCGGAACGGCTTCACGGTGGCGTCGTACGGCGCGGGGAAACCGCCGCCAATGTCGACGAGGTTCATCTTCGTGTAGCCGCGGTCCTGGGCCTCTTTGAAAATATTGGCGGTGAGGGCGAGCGCCTGGACGTAGTTTTCGTAGTTGGTCGTCTGGCTGCCGACGTGGAAGCTGACGCCCTCGACGGTGAGACCGAGGCGGTCGGCCTCGAGGATCATGTCGACGGCCTCGCCGGGGGCGGCGCCGAACTTGGAGGAGAGCTCGACCATCGCGCCGGTGTTGGGAACCTTGAGACGCAGGGCGAGGCCGGCGTTGGGCGCGTGCTTCTTGATCTTGTGGATCTCCTCGACGTTGTCGAAGGTCACGAGCGGCTTGTACTTGTCGAGCTGCTCGAGAGTGGACTCCGGCTTGATCGGGTTGGCGTAGATGATCTTGTCCCAGATCCAGTCCTGCCGCTGCTTCGCGGGCATGCCCTTGATGTTCTCATACACGGTGTCGAACTCGGGCATCGAGGCGACGTCGAAGCTGGCGCCCTCCTTGAAGAGCGTCTGCACGATCTCGGGGAGCGAGTTGGCCTTCACGGCGAAGTAGGCCTGCACGCGGGGCAGGTAGCGCTTGAAGGTGCGGTAGTTCTTCCGGAGCTCGTCGTGGTCGACGATGAAGAGCGGCGTGCCGTGTTCCTGGGCGAGCTTCTGGAGTTGGGCCTTCGAGATCATGGGTGGTGAAGAAAAGTAGCGAGTAGCGGGGAGTGAGTAGCGAGTAGCCCGAGGGAGCAAGCGGATCAATGGGCGCCGGTTGTTACGATCCGCCGCAAGCCACGCGAAGCGTGGCCCGGATGGAGAAGAGGCCAGGTCGGGGACGACCTGGCCTGCGGTGGAGCAAAACGAGAATCCCTCTGCAGAGCCGGCCTCAGTCGCCGGCCTTCACGAGGAAATTCTTGAACTGCCACGGGTCCCGGAAGTCCATGTCGGGCTTGCCGGCGCCCTTGAACGCCGGCGTGTAGTCGCGCAACGGCGTCCAGTCGGACGGCG
>JAEZUE010000107.1 GCA_023443455.1 Verrucomicrobiota bacterium
GTCAGCTTGCCCCGGGCTGGGGCTGGTCTCTTCTCCGGTTTGTTTTTCATCACCCGATTGCTAACGCGATCGGCAAACCCGAGGCCAGCTCCCGCCTCTTACCTCAATTCCTGTGGGACGGCTGTGAAAACAGAACGACCACGGACCGGGGGCCGTGGTCGTCGGAGATTGGTGACAAAGGAGCGGGGGCGCTCAGTCGAGGATGTAGCCCTCCTCGCCATGTTCGGCGACATCGAGACCGGCGGTCTCGATCTCACCGTCGACCCGCAGCCCGCCGACGACCCAGGCGGTGACCTTGGCGAGCACGATGGTGGCGCCGACGGACCACACCAAGACGAGACCGCCGGCCTTGAGCTGCTCGAGCCAGAGCGAGCGACCGACCAACGCGGCGATCGGACCTACGCCGAGGTTCGGGTTGGCGGCGGTGGTGGCGAAGACACCGGCCATGATCGTGCCCAGCGTGCCGCCGACGGCGTGCACGCCGAAGGTGTCGAGCGAGTCGTCGTAGCCGAATTTCAACTTCAGAGTGCTGCAGGCGAAGAAGGTGCCGGCGCCGGCGACCAGACCGATGAACACCGCGGTGCCGGCCGTGACGAAGCCGCTGGCCGGGGTGATGGTGGCCAGGCCCGCGACCGCACCCGAGCAGAAGCCGAGCACGCTGGGCTTGCCGCGCAGCAGGTATTCAAGAGCCGGCCACATGAAGCAGCCCGCACCGGCGGCCAGCGTGGTGGTGACGAAGGCGTTGACGGCGATGCCGTCGGCCCCGACGGCGCTGCCGGCGTTGAAGCCGTACCAGCCGGTCCAGAGCATGCCGGTGCCGACCATGCACAGCACCATGCTGTGCGGCGGCATCGGCTCCTTGCCGTGGCCGCGGCGCACGCCGAGCACGATGCACAGCGCGAGCGCGCTCCAGCCCGACGTCATGTGCACGACGATACCGCCGGCGAAGTCGATGGCCTTGATCGGGGACTCGGGATTGAAGAGACCGTTCATCCAGCCGCCGACACCCCACATCATGTGCACGACCGGGAAATAGACGACGAAGAGCCAGAGCACGCTGAAGATCATCACGGCCTTGAACTTCATGCGCTCGGCGATGGCGCCGATCGTGAGGGCCGGGGTGATGATCGCGAACATGAGCTGGTAGACCGCGAAGAGGTTGTGCGGCACCCACTGCGAGTAGTTGCCGTTGGGAGCGATGCCGACGTCCCGCAGGAAGACGTGGGCGAGACCGCCGAGGAAGGCGTTGCCCTCGCCGAAACAGAGGCTGTAACCGCAGGCCCACCAGACCAGCGTGACCACGCCGGCGAGGCCGAGGCACTGCGCGAGGATCGACAGCACGTTCTTGCGACGCACGAGTCCGCCATAGAAGAGCGCGAGTCCGGGCAGCGTCATGAAGAGCACCAGTGCGGCACTGGTCATCATCCACGCGCTGTGGCCGGGCCCGGGGCCGGCCACGTGGGACCGAGCGACGCCGTCGGTGGGCCGGGCGGCGTTGTTGACGTAGGCTTCGAGGTCGCCGACGCGCTGTTCAACGGTAGGCTCGGGCAACGAGGTCGAAGATTCGGCCGCGGTGGTGAGCGAAGGAGCGAGCAGACAGCCGACCGCGAGGGCCAGCGAGATGAGGATGGACTTCATTTTGGGCACAGGGGCGCCGAACGCAGTGCACCTCGAGGTCGAACCACCGCAAGGGGGGCGGTGGAGTTCCGCCACGTTGGTCGCCGCCCGGATCTCCGAGCGGCAACCAACATCGCGGCGACCGATCGGCGCAATACGACCAGCGTGAGACAACAATTGGAGCCCCACCGAAAGCCGGTTTCACGCCAACACATGCATCGTTTTCATGCATGAATCGTTTTCATCTCGAGCTCCAGACGCCGCCCCAAGACGTCTTCAACCCGTTACGTCGAAGAAACTTAAGCCGACAACGACACCGTGCACGGTTCGCACGGATGCCCTCCTCCACCCCCTCCGCAAACACATCGCGGACACCGCGAACGCCTATTCGCCGTCGTCCTGCCCGATGAGGGAAACCGCGACGCCCTGCTCGCGGTAGAGGTTCAATTTGTTGCGCAGTGTGCGGATGCTGATCTTGAGGATCGCGGCAGCTTGGGTGCGGTTGCCGCCGGTCTTCTTGAGCGCGTCGATGATGTGTTTCTGCTCCAGATCATCGAGCGAGAGGAAGCTCTCCTCCGGCGGGGACGGAGGAATCGACATCGCAGCGGGCATCACCGGCGGCGCAGAAGCGGGGATGGACAAAGGCGGCACCGGTGCCGATGGCGTGGCCTCGACCAACGCAGGCGCGACGAGCGGCAAACCGGTCCCCACGGGAATGACAGGCGCGGTGACGGGCAGATTGAGCAGGCTCGGCGACAGAGGGCGGCCCGGTTCGGCGAGAATCACGGCCCGCTCGACCGTGTTCTGGAGTTCACGAACATTGCCCGGCCAATTGTAGCCGAGAATCGCGCAAGCCGCTTCCGGCGACCAGCCCGGCGCCTTCATGCCGTGCTTGCGGCCATAACGTTTGAGAAACGCTTCGGAGAGCAGAAGGATATCGTCCCCGCGCTCGCGGAGCGACGGCACATGAATGGGGAAGACGTTGAGGCGGTAGTACAGATCCTGGCGAAACTTGCCCTCGGCCACCGAGTGAAGGAGATCGCGGTTGGACGTAGCGAGGATGCGGACGTTGCACTTGATGGTTTTATTGCCCCCCACCCGCTCGAATTCCTTTTCCTGGAGGACCCGCAGCAGCTTGGCCTGCAGGTGCATCGGAATCTCGCTGATTTCGTCGAGCAGGAGCGTACCGCCGTTGGCGAGCTCGAAACGGCCTTCGCGTCGCTCGGTCGCGCCGGTGAACGCGCCGCGTTCGTGACCGAAGAACTCGCTCTCCATCAGGTTCTCGCTGACGGCGGCGCAGTTGACCTTGATGAACGGGGCGCTCTTTCGGGGGCTGTTGCGGTAGAGTTCGCGGGCCACCATCTCCTTGCCGGTGCCGCTCTCGCCGGTGAGAAGAACCGTCGCGTCGGTCGGAGCCACCTTGAGAATGAGTTGGCGGAGGCGGCGCATCACCGGGCTGTCCCCGAGGAGATCCCCCTCGTCGCCGCTCTCGGAGAGGATGCGGTTGACCTTCACGAGTTGCCCGAACGACTCCGCCTTCTTCACCAACACCTCGATGATGTCCGGCGTGAACGGTTTGAGCAGATAATCGAAGGCGCCGGTGCGCATGCAGGAGACGGCCGACTCGATCGAGCCGTAGCCGGTCATCATCACCACCAGCGGCGGTTCCACGGCGGTCATCATCCGCTCGAGAAAATCCTGACCGCTGCCATCGGGCAGGCGCACATCGCAAAAGATCAAATCGAACTTTTCGCGGGCCAAAATGGCTTCGGCGTCCCCGAGCGTTCCCGCCGTGGCGACAGTGAAGCGCTTCTTGGGAAGGATTTCGCGGAGCGCTTTGCAGACGATGGGTTCGTCGTCGACGATGAGAATCTTTTCCAGCGACATCGGCGGGGCCAAGGAAGGCGGGCGTCGCCCCCAAAGTCAAAGCAAGTAGCGACAGATCGGCGCCGTTTCCGTCTTTCGAGGACAAGAACAACAAAAAGGCGGCACCGGGGTGCCGCCTCCTTCGAGAAACCGGTGAACGGAAATCAGTCGATCTCGCCCTCGTCGCCGGCGTCGGCGTCGTCGGGTTGGCTGACGAGAAGCTCGGCAAGTTTCCGTACGATCGGCTCGGGCGGATAACCGGGATCGGAGGCCAACGAGCGGCCCAATTCGACCACATCGGGTCGGACCGAGGGCTGCGAATCGAGCGCCTCGCGTAGTCGATCCAGCGATTCAGTGCTGAAGCGATCGCTCTGGGCCGGTGCGCGATTGACCGGTCGGTTGGTGGACAAAGGGATTCCGCCGATGTGTGGAGTCGATCCGGTGCGGTTGGTGGAATTGATCATGGCGAGGAAATACGTTCTGCCGAGGCTTTGGTTTTCAATCGGTCGATGGGGAGGAAACTTTAGTCGGAGCCGGGGCCGGCCGGCGGGGCAGCACGGCGAAAGCATCCGCAAACGCATAGGCGGCGAAGCGGCTCGGGCTCTGCAAAGCGGAGGCCCCCGAATCGATGACGCCAGGACGACCGCCGATGGTATGGCGCCGCGCGGCATTGGCCACTTCCGGCACGCGAGCATCGTAGAGTGTATCGAACGCCCAGAAGATCGCCGGGGGCCGATCGCAACTGGCGAGCTTGATACGCACACCCAAGGCCAACGGAGCATACGGCCGATACTGGGTGATATCGACGAAGAGAACCGCGTCGGCCCCGACCTCGCGTCGGATCCGCTCGATCAAGTTTTCGGGCAGGAGATCCGTGGAACCGAGCGTCGGCCGGCCCGACACCGCCCGAACCAACTCGCCCGAAACGGGTGCTATCTCGAAGCGGGCCTCGGCAAGCAGGGCCGAGCGCATCGCCGACTCGAGCGCCGCGAGACTTTCGGGCGGAAACCCCTCCATGCCGGCCAGCGGCATCACCGCGACCCGCCGCACCTCGGCCGGCATCTCCGCCAAGCCCGAATAATTGGTCGGGGTGAAGAACGGCCCGCCGTTCCAGTCCACCGAAACCGTGGGCGTGCTCTGGCAGCCCCCGAGGCCCCAAGCCGACAAAACCAGCAGCCCCACCGCCCCGGTTCGCAGAACCGAAGCGGCCGACCAGCGAGGAGTGGTGACTCGAAACAACATCGGGCGCGCACGCATCTGGCCTGCATCGGCCCGTTTTGGCAAAAGCTAAATCCCAAGAGACGTCCGGGGGAAATACCCCGGGAAAGCGACGCGTTTCACTCTTAAGAAGCCCCCTCGTGCAACCGATACCCTAGCTCGCAGCCCGCAGGCGCAGAAGGCGCCGGCACTGCCCGAAGGACCTTCAATCCCATGCCAGCCACCTCCGCACCACCAGGCCGCCGCTACACCGACGAGGAGATCGATCGGCGCATCGAAGGCTGCCCGAAACTCGCCTCCCTCAAGAGTATCAACCGCGCACTCACGGAACTGGTGAACTCGGAGCAGGGGTTGAATTCGCAGATCGCCGAGATCATCCGGCGCGACCCATCGCTGACCGCCCGGCTGCTGCGGCTGGTCAACTCCGTCTATTTCGGCTTGGCCACCAAGGTGAACAACATCGAGGAGGCGGTCTTTTTCCTCGGCCTGCGCCAGATCCGCGAGCTCGCCACCGCCACCCCGGTCATCGAGGAGCTCGAAAAACTGCACCTGAACTGGCCGAGCGTGAACTGGAAGGATCAGTGGAAGCACAGCATCGGGTCGGCGATCATGACCCGGGAGATCCTCGCCACCACCAGTCTGATGATCGACGACGACACCGACTACATCGTCGGCCTGCTGCACAACGTCGGCAAAGTCGTCATCGCGTATTCGTTTCCCGAGGAGTTCAAGGAGCTGCTCTCCTTCCGCGGGCGCAGCACCATGGAGGTGGTCGACTACGAACGCGAGCTTCTCGGCCGCGACCACGGCGCGATCGGGGCGCGTTACCTTCAGTGCCATCGCCTCTCCAACGAAATCGTGGAAAGCGTGCACTACCACAACACGCCCCAGGACGCACCGCACCATGCCCTGCTCGCCAGCGCCGTGCAATTGGCCGACCGCCTCGTGTGCTACGCCGGCATCCCCGGGGGCCTGGAAAACATCCCCCCACCCGAGCCCGACTCATGGCTCGAAATGGAGGGCTGGAAGATTCTGTTCGGCTCGAGCGAAAGGGAGACCGCCCTCGCCCGCGCCTCGATCCTCAACAAGCTCCAACGCCTCCCCGGGCTGCTCCAGGGTCTCGTCTGATCCGCGTTTTACCATGCGAAAAACCAGCAGGAAATCCGCGGCCCGCACTTCGGCAAAACCGGCGCAGTCGCAGCCGGAGCGGGGAATCGGAGCGCCCAATGGCTGGATCGGCTCGTTCGAGCAGCTCTTTCCTGCCACCAACGACGTTGCCTGTTTCCGCGACCCGGGTGGTGCGATCATCGACGCCAGCGAGGCGTTCCTGGCGAAGTTCGGAAAACGCACCGACCGCTGGGTGGGCATCCCCTTCGACCAGATCGTGCACTGCGACGATTTCCCCGAGTTGGAGCGCGCGCAGCGGCAGCTGTTCGCCCCGCCCCATCAGGCCTCGCTCGAGATTCGTTGTCGCACCCTGCAAGGCTGGCGGTGGATGCTGTGGGAAGAAACCTGCTGCCGCGACACCACCGGCCGTGTCATCGCGGTGCGCTCGGTCGGGCACGATGTCACCCGGCGCCACATGGCCGAGGAGCACTCGTTCGTGCTGGCGCAATCGATGGAGCAAAGCCCCATCGCCACCGCGATCGCCGATCCCGAGGGCCACATCCGCTACATCAACCCCCGGTTCACCGAATGGGTTGGTGCGAGTCTCGAGACGCTGCTCGAACGCAACGAACGAATCTTCCGCGATGCCCACCCGACAGAGGAGGCCTACCAAGCGTTCCTCCAGCAGGTGCGCGGCGGACACCCGTGGCGCGGCGAAGTCGCGACTCACGGTCCCGGCGGCGACCCTCGCTGGGAGTTCGTGCAAGTCTCGGCCATCCGCAACACCGCGGGCACGGTGGCGAACCTCCTGATGCTGCGAGAGGACATCACCGAACGCAAAACACTCGAGGCCCAGCTCCGCCAGGCGCAAAAACTCGAAAGCATCGGTACCTTGGCCGGCGGCATCGCCCACGATTTCAACAACCTGCTCTCGATCATCAACGGCTACTCGGAGTTGCTGCTCTCCCGGCCCGGCAACGACGAAAAAGGGCAACGCTTCCTGGGCGAGATCTTCAAAGCCGGCCAACGCGCCGTGGGCCTCGTGCGCCAGATCCTCACCTTCAGCCGCAAAGTCGAAACGCTGCTCGCCCCCGTCGAGCTCAACGAATTGGTGCACGAACTCGGCGGCATGCTGAAGGAAACATTCCCGCGCACGATCGTCTTCGACTTCCGACTCGCCCCGGAGCTGCCCTCCCTGCTGGCCGACCAGAACCAGGTCCAGCAGATCCTGATGAACCTCTGCGTGAATGCCCGCGACGCCATGCCCAACGGAGGCACGCTAACCATCGGCACCAGGCAGGTGCCCGGCCGCGATGTCGCCCGCTTCCGGGTGGACCCCAGCAAGACCTACCAATGCGTCAGCGTCTCGGATACCGGCGTGGGCATCCCGAAGGAGGTGCAGCAGCGCATCTTCGAGCCGTTCTTCACCACCAAGGAAAAGGGCGCGGGCACCGGCCTCGGCCTGGCGGTCGTCGAAGGCATCGTCTCCCGCCACGGCGGCGTGGTCGATCTCCTCAGCGAACCCGGCGTCGGCAGCACATTCTCGATCTATCTGCCCCAGGTCACCGAGGAACAGATCGGCGTGATCGAGCCGTCGATACCCGCCGCCGACACGGCGAGGACCGGCACGATCCTGATCGTCGAAGACGAGGAAAGCCTCCGCAATCTCACCAAGGGCGTGCTCGAATCCCGCGGTTTCACCGTGCACACCGTCGACGACGGCGCCAAGGCGTTGGATTTTCTCGATCGGCATGCCGACGAGATCGACTGCGTCATCCTCGACGTGAACATGCCCCGGCTCAACGGCGTCTCGGTGTTCCAAGTCATCCGCCGCAAACACGGGAACATCGGCGTGATCGTCGTCAGCGGTTACCTCTCGGCCGAGATCAAACAGCAATTCCTCGATCTGGGTCAGGAGATCTTTATCCACAAGCCCTTCCGCGTCGATGACATCATCGCGAAGGTCCACCACGTCCTGGCCGCCCGGGTGGCCATCTGAATCATGGTCCGTTTCGCCATCAGCCACAGCCGACTCGCCCGCCTCACCACCCTGGTGCTCGGCGTGGGGGCCTTCTGCAGCTTGATGCCGGAGCTCGCGGCCAACCCGCTCTACGGTCGACCGGCGTTGGGCACCCGGCTCCGGACCGCACTCTTCCCAGCGCCCGATCCCGGCTACCTTCCCTTGGTCGGCACCCACGCGCTACGCATCGCCGATCTGCTTCCAGCCGAGGCGCCGATCACAACCCCGTCCATCACGCTCTACGCTCCGCCCATTCCTGCCGAAGCAACACCGGCCGCCACTGGGGACTCCACGAGCGAAGGCGCCACGCCGGTGCCCGAGGAATCGCCAACCCCAGCCCTCGCCGACCGGAAGCCGCCGCCGCTGCGCGCCGAAGACTTCATCCCGTATTTCCAACTCGGTTCGGGGGCCAATCCCGACGCCGAGGCGAGCCTCCGGTTCACTCCCGCCCGGGCCGAACTCCCGCAGAGCCGCGCAGAATACCGACAGCAATGATTTTCAGAGCCGCCACCACCCTGTTCGCAGTCGTCCTGACCTTGCGCTGCGAGGCGTCCAACCTCGCGCCCGCAACCGCGCAGCCCGAAGCCGCCGCCCCGCCGACGCCTGCCGTGCATCAGGCCACCGCCCCCGAGCGGGCCGCCGAGCCGGAAAGTTCGCCCGACGAGATCGCGCGCAGCCTGCTCTCCCTCGCCCAGAAACGCCTGGAGAACCAGGACCCCGAGTCGGCGGAGGCCGCCTACACCGAGGTGCTGAACCTACCGACCAGCGATGCCGTGACCGAGGACGCCCTGCTGCTCTACGCTCGCTTCCTCCGCGATACACGCCGGCCGACCCGTGCGGCCGCGACCTACGAAAAGTTCCTGTCCTCGTTTCCATCCAGCAAGCAGGCTTCGAACGTCCTGATCGAACTCGGAAGGACACTACGCGAACTCGGCGCCTTCAACACCGCCTTGGCGCGTTTCTACGCCGTGTTGAACTCGAGCCTCGCCGTTTTGCCCAGCGACATCGAGCGCTACCGCGAGCAAACCCAGATCGCCAAATTCGAGATCGCCGACACCTTCTACCAGCAAGGCGACTACGCCTCGGCGGTGAAATTCTTCGGCCGCGTGAAACTGCTCGATCTGCCGCCCGAGGTGCGTGCCCGAGCTGCGTTCCGCGAGGCCTATGCATTCTTCCTCGATGGCAAGCTCGACCAAGCGGTGGTCAGCCTCCGCGCCTTCCTGGGCAACTACCCGCACCACGAATTCACCCAGGAGAGCCGCTACCTGCTCTGCCTCGCCCTGCGCCGCATGGGGCGCACCCAAGAAGCGCTCAGTGAAACGCTGACGCTCCTGCGCACCGCCCAGGCGGGAGCCGGGGAAGACCAAGCCCAATGGACCTATTGGCAACGGCGCACGGGCAACCAGCTCGCGAACGACTTCTACGAGCAGGGCGACTTCAACGCGGCGCTCACCATCTACCAGACGCTCGCTGAATTGAGGTCCACGCCCGCGTGGCGTTGGCCTGCCCTCTATCAGATCGGACTTTGCTACGAACGGCTGCGCCAACCCGGCCGCGCCACCGGCGTCTACCGCGACATCCTCGCCGAATTCGACGCCGCCAAGACTGTGGGCAGCACGGTCGACGCCACCACCGCCGAGGTCCGCGACATGGCGGAATGGCGTTTGGGCCAAATCGATTGGACCCACGAAGTGGATCGCTCGATCCAGTCGTTCAGCAGCAACGGCGGCGGGGCGAATCCCGCCGTGCAAAGCCTCAACTGAGCCAACGATGCGGTCCAGAGGCGAGCGTCGAGGGACGAGCGCCAAACCATCGGTGCGAGCTTCCAGCACGAGTGTTTCGCTCGATCTCCTCCGTGATCGGTCCCTCGATGCTCGTCACTCGACCGCATGCTTGAGGCTGAGACGGTCCGTCGTTCCTACATTCTTGTTACGCCACCGCCGAAGTGCGCAAAACAGCGCAGTGCTGTCTATTTTTCGACAGCACCCACTCCTCACCTGATCGATTGTGATCAGCGCTCAGATTATGCTCTACAGCCAGCATTCTCCGCGCCTAGATGCCGGCATGCGCGAAGTTTTGGAGCGTCACCAGCGGATTTGCGACGACCTGTACCAACTCGCCCTCGACGAGAACCGTTACCTGCTCGAAAAGAAACGCCCGTTCGGTCCGGACCTTCTGGAGCGTCGGCAGGCATTGCTCGATCGGCTGACAACCAATCTCGACGCGTTGAAACAAGCGATGCAACCGGCCCCGGGCGAAGCGAGAGACCTCGCCGAGCTGAAGGAACGCATTCGCCAGAGAATCCTGCAGATCATTCACCTCGACCGGGAGAACGAGAAGCTGATCCTTCGCTTCAGTCTGCAAAGCCGTGGAGGCCCGGCCACGCCCCAGCCCAGCGCACCGCCGCCTCCTTCGAGCATCGCGAAGCTGTACGGCAGAGTGCTGCCACCCGGATCGCACTGAACCGCAAGCGGCCAATTGCCGCAGAGCGATCCAGCCGGGCTTCGTCGGCGTTTCGATCTTCGATGCTCGAACGATGGGCCTTGGCAGCCGATGCCATGGCGTGAAACTTCCGGGCCAGCGGTCACCCGCCACACCCCGACGGCTTTGCAGACAAAAAAACGCCAGCCCCTGCGGGCTGGCGTTTGAAGTGTTTCCTCAACGCAAATCAGGCGGTCGGAACCGACTGGATCGTCTTGAGAATGCGGCCGGCCACGAGATACGGGTCGGCGGCCGAGTTCGGCCGGCGATCCTCGAGGTAGCCCTTGTAACCGTTGTTCACGAACGCATGCGGGATGCGAACCGAGGAACCACGATCGGCGACACCATAGGAGAACTTGTCGATGGACTGGGTCTCGTGGAGACCAGTGAGGCGGAGGTGGTTCTCCGGGCCATAAACGGCGATATGCTCGTCCATGTTCTTGGCGAACGCCGCCATGAGGGCCTCGAAGTAGGCCTTGCCGCCGACTTCGCGCATGTGCTTGGTCGAGAAGTTCGAGTGCATGCCCGAGCCGTTCCAGTCGAGCGGGGCGTTGAACGCGCCGGCGATCGGCTTGCAGCGGAACTCGACGTCGATGCCGTACTGTTCGCAGAGGCGAATGAGGATATAGCGGGCGACCCACATCTGGTCGGCGGCGCTCTTCGAGCCCTTGCCGAAGATCTGGAACTCCCACTGGCCCTTGGCGACCTCGGCATTGATGCCCTCGAGGTTGATGCCGGCATCCAAGCAGATGTCGATGTGCTCCTCGACGATCTGGCGGGCGACATCACCGACATTGGCGTAGCCGACGCCGGTGTAGTACGGGCCCTGGGGGGCGGGGAAACCGCCTTCGGGGAAGCCGAGCGGACGACCGTCCTGATAAAGGAAGTACTCCTGCTCGAAGCCGAACCAGGTATCCGCATCGTCCGGAACGGTGGCGCGGGAGTTGGAGGGATGAACCTCACCGGTGTGGAGGTAGGTCTCGCACATCACGAGCACGCCATTGCGACGGGTCGAGTCCGGGAAAACGGCCACCGGCTTGAGGGTGATGTCCGAGCTCTTGCCTTCGGCCTGACGGGTGGAGCTGCCATCGAAACCCCAGTTCGGAAGGTCCTCGAGCTTCGGGAAACTGTCGAATTCCTTGATTTGGGTCTTGCTGCGCAGGTTCGCCATCGGGGTGTACCCGTCGAGCCAGATGTATTCCAGTTTGTACTTGGTGGCCATTTGGAGGTGGTGAGGTGTTTGGTGAGAAAACGCTTCGAACCGAGGTCGCTTTTCACCGAGATGAAAGGCGTTCCGGGAAACTGGGCGGTTCTGAGCAAAAGCGGTGCCAGTGAAAAGGAAAAACTCGACGAGTTGGCCCGTTCGTCGCCGCGAATCCGCCAACGCCAAGCTTGTCAGTTCGGGCCAATCCGCCGACCTTTCGCGCGACCCATGCAGGACGTCAAAGACACCCCCCGCGCACTCGTACGCATCAGCTTCGACGGCCGAGTGCAGAAGACCTTCCGGGGCCACATGGCCCGGGAGCGCTTCGAGAACGAGGTCCGGGTCCTCCGGCACCTCGCCGACCGGGGCTGCGATTTCGTCCCGAAGCTGCTCGAATCCGTCCCCGACGAGATGAAGATCGTCACCACCAACTGCGGTCAACGGGTCGACCACCTCTCGCCCGACCGGATGAAGGAGATCTACGACTCGCTTCTCACTTTCGGCGTACGCCACCAGGATGCGGTGCTGCGCAACATCACCTACGACCGCCGGGAGGGCCGGTTCTGCGTGATCGACTTCGAATTCGCCCAGCTCCTGCACGCCCCGCACCTTTCGCCGCCCCCACCGTTGCCCGACGCGCCCCGCAAGCCCGGCTACTGACAGCGCCCCATGTCCACCCATCCCGAAACCACCCCACCCCGCCCGCTCGAGGTCCACTGGTCCGGCATGACCCACCGAGGCCGGATTCGCAGCAACAACGAAGACGCCTTCCTCGCGCTGGCGATCGACGGGCACGGCGTGCACCATCTGGGCAAGATCGGCGAGTCCTCTCTCGAGCGCTCCGATTTCATCTTCGCCGTCAGCGACGGCATGGGCGGCGCCAACGCCGGCGAATTCGCCAGCCGCATCGCCGTCGACCGCATCACCCGCCTGATGGCGCGCAACCTGCGCATCGCGGCCCAGGGCATCGACGCGGGCTTTTCCGACATCCTTTCCGAACTGTTCTCCCAAATCCACCAGGACCTTCTCCACCTCGGGTTCAGCTACGAGGAATGCTCCGGCATGGGCGCCACCCTCAGCCTCGGTTGGCTGACGCCGGGCTGGCTGTATTTCGCGCACGTGGGCGACAGCCGCATCTACTACCTCCCGGCCTCGGGTGGGTTGACCCAGCTCACCCACGACCACACCCACGTGGGCTGGCAACGGCGGACCGGCAAGATCAACGAACGCGAGGCCCGCAACCACCCGGGACGAGTCTCCCTCCAACAAGCACTCGGGGCGGGCTACCAGATCCTCGACCCGCACGTCGGGGCCGTTTCGGTACAGGAGGGCGACCGGCTGCTGTTTTGCACCGACGGCCTGGTCGACGGGATCTGGGACCGCCGGCTCGAGGAGGCCATCCGGCAACCGACCGCGGCGGAGGCCGCCCACCCGCCGGCGAAACGCCTCGTCGAGGAGGCCATCCCGGGTTCCCGGGACAACGTCACCGCGATCGTGGTCGAGCTCGAGGCACCGCCCCGAGACTGAGGCGGCACGCTCCGTGCAGGAAGCCCGGACGATGCCATTGCTCTTCGTCTACGGAACCCTCAAACGCGGCTGCCGGAACCACCGGGAGCTCGCCGGGCAACGATTCCTCGGTGAAGCCGAGATCGGTCCAGGCTGGGCGCTCCATGATCTCGGCGCGTACCCCGGATTGGTCGAAGCCGCCGACGCGCCGGCTCCAATTCCGGGCGAACTGTGGGAGGTCGATGACGGGGCTCTGCGACGGCTCGACCGCTTCGAGGGTGTCGACGAGGGCCTCTACCGCCGGATCGCTGTCCCGCTCCGCAGCCCTCGCGAAACCTCCGCCGAATGCTATGTCTTCGCCCGCGACTGCAGCAGTGCACCACGCATCGTCGGCGGGTGGCGGGAGCAAGCCCCGACACGCCCCTGAAAACAGGGAAAGGGCTTGCGTTTCCCGGGGAGGAAAGAGGCTATTGCGCGCTTCGCCGTGTCCGACGCCAACCGATCAGGAGAAAAACGCCCAAACCGCTACCGCTGGCTGGTATTGCTGGCCCTTGCCTCGGTCTTTCTGTTCTTCGTGGCCCGTTTCCGCGCCCCCGGGAAAGGCTTCACGACGCTGATCAACTTCGGCGCGGCCCACGCCTCCCGCTATCTCCCGGAAGTGTCCCCCGAGTCCACGTTCTTCACTCCGGACTCGGACGGCTACGACTCCCAATGGTACGCCCAGCTCGCGCTCGAGCCCGACCTAAGGGACCCGCGTCTGGAACACGCGATCGACAACCTTCCCTACCGCGCCCGCCGTATTCTATTTTGTTGGACCGCGTATGTGCTCGGGATGGGCCAACCACGCTGGATCCTCGAGGCGTTCGCCCTCCAGAACGTGGTCTGCTGGCTGCTGCTCGGCTGGCTGCTGCTGCGCTGGCTCCCGCCAACCGACTGGGGCAACGTCCTGCGCTGGTTCTTCGTGCAGTTCTCCTTCGGCATGGCCTTCAGCATCCGCGGCGCCCTGGTCGACGGCCCGAGCCTGCTGCTCATCGCCTCGGGAGTGGCTCTGCTCGAGACCGGGCGTCCATGGTTGGCCGCACTCACGCTGGGTGTTTCCGGCCTCGGCAAGGAAACCTGCATCCTGTCGGGCGCGGCGCTGCTCGAGCCCAGACCGGTTCGCGACCTGGGAGGCTGGATGAAGACCGCCGCCCGCGGGCTGCTCGTCGCCGCCCCGCTGCTGCTCTGGACCAGCTATATCATCTGGATTTTCGGCTCGGGCGGAACCGACGCCGGATCCCGCAACTTCGCGCTCCCGTTCGCCGAGTTCTGGAACAAGGCCGAGACCAGCTTTCGGGAACTCGTGTCCGATCCCCCAGTTTTCAGTTACGCCCTCGGCGGCGCGCTCACGGTCGTCTCCCTCGCCACCCAACTGCTGTTCTTTGCACTCCGCCCGCGCTGGAGCGACCCGTGGTGGCGGATCGGAGCGGCCTATTGCATCCTCATGGCGGTACTGGGGGAATCCGTCTGGGAAGGCTACCCCAGCGCCGCCGCTCGGGTGCTGCTCCCCATGCTGCTGGCCTTCAACCTCTCGGTCCCAAAAGGCCCGCGCTGGTGGGCCGTACTGCTGCTCGGGAACGCCACCCTGATCAGCACCCCGAACTTCGTGCGCCTACCCATCGGCCTTGAACCGACCGTGCTCTCCGCTCCGCAGCGCCTGCTCGCCGCCGCAGACGGCACGCCGCAGATCGCGATCGAACTCGCCGGCCCGTGGTACCATTCCGAGGCCTCCCTCGGCGACACCTGGCGATGGACCGGTGGCGCGGTCGAGATTGTCGTCCGCAGCGAGCACGACAGGGAAGTCGAGGCCACACTCTCCTTCGGGCTGAATTGCCGTACGGAACGAACCATCACAGTCGCGGTCGGCAACCACCTGATCTGGGAAGGCACGGCCACACCGAGGCGACAGGAAGTCGCCGCCGAAGGCATCAAACTCGTCCCCGGCGAGACCCGCATCCGCATCGCTTCCGATGTCGGAGCCGGCGTCTTCACCGACAGCTCGGATCGGCGACCGCTCGATTTCCGTGTCCTGGACCTCTCGCTCGGTATCCGGGAGATCGCCACATCGCCCTGAACCCGATCCCGCCCCGGCATGCTCCTGGTCGATCTCACCCACACGAGCCACACTCCGGCCAACACCGGCATCCAGCGTCTCGCCCGCAGCCTGTTTGGCGCCTTGTCCCGCCAGACACCGACCACGCCGGTCTGCCTCGATCCCTACGCCCGAGCATGGCGTCCGCTCGACTCCACGGAAAATGCCATCGCGTCGGGGCAGACGCCGGTCGGCAAGCACCGCGGCTCGAAGTGGACGACCACGCAGAAATTGCGCGGATGGGCGGCGCGCGCGTTCGGTTCGCCGCCCCTCCTTCCTGAATACGACGGCTTCGTTTGTCCCGAGCTCTTTTCCCCCGCCGTGGCGCGAAGCCTGCCCGGACTCTTCGCTCGAACCACCGGGCCGAGAGTCGCATTCTTCTTCGACGCCATCCCCCTCACCCACCCCGAATACACACCCGCCAAAACCGTCGCCCGTTTTCCGGGCTTCATGCAGGAACTGCTGCAGTTCGACGGGGTCGCGGCGATCTCCCAAACCAGTGCCGACGCCCTGACCGGCTACTGGCACTGGCTCGGCATTCGGGACCACCCGGAAGTGACCGTCGTGCCCCTCGGAGCCGACATCGCAGCCGAGGCTTCGCCGATCCCCGACTCCGAAATGCCGCAGATGCTCTGCGTCAGCTCGATCGAGGGCCGGAAAAACCACCTCGCGCTCCTTGAGGCAGCGGAACGGCTCTGGCGCGAAGGCCTGCGTTTCGAACTCCGCCTCGTCGGCCTGCCCCGGCCGGAAACCGCACAGGCCGCGCTCGCCGCGATCGACCGGCTGAAGGCGGAAGGACACCCCCTGCGATTCGACGGCGTTCTCGACGAGCCCGCGTTGCGGCAGGCATGGCGCGAATGCAGCTTCTCCGTCTATCCCTCGCTCACCGAAGGCTTCGGGCTCCCCGTAATCGAAAGCCTGGCACGCGGCCGCCCCTGCATTTGCGCGGCGAGCGGAGCCACCGGCGAGCTTGTCGCCGGCGGGGGTTGCATCGGTGTACAGCCGGCGGATGCCGGCAGCTTCGCCACGGCGATACGCAGCCTGCTCACCTCCGAAACGGAACTGCGGCGCCTCGGAGCGGAGGCCGGCAGACGACCAGTACCCTCATGGGACGACTGCGCGACACGCTTGCGGCAATGGATGTCGACGCTGCCCCGGAGGCCGTGACCGCCGCGCGGCGGTGCACTCCGCTCAATAGGCCGACTTCGGCGGGAAGACCACCTGCAGGGCGGTGCGGGCGAGAATCTGCAGGTCCATGATCGGCGTCCACGACCGCACATAGGCGATGTCGTGCTGCACGCGCTTGAAAAGCAGGCCGGAGTTGGTGATCTCGCCGCGGTATCCGTGGCTCTGGGCCAAACCGGTGATGCCGGGCTTCACGAAATGCCGCATCCGGTAATCAGCGACGAGCCGGGCGAACTCGTTGTCATGCTGGACCAGATGAGGCCGAGGGCCCGAGACGCTCATCTCCCCGAAAAGCACGTTCAAAAACTGCGGAAACTCGTCGAGGCTGGTCTTCCGCATGAAACGACCGAACGGATAGATCCGGGAGTCGCCCTTGGTCGCTTGCACGCGCTCGGTCGTGGCGTTTTGGGACGCCACGTACATGGTGCGGAACTTGAAGATCAGGAAGGTCTTGCGTCCCTCTCCGTAGCGCACCTGCCGGAAAAACACCGGGCCTGGCGCCTGCAGTTTCTGCGCGATCCACACCAGCAGCGTGAGCGGTGGGAGCACGAAAAGCACCACGGGCAGCGCCACCGCGATGTCGAACAGGCGCTTGATCGTACGATTGACGGGGTTCTCCAGCGGTTCATCGCCATCGTCGATCACATCCACGCCCGACTCGCTGCGCTCGATCGTGAAATGGTGGGCCGAATCCTCCTGCAGACTCTCGACCAGACGCACCCGACAACCCGATTCCCTCGCCACCGACATGACATGCTTGGTCTCGGAAGCGCCGAGATAGAACAACGGGAGCACGAGCTGCGTGGCCGGATGGTTCTCGAGGATGGAGGCGATCTGCGAAACTTCGCCCAAGCACCCGGGTTGGCGCCGCGCGCGGTCGCCCTGCTTCACGACATGGCCGAGCACGTCGACCCCGAGCTTCGCCTGCTCGTGCAACCACTTTTCAAAGCCGGGAATATGCTCGCCGGAGCCCACGATGATCGTGGGGATCGAGTTCGACTTGAACACGAACTTGGCGATCAAGCGGGGCAGGTAGCGGTTCGCGAAAACAAGCCCCACGCCGATCAGACACAGATAACTGCCGAGGAAAACACGGCTGACGTTGGCGTCCTTGATCGCGAACGCGACGCCGAAGAGCACCAGCGCCATGCGCGCGACCTGCTGGAATGTCACGTAGACCGAATCCGACCACGAGAGCCGTGCCAGTTTGTCGACCCACCCCAGATACACCCGCGCCCCGACCAGCATGCCGATGAAGGCGGCGAGCAGATAGAGGCTCTGGTTGAACCCGGGCGTCAGCTTCATCCAACCCGTCACCTGCGTGAACCAGGTGAAGACGAAGAATGCCGCGGTGGTCAGGAGGGTGACCCAAATGCCGTGGAGGGAGACGAGGCCATCTTGACGATTTCGAAGCATGGTAGGCGCGGTTGGCGTTCTTTCGACCTCAACAAGATACGCCTTCTGCGTGCGGAACTTAATCGGGCCCGGCCTACTCGTGCGTTAGGGGTTTTCCCGAACCTCCCATAGGGGTGCATCCGCCGCGCGGCACGCGCCTTGTCTCGACTGGCACCAATCCCGGGGTTGGCGGGGGTCCCCGCCCCCCTCCACGCGCCCCCTCAGCCCGCCTTCAGACTCGCGCTGATCTGGAACACCGCGGAGATGATGCCGAAGGCCAGCAGACCGACAAACGCCGCCGCCACCAGCAACGCGCCGTACGATACGACCCCGATGAGCACGTTGAGCTGCGCGGCGATGCGCTTGCGGTAGTCCCGCGCGACATCCTTCAGGCTCGGGACGATGTTGCCCGTGGTCTCGCCAACCGAAACGACGTCGAGGACCAGCGGCGGAAAAAAACCCGTGCCGCCCAGCGCCTGGGAAACCGGCACACCTTCGGCGATCTTTCCGCGGGCCTCGGCGAAAGCCGCGCGGAACACCCGGTTCTGGATCGTCTTCTCGGTCAACCCCAACGCCGGCAGCGTGCTGATGCCGTTCTCGAGCAGGAGCCCGAGCGCCTGGGTCAGGCGGAGGATGTCGTTGGCGATCAGGAAGGGACCGACCCCGGTCAACTTGAGGAACCACCCGTCGGTGATCCGACGCCCTTCGGGCTTTCGCCGCCAGGCCCAGAACACCGAGGCCACCGCGAATCCGGCCAGGGCGAAGAACCACCCGTAGTGCAGGAGAAAATCCGCCAACCCCATCAACAGCCTCGTCGCCAACGGCAACCGCCCCTGGAGCGAAGACAGCAGCATCTCGATGCGCGGCATCACGAAGAAGAGCACGATCAGCAACACCACCACGGCCATGACGATGATCATCGCCGGATACATCATCGCCCCCAGAAGCTTCGCCCGGATCTCCGCCCGCTCCTCCATGTCCGCCACCAGGCTCTCGAGCACTCCGCCCAACCGGCCCGTCGCCTCGCCCGCCTGCACGAGATTGACGGTGGCCTCGTCGAACACGGGACCCATCGTCGCCATCGCCTGCGACAGCGACCGGCCTTGGCTGAGTTGGTCCCACAACGCGGCCGCCAAGCCACGCAGCAGCGGATCGCTCAGGCGCCGCGCCAGCAGCTTCACCCCATCGGCGACTTGGATACCGCTGGTCACCAGCCCCATCAACGCCCGCAGAAACGGCAGCGCGTGCCGGCGCCCGGGCTTGCGCGAACCGGAGAAAAGCGACTGTGAAAGCCCGGTCGCCCCCCCCGGCGGCGGCGCCGTGCCCTCCTCGAGCCGGGAGGGCACCAGGCCGCGGGCGCGCAACTGCGCCAGCGCCTGCCGGCGCGAGCCCGTATCGAGGCGCCCCTTGAGTTCGGCGCCGCCCGCATCGCGGGCTGTGTAGTGAAAAATCGGCATCGGCGGATCGCTCCCGGTTCGGCGCGGCGGCCTCGCCTCAATTCCCCCTGCCCTCCGCCATCGACAGCACGCGGACGATCTCGTCGAGAGTCGTGAGCCCGGCCCGCACCTGCTTCCACCCCGCCAGCTCGAGCGTCGCCATGCCCGCATCGACCGCCGTCTTGCGGATCAGCCGCGCAGATTCGCGCCGGACCACCAGATCGTGCAGCCGGTCGTCCACGCGCAGGATCTCGAAGACGCCGACACGCCCCTTGTAGCCAAGTCCCCGACACGCCTCGCAGCCCACCGCCGACGGGAGCTCGTGCACCCCGGCGGCCAAATCGGCCGGCAACCCGAGCACCGCCAGCTCGTCGAGCAGCTGGTTGCGGGAGACCGGCGCCGGGCGCGAACAGGCCGGGCAGAGCCGGCGGACCAGGCGCTGCGCGATCACCAGCTCGACACCGGAGGCGATGAGGAAAGGCTCGATGCCCATGTCGGTCAGGCGCGTGATCGCCCCGGGCGCGTCGTTGGTGTGGATCGTCGAAAAGACCAGATGGCCGGTGAGCGACGCGCGGATCGCGATGTCGGCGGTATCGCGATCGCGGATCTCGCCGACCATGATCACGTTCGGATCCTGGCGGAGGATGTGGCGCAGCCCCTCCGCAAAGCCCAGGCCGATCTCCGGCCGCACCTGCATCTGGTTCGCGCCGGGCACCTCGTACTCGATCGGGTCCTCGATCGTGATGATGCGCTTGTCGGTCGA
Organism: Verrucomicrobiota bacterium; assembly: GCA_023443455.1. Lineage (GTDB taxonomy): Bacteria > Verrucomicrobiota > Verrucomicrobiia > Opitutales > Opitutaceae > CAJCBL01. The sequence goes on from JAEZUE010000107.1 coordinate 19,930, forward strand.
GTTGATCCGACGGATGAAGGCGTTGAGCGACGTGCTCTTGCCCGAGCCGGTCGGGCCGGTGACGAGGATGATGCCGTGCGGCAGACCGAGCACGGCGTCGATCTTCGCCTGGTCCTCGGCGTTCATGCCGAGCTGCTCGAGCGTGAGCGCGTTGTTCTTCTTGTTGAGCAGGCGCAGGCTCACGCTTTCGCCGTAGATCGTGGGGATGGTGGAGAGGCGGATATCGAGCACCGTGTCGCCCGCCCGGTAACCGATGCGACCGTCCTGCGGCAGGCGACGCTCCGAGATGTTGAGCTTCGCCATGATCTTCAGACGCGAGGTGATCGCGTCCTGAAAGCGTCTCAGGTTTTCCGGAACAGGCACAGGGACCAGCAGGCCGTCGATGCGATAGCGGATGCGCAGCGTCTCCTCCTGGGGCTCGAAATGGATGTCGGTGGCACCGTCGGTGACCGCCTGCGCGAAGACCTTGTTGACGAAACGGATCACCGCGGCGTCCTCGTCCTCCTCGGCCTCGTCGGCTACCTCGGCCACGGCGACCTCGGAATCGAGACTGTCGGAGCCGACGCCAAGGTTTTCGGTGAGGAACTTCGCGATCTTGTCGGGTGCGGCGAGCATCCACCGGGGCTCGCGATCACAGGTCGCGAAAACCCAGTCGTCCATCCGGCCTTCGGGCGGCCAGGCGGTGGCCAGGCAGAGCACCTCGGGCTGGTCGGTGGCGACCGGCACGCAGCAATACTCGTGCACGAGGCGCACGGGCAGTTGCTGGAGCTGCGGCAGGCTGAAACTCTCGGGCGGGACCACGACCAGCCCGCTTTCGACGGCGAGCCGGTCGAGCGCACGGTCGGGAGCAACCCGCAAGGTCTGGGCGAGCTGGCCAAGGCGCTCCGCGCGCGGCAGCTCGGCGAACCGGCGCCTAACCTCCTCGGGCACGGCGGAAAACAGGGGCAGATCGATGACGGGCGGGCGGCTCATTGCTGGGGCGGCTGCTGGTTGCGGTTGGCCTGTCGCAGCGCTCGCCGCCGCCGGAGCTCCTCGATGATGCGGTTGCGGCGCTCCTGGATCTCCTTCTCGTTGGCCGGCGGCGCGGGGTTGACATTGGCGGCCGGTTGCGGGCCAACGGACGGGCCAGCCGTGGGCAACGCCACGGCGACGTTCACGATCTCGGGTTTCTTCATCGTGAGCCGGGTTGATTGGCCCTCGAACTCGATCGTGACGGCCTCGGCGGCGGCGTCGAAGGCGGCCACCTTGATCCCGCCCTCGGACTCGCCGACGGCGAGCCAGATCGCGCGACTGTTGCTCGTATCGAAAATCGTGAAACGCGTCGTGCCGTCCAGCGCCATCAGGCCGCGCAACTCGAAGCGCCCCGCCGTGGGAGCGGCCACCTGGGCCGCCGCCTTCTCGGGCTGGAACGGCGAGTTGCGCAGGAGCGACTCGGGCACGGCCCGGGCACCACCGGCGCCCAGCAGCAGCGCGGTGGTCCAGACGGTGGAAGTCCTGAGGAAGCGGCGGCTCACGTGCGATCCTAGTTGGAGGAGTGCGGGGCGGCGCCGGGCGCGCGCGGGGCCAGGCGCTTGTCGACCATGGAGCGCGCGGCGGAGCGTTCCATCTGTTCACGCCCGATACGGTCGGCATCGGCCGCGTTGCGGATGACCCGGGGCTGGATGAAGAAGATGATCTCGTCGCGGGATTTCTCCGTCTTGTTGCTCCCGAAGAGCGAACCGATCAAAGGAATCTCGCTGATCAACGGGAAGCCGCTTCGCGTCTTGCCCTTCAGGTCCTTCTGCATGCCGGCCAGCACGATGATCTCGCCGTCGCTGACCGTGATGAACGATTTCGCGGTGCGCTTGGAGATGAGCGGTTGGTCGTCGTCGTTGTAGCTGTCGATCTCGTCGGCGCTCTGCTCGATCTCGAGCTGGATCGTGCCGTCCGAGCCGATCAGCGGTTTCACGGTCAGGTCGATGCCGACATTCTGGTAGCTGTAGCTGTTGCGCGCGGTGGTCGTCGAGGTGGTGTCGCTGTAGGCGGAGGTGATGATCGGCACCGCCTTGGCGACGGTGATCTGCGCCTCCTGGTTGTGCGTGGTGGTGATGCTCGGCACCGAGAGCACGCGCACATTGTTCCAGAGATTGTTCGCCTTGATCTCGGCGGTGCCGCTGACCGTGTCGCTGCCACCGGTCACCTGGTTGACGAGGATGTCGGCGAGGGCGTAGCCGGGGCCGGTCACCCCCTTGATGCCGACGACGCGGTTGGCGGCGACCGTGACTCCGGAGAACGCGTCGATACCGCGCTGCACCGTCTTGCCCACCGTCACGGAAGCGATCAGCACGTCGACTTGTACCTGGGGCAGCACGACATCGATCTGCGTGACCAGCGAACGGACCAGGGTCAGATCGTCCTGGGTGCCGGACACGACGATGGCATTGCTGCGTTCGTCGGCGGTGATGGTCATGAAATCGCTGAACTGGGAGTTGCGTTCGCCGTTGCCGGCGCCGACGGCCACGGGTGACTGGGATACGGCCGGAGGGTTCGTTCCCGGGTTGGCGGCGTTGCGGCCGAGATTCGGGAACGTCTCGGTGCTGCGTTGCTGCCGGGTCGTGCGCGAGGAGCGGGAGCCGGCCGAGGAGTTGCGGGAGGCGGTGCTGGTGGAACCGGAGATGAAGGTGCTCAGCAACGCCGCCACCTCGGAGGCCTGAGCGTGCTGGATCTGGATCACCGCGATCTGCGTCGAGGGGTCGGCCTGAACGTCGAGCTTCTCGATCAGGTTCTGGTAGAACTGCACGCTCGAGGAGTCGGTGACCAGGATCACCTGGTTGGTGCGTTCGTCGAAGTTGATCGAGGTGGTGGCGGAGATGAGGGCGGCGCCCAAACCGGCAGTGCTGTCGGCCGCGCCCTCTCCGCCGGTGGTCGGCGGCGGCACTCCCGGCGGCATCGGCACGGCCGCCTGCCCGGCCCCACCCGACTGGTGGTTGAACGCGGTCCGGGTCGTCTCGATCAGGCTCTTGATCTTCTCGGCGACCGCCTGGGCCTGCGCATACTTCAGTGTGAAGAACTCGGTGACGAGGTCGCGGGGCTTGTCAACCTGCTCGAGCACGTACTCGAGACGCTGCAGGTTCGAGATCGTGTCGGTGACGAGCAGCGTATTGGAGTTTTGGAAAGGAACAACCGAGCCGAAGCCCGGACTGAGGAACGGCTGCACCTGGTTCTGGAAGGTCGTGGTGTCGAGATGGGTCAGCCGGAAGAGCTTGCTCACGACCTGGCCCGAGGGCGCGCGGTCGCGCAAGGTGCCGACCACCAGTTCGGGCGCCTCGGTCCGGATGTTGGTGATCACGACGACCTTGATGAATTTGTCCCCGAGCGGGGCCACCGCGATGTTATTCAGGCTCAGCAACGACTCGAGCGCGACGATCGCGTCGGTCTTGGTGATCGGGCCGTGGCTGTTGAAGGTGAACAACGGCGTCGGGAGCTGCTGGGGACGGATGACCGAGCGCCCGGTGAGGGTCTCGAGCGCGTCGAGGACGGTGGAGAGCGGGTTGTCGTTGAGCTTGAGGCTCTCGATCACCGCCGAGCCGTCGCCGGCCGCCGGGATGGCGACCAGAGGTGCGGGCGCGTTCGCGGCACCGGAGGCAACGGCGTCGCCGTTCGGTGGCGACAGCGGGGCCTGGGCGAGGGAGGCGGGGAGAAGCCCGGCCAACGCCAACGCGGCGCACAGGCCGCGCCGGCGTCCGCAAGGCAGGTGGCGGAGGGGGTTCATGATGGAGGAGCGGCTCAAGGGAGTAGCACGGCGGGCAAGTTGGTCCGGGAGGGCATCATTGCAGCAGTTCCAGCCCGGAGAGTTTGAGGCGGTAGTCGAGCTGGGCCGGATTCCGGCGGTCGGGAGTCATGATCACCTGTTCGATGTTCACGAGCGGGAGAGTCCTGCGCAGGTCGTCGGCGAACACGCCGAACGCCGCCAAATCCGCCTTCTCGATGGTGAGCGAGACCGAGTGGATGGCGACCGGGGGCCTACGTTCGGTCGTGGGGGGATCGAGTCGGTAGGCGAAACGCTGCCGTTTCACGACCGCATCGAGTTGGCCGACGAGTTGGTTGGCGTTGAGCGAACGCCCCTGTTGGACCTGCGCGAGCCGGTCGCGGAGTTCCTGGGCCTTCTCGCCGGCCACGGCCAACCATTGCTCCTGCTGGTCGAGCTGCCGGCCGTCGGCCCCCCAACGCTCGGAACCGCCCCGGAACCGGGCGAGCAGCGAAAGCAGCCAGATTCCGAGGGCCACAACCAATACGAGCAGCAGCAACACGCGTTCCCGCCAGGTACGCCGGAAAAAAAACGCCCTCATGGTGAGACCTCCAGACCCTCCGGCGCCACGGGCGGGGGTCCCGGCGGCAGCATGCCCGGCGCGCCGGGGAGCCCACCGCCACGCGGCTCTCCGGTGCGCGGCAACCTCGGGCCCGCTTCGGGCGAGAGGCCGGTGACGGATTGCACCGGTGCCGGCAGAACGCCGCCGACCGACCCGGCCGGCGCGACGTCGGCTCCGGCCGGGACAACAACACCGCCCGGGCGGAAGCCGAGGGTGAGCTGAAACGTGCCGCCGCCTTCCCGCGCCCGCACGTTCCGCAGTTCGACGCTGGCCAGCGCCGGCGCGCGCTTCAGGGCCGCCTCGTATTCATTCACCTCCGTCAAGGAGCCGGTCGCGCCCTCGATCACCATCTGCAACCCGCCGTCGACGGACACCTTGGTGAAATGGACGGAGCGGGGCCGCAGGTCGTTCACGTACGCGAGCAGCTCGAGCGGCTGCGGCTTGCTGTCGATGTAGCCGGCGAGCCGGTTGACGATGTCGCTGTTGGCCTCCGCTTCCCGGGCGGCCGGGGCCTGCGCCGCGATCCGATCCGCCCTCCGCGCATTGGCGAACCGCAAGCCGAGCAGGGAAACTTCCCCGAGCAGGAGCATGGTCGCCGCCACGCCCGCCCCGAGCAGCGTGCCCCACGCATGCCGGTTCCACTGAAAATCGCGCCGTCTGGTCCGCAGGGTCTCGGGCGTGCGCAGATCGAGCGCCCACAACTGCGCCGCGGTGAACGCACCCGCTTCGGCGCCCCGCCCGCCACCGGCATCCTGCGACACCCATTCGAAGAAATAGCGCCCGCCCTTCACGGTGCACGCCGGCGAACCGAGCCGATGGCGCCACACGCGGCGGCCGGCCGGATCGACCCGCGCCAGCACCTGTTCCCGCGTCGCCGCGAGCGCCGCCTCAGGATCGTCGCCCCCCACCACGGGGCGGCTCACCACGCGTCGCGGAAGAGTGGATCCCGCGAGGTACTCCAGCGCCGTCACCGCCTCGGTGGTCTCGAGCAGAACCACTCCCGCCCCCGGCGCGCCGCGCGGAAGCCACGTCGCGAAATCGGGCAAGACGAAGGCGGCGGAGTCCCACTGCGGCTGCACCGCGGCAAATTTCCGCCGCAGCGCCGCAGTCACGAGCATGCCACCGTTGTGCGCGGCGACAAAGTGCCCGATCGCCAGATGCTCCTCGGGAAACGGCGACTCCTCCTCGATCGACAAGGCCGCCAGCCCCACCAGCTCCTTCGCCCCGACCCCCGCGGGAACCGTCGTCGTTTCCGCGAAGAAATGGAACCCGGGCACAAGCACCACCGGGCGCTCGGGGAGGCGCCGGCCACCGGCCTGTCTTGGGTTTGAGATACGATCCGCCACGTGGTTCTGGTTTCTACTGCAGGTCCGGCATGCTAGAAGGAGGTGGATCCTCCACAAGCTCAAGAAAACGAAATGGATACTCCAACGCGGCCGCCCCGCCGCCCGTCCCGGCCGATGCGGTGCGAAAGCCCGTTTTGGCGCTGCTGACGCCGCGGGAGAGGCTCGAGGTGCCGCCCTCGTCGGTGCTCACGACCGCGCGCAGCCGAAACTCCGTCTGCCGTTCCCTCACCGTCACCATGATTCCGAGCACCCTGGTCCGCACCCCCAGCATCGCACCCTGCGGCAATTCCCCGACCTGTTCCGCCAGCTCGGCGAGCGAGCGAAAATACCGTGCCCCGCCCGTGCCCCGCTCGCCGTCCACCGTATCCAGCACGCGGGCCAGCGAAGCGAGCTGGCGCTCGTCGACCAGACCGCTTCCCCGCAGCGTCTCGTCCGACACGGTATTGAGATTGATCGTGCCGTCGCTCCAGAGGCTCACCCGGCCGACAAACTGGTCGAAACGGGGGGTCGGGCGTCCGTGCTCGGTGAACATGAGGTCGGCGAACCCCTGGACGGCCGCCAGCTCGGCGAAGGAGCGCGGCGCGCGGTTGGCGGCCAGATGCGGCGGATCGCCCCGCAGGTAATCGTCGATCTCGGCGCCGTAGGGCCGCGGATTGTCGTCGGCATCGATCCAGTCGAGCAGGCTGTCGGTCAACACCTCGACCTCGCCCGCCTCGAACCCGAGGTCCGCGAACAGGGCCGTGACCGCCGGCTCGGCCAGGTCGGCGTCCTGCAACGCGAGCTTCGCATTCTCGTCGGCGAATTCGACCGCGACCTCGCGCCCCGCACCGGGCTCGTAGCCGGCCTCGGCCAACGGCTCGGCCCAGCCCTGGGCCGGCGCGTACAAGGCGCCATCGATCTCCCGATACTGGGCGAGCACCGCCAACGTGGCCTCGAGGGCCGAATACGCCTCGCCGCGGAGCCGGTTGCGCTGCACGTAATACCCCTCGCCCGCCATCTCCCCGAGCGCCCGTTCGCTGAACTTGAGCACGGCCGCGGCGGTCACGACGATGAGCACGAGCACGAACAGCAGGACCGAGCCGTTCCGGTGCCGCCGCAGCCAGGACGATGCGCCCCTCATCGCAGCGGCGCCCCCCCCGGCGTGTCGGGCAGCGCGACCGAAACCTCGCGCGTGCGCCCCTGGTAGGTGAAGACGATGCGAATCCGTTGCGGCACTTGCCAGCCGCCCTGGCCGTCGGCCAGCGGCTGTTCGGCATGCTGCCAGGCGGAATTCTCCGCATCGTAGTAGTCGAAGGAAAGCATGCTCGCGAACGGCGAGAGCCGGGTCTTGCGCGGCCGCGCCTCGCCGTAGTCGTCTTCCAACTTCGACTTCCACAGCAGCACCAGCCCCTCCTCGGCGTTGACCTGCAGCGCACATTCGACCCGGGGGAGCGCCCGGCCCGGCCAAACGCATTGGCCGGGCGCCGCGTCGACCTCGAACATGAGCATCGGCGGCAGCCCGTCGTAGCCGTGCGGCGTACCGAAACGAAACCGTGGGCCGGTGGCGGCGGCCGCGTTCGCGGTCGCCGGAGCAGCCCCCCGCGGTCCATCCGGACCGGCCGTCTGGGGCAACCCGTCGGGGCCGGCATCGCGCACCCCCGGCGGCAACCGGCCACGCCCGCCCTGGTCCTGACCGGGCAACGCCTGTGCAAGCATCAGGCCCCAGCTCCAACCGACGCCCGCACCGTGGCTCACCGCCAGCCCCCTGCGCCCCGCCCCACCCGCGTCGACCCGAACAAGCCCGCCGCGGGCGGCGCGCCGGATGCCGGCCGGCGATCGGCGCTGTCCCACCGAAGCGGTGGAACCGGTCGACGGCGATTGCTCGAGCACGACCGACTGGTTGACCAGCGACTCCAGGAAGCGGGTGACGCCACGCACGTGACGGTCGAACAGACGGGACTCCGAGCCTCCGCTCCACAACTCCCCCATCGACAGCACGAAGAAATTCACCGCCACCAGCAGCATCGCCGAGAGGGCCACGGCCAGCATCACCTCGAGCAAGGAGAAGCCCCGCACCCGGCGCATCCGGAAATAGGTGACAGAACGGTCGGTTGGTCGCGGCGGTTTCATGTCCGTTTCTCCACCGCCACGCCGCGCCGCCGGCGGTCCTCCTCGATGCGCCGCTTCGCCTCCTCGAACACCTCGCCTCGCTCCACCGGCTCCGACCACGACGGCCGCAGGACCGAGAGGCGTTCGTCATGGAGGAGCGGATCCGCGGCGGCGCCCTTCATCTCGACGTGCAGGTCGAGCGTGAACAGGTCGGCGACGGCCGTGGGCTGGATCGAGACCGTCCAGCTCAGCACGGCGGCCGAGGGTGACCGGGTCTCCCCGCCCCGCTCGACCTCGACGCGGTCCGCCTGCAACAGGACCTGTTCGCGCACCCAGCGGACCTCCTGTTCGAAATCGCGGTTGGTCTTCACCGACTCGAGCCCCTCGACGATGTTGAGGTAGGCGGAGACGAGCACCACCACCGCCAGAGCGAACAACGCCAGCGCGAGGAGCACCTCGAGCAACGTGAAGCCGGCCCGCCGATCCGGCCTGCCGCGGAGAAGATGACGCCCGCCGCTCATGGAGCCCCTCCGGTCGGCGAGTCCTCGGACTGCAACATCGGCGCCCCGGTCCACGGGTCGATGACCACAAGATGCTTCTGCTCCCCGAGCGAAAACTCGACCGCGAACGACTGGCACGAGCCATCGGGAAACACCCGCACGGCGGGCACCGGCCGCCGGGTCACGAGGGCGCCCCGAACGAGGATGAAATCGTTGGCCGCCACCTCCTCCGAAAACGTCGCCGAATACGCCGAATCCGCACCCTCCGACGCCGCCTCGACCGGCACCGCGGAAGTCCCCGCGGAATCCCCGATCACGAAGCTGCGGGATTCATCGTCCCACCCCAGCTCCACCTCCCGCCGGGTGGCGAGCGCCCGCTCCCGCGCCTGCGCCATCGCCCGCCAAAACGCCCCCTCGAATTCATCCGCCGGAGACGAACGGCCCAGCGAATCCACGCTGACCAGGAACATCGATCCGGCAATCGCGACCAATGCGATCGCCAGAAGCATCTCCAGCAGGGTGAAGCCGCCGCGGCCGACGGACCGGTCGCATTGTGGAAGGTCGCTCACCAGTTGCCGATGTCGTCGGCGGTGCCGCTCTGCCGATCCGGGCCGGCGGACCAGACGTCGTAGCTGCCCGCATTATGGGTGCCCGGATACTGGTAGAAATAGGTCGTGCCCCACGGGTCGGCCGGGAGCTTGCCGCCGTCGGTCTTGATGTAGGGTCCGCGCCAACGGTCGGCATTCGAGCCCGGTGCCGTGGCCAAGGCCTGCAATCCCTCCTCGGTCGTGGGATAGCCGCCCATCGCGATTTTGTAGCTGGTGAGCGGCACCTGCAGACTCTCCTTCACGAAGATCTTCGCCACCTGCTCCTGGTTTTGGCCGAAGATCTTGTCGGCATTGACCACCGCCACCCCGGCCAGCAGCGCGATCAACGCGACGACGATGAGGATCTCGAATAGAGTGAACGCGGCACGCCGCGCGCGGGCGGTTTGAGGTTTGCGAAGCATGACGGGAAGATGGCCCCACCGTCCGGGGGCGGTCAAGAGGGCGCTGGAGCAGTCCCGCTGCCGAAACTGCGGCACGCCGACCGCGGGCCCGCAACCGATGTGGCGACACCCGCCGCGCGCAAACTCATCGACGGAAAAGCCCGAGAAGCGCACACAGACCGAGAAACCCGGGAATCAGCTGTTTCTGCTCGATGAGTTGCCAGATGGAGTCGCCCACATCGCCGACCTGCCCGGCGCTCAACAGATCGCTCAGCCCGGGGTAGTCGCCGAAGAAATCCCGGTACACCATCATCGCGGTGGCGAGCAGGACCAAGACGCAGATCAGCACGACGCCGATCGAGAGCGCCCACTTCCTCCTGCGTACCAGCCGGAGAGGGAGCAGCACCAAACCCGCCAACGCCGCCGACAGCGCGGTGCCCTCCCACTGGAAAAGCGCCTCGACATGGACATGCAGGCAGAAGAGATCGAGCAACAGCAACAGGCCCCATATCGTCCAATAGAGCCGCGCCCCGGGTTCCCGCACGCCATCCAGCACCCGGAGCAAGACCGCCAAGGCGATCACGATCACTCCGTACATCGACACCGCCGACACCATGAAGAGGTATCCATACGCCGCCCCGACCAGCACCCACCCGATGCGCCGCACCCCTGCGTGCCGGATCTTCGCCACGCCTGCCGCCGCGAGGTGCACCAGCAACAGCGCGCCGAGCAGAACCGCAAGATACCAAAGGGGCTCCAGCACCCAGACCCGCCGGAACGGGTTGGCCTCGTAACCGGCAAACCACTCCTTGCCTTCCCAGACAAAACCCGGACGAAGCATCAGCGACTGCGGGGCGATATCTTCGAAGCGATAACGCACCCAGCCGCGGCCGTCGCCCTCCCAGCCGAGCCGACGCCGGGGCGAGTCGACCCGCACGGACCCGTCGGGGGTGAAAAGATCGGGCGAGGCGAGATAGGGCGGCGGTGGCTCGAGCCCGTAGGAGGCTTCGATCCACGCAGGGAACCAGCACTGTTCACGCGCCGGAAAGATCGGTGGCGCCCAAGACCAACGCACCCGGAAAAATGCCGGACGGGGCGGCGGTAAAAAATCCACGACCGGCAGGAACGTCTCCGGGTGTTTCCGGCTCTGCCAGAACTCATTCTCCACCACGTAGTCGAACTGCACCCGGACTCCGGGCCTGAGCCCCGGAGTCTGCCGGAACGAATCATCCTCGATCTCGAAATCCGCCTCGCGCCAGCCCCCCTCGACGCTTCGCCAATCCGACCGCGGTCCCTCGAACAACAAAGGTTGCCCCCGGTCGTTCTCAAGATGAAACGAGAGCTTCGCCCGCGCATCGATTGCCTGCCGCGTGCGATAGACGCCTCGAATCCGCAAGGTGGGCAGATACTCCGCGACGCCCCGAATCTCCACCTCATCGCTCGCCTCGTCGAAGGCAAACGAGGGTCCGTCGCCCGATCCCCAAGAAACCGTCCAGGTGACGGGAACGGCCGCCCCGCTCTCGGCCGCGAGCGGGAGGAACAACAACGGAACGACAACCAACAGCATTCGTAGCAGTATCATGGCGCGAGCAGGACTTCGGGTTGGCGCAACGCCATCAGTGTGAGGCTACGCGACGACACCGGTAGTTCATACTGGCCGATCCCCCCTTCGGGAGTGGTCTCGAGCGGGCCATAATAGACTGACACGGTGCGCCCCTGGCGGCCCAGTCCGTTCCCCGTGAAGGTCAACGGCACCGGCAAACCCAGCGTCTCGAGGAACATCACCGGCACATCCTGCAGCCCCGCCACCGCCTCGATCCGGCGTTGTTCCCCGGGGAACCCGACCAGGATCAGGGGCACGGTGTCGTTGACCGGCCTCGGGGGCACCTGCTCCAGATACGGCTCCAACATCCAGGTGATGCCGCTGTCATGGTCGGAATAGATCGCGATCAGACATTGATCCAACACCCCGAGCTGTTCGAGCTCGGCAAAAAAACCGGCGATCGCTTCGTCCACATAGCGCACCGACCGCACGTAGTCGTCCTCCACGGAGACAAATTCCCCGCCCTCCTTCTCCCGCACGTGCTGATAGGGATGATGGTTCGTCAGCAGGATGATATGCGCCATCGCCGGTCCGCTCTCGCCCGCGAGCTTCTGCGCCGCCTGGTGCAACACCGCTTTGTCCGAGATCCCCCAGCCGACATGCTCCGTATTGTCGAGATCTTCACGAAAAAGGAATTCGTCATAACCGAGCGCGCTATGCGCAGGGCGCCGATGCCAGAAATGCCCGACATGGCCATGCATCGACCAACAATGGTAGCCGGCCTGCTTCAACACCCGCGGCAGCGAGGGCACCTTGTCGAGCGGTTGGCTCACATAGACCGGTCGGCTGCGCAAGGGCACCAGCGAAGTCAGGACCAACGTTTCCCCATCCGTCGTGCGCCCGCCCGCCGTATTGTCGATGACATTGGAGAAATAGATGCTGTCCTTCGCCAGCGACTCAAGAAACGGCATCAGCGGCTTCCCGTCCTTCCGCGAACCGATCACCAGACCGTCCACCGACTCCATCTGCAACAACACGACGTGCTTGCGCGGCGGCGCTACCACCGGCAACGCCAGCCGATCCTTCGCCAAATCCCGCAGATATGCCCGATAGGGTGCCGGATCCACATCCGAAAGCCGCGCCTGTTGCCACTGCCAATAGCCGACCTGGCAGAAATCGAAAACGACATAGCCCGGCCCCCCGAGTTGCTCGATCAACAACGAGTTGATGAACCGCGCCCGCAGCCGTGGCCACTCGCGCGTCCACGCAAGACCCACCAGGACTCCCGCACACAGCAGCACCCACACATAGAACACAATCCGCCGCGCCCCCACGCGGGCCACCGCCGGGGCTTTCGCGCCAACCACCTCTGCGGACGGCTCTTCGCTACTGGTACGCATCCCGCCACCGTTGCACACCCGTAACATTTGCGTCGAGGATTCATTCGGCGGCGCTCAACGAAAAGAACTGCCGGCCGCTGCAGCCATCCGCCTTGCGCTCCCCTTCCCGACCGTTTTCTCATCGCCACCCCATGGAACTCATCGACGGCAACCAAATCGCGGCCCAGATCGTCGCCGAACTCAAGGCCGAGGTCGCCGGCATCGCCGGCCGCAAGCCCTGCCTTGCGCTCGTGCGTGTCGGCGACGACCCCGCCTCCGTGTCCTACGTCAGGAAGAAGGACCAGATCGCCGCCGAGATCGGCATTGCCAGCCGCGTCATCCTCCCCCCCGTTTCCACCACCCAGGCCGAACTGCTCGCCCTCATCGACCAGCTCAATGCCGACCTCGCCGTCGACGGCATTCTCGTGCAGTCGCCCCTGCCCAAACCTATCGACGAGCTCACCGTCTTTCGCCGCGTCGCCCCACACAAGGACGTCGACGGCTTCCACACCGTGAACCTCGGCAAGGTCGCGCAGGAAGACGACTCCGGCTTCGTCGCCTGCACCCCCGCCGGCATCATGGAACTGCTCGCCCGCTCCGGCGTGAAACTCGCCGGCAAACACGTCGTCGTGCTCGGCCGCAGCCTCATCGTCGGCAAGCCGGTGGCGCTGCTCGCCCTCCAGAAGAAGGAATGGGCCAACGCCACCGTGACCGTCTGCCATTCCCAGACCGCCGATCTGCCGGCCATCACCCGCCAGGCCGATGTGCTCATCGCCGCGATCGGCCGCCCCGAATTCGTCACCGCCGACATGGTCAAGCCGGGCGCGGTGGTCGTCGATGTCGGCATCAACCGCGTGCCCGACCCCACCCGCAAGACCGGGTACCGACTCACTGGCGACGTCCATTTCCCGACCGTCTCGCCCCTCTGCGCGAAGATCACGCCCGTGCCCGGCGGCGTGGGCCCGATGACCGTGGCGATGCTGATGCAGAACACGGTGAAGGCTTGGCGCAGCACCCGCGCCTGATCGCTTGCGCCCCGAGCCCGGCGCCGCGCCCCGCTGCGTAGTGCCGAACTTACGGCGTTTTCACCGCGAACACCGGACCCGTCGTCAACCTCCGCTTGCCGCCGCGTCCCGTTTCGCCTTCACTGCCGCCCCCCCAGCCGATCCCCCGATGTCCAAACCCAAAATCCTCGTCGTCGACGACCAGCCGGTGAACGTCCAGCTGCTGCGCCGCAAGCTGGAGCGCGAAGGCATGGAAGTGCTGTCGACCAGCCGGGGCACCGAGGCGTTGCAGATCGCCCTCGAGCAGATGCCCGACCTCATCCTGCTCGACGTGATGATGCCCGACATGAACGGCTTCGAGGTCTGCCACCGGCTGAAACAATCGGTCGCCACCCGCTCGATACCGGTCATCTTCATCACCGCCCGCACCTCCAAGGAAAGCAAACTCGAGGGGCTCAACGTCGGCGCCGTCGACTACATCACCAAACCCATCGACCTCGACGAAACCGTCGCCCGCGTGCAGACCCAGCTGCGTTTCGTGTCGATGAACCGCGAGCTGCTGGTGCTCCAACGCCGCCTCGCCGAGGCCCGCCGCTCCGCCAGCGTCGGCGCGATCACCCAGGGCATCTCCCACAATCTCAACAATCTGCTGGGCGTCGTCATCGGCTATCTCGACCTGATCAAGACCTACTACGACCGCCCCGAACTGGTGAAGAAGAACGCCGAGGCGGTCGACCAGGCGATCAACCGCATCGTCAACATCCTCCGCCAGCTCAGCACCGTCGCGATCAAGTCCCGCACCTCCCTCTCCCAGACCAATCTCCAGAAACTGCTCGAAGACGCCGTCAAACGCTACCAGTCGGAATTCAAGATCAACGACCCCGTCACCATCGACAACCCCTTGGGCGAGTTCGAGCTCACCACCAGCGTCGAGGTGATGGAGGAGGCGCTCGCGAAGCTGCTCGTCAACGCGTGGGAAGCCTACGGCGACGACCACAAGGGGCCGCGCCCCATCACCCTGCAGACCGCGATCAACCCCGACCACCCCGACGGCGAGATGATCGAGATCGACATCCTCGACAGCGGGCGCGGCATCGACCCGAAGATCCGCGACCACATGTTCGAACCCTTCACCAGCACCAAACATACCGTCGGTGTCGGCATGGGCCTGACCGTCGCCCGGCATTCGCTGCGCAGCATCGGCGGCAACCTCGAACTGGTCGACCGCACCGAAGGCGGCGTCAAGGCCACCGTGCTCCATCCGCGCAAGGCCTCCCCGGCCGGTTGAGCGCGCGCCGCCGGATGCCCCGGCCCACGCCCCCCACCGGCCCCACCGTCGCCGGCCGACCATGACCCGCCTCGCCCAGCAGCTCCGTTTCCTCCTCGAGATCGACAAGCTCAAGGAGATCCGCCGCCAGAACCTCACCGTGGTCTCGCGCCGGCAGGAAACCGACGCCGAGCACGCCTGGCACGTCACCATCATGGCGGTACTCCTGGCCGAGCACGCCAACGGCGACACCCTCGACCTGCTGCGGGTCGTCAAGATGCTCCTCGTCCACGACCTGGTGGAGATCGACGCGGGCGACACCTTCGCCTACGACACCGCCGGCGCCGCCACCCAGCACGAGCGCGAAGCCCGCGCCGCCGACCGCCTCTTCCCCCTGCTCCCGCCCGACCAGGCCGCCGAATACCGCGCGCTCTGGGACGAGTTCGAGGAGCGTGCCACGCCCGAGTCCCGCTACGCGCACGCCATGGACCGGGTTCTCCCGATCCTGCTCAACGCCGCCACCGAGGGCGCCGCCTGGCGCCGGCACGGCGTCACCGCCGACCGGGTACTGGCGCGCAACCGGATCGCCGCCGAAGGCTGTGCCCCCCTCTGGGCGGAAGCCGAGCGGGTGGTCGCCGCGGCGGTCGCCGCCGGCCACCTGCCGCCCGCGCCGCGCTGATCACTGCAACGGCACCGTGATGCCGTCGACGGCCAGCTCGATCAGCCGCAAGCCGCTCCAGTCGGGCGCGATCTCGTAGAGCGCCGCGAAGGCCGGCTTGCGCACGCCTATCCAACGACCGTACGCCCCGTCGACCACCACCTCGGCCACGCCCTCCACCCGGTACCGCTGCCACCCGGGCACCTCCTCCAGCTTCGCGATCTCGAGCACCGCGGCGCAGTACGTATCGATTTCCTTGTGCCGCGCTCCCGGCATGTACGGCCGCGCCGCCTCCTGCCGAGCCAGCTCGGATGCACCCATCGCGACCCAGCGGCGCAGGTGGGACCGCAGGTCGATCTCCGCCCTCGCCCGCACCAACGCCTCGATGTTCTGCGCCATCCTCGCCGGATCGGGCTGGTCGCGATGGAGCGAATCGATCGTCTGCCGCGCCGCCGCCTCGGCCTCCGCCTCTCGGTCCTGGGTCTCCGCCGCGAGCCGTTCCATCTGCGCGCCCGGTCGCCGCCGGTTCGGATTGCCACCCGCGGCACCGACCGGGTCCGCCACCGAGGCGAAGAGCACACACGACAACAGCACCGTCCCCATCCGCACCAGTATCGAGTTCATGGAACACCTATCCCGGCCTTCGCCCCGGTGATCAAGCGCCAAGCCGCCCCGGCTGCGTCAAAAACGCGTCGAAGCGCCCGCTCGGGCCGGCCGCTTTGCGTTCGCGCCGGCTGCGCTTCCCGCCAACCTGCCGCCATGCCCAGCACCCGCTTCCCCACCCGCATCGGCGACTGCACCGTCGAGTGGCACGACCGCGGCCTCGTCGCGTTCAACCTGCCCGAGTCGCCGCGCTTCGACACGAGCAATCCGACCTTGCCCCGCCTGCCCTCCGGCGACCCCGCGATCGACGACCTCATCGTTCGCGTCCGCCAACACCTCGCCGGTGAGCCCCAGGATTTCGCCGATCTCCGCTTCGACTGGGATCAAGTGACCGACTTCCGCGCCAAAGTCCTGCGCGCCGTGCTCGCGGTCCGCCCCGGCACGACGGCGACCTACGGCGAATTGGCCCAAACCATCGGAGCCGCACCCGGTGCCTGCCGCGCCATCGGCGGCGCGGTCGGCGCCAACCCGTGGCCCCTGCTCGTGCCCTGCCACCGCATCCTCGGCCAAGGGAGAAAACTCACCGGCTATTCCGCCCCCGGCGGCACCACGACCAAACAACACCTCCTCGAAATGGAAGGCGTGGAACTGCTGCGCGCATAGCCCCGACTCCGGCATCGCACTCCGTTCCGACCGCCGTCCCGAACCAAGCACCCCAGGCGACAGGTAGGCAGGACCCACAGTTCGGATCGATCCTGTGTTAGTCCCAGAAACGGCAGTTCGGACGGGCCACGGAGGCAGAGGCGAGCCGGGTGGAGTGCACCGGGAGTATTTTCCAACGGAATGCACACCACAGGATCGCTCACCTGCTGGGTGAATCCCCCAATGTCAGAGCCACAAGAAATTTTCTCTCTGCGATCTTTGCGCTCTTTGCGGTCAAATTGCCGTGGCAAGGCTGACTTTGAGTTCGCGCGGTTGAGAAACCGGACCTCGATCTCGCGCCGGATCGAACCCCGACGGCCCGTCGACCAGCGCCGCTCCCTCCTGCCGAAGACCACGCCAAACCTGCTCCTCGATCCGTTGCTCAGGCGGCGGAACAAACCGCCTCGGAGGCCTCGGCTGCTTCCAACTCCATCCGCGCCTCCTCCATCTCCTGCAGGATGCGTTCGGCTTTTTGCAGGAAGACACCGCCCTGCTCGGTCAACTCGAGACGGCGGCCGTTCCTGTCGAGCAGGCGGCACCCCAAATCGGTTTCCAGCGCACGCATCGAGTGACTGATGGCACTCTGGGTCAGATGCAGTTCATGCGCCGCCAGCGTGAAGCTCTGGCGACGCACCACAGTGACGAAGGCCAGCAACTGGCGGCTGTCGAGCGGTCGTTTCATTTCGGGAAAGCGGCCGGAAAGGCCGACACGACTGAAGCAACCGGCGGGCCAAGAGCGCCCGCAGCGCCCAACCCGCCCAAAATCAGCCGTTCGGAAGCACCCACATCGACTCCCGCGCCAATGCCCGAACGAATTCGAGCACGCAGAAAGGTTAGAACTGCTCATACCTTGGAATCGTTCTAAGTTCTTCTTGAAACTAAGTCCCATTCCATCTCCTTTGCCGCTCGCAGTCGCCCACCATGTCCGAATCGATCCACAACCACGAAGCCCTGACGCAACGCCTTGCCGGCAGCGGGCTGCGTGCCACGCCCCAGCGCGAGATCGTTTATCAGGTTTTGCTCGAACGCCGCGACCACCCGACGGCAGACGAACTGTTCGCCCGCGTGAAAGCGAAGATGCCCACGATCTCGCTCGCCACCGTCTACAACTGCCTCGAGGCGCTCGTGCAATGCGATCTGGTCAAACAGGTGAATTTCGAACGCGAACCGACCCGCTACTGCTCGAATCTCACCGAACACGCCCATTTCATCGATTCCGCCACCGGTCGCATCATCGACATCGAAATGACGCCCGGCTTCGTCGCCCGCCTGCGCGAAGCGCTCCCGCCGGGCTTCACCATGGAAGAGGTCGAACTCAATTTCCGGGGCTCCGCTGCCCCGACTTCGTCGAAAAATCCAACTCCCGTGCCCTGATCGGCCCCATCCTTGCTGGAGCACGCCCAACACCACGCCGCACACCTCGATCCCGCCTTCCCGTTTCCCTCACTCCCTTTCCCCTCATTCCCTTTCCCCTCATTCCCTTTCCCAATGAACGCCCTCGAGATCAAAAACCTCCACATCAACATCGCCGACAAGCCGATCGTCAAAGGTCTGACCCTCACCGTCCGCAAGGGAGAGGTCCACGCCATCATGGGACCGAACGGCACCGGCAAGTCCACCCTGGCCAAAGCGATCGCCGGCCACCCCGACTACGAGATCACGTCGGGTGAAGTCATCCTCGACGGCCGCAACATCCTCGAGATGGAACCCGACGAACGCGCCCGCGCCGGCCTCTTCCTCGCGTTCCAGTACCCCTCGGAGATCCCGGGAGTCTCGATCGCCAATTTCCTCCGCGCCGCCCTCCAGGCCCGCCTGCCCGACGGCGAGGAGATCGACGCCTCCGCGTACTACAAGAACCTCTACGCCAAGATGGACGCGCTGAAGATCGACCGGAAATTCACCTCCCGCTCGGTCAACGAAGGCTTCTCCGGCGGCGAGAAGAAGCGCTGCGAGATCCTCCAGATGGCCATGCTCGAGCCCGCCTTCTCCGTCATGGATGAAACCGACTCCGGCCTCGACATCGACGCGCTCAAGATCGTCGCCGAAGGCGTCAACGCCCTCCGCGGCCCGAAGCTCGGCGTGCTGCTCATCACCCACTACCAGCGCCTGCTCGACTACATCGTGCCCGACTTCGTGCACGTCATGTACGACGGCCGCATCGTGAAGAGCGGCGACAAGTCCCTCGCCCTCGAACTCGAGGCGAAGGGCTACGATTGGGTCAAGACCGAGCTCGCCGCCGCCACCGCCTGAGCCTGCCGCCACCGGCCGGCCCCACGCGCACCACCAACCGCCACCGCAACCAAGCGCACCATGAGTTCCCTTTCCGATACCGAAGCCACGCTCATCCCTCCCGACGACATCTCCGAGGTCAACCCGGTCTCGGGCATCGACCAGGCCGTCGGCGACTTCCAGTACGACATGAAGTACGACTTCGACGCCGGCACCGGCCTCTCCGCGGCGACGATCGACTACATCAGCGCCGCCAAGAAGGAAGCCGAGTGGATCCGCGAGTTCCGCCACAAGGCCCTCAAGACCTTCGAGTCGATGCCGTTGCCCACCCATTGGGCGACCAAGGATCTCGAGAACATCGATTTCCAGAAAATCCGCTATTACCTCTCCCAGGGGCAGACCCCGAAGCGCTCGTGGGACGATGTGCCCGACGACATCAAGCGCACCTTCGAGCGCCTCGGCATCCCCGAACAGGAGCGCAAGTTCCTCGCCGGCGTCGAGGCCCAGTTCGACTCCGAAGCTGCGTATTCGAACATCAAGGAAGCCGTGTCCAAGCAGGGAGTCATCTTCATGAACTCCACGCAGGCGTTGCGCGAGCACCCGGAGATCTTCCGCAAGTGGTTCGGCAAGGTCATCCCGACCGCCGACAACAAGTTCTCCGCCCTCAACAGCGCGGTCTTCTCCGGCGGCTCGTTCATCTACGTGCCCCCCGGCGTGAAGGTCTCCCATCCGCTCCAGGCGTATTTCCGCATCAACGCCGAGAATTTCGGCCAGTTCGAGCGCACCCTCATCATCGTCGACGAGGGCGCCGAGGTCACCTACATGGAGGGCTGCACCGCCCCGAAGTTCACGACCTCCACCCTGCACTCCGCCGTCGTCGAGCTGGTCGCCCTCAAGAACGCCAAGATCCAGTACATCACCGTCCAGAACTGGGCCCCCAACGTCTTCAACCTCGTCACCAAGCGCGGCGTCGCCCACGAGGGCGCCGAGATCAAGTGGATCGACTGCAACATCGGCTCCCGCCTCACGATGAAATACCCGGGCGTGGTCCTCAAGGGCCGCAAGGCCCGCGGCGAGGTCATCTCCATCGCCCTGGCCAACGACGGCCAGCACCAGGACACCGGCGCGAAGATGATCCACGCCGCCGACGAGACCACCTCCACCATCATCTCCAAGTCCATCTCGGTGGGCGAGGGCCGCTCCACCTACCGCGGCGTGGTCCATATCCCCAAGCATCTCAAGGGCTGCAAGAACAACACCGAGTGCGACGCCCTGCTGATCAACACCAACAGCCGCACCGACACGTATCCGGCCATCACCGTCAAGGGTGACGGCAACTACGTCCAGCACGAGGCCAGCGTCTCCAAGGTCAACGAGGAGCAGATCTTCTACATGCAGCAGCGCGGCCTCACCGAGGCCGAGGCGATGAGCCTCGCCGTCAACGGTTTCGTCAACGACCTCGTGCGCCAGTTCCCGATGGAATACTCCGTCGAGCTCAAGCGCCTCATCGACCTCGAAATGGAAGGAAGCGTCGGCTGAGCACGGCCCTCGGCCCCCCGCCACCTCCCCTCTTCTTCCTTCCGCACTCCGCCTTCCGACCTCTGCCCTATGTCCGCAGTCAACTCTCCCGATCCCGTCGCGCCCGTCGCCGAGCCCGCCCTCATCGAGCCCTCCGCCTTCGAAAAAGTCTCCGCCCGCCTTGGGCACCTGCCCGCGTGGTGGACCGACATGAAGCGCAAGGCCTGGGCCCACCACCTCGAGCTCCCGCTGCCCAAGCGCACCGACGAACTCTGGCGTTTCTCCACCATCAAGGGCCTCCGCCTCGAACAGCCCTTCCACCTCGCCTCCCCGGCTCCCGCCGAGGTCGTGCGTAATGTCGAGAACCGCTCCAACCTGGTCGACAAGCGCTCCGCCCAGGCCGTCTATGTCAACAACGTCCGGGTACACCAGGAGCCCCTGCCCGAGCGCCTGCAGAAGGCCGGCGTGATCTTCGAGAACCTCGAGCAGGCGATCCTGCGCTACCCCGCCATCTTCCAGGCCCACTTCATGGCCCAGGACTCGGTGCTCGGCTCCGACAAGCTCACCTCGCTGCACCGCGCCCTCACCACCGGCGGCGCCTTCATCTACGTGCCCAAGGGCGTCGAAGTGAACCTGCCGCTCGTCGTCTACCATTGGGCCAGCGGCGACCATGCCGCCGTCTTCCCGCACACCCTCGTCGTCGCCGAGGACAACGCCAAGGTCACCGTCGTCGAATTCCGCCAGTCCGCCAACGAGGCCGACACCACGTTCTCCGCCGGCGTCAACGACATCTACGCCGGTCCGGGCGCCCAGGTCACCTACATCTCCGGCCAGCGCTGGAGCCGGTCCTCCTTCGGCTACCAGGGCAACGAGACCATCGTGCAGCGCGACGGCCGTGTGCTCTCCCTCGGTGTCAACCTCGGCGGCAAACAGGTCCGCACCGAAAGCCACAGCCGCCTGCAGGGGCCCGGGTCGTTCTCCGAGATGCTCTCCCTGGGCGTCGTGCACGGCGACCAGGAGCTCGACCAGCGCACGCTCCAGACCCACCAGTCGCCGCACACCGGCTCCGACCTGCTCTACAAGAACGCCCTCTTCGACCAGGCACGCACCATCTTCTCCGGCCTGATCGTCGTCGAACCCGGTGCCCAGAAAACGGATGCCTACCAGAGCAACCGCAACCTGCTCTGCTCGACCGAGGCCGAGTCCAACTCGCTGCCCGGTCTCGAGATCGAGGCCAACGACGTGCGCTGCACCCACGGCTCCACCACCAGCAAGGTCGACGACGAGGAGATGTTCTACCTCGCCGCCCGCGGCATCCCGAAGCCGGTCGCCGAGGAACTGCTCGTGTTCGGCTTCTTCGAGGAGGTCCTCGCCAAGCTCGAAAACGAACACCTCCGGGATGTCTTCCGCGGCTACATCCGCTCCAAGTTCCAGAAATAGCCGGCATCGCCACGGATCACTCCGATCGCGGGCTTCCGGAATCCGTGCCCCTCGGTGTCGTCCGTGGCCCTTCCGCCTTCCCGATAGTCTGCATTAGTGTGTGTTAGTGCTTTCCAATGCCTTGATCGCGGCCCTGCCGCACACGAGCCTCCGTGCTCCCAATTCGATTCGCCTCCCATGTCCAACGATCGCAACCGCACCCTCTCCCGTGAAGTCGAGGCCGTGATGGTCCCCTACGGGAACAAGTTCGTCATTCCCGCCGGCGCCAACGTCTCCCTGATGCAGACCCTTGGCGGCAGCTTCACCATCATGGGCGATTTCGGCATGGCGCGCCTCGACGGCCAATACGCCGACGCCATCGGCGAGCAGGCCCAGGTCAACGAACTCGCCGGCGCCGCCACCGGAGTCGACGGCGCGCCCGACCAGGAACTGCTGTGGGGCCAGCTCAAGTGCGTCTACGATCCCGAGATCCCGGTGAACATCGTCGATCTCGGCCTCGTCTACTCGCTCGACGTCGCCAAGCGCGACGGCGGCGGCCACAAGGTCGATGTCGCCATGACGCTCACCGCCCCCGGTTGCGGCATGGGCCCGGCCATCGCCGAAGACGCCCGCACCAAACTCATGCAGGTGCCCGGTGTCGACGAAGCCGACGTGCGCATCGTCTGGGAGCCCTGTTGGAACCAGGAAATGATCTCGGAAGAGGGCAAGATGAAGCTCGGCCTGATCTGATCCTATACGTGATGATGCAGCCCCCACCCCAAAACGCATTTTTGCCCCGGAGGGGAAGAAACAGGGCTGTTTCCTAGGAGACGAGAGTCGAGCGACGAGCGGCGAGTGACGAGAGCCAACACTCCCGGTCCTCTGTAGGAGCCTGCTTGCAGGCGATCAACGCGCTCCGACCGGGGTTCCATGAGGGGGCGAACCCCGGCGACGCGAGCGCCGCCCACTACGAGGCCGGCGCTTTCGCCAACGGCAATTCGATCATGATCGAGGTGCCCGTGCCCGGCTGGCTCTGGATCAAAGCACGCCCCTCGTGTAGTTCCGCCAGGCGCACGGCGATGGCCAGTCCGAGAGCCGCACCGCCCTTCTCGCAGAAAATCCGCTCGAACTGGCCCGCATCCCGGAGCCCGCGCACGATCTCCGCCGCGATGCCCTGCCCTTCATCGGCAATCGAGAGCCAGACCTTGTCGTCGGTGATCCGCGACTTCACCTCGACCCGCTGGCCACCGGTCGAAAACTTGAAGGCATTGTCGATGAGCTCCTCGCAAAGCTTCCCCAGATTCGCCTCCGAAATCGCCACCTCCGCCGGCTCCGCATTCAGCAACAGATCCCCATTGCGCCGATACCCCGAGGCCACCCGTTCGGCCACCTCGACAAGCACCTTGCCCACTTGGGCCACACCGGTCTGGCGCACCGCTTCGATCCGGTCGGGATCGGCCGCCATCAGCTCCAACTGCGAGTAGATCAGGAAATTTTTGATCAGCCGATGGAGACGTTCGCCCGAACGCTGGATGTCGCGTCCGATCTCCGCGGTTTCCTGCGGGCGCATGTTCGCCGCGTCGTCGCGGAGAATGTCGGCCAACCCGATGATGCCCGACAAGGGGCTCAGCAGCTCATGGGGCAACATCATGCTGATGCTGCTGCGCAGTTTCTTCGCCTTCTCCTCCGCCACCCGACGCAGATCCTCCGCCTTGCGCAACCGGCCGCCGACCAACGCCTTCAACTCCTCGAGCTCGAAGGGCTTCGGCAGATAGTCGTCGGCGCCGAGCCGCATGCCCTCGCGCATCCCCTGCAGATCGGCCAAGCCGGTGATCAGGACCACCGGCGTGTTGTGCGTCTCGGCAGCGGCGCGCAACGATTTGAGCACCTCGTAACCCGAGACATCGAGCAGCCCCACGTCGCAGAGGACCAGGTCGGGCTTCTCGCAACGCGCCAGATCGATGCCCTCGAGGCCCGACCCCGTGTCGACGACCTCGTAACCCGCATCCTCGAGTGCCGCCGCGAGCAGGCGGCGCATGGCAGATTCATCGTCGATGACGAGGATTTTGGACATCGGAGGGGGGCACGAAAGCCCGCGCAACAGGAGCGTCGCACGGGCTGCGCGACACGCTACGCAGAGGAGAGCCCCGGCCAAAACAAAAAAGCCGCGGCCCAAGGCCGCGGCTTGAAAAACTTCAGCAGTTCAGGCGATCACTTGCGCCGGTAGCGTCGATACCCGACGACGCCCAGCACCAACCCGCCCAACACCGCCGCATACGTCGACGGCTCGGGAACGGCGGTAGCCAAAGCGGTTCCTGCGGAGAAACTGCCATAATCATAATCTCCGAAAATCCTCACGGTGTTAGCCGAAAGAACAAAATCGACCGTAGGGTCCGTAGAACTAACCGTCGGCATCACCCAAGTCGTATCCGTGAGCAATAACCACTGAGAAACCCCATCCAGAGTTTTACTGTCATACGCCCAGAGATACAGCTGAGATCCGACTGACCACACACCATCGTTGGTTGCGGTTACTAGCCGCGTCGACCACTCGGGAGAGGATGGATCCAAATAGCCAACATCGGACGAAACGAAATTGATTCCCCAATTCGAGAGATTCGTGGAATCCGGCGTGAAGCTACCGAAACTACCAAACTCAAGATTCAACTCCGTGCCCCAGAGGCTCCCTGCAGAGTTGAAAATATTAACGTCGTAATCAGAAAGAACGAACTCCGTCGCTACCGCAGCGGATGAAAGCCAAAGAGCAGAGAGAGAGAAGAGTATTCGCTTGTACATAAGGATATATTATTCAGCAAATGGCCGAAGGACAAGATACGCTGAATCAGCGTTTGTCCGTTTAATCAAAGACGGGCCGTCATACACCAATACCTGATCGTCCGAATAATCCTCGGTGCTGCCGGCCACTCGCCAAGTTGCACCATCCGAACGCAGGTTATACCTGACAAATGACCCGCCCTCAAATGGTGAGATCGTATCAGCCAACGCCGGATTGTTAGCCCCTACCCATCGAGAATTTGCAGCGACATTGGCATCTACAAATGCACCAAACTCCACCGGAGTCATAGAAATCGGATACGGAGAAGCAACGCATTGCGTTCCTTGTGCAAGGTTCATTCGAAACGCATTCATCCGGACCGCACCTGTTTGGACGATTTCCTTAGCCGAACTAACCAACTCCACCAAGACGCCAGTTCCAGGGGCGATCACCATGTCAGTATATGGAGTCGAACTCGCAGCGCGTCGCCAAGTAACCCCATCGCCGCGGAGGTAATACCGAACCCACGAGCCACCATCAAAGACATGCAGCCTATCAGCAAGGTTAACATTGTTATTGCCAACCAAAGCTGGCGAAAACATCTGCCCGAGTTCCCCAAGGGTAACATGACTCCTCAACACGCAAAGTGAGCCAATGAGGACATCGGAAGTCGGTGCCAAGGTATTGTAGGCCACCGTCAGATCCAAACCCACCGAAGCGTCGTTGGCCGCGATCGTAGTTATCTCATCGAGATCAACCCGCTCACCCTCGAGCGCGCCATCAAGCACCTCGAGATAGCAGGGCCCTGCACTCGATATCAGGTCGCCAATAGCCAAACCGCTGCCTTCAAATACGACCGAACCTGCCGAATTCGAAAGAACGCGCCCTGTGTACAATGGAGAAGCCAACAGAGGAGCCGCTAGACCAGTAAAACCAGTCGAACACTCCTTGCGGACAAACCCCACCGGGTCGGTCGTGGCGGTCTGCGCGAAGGCGCAGGTCGCGAGCAGTGAGAAAAGCACTGCAGCTGAAATTTTTCGCTTGTTTGCCATAAGGGTATGCTCCCCGAGGTTGCGGCCCGCATCAGTCCGTTCAACACCAATCTCCCGCAAAAACGTGCAAACTTCGGGGAGAATCTCGGACTCGTCCCCTCGAAGCTGGGTTTCTCCACCCCTCAGCCGTAGTCATTCAGGAGTCGAGTGACGAGAGACGAGCGTCGAGGGCCGGAGTTTCGGAGGCAGATCGAGAGCACCCTCGGGCAATCGCCCAGTTTACAATTGGATTGGCGCTCGTCCCCCGACCCGCGCCTCTCGACCGCATCATCACGTATAGGAAACGATTCAGTTGTCTCCGTCGATGCGCTCCTTGCGACGCCCGTTGGACAGTTCCGCCCCCCGAAGGCCCGCAGAGCACGAAGGGCGCCGACCAGCGCGCCGCCGACGCGCTATCCGGCAGCGCGAAACGCGAGGTGCTCGGTAATGCCTCAGGCGGTCTCGGCCGTGCGGTTGCAGCACCCCCGTTCCACCGTTACTTTCTCCCATGAAAACGATCCTTACCCCGGTCGACTTTTCGAGCGTCACCCCGCAGGTCGTCGAACAGGCCGGCGACTTCGCCAAGGCCTTCGGCGGGAGTGTCGTTCTCTTCCATGCCATTGCCCCGCCGGTCAACGTCGTCACCTACGACATGCCGGTCGAATCCTTCGCCAAGGAACTCGAATTCGCCCAGGAACAGGCGCTCAAGAAACTCGCCGAGCTGAAACGCACCCTCGATGCCCGCGAGGTCTCCTGCACGACCAAGTTCACCCAAGGCCACGCCGTTTCCGCCATCCTCGAGGAGGCCCGCACCCTCCCCGCCGCCTTTATCGTCATGGGTTCCCACGGCCACGGCGCCTTCTATGAACTGCTCGCCGGCAGCACCACGCACGGCGTGCTGCACAAGGCCCCCTGCCCGGTAGTCGTGCTGCCCTCGGCCAAACACTGAACCCGCCCCTTTCGATCGGCCTGCCGTCGCCCGGCACGGCCCCGGTCGCCGACTTTCCTCGCTCGCTTGGGTCGCACCCGAACGGTCTCGTGACCCCGAAGCATGGCGATTCAACCCTCCGACCGCAGTCCCGACCCGTCACAGCGGCAACGGTGCGGCGGAGCGAGAGCCCAGTGCGGTGTGTGGCGAAGCGCCCCCCTCGAGCCGGCATGCTCCCCGCGAGGGTGATCCCTGCCGTCAACCGTGTTCTCTTCGGGCTCTCCTCCGTGCTCTCGTGCCCTGCCCCGTGCCCTGTGTCCAACTACTGAATCCGAGACCAACCGCGCCCTACAGTCACTCCTCCATCAGCTCGACCGCCACCCGCAGGAATCGCCTCGAGGCATCCGTGAGCGCAACGCTGTCGCGCACGACCTGCTCGAGCGGCACCCCCGGACCGAGGACTTCAATGTCGCTCCACGACACCAGATCCGCACTCGCCTGCACGGTGTAAAGCAGATCGTCGGCGTCGGACACCCGATCGAAACGGATGGCGAGGAAACCCGCCCCGCCCTCTTCGACGATCTCCACCGCCGTGGGGGAATCCACAGCACCACGGGCCGGCAGACCAAAGGCGTACCGAAACAGATTCGGCACCCCCGCCCCGTCCGGGTCCGCATCCGGCGCCACAACCGCGGGATCCAACAACTCCGCCTCCGCGAAATGCGCCGCCGCCCAGCCGGCGTAACTCCTGCGAACGATCGGCGCGAGCAACGTCATGCCCAGCGGGCGCGCGCCTCCGTTCGCCCCGGTCGATGAAAGCACCAGCAATCGGCCGTCGCCGCCGGCGAGCACGCCGCGATTTTGCCCGATCGACAGCCCGAAGACCCGAAACGCCGCATCGGCGCCCCCCGTCGCTCCGAAACGCACCAGCCCGGGCACCCGCGCGCCTTCGAGGGTCGAAAACGTCCCCGACGCCAACACCCGGCCATCGGCCAATGCCAGGAGGCCGAACACGTCGCCTCCGGCCGCACCCGCGCCGACGTTGAACGCCGTATCCAGCGTTCCGGACGCCGAAAACCCCGCCAAACGCCCCCGGGCCGTGGTTGCCCAACTGCCAAAACCGCCGCCGAGCACGAAGGATCCGTCCGGCCGTACCGCCGCCGCCTGCACCGACGCATCGAAACCCGTACCGTCGTTGAAGCCACCGACCGCCCCCGTGCCCGCGAGCAGCGCAGCGCGCGCGCGCGACACCCCGCCCAGCAGCGTGAACGAGCCGCCGACCACCACCTCCCCGGAATCCAGCGGCGCCACCGTAAGAACTGTCCCCCCGGGCTGGGGCCCGAGGTCGAACGACTCGTCGAGCGCCCCATCCGAACCGACCCGGGCCACACTGTTGCGGGTACCGCCATAGTAGGTCGACAGGCTTCCGCCGACGAGAATCCGGCCGTCGCCCTGTACTGAAAGGTCGTAGACGCGGCCGGTCACGCGGATGTCGAACGCGAACTCGGAATCCAGTGTCCCGTCGGGCCGCAGTCGGACCACCTGGTTGACCGCCTCTCCGGCGTAGTGCGAGAAGGTACCGGCGGCCAACACGCCGCCCCCCTGCCGCGCCAGCCGGTCCACCGAAGCGTCGAACCCCGGGCCGGGGTCGAAGCCCGGATCCACCGCACCCGTCGCCGTGATGCGGGCGATGCGGTTGCGTTCCACGCCGTTGATCGTGGTGAATGAGCCGCCGATGTACCACCCGCCCCCCGGTGCGGCGACCGCCGCCCGGACCGAGGCCGCCTGGCGGAATGCACCGGTGGGCGCGGCCTCCAACGCCGCCGCCGAGGAGTAACGCACCAGCCCGCTGGCGCTGTTGGCCACGACACCCATCTGGGTGAACTCGCCACCGGCCACCACCGAGTCCGACGCCACCACCGCCAACGCCCGCACCCGCGTGTTGGTCCGCGCAGCCTCCACCGGATTCCAACCACCGTCGACGCTGCCGTCGCCATTGAGACGCGCGACAAAACGCCGCTCGGTCGTCGTGAAGTCCCCGCCGACCCAGACCTTGCCGTCGCCGGCCAGTCCGAGCGCGCGCACCCCACCGTTGATGGCCCCCCACGCGGTGAACCCCGGATCCCGCGCCCCCTGCGCATCCAATTTCACGACACGATTGGCCGCCGCCCCGTCGAAACTGGTGAAGGAGCCTCCGACGAGCACGCTCCCGTCGGGCTGCACCACCACCGCCTCGACCCCGCCATTGAAACCGGTTCCTGCGCCGAGCGTCGGATCCAGCGTCCCCGCCGCATCCACCCGCGCGATACCACTGCGCGCCACCCCGCCAAAAGTGGTGAAGCTCCCGCCCACCACGAGCCGGCCATCGGGTTGCAGCGCGAGGGCCCGCACCTGGGCGCTGAAACCACTCCCACTCGCGAAGGCCGGGTGCAGCGAGCCGTCGCCCCGGATTCGGGCGATGCGGCCGCGTGGCGTACCGTCAAAAGTGGTGAACGCTCCGCCGGCCACGATGCTGCCGTCGGGCAGCACCACCAGGGCGAACACATTGCCGTTGAAGCCATCCCCGGGGCGGAACGACTCGTCGAGCGAACCGTCCGCATGCAACCGCGCCACGCCGGACCGCGGAACCCCGTTCACATGGGTGAAGCCACCCCCGATGAGCAGCCCCCCGTTCGCCAACTCGACGATCGCATCCACCTCGCCGGCGATCACCGGCGCAAACGACGGATCGAGGACCAGTCCGCCCGAATACCGCGCCAGCCCGTCGCGGCGGACCCCGGTGATGGTGGTGAACCAGCCACCGACCAGCACATCCCCCGCCGCAGTCCGCCGCAGCGTCGTCACGCCCGCGCCGGGAGCCTCCGCCGCAAACGCAAAGGATGGGTCCACCCGATAGCAGTCGGCATCGACCGCCGGCGAAATCCAAAGTCGCGACGTCGCCGACACCACCGATTCGCCGTCGGCCGACACCACGACATCGTAGAAACCCGCATCGGCATCGCCGACCGCCGGCACCGTCAACTCCGCGGCCGTCGCACCCGCGATCGGCACGCCGAGATGCCTCCACTGATACGCCACGGCGCCCAGGCCGGTCGCACCGACCTGGAA
This sequence comes from Verrucomicrobiota bacterium, assembly GCA_023443455.1. Classification (GTDB taxonomy): domain Bacteria; phylum Verrucomicrobiota; class Verrucomicrobiia; order Opitutales; family Opitutaceae; genus CAJCBL01. The sequence goes on from JAEZUE010000107.1 coordinate 49,366, forward strand.
GACCGCGTCCGCGCCGGCGACGACGGAAACCGGCTCGGGCTGTTGGGTGATTGAGGGCGAAGCGACGACGAAGGTCGCGCAGGTCAATGCCAAGGCAAAGCCTACTCGGGCCCGTTTCGGGCAATGCGGTAGCGAGTGCACGGTGGAGCGATTGGGAGTTGCGGACTGATTGGGATTGCGCGCGCAGCAAAACGCATCCAACGCGGAAACACGAGCCACCGGCGATCGGGGTTTCCCCGATTCTCCCCTCGGGGTGGGGCCGAGCCGCGCCGCCCACACGCGCTGCACCTCAACCGAGCCCGACCCAACAATGCTCATGGGCGGCGGCGCCTTCGCCCGGTCCGCCGCACGATCCCGCCGGTCCGGGACCAACGAGCCACTTTCCGCCCGCCCACGAGCGAAAACGGCCCGGCCGCTGAACCTGCAGGGCGGCGTGCTTGCACGCGCTCCTAGGGCGCCTGCGAACACATCGACCCACGCGGCAATTGCTTCGCTCGACACTGCCCGCCACTGCGCTCGACAGCTGGCACATTCTCCGCTGCGCTGGCGTCCCCACACCGATCCTTCGCATGAGCTCATCCCCCGCGCCCGCCTCGACCGACACCAATCCCATCGTCGCGTACTTCCGCGACTTCGGCGTGCTCCGCGAGACCCGCCGCGAGTTCTGGGGTATCCAGATCGTCAACCTCCTGGACTGCACGTTCTACTTCGCGATGCTCACCATCGCGTCGCTCTTCCTCTCCACCGACCTGGGCATGAGCGACAAGGCCGCCGGCTACACCATCGCGGTCTTCACCTCGGCCACCACGATCCTGCTCACGTTCTCCGGGATGATCACCGACTGGCTCGGTATCCGGAAATCCCTGCGCCTGTCGATGCTCTCGATGCTCGTGCTGCGCGCCGCCGTGCTGATCGTCGGGCTCACCCCGTCCTTGCCCCATCGCGGCATCATCGCCGCGGTGCTGTTCGTGCTGATGGCGCCGTTCATGGCCGGCATCCAGACGATCTTCCAATCTGCCACCCAGCGCTACACGACGAAGAAATCCCGCAGTGCCGGCTTCAACCTCTGGTACCTCTTCATGAACATCGGCGCCGCCGCCGGCGGCGCGGCGATCGACATCGTTCGCCTCCAACTGAAGGTCCCCAACGTCCACATTTTCTCCATGGGCGTGGTCCTCGCCGCCCTCTGCTGGGTGGTCGCCGAACTCCTGGTCCGCCGGGAGGACCAGCTCCACGGCGAAGGCGAGCTGGCCGCCGAGGCCGCGGAACAGCCCGTGCGCAAGAAGCCGCTCGCGATCGCCAAGGACGTCATCCGGGAACCCGCATTCTTCCGCCTCCTCGTCCTCATTTCCTTGGTACTGGGGGTGCGCGCGGTCTACGCCTACCTCTACCTGCTGATGCCGAAGTATTGGGAGCGCACAATCGGCCCGGATGCGGCGATCGGCGTGCTCAACATGATCAACCCGATCGGCATCGTGCTCGGGCTGATCCTCTTCATCCCGCTGGCGAACAAGTTCCGGGTCTTCAGCATGCTCGTCTACGGTTCCATGATCTCGGCCTTGGCCCTCCTGCCCATGGCCGCACCGTGGCAATGGTACGGGACCGGCATCGCCCAGGCGCACTACACGATGGCGATCCTCTGCATGATCCTCGTCACCATCGGCGAAGTCGTGTGGTCGCCCAAGCTCAACGAATACACCGCCGCCATCGCCCCCAAGGGCCAGGAGGGCACGTACCTCGGCCTCTCGATGCTGCCGTGGTTCCTCGCCAAGACCTTGGTCAGCGCCTTTTCCGGACACCTCTTGGCGCGCTGGTCCCCCGAGACCGTCACCATCGACGGAGCGGCCATGCCGCTGCAGCAGGCGCTGATCGAAAATCGCCTCCCCTATTGGCAGACGCCCTCGGCGATGTGGCTCGGGCTCGGTCTGTTCGCCTTGGTCGGCTGCCTCGGCGCACTGCTGCTCCGCGGCTGGCTGACCAAGGGCGCCCGGGTCTGAGACGTGATGATGCTGTCGAGAGGCGAGCGTCGAGGGACGAGCGCCAAACCATCGGTGGCGAGCTTCCAGCACGAGTGCTTCGCTCGCTCTCCTCGGTGATCGGCCCCTCGACGCTCGTCACTCGTCGCTCGACCGAATGCTTTCGGCTGAGACGGCTCCGCGCACTCACCGCCTGCCCACGAGCGACCTCGCTCGCATTCAAGGAGCATGCTGGCCCGAGCGGCTCCCGTCTTGTCTCCGATCCCCCTCCCCGGGCCAACGGCGCCGTTTCAGCTAAATCGCCGCTCGATTAGGCCGTTACACGGGGAGGAGCCGATCCCCACGTGCCCTCACCACTCGCCAACCAGACCATCGCTCGCATCCAACAGGCGCTTCGCACCAACGAAACAGCGAGCCTGCCTGAAATCATCAAACTGATCGAGGAGCTCTCGGGGCGCGCGTTTTCCATCTCGGTCCAGGAACTCGCCGACCTGATCAGCCACGACACGATCGTCACCGCGAAGGTCATCCAGGCGGCCAACACTTTCGGCTACAACCCCTTCGGCCAGACCGTCACCACGGTCACGCAGGCGATCCACGTCGTCGGCTTCAACAAGATCCGCAACCTCGCGCTCTCGATGCTGCTCATCGAAAACGCGATGCATGCCAGCCAGCCCGAGTCGTTGCGCGAATCCGCCGCCCTCGCCCTGTGCAGCGGCCTCTTCGCCCAGGCGCTCACCAGCATCCACCCGGAACAGGACGCCGAACAGGCCTTCATTTTTGCCTGCCTGCGCCACTACGGCCGCCTCCTGCTCACCACCTTCCTGCCCGACGAGTTCCAGCAGATCCAACAACGCCCCGTCGACGAAAGCGAAGCTGCCGCCGCCCGCCGCATCTTCGGCCTCACCCCGCTCGAGCTCACCCATCATCTCTTCGAACAATCCCGGCTGCCGCGCACCATCCTGCGCTGCCTGCAGGATGTCCCCAAACACCAGCTCGACCAACCCGCCACGACCGCCGAAGAACGACTGACGGCGATCACCCATTTCGCCTCGAGCCTCGGCGAAGTCATCGTTTCCTCCCGCGTCGGCAGCAACGACTTCGCCGAGGCGGCCGAAAAGATCCGACACGATTTCAGCGGCAAACTCGGGCTCAGCCCCGACTCCATCGGCATCCTGGTGAAAGTCGTCGACCAGAACCTGCGCAACTTCACCCACACCTACGGTAGCCGCGCGGTCGCCTCCGGTGTCGTACAACGCATCGGCGAACGGGCCCGACAGACCGAACCGATGCCCGCCCTGCCCAACGCCCTCGCCCTCGGTGCGACACACCCCGGACCGAACGCCCCGCCGCCCACCGAAAAATCGACCCCGGGCACCGCCACCGGAGCGGCGGAGTCGCCGCCCCAGCCGGGCGCCGGCCCCGCCCCCCAAAAGCCCGGCCCCGACGCCGTCGCGATCCTCACCGAAGGCCTGATGCACCTCACCGAACTGACCGTGGCCACAGTCATCGATCTGCCCGCGATGGACATGGTGGCGTTGTCCGCCGCGCGACGCGCCTTCGCCCTCCAGGATTCCGTGCTGCTCCAACGCGACTCCGACGGGAAAACCTTCACCGCCACCCTCGGGCTCGGCGAACTCTTCAATCTGATCCGCGGTCGCCCGCTCGTCTCCAGCGATCGGCGCGACGTCTTCGGGATCAGCATCTCGCGCCGCGAGGATGTCCTCATCCGCGACACCGCGGATCCGAAGATCCAGCCCTTCATCCCGGAGTGGCTTCGTTCGGCCGGCGCCATCACCACCTTCATCCTCCTGCCCATGGTCAACGAGACCGGCGCCATCGCACTCATCGTCGGCACACGCACCGGACCGACACCCCTCCAGCCCAGTCCGAGGGAACTGCAGCTCCTGAAGGCCATCCGCCAACACCTCGTCGCCGCCCGTCGCCTCGCCGGAGTGAAGAGTTAGCCCGATCCTGGCCGCGACGACTCGATCACCGGCGACCGCGAGCGATCGGTCCCGCCCCGACGGTGCACCCGACAAGATCGGTGAACCGGCGCACGCGGCAAAGGCATCGACACCGCATCGCAGGCGGCCTCGGCCGACAATTTTCGCACCGCCGGAAAATCCTTTGCACTTTCGGCTTTCGTTTTCCGCGAGCATTCCCCAACTTCCCGCGCTCGCAACGGAGAGGTGGCAGAGTGGTCGATCGCGCCGCACTCGAAATGCGGTTTACCGCAAGGTAACGAGGGTTCGAATCCCTCCCTCTCCGCCACTTTCCCGCCCGCACAACTCGGATTTCGACAGGCAGGACCTATCCGAATTTCCCCCACGACAAGGAGGGATGAGAACCGCCGCCAGGCGGCGCGGCACGCGCCCTCGGGTTCGACGGAGCGCAGCGGAGATGGACCGCGCGAAGCGCGCTGCGCAGCAGGGGCCGAAGGCCCGTCAATCCCTCCCTCTCCGCCACTTTCCCGCCCGCACAACTCGGATTTCGACAGGCAGGCCCTATCCGCCCACGTGGCGACCTAACCGTTTCGGATGAGTCAAACCGCCCAGCGGCCCCCGCCTCACTTCGCCACCCCACCGCCCAACTTCACGATCCGGGCAAATTCGGCGGCGCTCAATGGCAACACCGAGAGCCGGCTCTGTCGCAGCAACGCAATCTCGGCCAACACCGGCTCGGACTTGATCGCCGCCAACGTCACCGGTTTCGCCAAAGCGTGCACCGCGGTCAGCTCGACCGCCGACCACTCGCCCTCCGCCGCGGTGGGATCGGCGAAAGCCTCCCGGCTCACCTCCGCCACACCGAGCACGGCCTTGGTCGTCACGCTCGCGTAGAACAACACCGCGTCGCCCGCCCGCATCGCCCGCAAATGGTTGCGCGCCTGGAAATTCCTCACGCCCGTCCAATCCGTGCGACCTTCGCGCACGAAATCATCCCATGAATACGCCTCGGGTTCCTGTTTCACGAGCCAGTGTCGTTTCGCCATGCCCGCGACTCTGCGCGGCGACGGCCCACGGGCAAGCCGCGCCCTCGTGCCGCCGCAACCGTTTTGGGAAAAAGCGGTCATTTCTCCAACCGCCCAACGTCGCGCTTGGCAGCCGCCGACCGACCCGCACACGATGGTCGCCATGTCCCCCACCGACGCCTATTCGACGATCTCCTCCGCCATGGCCCGCATGAGCGCGCTCTATGGTCGCACGCTCTTCGACGAGTGGGCGGTCGTGCGCCTCGGCCCCCGTTCGGCCAACGCCGAACACTACGAGGGGCCGCGCCTTCCGGAGTTTCTCGCCTCCTGCCATCGCGACATCGAGCCGCTGCGCCGGGAGGCGGCATCGCGCTCCCACGAACCGGGCGACTTCGACTTTGCCCGCACCTCGTCGGGCACCAGCATCGACGCCCTCGTGAAGATCGCCGCCGACGCCTACCTGCTCTGCAACAACACCGGGTTGTCGATGGAGGAGATCCGCGGCAAACCCGAGTGGCTGAAGGCGCAGGTGCCGTTCGCCAATCTCGCCGAACGCTTCCGCACCGATCCGGTCGTCTACGGCTGAGCCAACAATGCGTCCACCTCGCGTTTGGCGCCGTAGGATTGCGTACCGGCGGTGAGTGATAGGGGCGCCGCTTGTCGGCGCCCGCCGCCCCTTGCCGGCGCAGGGACCGGCACCTCGTAACAGGCGTCGCAAGCGACGCCCCTACGAAGGCGACTAAATCAAGCCGCTCAGAGATAAGGCAGGACGCACCAGAGGGTCCGGAGAAATTCTAGAAGCCGGAGAGGCTCACCATTGGGGTGAGTAGGCCAGACCACATTGCGAATACCCAAGTTCCCCTCTGTGATCTCCTTCCCTCTCCCCTCCGCCTTTGTGACCTGCTCGAACTGCCGTTTCTCGGCTCACTTTTCGCGCACCAGCGACCAGAGCTGGCGCGCCTGCCCGATCAGCTTGGCCAGCACCTCCGGCGTGACCGCCTGCTTCGGGTCGTCGCCGATGCCCTGGCTGGGCGACACATGGCACTCCAGACAGAGGCCGTCGGCGCCGTAGGCGATCGCCGCCAGCGCCGCCGCCGGCACATAACTCGCCCGCCCCACCGAATGCGACGGATCGACGACGACCGGCGCCCACGTGCGCTCCTTGAGCAGGGGCACGATGCACTCGTCGGGATGATTTCGATACCCATCGGGGCCCGGTGCGGTGCCGCGCGGGCACAGGATCACATTGGGATTGCCGAAGCTGACGATGTACTCGGCGGCCGAGATGAACTCGGCGATCGGGCCCATGTGCAGGCTGCGTTTCAGAAGCACCTTCGTGTCGCGCCCGGCAATGGCGCGCCCGACCTGCTGGAGCAGCGAGTAGTTCAGCGCGTTGCGGGCCCCGATCTGGATCGTGTGCACCCCGGCATCGAGCGCGAGCCGCAGCTGATGCTCGTCCATCACCTCGGCGTCGACGGGCAGGCCCGTGCGTCGCGACGCCTCCATGAGGATCTCGAGCGACTTGTCGTCGCCCTGGAACGAATAGGGATTGGTCCGCGGTTTCCACACGCCGCCCCGCAGCGCATTCGCCCCCGCCGCCTTCACGGCCTCGGCGGTCTCGTGGAAGAGGCTCGGATTCTTCGGGTCGATCGTGCACTGGCCGGCGATGACGCACAGCTCCTGCCCGAGGGTGGCCGTGCCGAGCCGGATCCGGTGCTTGGCCAGATCGGACCGTGCATCCATCAGCTTGAAGGGCGACTGGATCCGGTCGACGCGGTCGACGAACGGCAGGCCCTCGAGCCGGTTGATCATGAGCTCGTCGCGCTCGTCGCCCACGATCGCGTAGATCGAACGCACCGCCCCGACGATCGGCTGTATCCGACACCCGAACTCGGCGACGATGGCGGTGATCTCGTCGAGTTGCGGGGCGGTGAGTTCCTTGGATTTGGGCAGGATCATGGTGTGGCTTGGGTGCCGAACGAGGATCGCCGCTTCGGGCGCGAACGCCACGGAGAAATGCGGCCGCCCGGCCGTGGCGCGGCCGGGCGAGGAACCGTCCGGCGCCCTACTCGGCGCCGCCGCGCAGCACGTCGAGGCGCTTGCGCAGGGTCGCGCGGGTGATGCCCAGCCGCTCCGAGGCGCGCACCTGGTTGCCGCCGAACTCCCGCATCGCGCGCACGATCATCTCGCGCTCGAGGCGCTCGAGGATCGTCTCCGCTTTGTCGGCACTGAGACGCTGGTAGATGAGGTCGAGGGCCCCGTCGAGACTCGCCGGCACCGCCGCCGGCGCGGCGACGGGCGGCGGGACCACGGCACCGGCGACCGGCTCGGCCGGGACCGGTGCGGCCGCGGGAGTCTCGACCGCCGCCGCGGGGCTCGCGGCATTGACGGATTCCCGCAACTCGGCGGGCAGATCCTTCACCAGAATGGTGTCGCCCTGCGCGATGACGGCGCTGCGGTAGATCGCATTCTCGAGCTCGCGCACATTTCCCGGCCAACGATAGCGGGTGAGCACATCCATCGCCTCCGGGGCGACCTTGCGCACCTTCGTCTTCTTCGTCTTCTCCAGCATCTGGAGCATGAAGTCGACGATCTCGGGGATGTCGGTGATGCGCTCACGCAACGACGGCAGGCGGAGGCGGACGACGTTGAGGCGATAATACAGGTCTTCGCGGAAGGTCTTCGCCTTCACCATCTGCTCGAGGTCGCGGTTGGTCGCGCCGATCACGCGCACGTCGACGTTGATCGTCTCGGTGCCGCCGACGCGCTGGATCTCGCCCTCCTGGAGCACGCGGAGGATCTTCGTCTGCGTGGCCAGCGACATGTCGCCGATCTCGTCGAGGAAGAGCGTGCCGCCGTCGCAGAGTTCGAATTTGCCGCTGCGCTGCCCGGTCGCGCCGGTGAAGGAGCCGCGTTCGTGGCCGAAGAGCTCGCTCTCGATGAGGTTCTCGGGAATCGCGGCGCAGTTGACCGCCATGAACGGTTTCGAGGAACGATGGCTGTGCTGGTAGATGCAGCGGGCGACGAGCTCCTTGCCCGTGCCGCTCTCGCCGGAGATGAGCACGGTCACATCGCTGGCCGTCACCTGGCCGATGACCTTGAAGACCTCCTGCATCGCCGGAGAGGAGCCCACGATGCCCTCCTTGTAGTCCTCGCTCTTCACCTTCGGCTTGTAGCCGGCGGCGGTCTGGAGGTCGGCCTTGGTCTTGAGCGCGTTGTCGGAGATCGCGAGCACCTTGTCGGCGTCGAACGGCTTCATCACATAGTCGAACGCGCCGAACTTCATCGCCTCGATGGCCGTCTGCGCCGTGCCGAAGGCGGTCATGAGAACCACGAGCAGTTGCGGGTGCGACGAGCGCAGGTGCTGCAGGGTCTCGATGCCGCTCATGCCGCCCATGCGGATATCGAGGAAGACGAGGTCGGGCGCGCCCTTCTTGGCAAGGGCGATGCCCTCCTCGCCGCTGCCCGCCTCGACGATGTTGTACTGGCGGGCGCCCAACACTCGGCCGAGCGAATAGCGGATCTCCTCATCATCGTCGATGATCAGGATGGTGGGCGTCTTCAGGGCGCTGGTGTCGGGGGTCATGAATGAAAGGTGGGCTGCATTGACATTCGCGGCGGAGCCGCGGCCAAATGGATTTTTTCCGCCCTGATGCGCCACTGGTCAATCGCCTTGTTCCGAGTCTTCGGCATCCGCCTCGAGCTGCACGCCACATTTGTGCTGCTGCTCGCCTATGCCGTCTGGGCCGGTTGGGCGGAGGACGGCGGGATCGAGGGCATCGTCACTTCGGTGGTTCTGGTGCTGCTGATGTTTCTGTGCGTGGTGCTGCACGAGCTCGGGCATTGTTTCGCCGCCCGCCATTTCGGGATCGGGGTGAACCGCATCCTTTTGTTGCCGATCGGCGGCATGGCCGAATTTTCGCGCATCCCGCGCCAACCGGTGCGCGAACTCGTCATCGCCCTGGCCGGCCCGGCGGTGAACTACGTGCTGGTCGCCGTCCTCGTGTTGGGCTTCGGCTGGCCCGATTTCGACACGGAGACGGGCACGCTCAGCCGCTGGTCGGCGGTGCCGGGCACACTCATCGCGGTCAACCTGATCATGGGCGTCTTCAACCTCCTGCCCGCCTTCCCGATGGATGGTGGCCGGGTGCTGCGCGCGCTGCTTGCGATGCGCTTCGACTACCTGCCCGCCACGCGCTGGGCCGCGCGCATCGGCCAGGCCATCGCCCTGCTGTTGGCCTCGGCCGCCGTGTATTTTACCCTCGCCTACGAGGGCAACCACCTGCTGCTCGCGGCGTTGTTCCTGTTCATCGCCTATGGCGCGGAAACCGAATACCGCTTCGTCCGGCGGCGGGAACTCTTCGCCGGCCTGATCGTCGCCAATGTCACCCGCGGCGATTTTCTCGCCTTCCCGCCGGAGGCCACCATCGCCAACGCCCTCGAGGCCCTCCGCCGCGCGCCCCCCAGCGACCTGCTGCTCGTGACCGCGGTCGGGCCCACCGGCCTGGTGCCCCGCAAACGCCTCGCCGAGGCGATCCGTGCCGGCCGCGCCAACGATGCCCTCGCCGCCATCGCGGACCACGACTTCAACACCCTGCAGGCCGAATGGCCGCTCGGCGCGGTGATCGCCGACCTTGCCCGCAGCCGGCAACGAACCTTTCCGGTCTACTCCCACGGGCGACTGATCGGTGTCTGCGATCTCGGCCAAGCCGAGGCCTCCGCCGCCCTGCTCCACGCCCACCCCGCCCGCCGCTGACCCGCGGCCTTTCGCCGCGGAGGCGTGGCGGAAACCGTTTTTCCCCTACTCGACGAACGCGAGCACGAGCTCGCGGTTCTCGACCTTCACCTCGCTGCACGTGGCCCACTTCGCGGCAAGATCGGCAGGAAACTCGAAGCCACCCACCATCTGGCTGAAGAGAATCGGGCGCACCACCAACAATTTGTGCACCGGCAGGCTGCCCAGATAGAGCGAGTCGGGTTGGAAGTAGACCGGATCTTCGCCTTTCTTGGGTTTGATGAACGTACCTTCGGTCTGGCTCACCACCGAGAAGGACCACCAGCCGAAAAGATCGACATAATAGGTGACGCCAATCTTCACCGAGTCGCTCATCAGGCGGAAGTTGGGCGTGCCGGTCTGCACCAACGGTGCGGGTTCCCCTCCCTTTTTCGCGGCCGGCTTCTTTTTGCCGTCCTTGCTCTTCGGGGCCGGCCGTTGCGTCTCCACCGGCAACATCGGATAAATGTTCTCCACCCAGGCATTGAGCTCATCCTCGGTCACGCGCACCGAATGCCCCTCGACGAAGGAATCGCGTTTGAAGCGCCAACGTTGCCCGGCGTTCCAGTCCTTGCTGCCCGCGAAAAAGTACACCGTGCCCGGCTCCACCTCCTTCGGCGGCTCCTTCAACACCTCGACCGGCTTCACGATCAGGATCGCCGCCGCCAGCAGCGCTCCCAGCACCACCGAGAGGATCGAACCGACAATGATTTCCACCAAACTGGGGGCACGAAGATTGGGAGCACGCATAGTAGTTGGGTTTTCGGACTGAAAACGCCGCGGATCATGGACCGCCCCGCGCCTCTGTCGAAGCGGAAAACGTCGTTTTTGTGTGAACAACCCCGCCCTCGCCCCGCTCCGGGCGGTTGCCTCCGCCTCCCGCCGCGCCAAACTCGCCCCGCCCCATGAAATCGAAAAAGCAACTACTCCCCGGCCTGCTTCTCGCCGCCGCCTTCGCCTCGCTCCCCTGCCCCGTACCCGGCCAGACCACACCGGCTGGAACGCCGTCGGCCTTCGAGGTGCCCGCGACCGACGACGGACTGCCCGGCGTCGGCCCGATCCGGCGCTACACCTGGTTCCTCGAGCTCTGGCGCGAACGCCGTTCGACCTGGGCTCACCAGGTCGAGGCCGACCAGCAGGCCGTCGTCTTCCTCGGCGACTCGATCACCCAACTCTGGGGCGACGATCTCGGCCGGGCCTTTCCGGGCATGAAGACCGCCAACCGCGGCATCTCCGGCGACACCACCCGCGGCGTGCTCATCCGCCTGCGAGAAGACGTGCTTTCGCTCCACCCGCGCGGCGTCGTGCTCCTGATCGGCACCAACGATCTCGAGGAGGGCGCGGATCCCGACACGATCGTGGCCAATCTCCGCCTCGTGCTCGCGGCCCTCGAGCAGTCCGATCCCGCCCTGCCGATCATCCTCTGTCAGGTCTTTCCGAGTTCACCCGAAAAACGGCGCCCGGCCGCGAAGATCCGGCGCATCAACGAGCTGTTCCAGGCTGCCGTGAAGAACAACCCGCGTGTCACCCTGCTCGAAACGTGGCCCCTCTTCGCCGATACCGCCGGCAACGCCCCCGTCGCCGAATTCCCCGACCTGCTCCACCCCAACGAAATCGGCTACGCCCAATGGGCCGCTGCCCTGCGCCCCGTGCTGGCGACACTGGGCCTGTTCGACGAACCCGCCGATGTCTTCGCTCCCGAACCGGGCTTTCAACCGCTCTTCAACGGATACGACCTCACCGGCTGGGGCGTCCGACCGACCCCGCCCGACCAGATCGAATCGGCCCGCCAATGGCAGGCCGCCGATCCCGAACACGCCGCCACCTGGCCCATCGTGACCGAGGCGCAAGGTTTCGCCGGGCGCAGCGAAAGCGCGGATGGTCGTTTCCTCGCCCGCGACGGACGCCTCGTCGTCACCACTCCCCCCGAATACCGGAAAATCCAGGCCCTCTGGACCACCGACGATTTCCCCGGCGACTTCGAGCTGCGTCTCGAGTTCCGTGCGACACCCAACGCCGACAGCGGCGTCTTCCTGCGCGGCGTGCAGCTCCAATGCCGCGACTACCGCCTCGCCGGCCCCTACAACGGCCTGCAACACTACCGGCCGCAGGACTGGAACGAACTCGTCGTCGTGGTCCGCGACAATGTCGCCCGCGCCACCTGCAACGGCGAAATCGTCGAGCAGGCCCTGCCGCTCCCCGCCACCGGCCCGATCGGCCTCGAGGGCGACCGCGGCCAGATGGAATACCGCCGCCTCCGCCTGAAACGGTGACGCCGCACCGGCGTCGCCACCGATCGACTACCACTCCCCGTCGGAGCCGTTCTGCCGGCGGGCGCGCTCGCGGTTGAGGCGGTCCTTCGCCCGGTTCTCCTCGTCGCGCGCCTCCTGTTCCCGCCGCCGCTGCTCCTGCTCCTGTTCCGCCTCCTCGCGGATGCGGATCCGGTCCTGCTCGATGCGTCTGCGGTCGGCCTCGACCCGGCGGCGATCCTCCTCGGCGATCCACCGCTGGCGTTGCACCTCGTCCAGGTTGGCGCGCTGCTCCTGCTCGCGCATTCGCGACTCCTCGTCGCGCTGCCGGCGCTCCTCCCGCCAGCGCTGCCGTTCCTCGAGCCGGTGGCGGCGCGCATCCAGCCGCCGTTGCCATTCGGAGCAGGCCGCCGTCCATTCGAGCTTGGCGTCGGACCAGCGGCGCTCGCGCGCCGCCCGCTCCGCTTCTTCACGACGCCGATCATGGCCCCACTCCGGATGATTGCCGGCCGACCACGCCTCGTGCTCGCGCTCCTTCCGGCGCCAGTCGGCCCGCCGGCGTTCCCAATCCGACTTTTCCCGGCTCCACTCCGCATCCTCGCGCTCCCAATCCGGAAGCTGCTCGCGCTCCCATTCCTGCGATGGCGGCCGGCCACGCCCGCGCCCGTGTTCCTCCCCTTCGTGCCACGACTGTTCACGGTCCGGCTCCGCGTGTGCAGCCAGGGCCAAAACGCTTGCCAGGATGAGGATGAAAGGGATCCGGGATTTCATGTCGGTGTCGAAACCACCACGACACGGCCGCGCGCTCAAGCCCGCAAAGCAACCCGGCCCGCCGGCACATCGGGATCAAGAATCGCCCCACCGGACCGAAGTTACCGGGCATGCCTTCCGTGCTTGTCCGCCGCTCCGCCGTGCTCCTGCTCGCGCTCCTGCCGTTCTCGACGTTGCGCGCCTTCGAAGGCCCCCCGCAGGGCGTGCCGCCCGACGACGCCCTGATCCTGCTCGCAGCCGGCAACCAACGCTACGCCGACGACAAGCCGTTGCACTTCCAGCAGAACAGCCTGCGACGCTCGGAAACGGCGAAGCATGGCCAGAAACCTTTCGCCGTCGTTCTCACCTGTGCCGACTCCCGCGTGCCGCCCGAACTCATCTTCGACCAGGGGGTCGGTTGCCTGTTTGTCATTCGTGTCGCCGGCAACGTGTCCCGCGTCGACGAGGTCGCCAGCATCGAATACGCCGTCGGCCACCTCGGCACCCGCCTTGTCGTGGTGATGGGGCACACCCGTTGCGGCGCCGTGTCCGCCGTCGTCGAGGAGGCGCACGCCGGCCCCAATCTCGCCGAGTTGATCGCACCCATCCAGCCCGCGGCAAAACGGGCACGTGCCGAAAATCCCGGCCTGCACGGTCCGGGCCTGGTCGATGCGACCGTCCGCACCAACGTGCTACAGTCCATGGCCGACCTCCTTCGTCTCAGTCCCGAGCTCAGCCTCGCCGTGGCGGTCGGTCGCGCCCGGGTGGTTGGCGCCATCTACGACCTCGAGTCGGGCAAGGTCGAAATGCTCGACCACGTCGCCGTCCCCCAACCCGCCAACGCCCCCGCACCCGGGACGCCCCCCGCTCCCGTCGAGGCGCCCCCGGCGCACCACTGACCCGGAAGCCACCCACGGGCGGGACCGGCAAAAATCGTCGGCCCGCCTCTGCCGGCTCTTGGCACGGCACCTCGGCCTCCTAGCGTGGGCGGATGCGTCGCCCTTGCCTCCTCGCCGCCTCCGCTCTCCTCGCCCTCCTCGCCTTGCCCGCACGGGCGACCGATCCGGAGCAACTACAGGAACGAGCCGACCGCTTCCTCGCGCTCGCCAACGCCGGCTACCAATCGTTGATCGCCATCCGCGAGGAAGCCGATTGGGCCAACACGACCGACGTCACCGACGCCCATGAGGCCGCCTTCGAGACCGCCTCCCGCGCCTTCGGGGCATTCACGGGAAATCCCGCCCTCGTCACCGAGGCGCGCGAACTCATGCGCCACCGCGCCGCCCTCTCGCCCAACACCGTCCGCCAGCTCGACCGCCTGCTCCTGGCCGCCGCCGAGGCGCCCATGACGAACCCGGCGCTCGCGGCCGAACGCATCGCCGCCGAGACCCGGCAGGATTCCCTGCTCAACAGCTACGAATTCACGTTCCGGGGACAGCCCGTCACGGTCAACGACCTCGGCGAGCGCCTGCTCGCCTCCACCGACCTCGCCGAGCGCCGCGCGCTGTGGGAGGCGTCCAAGGCGGTCGGCTCCGCGCTCAAACCCGGCCTGGTCCGCCTGCGCGACCTGCGCAACGGCGTGGCGCGCGAACTCGGTTACCCCGACTACTTCTCCCTCCAGTACGCCCTCTACGGACTCGACGCCGAGGCGGTCGTCCGCCTCAACGCCGAACTCGTGGCGACGCTCCGCCCCCTCTACCTGCAACTGCACACCTGGGCCAAACACGAGCTCGCGAAACGTTACGGCCAGCCCGTGCCGGAGCGCATCCCCGCCCATTGGTTGGCCAACCGCTGGGGCCAGGAATGGCCCGGGCTGGTCGCCGCCGCCGACATCGACCCGGCGATCGCGCGGCACCCGCGCGAGTGGGTGGTGAAAACCGCCGAGCGGTTCTACACCGGCATCGGGCTCGACCCGCTGCCGGCCACGTTCTGGGAACGCTCCGACTTCTACCCGCTGCCCGCCGACGCCGCGCGCAAGAAGAGCGCCCACGCCTTCTGCTACGACATCGACCTCGCGGGCGACGTGCGCGCGCTGATGAACGTCGAGGCCGACTCCGACTGGTTCGGCACCGCGCATCACGAATTCGGACACGCCTACTACATGCTCGCCTACGCCCGGCCCGGGATCCCGCCGCTGCTGCGCGACGCGCCCAACTCCGGCTTCCACGAGGGCATCGCCGAACTCGCCAGCCTGGCCTGCATGCAGGCGCCCTACCTGCAGCACCTCGGTCTCGTCTCCGCCGACTCGGTACCCGATCCGGTCGCCTTCCTCCTCAACGACGCCCTCAACCCCACCCTGCCCTTCATCGCCTTCGCCTCCGGCACGATGACGCACTGGGAGGCCGATCTCTACGCCCGCGACCTGCCGGTCGACGAGTGGAACGCCCGCTGGTGGCAGTACGTGCGCGACTTCCAGGGCATCGAGCCGCCGGAGCCGCGCGGCGAGGACTTCTGCGATCCGGCCACCAAGACGCACATCAACACCGTGCCGGCCTACTACGCCAACTACGCGATCGCCACGGTCATCCGCTTCCAGCTCCACGCCCACATCGCGAAAGAAATCCTCCACCAGCCGTTGCAGGCCTGCAACTACACCGGCCACCCCGAAGTCGGTGCGTTCCTGCGCTCGATCATGGAGAAGGGCGCCACCGAGGACTGGCGCGACATCCTCCGCGAGGCCACCGGCGAGGAGCTTTCGCCCCGCGCGATGGTGGAGTACTTCGCCCCGCTGCAGGCCTGGCTCGAGGAGCAGAACCGCGGCCGCAAGATCGGTTGGGAGTAGCTCCCGCTCCGTTTGATTTCAGCGGGGTAACGCGCACCCTGCGGTGCGTGAACCCCTCCACCCCGTTTCTCTTCCTCGCCTTCGCCGCCACCGCCCTCGTCGCCGCCCCCGAGGCGACTCCGCCCACCCCGCTCCCGCCCCAGCCGTCGATGGCCGAATGCGTCAACACGCTCGACCTCGCGCGGGCCACCAGGACCAACAACGGCTTCCAGTTCTGGTTTGCCGGACGCGACCTCGCCGACGGCAAGACGCTCAAGATGAGCATCGTCGCCCCCCGATCGGGTATCCACGCGCCCCACCGCCACGACGAGGACGAGTTCTATTTCGTCCTCGAAGGCACCGCCGAGGTCACCCTCAACGGCGAGACCGCGACCATCGGCCCCAACTCCAGTTTCTACTGCCCGCGCTGGAGCGAGCACGGCATCCGCAACGTCGGCGACACCGAGCTGCGCTACCTCGTCATCAAGCAGTACAACCCCGAAAATCCCGCCGCGGCGCCCACGCGCTCGTAGCCGCGCCCGTCCGCAGCCCTCCCCGCGTTCCGCCCCACCGACCGTGTCGCGGGGCGGGATTTAGCGCAAATTCGCTCGCCGTCCCCATCCTCGGCACTTTCCTCCGCTCCTATGTCCCCCGTGCTCCGTACCCTTCCCCTGGCCATTGGCCTGTTCCTCCCCCACCTCCTCACCGCGGCGCCCGCCGCTCCCTCGGTCGAGGCGCACGAAACTGCGCCCGCCCCGCGCGAGCGCCTCGCCTTCGACTCCGGCTGGCGCTTCGCCCTCGGCCACCCGTCCGACACCGCCAAGGACTTCGACCACGCCACCGCCTACTTCTCCTACCTCGCCAAGGCCGGCAACGGCGACGGCCCTGCGTCTCCGAAGTTCGACGACCGGGCCTGGCGCGAGCTCGACCTGCCGCACGACTGGGCCGTCGAGGTGCCCTTCGCCGCCGACGGCAGCCACAGCCACGGCTACAAGGCCGTCGGCCCCCGCTTCCCCGAGAACAACATCGGCTGGTACCGCAAGACCTTCACCGTGCCCGCCGCCGATCGCGGCCGCCGCATCTCCCTCGAGTTCGACGGCATCTACCGCGACTCCAAAGTCTGGATCAACGGCTTCTATCTCGGCCAGCAGCCGAGCGGCTACACCGGCTTCGCCCACGACATCACCGACTACCTCAACTACGACGGGCCCAACGTCGTCGCCGTGCGCGCCGACGCCACCATGGAGGAAGGTTGGTACTACGAGGGCGCCGGCATCTACCGCCACGTGTGGCTCAACAAGACCGCCCCGGTCCACGTCGCCCGCCACGGCACCTTCGTCACCAGCGAGGTCCGCGCCGACGATGCCGTGATCTCGATCGGCACGACCCTCGCCAACTCCGGCCTCGCGCCGGCCACCGTCACCATCGACCAGCTCGTCCTCGACCCGCAGGGCGCCCCCGTCGCCGGCCTCGACCACGCCGCCGAGGTCCTCGTCGCTCCGGGCGGCACCGCGCAACAGGACCAGACGATCACCATCGCCGACCCGCAGCTCTGGTCCATCGGGCAGCCCAACCTCTATCGCCTCGTGACCACCGTGCGCGCCGGCGATGTCACCCTCGACCGCTACGAGACGACCTTCGGTATCCGCACGATCCGCTTCGACGCCAACAAGGGCTTCTTCCTCAACGACGAGCACGTCGTCATCAAGGGCGTGAACATGCACCAGGACCACGCCGGCGTCGGCGTCGCCGTGCCCGACGCCCTGGTCGAATTCCGTATCCGGAAACTCCAGGAGATGGGCGCCAACGCCTACCGCACCGCGCACCACCCGCCCGCGCCCGAAGTGCTCGCCGCCTGCGACCGCCTCGGTTTCCTCGTGCTCGACGAGGCCCGCCTCATGGGCTCCGTGCCCGCCCAGCTCGACGAGCTCGCCGCCCTGATCCGCCGCGACCGCAACCACCCCAGCGTCATCCTCTGGGGCCTCGGCAACGAGGAGTGGGCCATCGAGGGCAACGAGCTCGGCGCCCGCCTGACCACCACCATGCGCGCCTTCGCCGAACGCCTCGACCCGAGCCGCCGCACCACCGTCGCCATCAGCGGCGGCTGGGGCGCGGGCAGCTCCACCACGACCGACGTCATGGGCTACAACTACTACACCCACGGCAGCACCGACGAGCAGCACCGCCTCTTCCCCGACCAGCCCGGCGTCGGCACCGAGGAGAGCACCACCCAGTGCACCCGCGGCATCTACTTCACCGATGCCGCCCGCGCCCACCAGGCCCACAATCCCGACCACATCGGCGACTCCGGCGCCAACTGCATCGCCGGCTGGAAACACTACGCCACCCGCCCCTACCTCGCCGGCCTCTTCTACTGGACCGGCTTCGACTACCGCGGCGAGTCCAACCCCTACAGCTTCCCCGCCATCAGCTCCCAATACGGCCTGATGGACACGTGCGGCTTCCCCAAAGACAGCTTCCACTACCTCCGCGCGATGTGGACCGCCCAGCCCGTTCTCCACGTCTACCCGCACTGGAACTGGGCCGGCCGCGAAGGCCAGGCGATCACGGTCGGCTGCTACACCAACCACGAGGAAGTCGAACTGCTGCTCAACGGCCGCTCCCTCGGCCGCAAGCCGGTGCCGCCTTACGACCGCGTCGAATGGTCCGTGCCCTACGAGGCGGGCACACTCGAAGCCCGCGGCTTCCGCGGTGGCGAACTCGTCGAAACATCCCGCGTCGAGACTACCGGTCCGGCGACCCAACTCGTCCTCACTCCCGACCGCTCGCAGCTCTCCCCCGGCGGGGCCGACGCCACCGTCTTCACCGTCGAGGCCCGCGACGCCCGGGGCCGCGTCGTACCCACCGCCTGCAACCAGGTCACGTTTGCGATCGCGGGCGGCCGTATCCTCGGCGTGGGCAACGGCGACCCGAGCTGCCACGAACCCGACCAGGTCCATCCCGCGATCACCCGACTCAATGTCGAGAACTGGCGCGGCCGCATCGCCCCGGCCGGCACCGAACTCGGAGCCGCCGCCCCAGCCTCGCTGGAACCGCTGCGCAAGGTCGGCAACTGGCTCGCGCCCTTGCCGAAGGAGAACGAACTCTACGAACTGGCCGCCGAGTTCACCCTCCGCGACCTCCCCGCCGGCGCCTCGATCGAGCTCTTCCTCCCGACGCTCGGCACCACCACGACCGTGCAGCTCAACGGCCGCACCCTCGCAACCGGCGTCGACACCACCAAGGCCGGCCCGTCGCTGCGCCTCTCGGCCGAGCAGATCGTCGTGGGCGTCAATCATGTCCAATTGCTCGTGACGCCGTTCGCCGACTCCCGCCGGCGCCTTCCCGAGGCCGACCGGCTCGGGGCGCTCCGCCTGACCACCGCCGCACCGGCCACGCAACGCAGCCTGTTCAACGGCTTCGCCCAGGTGATCGTGGAAGCCGGCAGCGAACCCGGAAAGCTCACGCTCTCCGCCTCCGCCGACGATCTCGCCCCGGCGAACTCGAGCATCGAAGTGGCGCGCTGAAGACCCGGGAGCGCCACCGCCAAACCGTGACGCTGCTCGCCCAGAGCAGCGTCGCTCTCTGCCGTCTCCCGCCTTCCCCGTTCCGAGTTCCTCAATACCCCGGACCGAGCAGATCGATCACGCCCTCCGGCCAGCGCGCGCCGGCCGGATAGATCATGACGGAGGGATCCCACCACGGAGCCTCCGCCGAGTGCCGGTCGCCCGGCCGCCAGCGGCTGTTCACGAAGACATTGTCCACCGGCCGGGCTCCGAGCTTCGCGTAGAAGTCCGCCACCGGGGTCTGGAAGAGCGCCACGCCGAAACGGCCCTCGTCGACCGGCGAAAACGCCGCCCGCACCACCGCCGCGCCCCAGCCGCGGCCGCGCCACTCGGGCGCCGTGCAGACTCCGGCCAGCGCCATCACCGTCATCGCCCCCGTCGCCGTGCGGATCTCACGCGGGAACACGATCGCCACGGCGACCAGCTCCTCCCCGGCCCGGACGGTGACGACCTCGCGTTGCTGCCCGAGCTTGTCGGCCCGATACGCCTCGGCCTGCTCGGCAAGCGGCCCCTCCGCCGAAGGCCACACGCGGTCGAACAAAACACAAACTGCCCGCCATTGCTCGGCGGGCAGCGAATCGAAGGACTGGCGTTGGAGAACCGGGGTCGGCAGGGCCATGGCGGAGTCACTCCTGCCATGGCGTCACCAAAGTTGCGAGTCAGCGTTTCGACGGATAGGCGCCCGGCACGGTCGCGGCCTCCGCCGGCCAACCGAGCAGCGCGCGCACCTCTTCGGGCAGCGTCGTCGCCGGCACCGGCTTCGAGAATCCGTCGACCAGCTCGTAGTTCTTCAACTCGAGGCTACGCACGGCCGCGTTGGCGGGGGCGAGCAGGTCGACGCTGTTCTTTTCCCAGGCCGGTTGCGCGGCCCGGAAGGCGGCGAGCGAGTCGTGGTCGACCCGGGTCTGCGCTCCGGCCGAGGGGCTCCAGGCCACCAGCGGACCGGCGGCGGCGGCGCCGCTGCGCACGTACACGTTGCCGTCGAAGGCGTTCACGTGCGGCAGGGTGAGCCGTTCGGCCAGGTTCTGCGGCTGACTGAAAACGACGAGCGGAGTCTTCTCCGGCGTGCCGGACAGGCGGTAGCTCCATTGCGGCGGAGGCAGCGCGCGGTCGGCCACCAGCAGATTGCCCATGAAGGCATGGTCGACGCGCTGCTCGACGTCCGGGCCAGTCGAGGGATGCCAGCCGAAATGGTCGCCGACGGCGCTGCGCCCGTCGCGCTGGAAGGCCGCCCCGGTATTCACAAACGTATTGTGCAGGACGCGCACGCCGCTGCTGTTCAACGAGTGCACGCCCTTCTCGCAGTCGACGAAGACGTTGCCCGCGCAGATCGCGTTCTTCGAGATCTCGTAGAAGAAGCCGTCGACGCAGCCCTCGATCCAGTTGTTCACGAACACCGCATCGACATTGCCGACATCGTACCAGATGCCGTTCGAGTCCGGGTTGCCGTACACGAGATTGTCGCGGCAGGTCACGCGGTACGACTGGTTGAAGATCTTCACCGCCGAGGGGAAATAGCCGGTGATCTTCTCGACGTTGTTGCGGGCGAAGATGTTCTTCTCGAGCAGGCTGTCCGAGGAGGCCACGAGGTACACGCCCTCGGTGCTGGTGTCGCTGATCAGGCAGTGCCGCATCGTGAAGCGGTCGCCGCGGAAATAGCCGGCCACACGCGAACAGTGCGTGATCGTGCAGTGCTCGATCGTGGTGCCCACGACCTCGTTGCCGAAATCGGCCGGGTCCATGAGCCGGTCGGGCTCGGTGCCCTCGATCTCGAGCGCGCGGTAGGCGTACTGCGTGAACGTGAGGCCGCGCAGCGTGTAGCCCCGGCCGTCGGACTTGCGCCCGTGGGCCTCGCCGAGTACGCGGACCAGTCCGCCGTCGTGCGCGGTGATCTCCACCGTGCGACCGGTCGGATCCTGCGCGAGGTAGACGTGGCCGTTCTCGTAGTCGATGTAGAAGGAGTTCGCGTCGAGCTCGCCCTCCCAGCCGGCGGAGTGCAACGGCACGCCGTCGACGAAGACCATGTCGTTGTTGAAGCGATGCAGCGGGGTCTTCTTTCCCTCGCGTTCGCGGCGCCACCAGTCGGCCGGGCGCTGCGGGAAGAGCTTGGTCCACGAGGTGCGCCAGAGCCCGTTGCGCAGCTCGGTCCATTCGGCGGCCACCTCCGAGCCCTTCAGCACGGGTTGCTCGTCGGCATGCGCCTGGAGCGTGATGCCCTGGTTGAGCACGAGTCCGC
Organism: Verrucomicrobiota bacterium; assembly: GCA_023443455.1. Taxonomy (GTDB): domain Bacteria; phylum Verrucomicrobiota; class Verrucomicrobiia; order Opitutales; family Opitutaceae; genus CAJCBL01. Next base: position 70,649 of record JAEZUE010000107.1, read on the forward strand.
CCACTCGATACACACCGCCGCGCAGCACGACGACGTCGCCGGTGACCGCGCGCTCGATGGCGGCGGCCAGGGAGGTCGGGCGGGCGAGCGCCGAGCCGTCGGCCGCGGCGGCGCCGTCCGGAGCGACGTAGATGACATGGTTGGCGCCGGCCGGCACGGAGTAGCTCTGAGGCAGGGGCCCGTAGGGACCACCGGAGGGTTGGGCATGGCCACACAGGGCCAGCGAAAGCAAGACAAGGGCACAGGCTCCGCGACGGACGCGCGAACCCACGGAGGTGAACGGGGATTTCTTCATCATGGGGATGGACCGCCAAGTTTGCCGCCCCCCCTCCCGCCGCAAGCGATCCCCCATGCTAACGTACGTACACCACTTCCTGCTCCGACCGTATAACCTGACGGCCGTCAGGTTATACGGTCGGTCAAGATTCGGCACCGAACCCAAATGGGCGACAGGCCGGGACGGTGGGCCGCGAGAATTGGAACGCCGCGTGTGGGATCAGAACAACTCGCCCTGCGCGGGCTCGACCTTCAGGCCGAGAAACGGGCCGTAGCGCTCCACCCAGTCGTCGAGCTTCTTCAGATAGTAGTCGGGCGCGTAGGGCGCGGTCGCGGGATGGTACGCCTCCACCGGGCGGGCGCGCTGCCAGTCGCTGGTCATGCCCTTCTGCTTCGGCGCGATGTAGTACGCGACGCGGTCGCCCAGGCGCGGCCGCGGGTTGAGCTGCAACGCCGCCTCCGCCGAGGCCCGACGGGGTTTGCCGCCGCCGGCGATGAACTTCTCGTAGGCATCGGCGCTCTGGCCGAGATTCTCCGATTTCGCCAGCTCGCGCACATCGGCCGTGCTCGCCGCGATGCGCTCGCGGTAGTCGGCCACCAGCGCCGCCGGCGACTCGTCGCTCGCGCCGAGCAGATGCCGGATGAGCTGGTCGCCGAGCTTCTTGAGGTACGGCTCGATGCCGCGCGAGCGCAGCGCCGAGCCGCGGATGGTGACCTTCTCGCCGTCGTAGAGCGCGTAGTTCTTCGCCTTGTAGCAGAACATCGCGCGGTAGGAGCCGTCGAACTCGAGCTCGATGCCCGCGGGCAGGATCGTGCTCACCTCGGCCAGCAGCTTCTCCGGCGCGGTGAACCACTTTTCCGAGGCCAGGTAGATCCCGTCAGTATCCGCTTCGAGGATCTCGCAACCGTGCCGGGCGAACTCGTCGATGAGCGACTGCAGCAGCTCGCGGCCCTGGCGCGTGACCTCGGCGGCGAGTTCGCCGTCGCCGAAACGCGCGCCGGCGAAACCGAGGTAGCCGTAGAAGGAGTTGATGAGGATCTTGAAGCTCGCCTGCCGCGCGGCGTATTCGGCGCGCAGATCCGGATCGGGCTCCGTGCGCGCCAGGCCCTTGTACTTCAGGCGGTAGTCGCGCAGCTGCCGCAGCAGCGGGATGAACACGCCCTCGGAGTCGCCGCGCGGATTGCGCCCCATCGCGAGCAGCAGGCTCGGATAGAGCGAGGCGACGTCGAAGTGCATCACATCGTGGAAGACCCCCTCCTTGAAGCTGCGCGAGTAGCCGCCCTCAAACGTCGCCACCTCGACCGGACCCGGAATCGCCGCGCGCCGGTGGTAGTACTCCTCGAGAAAGAGCAGATCGACCTTCGTGCTCGTGCCGCGCAGAGCGGCCTCCTGCAACGAGGTCGGGAACGCCTTCACCTGCTCGAAATAGGTGGGCAACAGCAGGTCGGCCACACCCGCGGTCTCGCGCAGGTCGTCGGCGAGATAGGCACGGAAGCGTTCCCGATCCCGGTGGAAGGTCTCCTGGATCTGCGAGCCGGGCAGGTACGTGCGTTCGTCGTCCTCCGCGGTGATGCCGAAATGCCGCGCGAGGTCCTTCAACCCGTACGACAGAAGCTCGCGCGACGAGATGTCGTAGAGTTGCGCGAGCAGGAAGGTGTCGACCACGGCGCGGCCGGGCATGTCGCAGCGCGGAAAATCGATCCAGCGCTCGGCGAGCTTGAGCCGGCTGTTGCGGAAACTCGCCTTCTGCCCGAAACGCCCCCACGCGCAGGGCACCTTCAGGCGCTTGCCGCGCTGCCGCAGGTAATCGAGGTCGAACTTGAAGAGGTTGTGCCCCTCGACCGTGTCGGGGTCCCACTCCGCGAGCAGCGTGTTGAACCGCTGCAGCATGTCGCGCTCCGCATCGTCGGTGTCGGCTGCCAGCTCGACCAGCTCGACGCGGTCGCCGCAGCGCATCCCGATCGCCAGTACGCGGTCGCCGGGATTGGCCGGATCGCTGAAATGGTCCTCGCCGACCGCGGCCGTCTCGATGTCGATCTGGCAGCGCCGCAGCTGCGAGAAGCGCAGGCCCTCGTAGAGCCGGCGGCGCTGCTGGAGCAGGAACTGGCACTCGAGCGGGCGCAGCGAATCGTGCCGGCCGTTGCCGACCGCCTTCAACAGGGCCGCGTGGGCCGCCGCGTTCTCGGAGTGCGCCAGGTAGTTGAAATCCCCCTCCCCCTTCAGGCGCTCGCACCCGCTGCGCGGCAGCTCCGGCGCCGCCTCCCGCAGCCAGGCGAACGGGCGGAACTCGCCCTGCGCCTCGCGGCGGCCGCCGTCTTCGGTCGCCAACGCCACGTGGGCGCGCCCGTGGTCGTCGATCCACACGCCGCAGAGGGGAAGAGGGCTGGGGTCGCCTTGCATGGGGAATCGGGCACGACTGGCACCGGCTCAGCTGCCGAAGGCGGGCTTGAGGAACGCCATGACGAGCGCGACGAGCAGCAGGAACGCCGTCACCGCGATCCAGCGCGGCGTCTGCGCGCGGCGGCGGTAGGCGATGCCGCCGATGGCCGAGAGCCACAGCCAGCAGAACACCTTCACCCAGAGCCAGACGGGCCACTCGAGCGGATTGGGCAGGCCCGATTTTTTGGCCGCCAGCCCGAAACCCGCGACCAGCGCCAGCAGGCTGAAGACGCCGCCGGCCATCAGGATGAGTTTGCGCCGGGCATCCGGGGCGCCGCCGACCACGGCGAAAGTGGCGCCGGTCAGGAACAGGATGCTGGCCACGTGAAGGATCGCATAAAACTCCCAGGTCATGGGCGGCAGGTTGCGAGGCTCTCCGGAAAAGGAAAACGAAAAGGCCGCGCCGCACCGCAGTGATAAGCACCGTTCAAGGCGGGAGCTTGCCATAACAGTTGCACGCCTGCCGGTCGCGGTGCGCCGAGGTTCGCAGTTTCCGCATCGCCATCGGGCCGCGCCGGCGCAGCCTCGGCGTCATGGAAACGCGCGAACAGATCGTGGCCAACTGGTTGCCCCGCTACACCGGCCTGCCCCTGGATAAGTTCGGCCAATACATCCTGCTGACCAACTTCCAGCACTATGTGAATCTCTTCGCCCAGTGGCACGACGTGCCCGTCGTCGGCACCGACCGCCCGATGGCCAACGCCACCGCGCGCGGCATCACCATCATCAACTTCGGCATGGGCAGCGCCAACGCCGCCACCGTGATGGATCTGCTCGGCGCCGTCGCCCCGAAGGCCTGCCTCTTCCTCGGCAAATGCGGCTCGGTGAAGGACGAGCCCGCGCTGGGCGACCTCATCCTGCCGCTCGCCGGTATCCGTGGCGACGGCACATCCAACGACTACCTCCCGCCCGAGGTGCCCGCCCTCCCCGCCTTCGCGCTCCAAAAGGTCATCTCCACCGCCATCCGCGACCACGCCCGCGACTACTGGACCGGCACCGTCTACACGACCAACCGCCGCGTCTGGGAGCACGACGCCACCTTCAAGGACTACCTGCGCCGCACCCGCTGCATGGCCGTCGACATGGAGACGGCCACGCTCTTCGCCGTCGGTTTCTACAACCACATCCCCTCCGGCGCGCTGCTGCTCGTCTCCGACCAGCCCATGACGCCCGAGGGAGTGAAGACGGAGAGCAGCGACCGGCGCGTGAGCACACAGTTCGTCGAGGAGCACCTGCGCATCGGCATCGAGGCCCTCCAACGCCTCATCAACGAAGGCGCAGAGGTCCGCCACCTGCGTTTCGAACGATAGTCCGGCCCGCCGGTTTGGCCGGCGCACACGCATCGGCTGCATCCTCGCCCCAATTCGCCCGGCCCGCTCCGCGCGCTGGCCTTCGGTGGCGAATCCATCACACTCCGCCGCCGCTCATGGGCTCCAACAACGTCATCCCCGCACGCATCGCCGAAGCGATGCGACGTTTTCCCCCGTTCTCCATGCTCCCGTTTCCCGACGTCGAAACGCTCGCGACGGCCTCGACCGTGCGCGTGCTCGCCTCCGGCGAGAAAGTCTGGAGCCAGGGTGGCCAGCCCGGCACGGAACTGTTCTTCCTCGCCCGCGGTCGCGTCGAATACATCTGGCAGAAGGAGGGCCGCAGCGAACTCGTCGACGTGCGCGACATCGGCGACCTGCTCGGCCTCACCGCCCTGCTGAAGGCCGAACCGTTCCGCGTCACCGCCCAGGTCGTCGAGGACAGCCTGTTCTACGTGCTGCCCTGGCCCGCGATGCGCACCCTGCTCGATACCCATGACGAGGCCCGCGACTACGCCCGACGCCACCTCTTCTGGGCCACCCGCGTCGGCGACACCGTCGCGCTCCCCGAACCCACCGAGTCCGCCGTGGCCGGCCGCGCCAAGAACATCCTGCAGGCGCATCTCGACGGCGCCCGCCAGATCGAGCCCCGCCCGGCCGGCCGCCTGCTCACCTGCGCGCCCGCCGAAACCCTGCAGCACGCCGCCGAGCAGATGACCGCCAAACGCGTGCCCTCGATCCTCGTCGTCGACGACGCCCAGCGCCCGGTCGGCATCGTCACCGCCAACATGCTCATGCAGAAGGTCGTCGTCGAGGGCCTGGCGAAGACCGCGCCCGTCGGCGACATCATGAGCACGCCGGTCGTCACCGTGGCCCCCCACTCCAGCGCCACCGCCGCCCTGCTGGTGATGCTCCGGCAGCGCATCGGCCAAGTCTGTATCACCGAAGACGGCACACCGGCGACCGCCGCGCTCGACGTCTGCTCGCACAAGGACCTGCTCGCCCAGAGCGGCCACCACCCCGCCGGCCTGCTGCGCGAGATCCGCGCCGCCCGCTCCCCCGCCCGTTTCCGCGAGCTCTGCGACGAGATCGAGGAGATCGCCCGCAGCTACCTCGCCGCGGGCGTCTCCGCCGCCTTCCTCGGCCAGATCTGCGCCGAGCTGGTCGACGAACTCGTGCACCGCCTGCTCGACCTGTGCGCCGCCGAGATGGCCGAGGCGGGCACCCCGCTCCCCGACCGGCCCTGGGCCTGGATGTCGGTCGGCAGCGACGGTCGCCGCGAACAGATCCTGCGCACCGACATGGACAACGCCCTGGTCTTCGCCTCCGGCCCCTCGCCCGAGGCCGACGAGACCGCGCGCATCCGCTTTTTGGAACTGGCCGGCCGCGTCGTCGAGCGCCTCGTCGCCTGCGGCTACGCGCGCTGCCAGGGCGGCGTGATGGCCTCCAACCGCACCTGGTGCCAGACCACCGCCGAGTGGACGGCCGAGATCGACCGCGTGCCCGAGACCAACGACCAGAAGTTCCTGCTGCGCGCGGTCGTGCTCTACGACATGCGCTTCGTCGCCGGCGACAAACGCCTCTTCGACCCGCTGCGCGAGCGGATCTTCAAGTCGGTGGCCGCCAACGCCGGCCTGCAGGCACGCCTGGCCGAGCAGATCATCGACACCCCGCCGCCGCTCAACTTCTTCGGCCGCTTCGTCGTCGAGACCCGCGGCCGCGGCGCCGGCGAGTTCGACATCAAGAACCGCGCCATGGCGCCCCTGCGCGACGCCGCCCGCCTCTTCTCCCTGCGCCACAACCTCAGCCGCCGCTACTCCACCTTCGGCCGCTGGGACGAGATCCGCCGGGCCGTGCCCAGCCTCCAGGAACTGGCGACACTCGCCCGCGACGGCCACGACCAGCTCCTGCGCATGCGCAACCTCAACGGCCTGCACCGGGGCGACTCCGGCCGCTACATCGACCCGGCCGACCTCACCAAACTCGAGCGCTCCCAGCTCGCCAACGTCTTCGACATCGTCCGCCTCGTGCAGGACGCGATCCGCGGCGAATACGGCACCCCCTCCCGGCTGTGAACTGGTTCTTCCGCCGCCCCCGCGATCCGCTCGCGGCCGCCTACCGCTCCGCCACCCCGCGCCGTGTGCCCGCCCGGCGCGCCTGGGCCGAGATCGATTTCGTCGTGCTCGATGCCGAGACCAGCGGCTTCAAGGTCGGCCACGACCGCCTGCTTTCGCTCGCCGTCCTGCCCGTCCGCCGCGGCGAGCTCGTGCTCGGGCAGGTCCGCGAATGGACGGTCTTCCAGCCGGCCGCCGCGCTCAACGCCGCCACCGCCGTGCACGGCATCCTCCCGGCCGAGACGGCCGCCGGCACGCCCGAGCGCGAGGTGCTCGCCGAGCTGCTGCCGTTGCTGCCGGGCACGGTGGTCGTCGGGCACCACATCGCCTTCGATGCGGCGATGCTCGACGAGGCGCTCCGCCGGCACTTCGGCACCGGCCTGCGCAACCCGCTTCTGGATACGGCCACGCTCGCGATGCAGACCGTCGACGCCTTCGCCCGCACGGCCTACCCCGGCCAGCGCCCGCCCGCGCTCGAGGAACTCAGCGCCCACTGCGGCATCGTGCCGCTCGACCGCCACACCGCCGCCGGGGACACCTTCACCACCGCCGAGCTCTTCCTGCTGCTCTCCGCCCGCCTGCGTTCGCGCCTCGGGCGCCCGCTGCGCGCCGGCGACCTGCCCCTCTCCCGCCTCTAGCCGCCCGGGAGCGCGAGCGCGGAGCAAGGAGGGACGCCCGGCGACCGGCGGACGCTCGCCCCACAATTCGAGCCGTCTGCAGCCACCGGGCGCCCCAAAGTGCGGTTCACCAGAAGAAGAATTCCTCCGAAGGGTCGAGATAGGCGTCGGTGGGCATCTGTGCGCAACACCGCCAGACCGTCGCCCACCGGGCCCACGGCCCGGGAATCTCGCCGTCGAAAAGAACGCGGAACGGCCACGGGGCCCGCTCCGGCCGCGAGAGCAGCCGGCGGCCGAAACGTTCCGCCCCCTCCTCCGAGGCGAAGTAGAGTGCCCGCCGTTCCAGTACGCTGGTGGGCACCGCGAGCGCCCCCATCGCCCGGTGCGCGCCGAGCACATGCTCCGACCGCGCCAGCGCCAGCCCGGCCTTCCGGAGGGCCCGGTGCAGCGTCGTGCCGTAGGCGTGCCCGTAGGCGTAGCCCGCTCGTGTCCGACGAAAGAGGACAACGACCTCGCCCGGCCCGGAGTCGTGGTGGATCCGCAGCGCCTCGACTCCCGGATACGGCGCGGTCGTGCGCTCCGCGGGCAGGCGCCCGTCCCACCAGGAGATGACCGCATGCCGCTGGATCGCATCGGCGCGGGCCAGGGCCCGCACCTGCCGCCGGAACAGTCCGGGAAAGGCGGCCATGCCGTTGGCGCTGGGATCCTCGAGGAAGCCGTACTCCGCGGCCCGCGGGCCGTCGAGCGTCGCGATGAAGGCCCAGCGTTCGAGCGCCTCGGAGATGGCCCGGTAGCCGGCGGAAACCGGCTCGTGGTCGACCCCGGTGCCGTCGGCCGAACCGTACAAGGCGGGGCGCGCCTTGCCGTCGGAAAGCCCCGGGTGCAGGTGGGCGTTGACGAGGCATTGGCGTTCCCCGCACACCCAGATGCCGCCGACGTCGAGCCGTGCGACCGGCCCGCCGTCCTCGGCGAGAACGTTCCCGTATTTGAAGGCCGCGAGGGAGACCATGACTTCAGCTTCCGGGCACGATTCAAGCCGTCGCGGCGGCGGTGAGCACCCGCACCCCGCCGCCGGGCCGCGGCACGAAGTTGGGCGGCTGCTCCCAGGCAACCGGCCGCGCGCCCGCTTCGATCGAGAGCACCCTCACCCCACCGCTGGGCCGCGGGATGCACGGCGGGGGCTGTTCCCATGCCACGGCACGACTCGCGACCACCGGGGAGGAAAAGGTTGCACCAAGGACAAACGAGGCGAGCCCGCAGGCCACGCCGAGAAGCGAGATCAGGGATGTCTTTGTCATGGCATCCCGAGAAATCGTTTGCCGCGCCCGCCACCCCGACTGATCTTTCCGCCCCATTCCCCATGCGTTGGCCCCCCTGGATTCGGGTGGTTTTGGTCCTGTCCTTCCCGGCAATCCCTCTCGGTGCTGCCGTGGAGTTCACGCCTTGGGCCGCCCCCGCCGCTCTGCCGGAGAACCTGCAGAGCAAATCCATTTGGGCCCTCCAACAACTGCCCGACGGGCGCCTCGCAGCCGGCTTCGAGGGAGGCGTTGCGCTCGGGCTTCCGGGTGGCGACTGGGCGGTCGTGCCCACGCCGGACGGCAGCCCCGTGCAGGGGATCGATGCGGCGCACGGGCGCATCCTCGCCGTGGCCGGCGGATGTTCGGGCTTCATTGAAAACGGCCACTTCGAACCCGCCGCCGGGGTGCTCGGACAGATCAACCAGGCCGAGGCCGTGGACGAGGGGTGGCTGCTCACCGGCCCCAGCGGCACATGGCTCCTGCCCGCGCACGGCGCCGCGCAACTCCTGCTGCCTCCCGCCCCGGGGGACCTTCCGCCCTGGATCGGCCGTTGGCGGCAACAGCCGGTGCTGCTCGCCCCGCCCGCCCCGCCCCGTTGCTGGCATCAGGCCCAGCTCCTGCCGTGGGAGCCTCCCGCCGAGTTGGCCGGGGCGACGGTCCGCCTCCTGCGCAACGGTCTCTGCTTCACCACTTCCGAGGTGCTCGACGACTCCGCCCGTCCGCTCCTGCCGGCCCCCGCCGTCGCGACCCTGCTCGACCAGGCCGGCCTGATCGGCGCATCGGCCGGAGACCCCTGGGTGCTCTGCGCCACCTTCTGGCGGGGGCTGATGGGCTTCCCCAAGGGCGGCGCCACGGCGGACTGGGAATGGAAGGGACTCGGCGCCACGTATTCATTCAACCGTGCCGGCACCGGCTTCCTGCTCGGCACCTCCTCCGGCGCATTCGGGCTGGCCGATCCGAACCGCATCCGGATCGCCCGGCTCGACAACGCCGAAATCCTCCATCTCGAGGCCGACGCCGCCGGCGTCCGCCTCGTCACCCTCGGCGGCGTCGTCTCCATCGGCGGCGGCCAGGAACCCCCGACCGACGCGCTCTGGCCCGAGCACGCGGGCGCGTCCGTCAACGCCGGCGTGCTCAAGTTCGGCCGACAGTCGCTCAGCCTCCCGACACGTTTTCTCAACGGCCTGGCCGTCTGCGGCGACACTGCCGCCGTCGCCTTCGGCCACACCCTGCTGCTCACCCGCCAGGAGGAGCCCGTGGTCCTGGCTCTGCCCAGCAGCGCCACCTCGCTCGCCACCGACGGACGCGCCTTCTTCGTCGGCACCCACACCGACGGCGTGCGCGTCGTCGACCCGGTCGGGCAGATGCTGCCGCCCGTCGGGGCCGGGCGCGCCAAGGTGGCCACACTCGGCGCCGGAAAACTCGCCCTGCTGTTCTGGGACGGATCGATTCTCGACGCCGGCGGCCAGCCGCTCGGCCACATCGCGTTCGGGAACCCCAGGGATGCCGCCATCGTCGCGGTCTCGCCGGCCGAGGGGGTGCCCGCCGTTCACCGACTGGCCGTGCTGGTCACCCGGCCCGGCGGCGCACCGGTGCTGGGCACGGTGGAGGCCGGGCGCTGGTCGCCGCTCGAACTGCCCGACCTCGCCCTCATCGACGCCGAGGCCATCGCCACCGACGCCGACCACCTCCACATCGCCGGTCGCCGCGGTGTGCTCAAAGTCCGGATGCCAATCGCCCCGGCCGCCGCCCCGATCCCCCGCTGGAGCTGGGGCGACGGCAGCTCCGCCGAAAACCACACCCTGCGACACAGCCGCACCGAACACGCCCTGCTCACGCCGGGCCGCTGGGAGGCGCCGCCCCATGCCGGCACCAGCTACGCGGTGCTGCTGCCCGACGGCACCCGCCTGGCCGCCGCCGCCGGGCTTCCCCGCCCCGTACCAGTCGGCTGGGGACGAAACGAGTTCGTGCTCGAGGCCAGCCGGCAGGGCCTCACCGCCCGCCGCCCGCTCGTCGTCGTGCGCCCGTTCCCGTGGGCTCTGCAGCCCTGGGCCGTGCTCGCCGACCTGGGCGTGCTCGGCGCCCTCGTCTGGGGCTTCGCCCGCTGGCGCACCCGCCAGCTCACCCGCCGCACTCGCGAGCTCGAGGCCGCCGTCGAGCAACGCACCTTGGAGCTCCGCCAGGCCAACCGCGCCAAGGAGGAGTTCCTCGCCAGCGTGAGCCACGAGATCCGCAATCCGCTCAACGGCGTCGTCGGCATCTGCGCCCTGCTGCAGGACTCGCAGCTCGGCCCCAGGGAGCAGGGGTATGTCGGCGTGCTCTCCGGCTGCGCCCAGCAGCTCAGCTCGATGCTGGACGACGTGCTCGACTTCTCGCGCATCGAGCGCGGCGAGATTGCGCTCCACCCCGTGCCCTTCGAGATCGTCGCCCTCGTCGCCGAGGCGGTCCGGGTCATGGACCCGTCCCTCGAGGCCTGCAGTCTGCAGCTTCCGGATACACCGCGCTGGCTGCACGGCGACGCCGGCAAGATCCGCCAGATCGTGTGCAACCTCGTGTCCAACGCGCTCAAATACGGCGAACCGCGCGAGGCCGGCATCGAGCTGCACTTGGGCGATGCGGGCGACGGCATGGTCGGCCTGCGCATCTCCGTCCACAACACCGGCCCGACCATCCCCGCCGACGAGCTGCCCCGCCTGTTCGACTCCTTCCGCCGCGGCGGCGACACCGGCAACATCCCCGGCTTCGGTCTCGGACTGGCCGTCTGCCGACGCCTGGCCGAACGCATGGGCGGGCGCATGAGCGCCACGAGTGCCGACGGCGCCACCGAATTCACCCTCTCGCTCGCCCTCGCCCCGACGTCGAGTCCCGAGGCCGGCACCGCCCGCCCCGCCACCGTGTCGCACGCCCTCGCGATCGAGGACGAAGACTACAACCGCATCGCCCTCGGCCACGCGCTGCGCGCGCTCGGCTACACCGTCGACTGGGCGGTCGACGGGGCCTCGGCGCTCCAGATGGCCCGCCGCCAGGACTACGACCTCATCCTGACCGATTGGCGCCTGCCCGACATCGACGGCGACGAGCTCTGCCGGCAACTGCTCGCGATCCTCGCCCCGCCGCCGCCCCCGATCGTCGCCGTCACCGCCTACTCCTCCGCGGAGAAACAGGCCGCGGCCCGCGCGGCCGGCATGTCCGGCTTCGTCACCAAACCGGTGACACCGGCCAAGCTGGAATCCTTGATCCGGAACCTCGATACAGGCCCCCGCCCGCGACGCGGCTCCGACCTGCCGCCCCGCCGCGAATTCCCCGCCGCGCTCAAGCTGCTCGGCGAGCTCGGCCCCACCATCGAACGGCTGGCCGCGGACCTGCGCGAGGGCTGGCACCAGACCGAGGCCCAGACCCGCCTGCGCGATCCGCGCGCCGGCCGCTCCGCCCACTCCCTACGCTCGATCCTGTTGCTGGCCGGCGAGCGGGATCTCGCCGAGCAGTTCGGCCTGCTCGAGCAGGCCTGCAACGGCCACGACTGGGATACCGCCACGCGGCTGGCAAAATTCCTCGCCGGCGAAATCGAGGCCGTGCTCACCCGGTTGGGCGAGACCTGCTGAGCCAAGCATTCGGTCGAGTGACGAGCGCCGAGGGGCCGATCACAGAGGAGATCGAGCGAAGCTCCGTGCCCTCTCGCCCGTAGGTTGGCGGCAATTGCAGCGTCACGGCCGAGCCGGCCAATGCGGCATTTGGAGCGGCCGCTCAGTTCGCGCTTCCGTTCCGCGAGGCACCCACTAGCGTGCCCCGAGCCCTGACTTCTCCCCATGCCGAAACCGATCACCGCGGTCTCCGTCGCCGATTTCTTCACCAAGTACGGTTCCAAGCTGAAAACCGAACTCATTGCGGGGAGCGAGGGCACCCATCGGCAGATCCGTGAGCCCAGCATCAACCGCCCGGCGCTGGCCCTCACCGGCTTCTACAAGTATTTCGCCTACAAACGCGTGCAGGTCATCGGTTCGACCGAAATGACCTACTACAAGACCCTCACCCCGATGCGGCAGGAGGAGATGATGCACGCGATGATCGACCGCGGCATCCCCTGCCTGATCCTCACCCGCAACCTGCTGCCCCCGAAAACCATGCTGATGGTGGCCCGCGAGCGGAAACTCCCGCTCTACCGCACGCCGCTCATCACGATGCACTTCGTCAACATCGCGACATTGTGCATCGACGCCGAGTTCGCCCGACAGACCACCGAACACGGCACCACCCTGAGCATCGAAGGCGTCGGCGTCATGATCCGTGGGCACAGCGGCGTCGGCAAAAGCGAAGCCGCCCTCGCCATCATCGAACGCGGCCACAGTCTCGTCGCCGACGACCTCACCCACCTGCGCGTGCTCGACGAGCGCGAGTTGATCGCCTCCAGCCTGCCCCTCAACCGCGGCTACATGGAATGCCGCGGCATCGGCATCATCAACGTCGCCGAGATGTTCGGCGTGCGCAGCGTGCGCCCCGAAGTCCGCCTCGACATGGTCGTCACCCTCCAGGATTGGCGCCCCGACGTGGAGGAGGAGCGCACCGGCCTCGAGGAGAGTTTCTACGACGTGCTCGGCATCCACGTGCCCCACATCGAGATCCACGTCCGCCCCGGCCGCGACATCGGCCGACTCGTCGAAGTGGCGGCGCTGGTCCAGGCCCTGAAAAAAATGGGCAAGGACCCCGCCAAGGAATTCAACGACCGCCTGATCGCCTTCATGAGCGAACAACAACCGGTCCCCCCGCTCGACGAAGAGGAACCGCCCCGGATCCTCAGCGACACGCCCGAAGACGACATGGATTGAGCCGCGGCGCCCCGCCCCGCCCGCACACCCGCCGCCGCGCAATCACGGCGCCCGTCCACAGCGCGCCCACTGGCGGGTTGACACCTCCGCTCGCCACCCCTTACTCGCCAACCTTTTACCAACTTCGACCGACCCCGTCATGCAAGCCAACGACCTCCGCAAAGGCCAAGTCATCAAGTTCAACGGCGAGTCCTGCCTCGTGATGGACGTGCAGCATCGCACGCCCGGCAATCTTCGCGCCTTTGTGCAGGCCAAGCTCCGTAACCTCCGCACCGGCCGCTCCGGCGACCAGCGCTTCAACTCGACCGAGCCGGTCGAGGTACTCACCACCGACCGCCAGACCCTCGAGCTCAGCTACGTCGAGCGCGACACCTGGGTGTTCATGAACCCGGAGTCCTATGAGCAGGTCGAGCTCACCGCCGAGCTTATCGGCGACGCCAAGAACTACATCGTGCCCGAGGGCCGCGTCGAAGTGCTCTTCGTCGATGGCGCGCCGGTTTCCATCAACCTGCCCAGCTCGGTGAACCTGAAGATCACCGAGTCCGCCGAAGGCATCAAGGGCGACACCGCCAGCAACGTGCAGAAGCCCGCCACCCTCGAGACCGGCCTGATCGTCCAGGTGCCGCTCTTCATCAAGGAAGGCGAAGTCATCAAGGTGAGCACCGAAAACGGCTCCTACATGGGCCGCGCCTGAGCCCTCCCCCTCGATCCCGCCTTTTCCCCGCCGGTCTCCCACGAGACCGGCTTTTTTGCGCCTCCCAGCTCCCCGGCCGCGGCCCGCCGGAGCCGTTGGCCATGCCGGCACGGCACCTGCCGTCCCGGTTTTGTTGCGGTCGAGCGTGCCCGCGCGCGCACGGCAGACGGTCGCGCACCGATCGGTGCCCGTTGTATCCGGACACCACGAACAAGCTCGCGATGGACGATCAGCTCGCCGGCCCGCCCGGCTCCGCGGCCGACGCCTCCGCCGGCGGCGAGAAAGACAACGGCAGGAGCACCCGCAACTCCGTCGGCTTGCCCTGGCAGGTGATCGGCTCGAAACGCATCCCGTTCACGCAGGTCAGCGCCGCCCAGCCAAACGCCGGGTCGCTCGCCGCCACCACCCGAGGCAGCTGCGCCAGGCCGCTGCGGTCGACGATGAACTCGACTCTCGCCGTGCCCGACACCTTCGAGTCGAGCAACTCCCGCGGATACACCAATCCCGGACGCGCCACGAGCTTCGGCTTGCGGTCCAGACCTGCGGCCCGGTTCGGGATCACCGCGCCGCCCCCGATCAGCTCCGCCAGCCGCCGGGCCCCGTGCGCCACCCGCGCCAGGGCGAACTCGTATTCAAACTCACGTTCCGGCGACGCGGCCGCCGCCTCGGCCGTGAACCCCCACGTCGCCACGGCCGCCGCGAGCGCGGCCCCGAAATCGGGCTGCGTCGCCTCGACCACCTCGACCCGGGCGACCTCGCCGGAAGAGGCCAGGCCGAAGCGCACCTTCGCCATCCCCCCCTCGCCGGCCACGAGCCGGTCGTACGGATACACCGGATCCGTCACCGCCGTCGCCCCGTCGAGCCCCGCGATCGTCTCGCCCTGACCGACGAACGCGATCCCCTGGATGTACTCGACCGCGACCGCCGCGCCGTGCACCGTCGCCGGCCGGTAACGACGAACCGACACCAGATCGACCGCCGCGCGCAGCGCCTGCTCCGAGGGCGACTCCAGCACCTCGAAACGCCCGGTGCTGCCGTCGGCCTCGACCACATACTGCACCACCGCCCGGGGCGTCGCCCGGCTCAGCCGCCCCGACAGCGGCAAAATCACGTCGGGATCGTGGACCAGCGTCGGCGGCACCAGCCCCGGTTCGTCGGCGTCGTGCAGTTCGCCCGGCAGGTTCGGCAGGGGCGACATCGAGAGCGAAACGCCCTGGTCCTTGCGGAAGCCGACCCCGATCTCGATGCGGGCGGGGATCGCCACCCCGTCGGCCCGCACCGGCTCGAACGTCCACCCCCGGAGCGTATTCTCGACTTCCGGATACCAATCGCGGTCGCCCTTCAGCAGCTCGACGTTCTCGACCGCGCCGGCGGCGTCGATCCAGACCAACGCCGAAAGGCCGGAGCCATGCCCGTCGGCCGGCGCGGGCGGACTCGGCGCATGGAGCGTTTTCGCCGGCATCGCGGCACTGCCGGGCACATCGCCCGCGTCGATTCGTACGGGCGCGAGAAACACGCCCGCACCGAGGCCGAGCAACTGGAGGAGAACACCTTTCCGCATCATGGGATACCGCCTGGAAGTCGAGGGTTTGCCGATCGGCCGCCGTGGGGAAGGCGCCGTAGCCAAACAGTGGGCGCAACGGCCTGCCCGAAGCAAGCCGCGGATTGTGCCGCCGGTACCCCAACCGGGGCCGGTGCGGTACCTTGCCAACCAGCGGCGCGTCGGGTCGCAGGCAGGGACGCCTGCGCCACAGCCGCCCCGCGCCCGATGGGGTGTGGCGCACGACCTCCGTACGGGCGGTGTTGGAAGCCCGCCGCCCAGGCCAATATTGCCAGGAAGCCAGGCTGGTGCCTTCCCCCATAAATTGGCCCCGGAGGAAAAATAGACGGACGGCCGTCTCTCTATTTTTCCCGCGAGTCCGGACGCTGCCGCCGTTCGGGCAGTTCGGGCGGCGCCCCTGCGAACGGCGCGAACGGGCGGCACCGCCCCTATCTCGCCATCGCCGAAGCAGGCACTTCGCCGGCACGCGCGACTCCTCGGCGCATGCTCACACCACCCGGGCCCAGATCACCTTCAGGTAGCGGCTCTCGAGACAGTTCGAATAGACCGGGTGGTCGCCACCCGGGCCGGTGCGATCGAAGATCTGGAGACGCCGGTTGTGCCGGTGCGCCGCCTTGATCACGTACTCCTCGAACTGGTCCAGCGTGACCAGCCCCGAGCAGGAGCAGGTGACGAACAACCCGCCGGGCTTCACCAGCCCGATGCCGAGGTGATTGATGTCCTCGTAGCGGCGGCGGCCGGCGAGCGGGCCGTCCTCGTCCTCGAGATCGCGGCTGAGCACGAACTTCGGCGGGTCGAGCACGACGGCATCCCACTGCTCGCCGTTCTTCTGCATCTGCCGGGCGTAGGAGAATGCGTCGGCGTGCACCCACTTGATGCGGGCGTTGTTGATGTTCGCGTTGCGCTTGGCCTGCTCGATCGCGGTCTCGTCGAGATCGACGCCTGTGACCTCCTCCGCCCCGCCGTGGACCTTGGCGGAGATGGCGAAGCCGCCGGTGTAGCAGCACAGGTCGAGCACGCGTGCGCCTTTCGTGAACTCGGCGAAGCGCCGCCGGTTGTCGCGCTGGTCGCAGAAGAAGCCGGTCTTGTGGCCCTCCTCGAAATCCACCTCGAAGAGCACCCCATGCTCGCGCACCTTCACCTTGCGCGGGGCGTTCTCGTCGACGAGCGGATCGAGCATCGCCGGGCGGATGCCCTCCCAGTGCGCGACCTCGTCGTCGACCTGCACGATGTGGCGTTTGGTGCCCAGTTCCTCGTGGAGAATCTTCATCCAGGCCGGCAGGCGCAGGAGCACGCCGAGCGAACACACATCGGCAAAAAGCGTGTCGCCGTGCCGGTCGACCGTGAGGCCGCTGATGCCGTCGCCGTCGGAGTTGACCACCCGATACGTCTCGGTGACCGCGTCGAGCTTGAGCATGTCGCGGCGGAACCGGACCGCGCGGCGCAGGGCGTCCTCGAAGTAGGACGCGTCGACGGGCTCGCCGCTGAAGCGCATGATGCGCAGCGGCACGTTCGCCTTACGGTTCCAGAAGCCCACGCCGAGCTGCTGGCCGAGCTTGTCGTACACGGTCACCAGGTCGCCGGGTTTGGCGTCGGGCGAGACGTCGCGGATCATCTTCGGGAAGATCTGCGGCTGGAACGTGAAGAACTTCAGGTGCACCCACGGGCGCTGCCAGTGCGAGCGGTCGACCGTGGCCGGGCGGAACTTGGGCGCACGATCACCACGGCGCTGCGCGGCCTCGCGTTCGACGGAAAACTCTTCGGAAGAAAAATCGGACTCGGAGTTCAAGGCGGCAGATTCAGCGCAGCCGGCGACCAAATGCGAGGCCGAAGACGGTTCGACCCGAACACCGTTTCCCCGCACCATTCCTCCGACCACCGGTCACCGCGCCCGGACCACCGCCTACCGCTTTCCGCCCCGCCAGACCTCGCGCACCACCGACTGCGGACGTCGGTTGGCCGTGAGGTAGGCCCGGCCGAGGTACTCGCCGATCACGCCGAGCATCACCAACTGCGCCCCGGAAAACACCAGCAACGCCGCCATGATCGATCCCCAGCCAAACGCCGGACCCTGATCGGTCAGGTAGAGATAGGCGACGCCGACGACACCGAGCACGCCCAACACCCCGAGCGCGAGCCCGAGCAGGGTCGCCGCGCGCAGCGGCGCCACCGAGAAGCTGGTGAACATGTTCAGCCACAACCGGACGAGCCGCCGCAGGTTGTAGCCGCTCTGCCCTTCGGCCCGCGCCTTGTGGTCGACCTTGATCGCGACGACCGCGCGCGTGCTCTGCAAAATCAGACCGTCGATATACGGGTACGGCCCCTCGTAGCGCACGATCTCGTCGACGATGAATCGGCTCAGACACCGGAAACTCGAAAGGTACAGGCCCTTCGGCTTGTCGAGCAGCCAACCGGCCACCGCGTTGGTGAAACCGCTGCCGAGGTTGCGCCACGCCGCATGCTCCTTGACCGCATAGTCGCCGAAGACCACGTCGTGGCCCCCGGCCTGCGCCGCGGCCAGCAGCTTCGGCACCTCGCTCGGCGGGTTCTGGCCGTCGTCGTCCATCGTCACCACCCAGCACCCGCGGGTGTGGCGCAGACCGGTGAGCACCGCGTTGTGCTCGCCGAAATTGCGCGCGTGGCTCGCCACCGTCACCGGAACCGGACACGACTCCATGATCCGGCGACAGACTGCGAGCGTGCCGTCCGGGCTGCAGTCGTTCACCAGCACGATCTCGAGTCCGCCGTCGACGGGCAGCGCGGCCAGTTCGGCCACGACACGCTCGATGCTCTCCTCGCTGCGGTACAGCGGGATCACGACGGAAAGGGTGGGCACAGGGTCGGTCATGGGGACGGCGGAGGATCGAGAAACGCCATGCGCAAGGCAAGCCGCGCGGTGCGCAAGCAAGGTAGGTCCATGTCTCCGACTGGACCGCCCGGTACCAGCCCGCGGGCAAGACAGAGCCCAGATGAACCGGTCACAGACCGGTCCTACTCAGGCCGCTCACCGTCGCCCGGCCTTGAACCACGCCTTCACCTCGGCCACGACCGTGCGCACATCGTCCTCGGTCAATGCCGGATGCACCGGCAGGCTGAGCACCTCGGCGCAGCAACGCTCGGCGATCGCCAAGGCCGCCGGGTCCGCCGGCGCCCACGACGCAAAGGCGGGCTGATGATGGAGCGGCACCGGGTACAGCGCCTGCGCGACGATCCCTCGCCCTTCCAGCCAAAGGCGCAGCTTCTCCCGGCCCGGCGTGCGGACCGCGTACTGATGAAAAACCGACACAGCCGACTTCGGCGAGGGCGGCAACGCCAACGGCAGCCCCGCGAGTTCCTCCCGATAAAGCGCCGCGAGCGCTCGGCGGCGTGCGTTCTCCGCATCGAGCCGCCGCAGGCGCACCCGCAGCACCGCCGCCTGGATCTCGTCGAGCCGGCTATTGCGGCCACCGTCGCCGCTGCTCACATAACGTTCCCGCCAACCGTACTGGCGAAGCAACTGCACCCGCGCGGCCACGAGCGGATCGTTCGTCGCGACCGCCCCCCCGTCGCCCAGTGCGGCGAGATTCTTCGTCGGATAGAAACTGAACGCGGCGGCATGGCCCCAGGTGCCCACCTTGCGATCCAGGACCGCGGCTCCGTGCGCCTGCGCGCAGTCCTCGACGACCTGCAGACCGTGTTTGTCGGCCACCGCCTTGATCGCTGCCATCGCACAGGGTTGCCCGTAGAGATGCACCGGCACGACCGCGCGCACTCCCGCCGCGTCCGGAGACACGAGCAACTGGCGCAGCTTGTCCGGGCAGAGCGTCATCGTCTCCCGGTCGACATCGCAGAACACCGGCACCGCGCCGATCGCCACGATCGCCGCCGCGGTCGCGGACACGGTGTTGGCCGGCACCACCACCCCGTCGCCCGACTTCACCCCGACTGCGCGCAGCGCCAACTCGATCGCATCGGTTCCGTTGGCCACGGTGCAACAAAAGGCGACACCCAGCCACGCGGCGAACTCGCGTTCGAACGCAACGACCTCGGGCCCGAGGATGTAGCGACCGCTCTCGATCACGCGGGCGATGGCCGCGCGCACCTCGTCGGCGCAGGCGGCCAGATTGGCTTTGGGGTCGGCGTTCGTGATCATGGGAGGAAATCGGTTCCGGTTCTAACCGGCGTGGGTAGGACCGGTCTGTGACCGGTTCCTCGGGTCCGGGTGCGAGGAGAGATTTGAGTCCAGATGGTCCGGTCGGAGACCGGACCTACTTGGTGCGGCCAGGCGCTTGGCGTTCACAGATAGTGTTTCAGCTCCTTGCGGTAGAAGGCCAGCGTGCGGCGCAGCGCGGTCGGCAATGCCGTGCGCGGCGTCCAGCCGAGCGTGTCGCGGATGAGCGACCAGTCCGCGTAGTAGTCGCCGATGTCGATCTTCTTCCGCTCGGTGGGAAACTCGCGGACGATCGCGCTCCCCAAGCCGTTCGCCTCGACCATCAACCGCGCGAGTTCGGCCAGCGAAACGCGCTCGCGCCCGCCGAGATTGAAGACCTTTCCCGCCGCCGCCGGATGCGTCGCGGCAAGCAGCAGCGCCTCCACGCAATCGTCGACGTAGGTGAAGTCGCGCAACTGTGCCCCGCCCCAGACCTCGATCGGCTTGCCCTCGAGCAACTGGCGCACCCAGACGCCGAGGAAGGTCTGGCGGGCGTCCTTCACCCGCATGCGCGGGCCGATGGTGTTGGTGAGCCGCAGCACGCAGGTGCGCAGGCCGTGCACCTGGTGGTAGAGCGTGTGGTACCACTCGCCCGCGCACTTGTTGATGCCGTTCACGTCGACGGGCCGGATGGGGTGCTTCTCGTCGACGGGCAGGTAGTCGGGCTTGCCGTAGATTTGGCGCGTGCTGGCGAAGACGACCGTGAGGCCGGGGTTGTGCTGGCGGCAGGCCTCGAGGATCGAGAGCTGGGCCCGGCAGTTGATCTCGAGGTCCGTCTCCGGATCGTGGATCGAGTCGAGGTGGCTGGTCTGCCCGGCGAGATTGAAGAGGATGTCGCGGTCCTTGAGCAGCACCGGCAGCACATGGCGGTCGCGCACGTCGGCGAGGTTGACCGTCACCGCGTCCGCGATGCCGTGCAGATTGCGCAGGTTGCCGCCGTATTCGGGGATCAGACTGTCGACGACCAGCACGTCGGCGCCCGCCCGGACCAGCGCCCGGGCGAGGTTCGACCCGATGAAGCCGAGACCTCCGGTGATCAGCACACGTTTGCCGGCGAAGGATCCGTCCGTGTCGGGTTTTCGGGGGCGTGCCATGGCCGGAAGGATTCGCGGCGAAACGGCGGATTCAACCGCGAAACGGCCTCATCCCCCAACGGGTTTTGCCTTACGGGCCGCTACGAGCACCGACACACCACACGGGAAGCGCCCGCCCAAATTCAGCCACCAACGCTCGACCGCCATCATCACGCGCATCGGGCCAACGATCCACCACGGGTAGTCGCCCACATCGCTGCCGCGCGGAGCCGGCAGCAATCGGCGCCGCACCCAAACCAGCGGCAGCGGCAAGAAGTTCCAATTGGTCACGTACACCGGATCGAGATCGGCCGCGCGCAACATTTTCGCCAGTTCTCTCCGGCCGAATCGGCGACGCCCCCCGACGCTGACATCATGATACGAGAACAGCCAAGCGTGTGCCGGTTCGTTCACCACCAACACCCCTCCGGGCCGCAGACAACGCGCCGCTTCCCGGTACGCCGGCACGGGATCCTCGAACTGATAAACGACATCGACACAGGTGATCGCGTCGAAGCTCGCGTCGGCATACGGCAACGCGAGCACCGAGCCCTGATCGATGGGACACCCCGTGCGCTCCCGCGCGAGCTCCACGGCGAAGGCCGAAAACTCCACCCCGGTCAATCGAAGGCCGGGCATCCAGCCGGCGAACCGCCGCAAAAGACCACCGGTACCGCAACCCGCATCGAGCAACTCCCCATCGGGTCGCACGCCTGCCCGCACCAACGCCCGCCGCACGTTCGCATGCAACGTGGCGTAATGCCAAAGCGTGTCCTCGCAGGCGGCCATTCGCCGATGTTCCTCGGGGTTCATCATCGCCGCAACCCGACCAAGGGCCCGTGCCGCTGTCAACGCATGCCGCCGAATCGGGGCGGATACGCACCACAGTTCGATCTTGCTTCGTACAGCCCCGCCGCCGCTTCTTGGCGCGGTCTCCTTCGGCATGCCCCCCACCGCACGAAACCTGTTCCACCGTTGCGCACTCCCGCTGCTCGTCACTGCGGTCGCCGCGCTGATATGGGTCGGCTACACCGACCGTTGGTCAACCGAGGCGTGGCAGACACCCGAGGACTCCAGCGGCGATCCCTGCGAAATCCTCGCCCGCGTGCGCATCGCGATGGACGACCCGTGTCAGGCTCTGCTCGGGTTTCCCCACGTCGAACGCCTCGCCGCCCCCTTCGGCGCCGACTGGTCGCGCTACCCTGTCGGCGACGCGCCCACCTTCGCGCTCGCTGGACTGCTCGGCCGAATCGTCGGCCCCTTTGCGGCGGTCAACCTGCTTGGCTGCGCGCTCATCGCCGGGGCCGCATTGTCGTTTTTCCTCAACGCGCGCCACCTGCGTTGGCGCCCGGAATGGGCCGCCTGCGGCGCACTGCTCTTCGCCTTCAGCAACTACCACCTGCGCTGGCTCGTCACCCTCAGCTTCGCGCAGACCTGGACCCTGCCGCCGCTGCTGCTGCTCTGCGCCGGCGCCGCACGGCCGGCACCCGCCCTCCCGCTCCGGCGGCGCACGCTCGCGCTCGCCGCCGGCATCGGACTGTGGCTCGGGCTGGGCAACCCGTACTTCATCTTCTTCGCCGGCTGTGTGATCGGCGGCACCGTGCTGCTCAACCGCCTGCGGCGTGCCCCGTGGCGCCGGCTCGCGCCGCTCGCGCTGCTCTGCGTCACCATGGGGCTGACACTCGTCGCGAGCCACCGCGGATTCTTCGCCGCGAAACTCGCCGGCACCGCCGCGGCCGACCAGTTCGACCGCAGCTACGCCGGGGCCGAGCTCTACGCCCTCAAGCCGATCGACCTGTTCATGCCGCCGACCGACCACCGCAGCCACCTCCTGCGCGACCTCGGCCGGATCTACGTCTCGGATACTCCGCTCCGGGGCGAACCCTTCTACAACTATCTCGGTGTCGTCGGCGCCGCCGGCCTGCTCTGGCTGCTGTGGGCGGCGTTGCGGCACGTCGCCCGGCCCCGCCAGGGCTGCCGCGCACCGGACGCCGCCCTCGGGGCACTCTGGTGCCTGGGCATCGCCACCGTCGGCGGCGGCACCGCGGCGCTCGCACTCGCCGGCATCGACTGGTTCCGCGCCAGCAACCGCATCAGCGTCTTCATCGCGCTCTGGGCCCTGCTTTTCCTGTTCGGGCAATTGCATCGCCGCACCCGCCGCTGGCCGCGCGCGGTCACAGTGCCGCTCGCCGCCGCGATCGGCATCGGCGGCTGGTTCGAGCAGACGCCCTGGTTCGACTTCCCCGCGGCGCGCGCCCAAGCCGCCGAACGCCTCGCCGCCGATGCGGCGACAGTCGCCGCGCTCGAAGACGCGGCCGGGGCCGATGCGATGCTCTTCCAACTGCCGTTCGTGCCCTTTCCCGAGGCGGGCCGGACGAACCGCATGGTCGACTACGAGCACTTCCGCCCGTTCCTCGCCTCGGAGTCGTTGAAACTTTCATACGGTGGCCTCGCCGGTCTGCCCGCGACCAATTGGTACGCCGCCACCGCCCGCCTGACCCCGGCCGATCTGGTCGCGCGCCTCCAGGCCGCCGGCTTCTCGGTGCTCTGGATCGACCGGCGCGCCTATGCCGACGACGGCGCCGCGCTGCTCGGCCGGCTCCGCGCGCTCGGCCTCGCCGAGATCCCCACCGCCCGCGCCGGCGAGATCGCCGCTTTCGGGCTGACGCCGGCCGCCCTCCCGGCGTCGCCGGATCTCGAAGACACCCGCATCCTGCCGCCCTGGAATCCGTTCGCGCCCGACCCGCCCGGCGGCGCGCCTTGGCTGCTCGATCTCGGCGGTTGGTCGCCCCCCGAACGCAGCGCCGAACGCATTTGGCGCTGGGCGCGGCGCGAGGCCTCGCTCGGCCTCGACTGGCGGGGAGCCACGACCGAAGGGGAACTGCGTTTCGCCGTGACCAGCGTCGCCGACGCGACCCTCATCCTCGAGGTCGACGACCGGGAGCTCGCGCGGATCGAAGTCGTCGGGGGCCGGCGACACGAGATACGCCTCGCCTGCCCGCTCCGCCCCGGCATGCAGCGGATCCGTTTCCTCTACCCGGGCCGGCTCCGGCGCATGGGGCGCGACTCCCGGCAGATCGGGTTCATGGTCGAGGCTCCCGTCGGCGTGCCCCGCCCGTAGCCGCCGCGGCGGCCACGGTTCACCACTCGCCGTCGGCCGGCAGGGCCTTCCCCGTATCCTTGAGCTCGACACCGCTGATGCCCCGCCGCGCCGACTCCATGAGCAGGTGGGCGAGCTTCTGCGCGGCGGCCTTGGGCGGCAGGCCCTCGGCGCGGATGTTCGACACGCAGTTGCGGTCGGCGTCGGTGCAGGCCGCACGCGGCATGAACGTGAAATAGGCGCCGAGACTGTCGGGCGAACCCAGGCCCGGGCGCTCGCCGAGCAGCATGAGCGAATGCCGGGCGCCGAGGATCTCGCCGATCTCGTCCTGCAGCTTCACCCGGCCGAACGGGACAATGAAGATCGGATACAGGCTCCAGTTGGCGGCCCGGAGCAGCGGCACCAGATGCGTGAGCACGGCCCCGCTCTGCCGCTCCGCCGCGAGGGAGGAAAGCCCGTCGGAGACGATGATCACCAGGTCCCGCGCGCCCCAGAGCGAGCGGCGCGCCACCAGCGCGGCGCGCATCTCGGGGTGGAGGCAACGGCCGAGGTCGGGGCGCACCAGATAGGTGCGCCGGTCGGCGGCGGCGGTGTCGACCCGCACGCTGTCGAGTCCGGCGCGGCCCAGGGCGGCACCGAGCGAATCGGCGTGGAACTCCATCTGCACGGCATCGCGGGCACGGGCATGCGAGAGCCGGAAATCGAGCATCGAGTCGGTGCGCACGCTGCCGCCGGCCCGCCCGAGCGCGATGCGCGCGCTGGTGAAGCGCCGGAGCGGTTCCCAGGGATCGGCGGCGGTGGGCTCGCCGGTGGCCGGGCGAACGTTGCGGCCACCCGGCGGGGCGCGATCGCCCTCCGGGCCCGACAGGGTTCGGGTGATCGAGGCGGGGCGGGCCGAGGGGGTCTCAAGCGAGGGCATGGTCGATCAGGGTGTGGTGGGAGCCGATGGGGAGCAGGCGGTCGCCGCCCGCGACGATGCGCATCTTTTCCAGCCAGGCCTCGAATTCCGGGGCGGGCTTGAGTCCGAGCGCCTGCCGCAGGTAGTGGCTGTCGTGGAACGAGGTCGACTGGTAGCCGAGCATGATGTCGTCGGCCCCGGGGATGCCCATGATGTAGTTGCAGCCGGCGACGCCGAGCAGGGTCATGAGCGTATCCATGTCGTCCTGGTCGGCTTCGGCGTGGTTGGTGTAACAGACGTCGCAGCCCATGGGCACGCCGAGCAGCTTGCCGCAGAAATGGTCCTCGAGCCCGGCGCGGATGATCTGCTTCCCGTCGTAGAGGTATTCGGGCCCGATGAAGCCCACGACGGTGTTGACCAGCAGCGGCGCGAAGCGGCGGGCGACCGCGTAGGCGCGCGCCTCGCAGGTCTGCTGGTCGACGCCGTGGTGCGCACCGGCGGAGAGCGCCGAGCCCTGCCCGGTCTCGAAGTACATCACGTTGTTGCCCACGGTGCCGCGGTTGAGCGAAAGCGCCGCCTCGCGCGCCTCGGCCAGCAGGGCGAGGTTCACCCCGAAGCTGCGGTTCGCCGCCTCGGTGCCGGCGATCGACTGGAAGACGAGGTCGACCGGCGCTCCGCGGCGCATCGCCTCCAACTGCGTGGTGACGTGGGCGAGGATGCAGGACTGGGTGGGGATCGAGTAGCGCTGGATGAGCTCGTCGATGAGCTTCAACAACGTCTCCACCGCGGGCACGCTGTCGGAGGCGGGATTGATGCCGATGACGGCATCGCCGCAGCCGTAGAGCAGGCCGTCGACGATGGAGGCGGCGATGCCCTTCGCGTCGTCGGTGGGATGGTTCGGCTGCAGGCGCACCGCCAGCCGCCCGGGCAGGCCGATCGTGTCGCGGAACGCGGTGACGACGCGGCACTTCTTCGCGACGAGGATCAGGTCCTGGTTGCCCATGAGCTTCGAGACCGCGGCGACCATCTCCGGGGTGAGACCGGGCACGAGTGCGCGCAGCACATGCTCGTCGGTCTCGTAGCGCAGCAACCATTCGCGGAAGCCGCCGACGGTGAGGCCGGCGACCGGCGCGAAGGCGTGCCGGTCGTGTGTATCCACGATCAGGCGCGTGACTTCGTCGGTCTCGTACGGGACGAGCTGCTCCTCGAGGAACCGGGCCAGGGGCACCTCGGCCAGGCAGAGCTGCGCGGCCACGCGTTCCTCGGCGGAGGCCGCGGCCAGGCCGGCGAGCTCGTCGCCCGAACGGCGGGGGGTCGCCTTCGCCATCAGTTCGCGCAACGAGCCGAAATCGTAGCGGAGCCCTCCGGAGTTGAGCGACCATTGGTGGCGATTGGACATGGGACGAGGCGCGACGCGCGGGAAGTGGGAGCGGGATTGCGGGCGGTTCGGAGTGGCCGTGGGCTCACTTCACCATGAACTTCTCGGGCAGCCAGAGAGCGATCTCGGGAAAGACCATCAGGAGCACGATCGTGACGAACATCAGAGCCGAGAACGGGATGATGGAGGAGTAGATGACCTTCAGCGGGAAATCCTTCGGGGCCATCGCCTTCATGAGGAAGAGATTGTATCCGAACGGCGGGGTGATGTAGGCGATCTGGCAGGTGACGGTGTAGAGCACGCCGAACCAGACCAGGCTGAAGCCCATCGCGTTGACCAGGGGCACGTAGAGCGGGGCCACGATCACGAGCATGGCGGTGTCGTCGAGGAACATGCCCATGATCACGAAGGAGATCTGCATGAGGATGATCACGTGCCAGCGGTTCAGCCCCCACTCGTTGAGGAAGAGGCCCTCGATCGCCTTGACCGCGCCGAGGCCGTCGAAGACCGCGCCGAAAGCCAGCGCCGCCATGATGATCCACATGAACATCGCGCTGATGTTGAGCGTCTGCCGCACGGTGCTGTGCAGCACAGTTTTCGTGAGGCGCTTGCGGCCCCACGCCACGAGCAGCGCGGCCACGGCGCCCACCGCGGAGCTCTCGACCAGGCTGGTGACGCCGCCGAGGAACAGGCCGATGACGATGAACATGATCGCCAGCGGAATGAAGCCGGCCGAGAGCAGGCGGAACTTCTCGCGTAGCGGAACCTTCAATTCGTCCTCGGTGGCGAGCGGCGCCAGCTCGGGCTGGAGACGGCAGCGGATGACGACGTAGGCGAGGAAGAGGCCCGCCATGAGCAGGCCGGGGAAAACGCCGGCCAACCAGAGCTGCCCGACGGGCTGGCGGGCGATCATGCCGTAGAGCACGAGCACCACGCTGGGCGGCACGAGGATGCCCAGCGAACTGCCGGCCTGGATCACGCCCGAGACCATGCGTTTGTCGTAGTTGCGTTTCAACATCTCGGGCATCGCGATGCTGCAACCGATCGCCATGCCGGCCACGCTCAGGCCGTTCATCGCGGAGATGAGCACCATCAGCAGGATGGTGCCGATCGCCAGGCCGCCGCGCAGGCGCCCGGTCCAGACGTGCAGCATGTTGTAGAGGTCGTTGGCGATGCCCGACTCCGAGAGCATGTAGCCCATGAAGACGAACATCGGCAGCGTGAGCAGCGGGTACCAGTTGAGCAGCTTGATGCTCGCGTTGAAACCCATCGCCGCCGCGCCATCGCCCCAGAGCAGCAACGAGGTCGCCACGGCGACAAAGCCGATCATCGCAAACACGCGCTGGCCGGTGGCCATGAGGACCATCATCCCCAGGAACATCACCAGCACGATCATCTCGTGGCTCATCGCAGCTCCTTCCCGCAGGCACCGGCCACATCGCGGATCAGCCGGGCGACGACCTGCAGCGTCATCAGCAGGATGCCCACCGTCATGATGATCTTGATCGGGGCCATCGGGGGCGCCCAGGCGGTGTAGTTCTTCTGGCCGTATTCAAGGGCGTAGTGCGAGCTGGAGATCGCGCCGTTGAGCAGCACCCCCATGTAGAAGAGCACGACCAGGCCGGTGACGGCATCGACGGTGAACTTGGTGCGCTCGCTCCAACGCTCGCGGAAGACGTCCATGCGCACGTGCGCGTCGTCCTGGAAGGTGAAGCCGCCGCCGAGCAGGTAGTAGGCGGCCATCGTGAACTGGGCCATCTCCATGACCCAGATCGCGGGCGACTTGAAGACGACGTTGGTGACCATCGCGTACGCCAGCACCGCCATCATCACGAAGAGCAGGTACATCGCGAAGAGACCGACACCGCGGTTGGTCGCGTCGACGGTGCGCACATAGCCGCGCAGGAACGCGCCCACGCCGCCCGAGATCCGGTCGTACGCCTCGTAAGTGTTGAGTAGTCCCGTGTCGCGGGGTGGTGCGTCGGTGCCGACGCCGGCATAGGCCGGAGTCAACCCCGCGCCCATGAAGGCGAGGGAGTGGCGATGCACGTGGCGCATCGGCGGTTCGGATTCGGAAAAGTCGGCGGCGGACATGTGGGGGCCTCGGTTCCTCGAAAGGGAAAATAGAAAACCTGTTCAGGGCGTCGCGGCCCTGTTGCAGATGGTTGGAGGGGAATGCGCGAGTCCGGCACGGAGAGCCGGACTCGCGCGGCAAACAACGGCTCAGCCGCGGTACGGGCGGCCGGCCTTCTGCATGAGGGCGTTGTAGTCCTTGAAGATCTGCACGACCTTCGCGGCGCGCGGGCTGGTGGTCGCGATCTCGTCCCAGAACTTCACGGCCTCGTCCTCGACCGTCTTCCACTCCTCGTCGGGAATGGTGGTGAGCTTGAGCTTCGGCCCCTCGACGCGGAGCTTGGCCTCGCCGCCCCAATACCAGTACTGGCGGTAGTAGTGCGAGCTGTCCATGCACAGCTTGAAGAGGGTCTTGAGGTGTTCGGGCACCGCTTCCCACGACTTCGTATTCGCGAAGTAGGAACCGCACCAGGCGCCGGCGATGTTGTTCGTGAGGAAATGGTTGGTCACGTCGGCCCAGCCCACGGTGTAGTCCTCGGTGATGCCCGACCAGGCGACGCCGTCGAGCTCGCCGGTGCGCAGCGCCATCTCGCAGTCCTCGTAGGGCAGCGTGACGGGCACCACCCCGAAGCGGGAGAGGAAGCGGCCGGCGGTCGGGAAGGTGTAGACCTTCTTGCCCTTGAGGTCGGCCAAGCGGTTGATCGGGGCCTTGGTGGCGAAGTGGCAGGGGTCCCAGGCGCCGGCGCTCAGCCAGGTCACGCCCTTGATCTCGCTGTACGACTCCTGCCAGATCTTATCGAGGCCGAACTGGTAGAAGAGCGTCGGGATGTCGAGGCTGTACCGGGTGGCGAAGGGGAAGTATCCACCAAACACCGCCACATCGGCCGGCGAGGCGATCGAGTCGTCGTCGCTCTGCACCGCGTCGATCGTGCCCGCCTGCATGGCGCGGAAGAGCTCGCTGGTCGGCACGAGCTGGTCGGCGCAATACAGCTCGATCACCATCTCGCCGTTGGCGGCCTTGTTGAAGGCGTCGATCGAGGGCTTGATCACGTGCTCGGCCAGCGCCGGGCCCGCGTAGGTCTGCAGGCGCCATTTGATCGGGGCCTTCTTGGCTCCGATGATGTAGGGGGCGGAGATTGCCGCGGCGCCGCCGAGGCAGGCCTTCTTCAGGAATTCGCGTTTGTTCATGGATGATCCCGTGTCTTTGCGCTGGTGGAATAGTGGAGTTGGTGGAGGTGGGGTCCCCGGGCGCGCCTTCGGTCGAGACGAAGCGACGAGCGGAAACCGGAGCGGATCGGGCGGTCGGCTGTGGTGCCGAACCGCACGACCCGTCCCGGTCCTTTTTTAGCATCGGTTGTGCCAGCCGCTCTCCGCCCCCGCGATTCGGTGCCCGAGTTTTTCCGGCCCGCACATTTCCCGCCATTCGCGACATTTTCGTAGGGCATTTCCGCGCAATCGGCACCGGCACCGGAATCGCTGGACGTTTTTGCCCGCCGCCGCGGCGGAGTTCGGTCGTGACGCCCCCACTCCGCCGCGACATTCTCCCGTTCCATGAATCGTTTTCACCGATACTCCGGCCTCGCGGTGGTCGCGCTCGCCCTGGTCGTGCTCCCCGTTTCCGCCCGGGAAGGAAGCGGCGAATACAACCGCGCCGTCAAGGCCACCACGCTCCTGCGCACGACGACCGATGTGGCCGGCACCCCGCTCGCCTACCCGACCGGCGGCGACGCCGAAGTCAGCGGCCTGCTCGTCGAACTGCCGCCCGGCGCGGAAACCGGCTGGCACCACCACACCGTGCCCTGCTTCGCCTACATCATCGAGGGCGAGATCGCGGTCGCGCAGAAGGACGGTCCCACCCGCACGTTCAAGGCCGGCGACGCCTTCGCCGAACTGGTGAACAGCGAGCACAACGGCCGCACCATCGGCGACCAGCCGGTGCGCCTCGTCTTCTTCGCCGCCGGCATCAAGGGCGTGCCCTTCACCGCGAAGGGCGCCACCCCGTAGCCGTGATGATGCGGTCGAGAGGCGAGCGTCGAGGGACGAGCGCCAAACCACCGATGGCGAGCTTCCGGCACGAGTGCTTCGCTCGATCTCCTCTGTGATCGGCCCCTCGCCGCTCGTCACTCGTCACTCGACCGCATGCTTGCTCCTTGGACCACGATCCGCGTCCGGCCCACCCGGTCACCGCGCCACCCGCGACCAGCCGTCGCGGGTGAAAACCACCGCCGCTGGCACTTTGTCCAGCACGCCGAACTCGGCCGTCACACTCTCCGAGGCGGCGCTCGGATCTTCGGCCAGGAAGCGCACCCGAATCGAGGTGTTCTCGGGGAAGAAGCCGAACCGGGTGACGGGCACGTTCACCGACAGCGGCGCATGCCCGACCACCGCGCCCGCGAAGACCACCAAAGCCCCCTCCGGCCGGGACTCCACCCGCAGCCGTAGCTCGCCGGCTTTCGGTTCGGTCGGCGCGATCCGCCCGGACAGCCAGACCTTGTTTCCAGTCGTACAACCGCCGGACAGCAACAGTCCGGCGAACACAACACCGAGGAATGCGAGTTTCTTCATGGGGAGATGGAACCGGGCGACCATGACGACCGATGCCGGCCCCGGCAGTTCCGCCAGTGAACGCGACCACGCGCGATTAACAACCCGCTGACGGCGACACCGGCCCCAAGCTCGGCGATCGACAGGGTCGCACTAGTCGTCGAAACCGCCGCGCCGGTTGGCCTTGCGCTTGGCGCGGTGCTTCTTGCCGACGAGCATGCGCGCCTTCTGCGCCCGCGAACGTTGCCGGGTCCGCCGGCGTTCGAGCTCCTTCTCGTCGCGCGCGGCGGCCAACGCCGAGGTCCGCCGTTGCTCCAGCCGTGTCGCCAGCTCCGCCCAGGCGAGCTCGCGGTTGCGCGTCTGCGAACGTTCGCGCTGCATGCGCACCTCGATCCCCGAGGGCCGGTGCAGCAGCTGCACCGTCGAAGAGGTCTTGTTGATCTTCTGGCCCCCCGGACCGCTGCCGAGGATGAAGCGCTCCTCGCACTCGGCCACGCGCACCCCGGCCTTCGCCAGGCGGGCCGCCAGGGCGTCGTCGTGCAGGAAAGCGAAGTCCGCGGCCGTGTGCATTTCGCGGAGGAGAACGGCACAACGCCCGCGCCGGGGCAAAGCAAACCCGTGGGAGTTTCGCCCCGCCGCTCTTCCGGCTTTTCCTCGCGCGCCGCCCGCCTACCCTCCGCGCCAACATGGAACACTACGACTTCCACCGGGAATTCCGCGCCATCCACGACAAGGCCGTGAAGCAGTATTCACTCGGCAAGCGCACGCTGGACGGCTTCTTCACCAAGCCCGAGCTCGCTTTCCTCGCCTCCATCGGCTCCCGCGCCCAGGACCTCTACGACTACGCCGAGGACGCCGCCAACTACGGTGAGCCCGACTTCGAGACCGCCCTGCTCGTGCAGGGCGTGCGCCGCAGCTACTTCCTGCTCGTCCAGAAGGGCGAAGCGTCGAAGGTCGTGCTCGACGAGGCCTCGCTCCCCGCCAAGACCGACGCGATCCGCGGCATCGAGTGGCTGCCCCGCCTCATGCCCAAGGCCCGCGCCAAGCTCCGGGGCGAGCTCCCCGCCACCCTGATGTATGGCTGTGGCGGAGACCGCCGTTTCTTCAAGCAGCACGACATCCACCCCGCCGAATTCCTCCAGGTGGTGTGGCAGCTCGGCGACAACGACAAGGCCGTCGTCGACTGGGTCGCCGCCCGCGCGAAGCTCTGAGCTCTGATGATGCGCTCGAGAGGCGAGCGTCGAGGGACGAACGCCAAAGCATCGGTGGCGAGCTTCCAGCACGAGTGCTTCGCTCGCTCTCCATTGTGATCGGCCCCTCGACGCTCGTCGCTCGACCGCATGCTTGGCCGAGCCGGATGCGCCGCTCCCGGAGCGCATCCGCTCACCGCCCCTCGCGCATCGCGCGGAAACGCTCCATGCGCAATGCCGCCAGCCGGAGGTCGTCGGTCGACGCCTCCTGCGAGGCACGGAGCGACTCGAGCTGCGCCGGAGTGAGAAATGCCGCGGCCGAAGCCAGCGCGGCGGCGTCGGCCGCCGTCTTGCGGACCAGCGCCGCCTCGACCTCGGCCGCGGAGGCATCGGGCCGAAACGACGCGAAGGCGGCCCCGCCTCCCCCGGGCCCCCGACCGGGAGGCGCATCGCCAGTGGCGGCAACCGCCGGATTCTGCGCCAGCACCGCGATGAGTTGCTCCTGCTGCTGCGCCGACAACGGCGTACCGGTCTGCGCGAGCTGCTGGGCGAGCGACGTCACCGTGCTGCGCTCGCCATACGTGCGATCGTAGTCCTGCAGCTGGGCGAAACCCGCGGCGCCCAGCAGGGTCTGCAGCGCATCCGAAGTATCGGCACCGGCCTCCTGCGCGAGGTCGCGCGCCTCGTCGCGGCCGAGCCGCTGCAGGCGCGCCAGCCGCCAGGCATCGCCCTCCGACATCTCCCGCTCCGCGAGCAGGCTCGCCAGCCGCGTCGCCTGCTCCCCGGTGAGGCCGAGCTTGGCGACCAGGGCGGCGTAGCGCTTCGCCATCTGGCGCTGCCGCTGCTTGAGCACCAGCGGTGCGATCTCGGGGTCGCTCGAAAGATCCGCCATCCGCTCCCAGCGGCGCCCGCCACGATCCCGCGGCGCGGCCGCCTCCGCCCTCTCGGCCATAGCCGACGCGGCGGTCGGGGCGGGCGGGGCCGGAGCGTCGACGCCGGCGGTTGCCGCCGACACACCGGAGCGTTGTTCGAGCTGGGCGACACGCAGCTGCGCCTCCGCCAGTTTCGCCTCCGCCTTCCGGGCGGCGCTCCACTGGCTCAACGCCAGCAAAGCCAGGACGATCAGGGCCACAAACCCCACGACGGGCACGACGATTCGCGAACGTTGCATCGGACCGAAGACGCCCGGGCCCCCTTCGGGTTACCAACCCAAAGACGCCCCCGCCCCCAGCCCGCCGGCAACCCGCGCCTGGCGGGCGAGTCGACCTTTGCCATGCACCGGCACCCATCCATTGCGGGACCCGCCCTGTGGGCGTAGATTCCGGCGGTTCCGCCACCCAACCCTCAACCCCCTCCTCGCCATGGAAACGCATCCGTCCATCGACAAGGCCACGGCCTACTTCGACGTCCAACTCGGCCAAATTCCCGGCGAGCGCAGGATCGCAACCGCCCCGTTCATCACCATCTCCCGCGAATCCGGCACAGGGGGCTCCGCCCTCGCCGAGGAGATCGCCCGCCGGCTCAACCGGCTCCAGGAAGTCGAGGCCCCCGCCTGGACGGTCTTCGACCGCGATCTCGTCGCCCGCATGCTCGAGGACCAGCACCTCTCGTCATCGTTGGCCCGATACCTGCCCGAGAACAGGGTGTCGGAGATCGACGCCTCGGTCGGCGAGATCGTCGGCCTGCATCCGAGCATCTGGACGATGGTGCACGCCACCAACAACCTGATGCGGCGGCTCGCCGCGCTCGGCCACGCGATCATCGTGGGCCGCGGCGCGAACTATGCCACCGCCGGTTCGCCGCACGGGCTGCACGTGCGCCTCGTCGCCTCCACCGCCCGCCGCGCCGTGCACACGGCCGAGCAGCGCGGGCTCACCAACGAGCAGGCGGCCGCCGTGAACCGCAAGACCGACCACGCGCGGCGCGACTTCGTGCGCTCGTTCTTCGACGCCGACATCGACGACCCGGGCGCCTACCATGTCGTCGTGAACATGGACCACTTCACGACCGGGACCGCCGCCGACCTCGTGGTCTCCATCCTCCGGTCACGCGAGAAGGCGGAGGAGCCCCGCGCCCGCGCGGTTTGACCGCTCCGCCTGATCAGCCGGAGCGGGTGGCCGCGCGGCCGTCGATGGCGGTGCGCACCCGGCCGAGCAGTTCGCGTGGGGTGAAGGGCTTGCGAATGACCTCGGTGGCCTCGAGCAACCCATCCTGAAGGTGGTGGTAGCTGTAGCCGGTGGCGAACAACACCGGCAGCTCCGGGTCGCGGCGGCGCAACTCGTCGTGGGCCACCCGGCCGTTGCAGCGCGGCATGACCACGTCGAGAATCGCCAGATCGATCCGGCCCGCATGGGCCGCGTGCACGGCGAGCGCCGCCTCGCCGTCGCGGGCCGCGAGCACGCGGTAGCCAGCCTGCGCCAGGACCCGCTGCGCGATATCCAGGACCTGCTCGTCGTCCTCGGCCAGCAGAATGGTCTCGCCCCCGCCCTGCAGGCTCGCGAGTTCGGGCGGCGCCTCCGCCCCGGCCCCCGCCTCGGGGCTCTCCGCCGCCGGCAGGTAGAAACGGAAGGTCGTGCCGAGCCCAACCTCCGAATACAGATGGATGAAGCCGCCGTGCTGCCGCACGATCGCGTACACGGTGGCGAGGCCCAGCCCCGTCCCCCGCCCGACCTCCTTGGTCGAGAAGAACGGCTCGAAGATGCGATGCTGGATCTCCTTCGGGATGCCGACGCCCTCGTCGGACACGGCGACCACGACATGCCGGCCGGGCCGCGCATCGGCATGCTCCGCGCAATACTCCGAGTCGAGCTCCACCACCTCGGTCTCGACCGTGAGCCGCCCGCCGTCGGGCATCGCGTCGCGGGCATTGACGCAGAGGTTGATGAGCACCTGCTCGATGCGTCCAGGATCGGCGAGTACGGGCAGCGGACCGGGTGCCGGCGGGATGACCAGAGCAATGTCCTCGCCGATGAGTCGGCGGACCATGCGCGCGGTCTCGGCCACCAGGGCTCCGAGCTCGACCGGCCGGAGCCGCAGCTCCTCCCGGCGACTGAAGGCGAGCAGCTGTTGCACCAGATTCACCGCCCGCTCGCTCGCACGGGAGATCTCGCCGAGCGAACCATGCACCGGATGGCCCGCGGGCGCATCCATCGAGGCCAGGGTCACGTTGCCGGTGATGACCTGAAGGATGTTGTTGAAATCGTGCGCGATGCCGCCGGCCAGCCGGCCCACGGCCTCCATCTTGCGCGACTGCACGAGCTGGTCCTCGAGGGCGAGCTCGTGGGAGATGTCGCGTTTGACCGCGACGAAGTGCGAGATGCGGCCCCGCTCGTCGCGCAGCGGGGTGATGCAGGTGTTTTCGGTGAAAAGCCCGCCGTCTTTGCGGCGGTTGTGGAGCCGCCCCCGCCAAGTGCGGCCGGCGAGGAGCGTCGACCAGAGATCGCGGTAGAACGCCTCGTCGTGGCGGCCGCTTTTGAGGATGCGCGGGTTGCGCCCATGGACCTCGTGGCGCCGATACCCGGTGTTCTCCTCGAAGGCGTTGTTCACATAGACGATCCGGCCGTCCGCGTCGGTGATCGCGACGGCCTCGCCGGCATGGTTGAGCGCCGTCGCCAATAGACGGTTCTCGCGCTCGACCAACCGCACGTCGGAAAGGTCGCGCACGAGCGCCAGATGGAAACGGCGCGAGCCATGGACGCTGCTGCTCAGCGAGACCTCGGTCTCGAAGGTGCGCCCGTCCTTGCGGCAATACAGCCACCGGAAGCGCAACGGCGCCGCGACGGCCTCCGCGAGCAACCGCTCGGCCTCGGCGGCCGAGCTGCGGCCGTTGGGCTGCAATTGCGCGCTCAGCGAAACCACCGACTGGCCGCGCAGCTCCTCGGCCGAGAAGCCGAAAGCGACGCGCGCCTGCGTGTTGAATTCCACGATCCGCTCGTTCTCGAGCACCAGCACGGCATCTCCGGCCATCTCGAACATCGAGCGGAAATGCCCCTCGACCACGCGCAGCTCGTCGTTGGCCCGATGCAGCGAGTCGCCGGCATGGCGCCAAAAAAGCACGACACAACCGGCAAAGGCGAACAGCGCGAGGTTGCTCGCCCAGGCCCAACCGCCCGCCATCGGCTCCGGCGCAGCGATCGGCAGCGCAAACACCGAGACAACCGCCGCCGCGGCCAGACCGGCCCCGACCAGCAACCGGAAACACCAGCGAACCGTGCGCGACGGTGCGACCGACGAGATCAGAACCGTCAGCAAAGCGAGCACGAAGCCGCCGCCCGAGAGGCCCCAGACGAGCAGCTCGGCCAAGGCGGCCAACGTCACCGCCGAGCCGTAGAGCGCCAGGCGTATCCGCGCGGGGACCCGCTTCCGCGCCAGCGATACCGCGGTCGCGAAAAGAAGCAGCCCCAGGTGCCACCAGAGAAGCCAGCCGCGACGGGCCGCGCCACCATACACCGGGATCGCGAGCAGCACCGACACCGCCGCCAGAGGCGAAAACCAAAGCAACAACCGGTCGAAGACCTCGAGCAGAGTCGAATCGGGCGTGGGTGTCGCGGGCGGCGAACGGTCCGCTCCGTCGGCATGAACGTCGCCCTGCGGCGCACCGTCGCGAGCCGCTCCCGCGGTGCCATGGATCTCCGATGCCATCGTTTCGTCCGGCTCAGCGCCCCTGTTTCACCGAGGCGAATCGGCAAGAGGCACATCGCAGAGGCGACGCGCCGAACTGAAGGCAAGGACTTGGGCGGGCGGAAGGGTGCATGGAAATGTGGAGGGGATGTTATCACATCTCGACCTTCAAGCAGGGACCTTTAGCCCGCGTTTCTAGGGGCGATCCCCGATCCGCCGGGAAGGGTAAACCCCGCGTCGGCAAGCACACGAATGAGGCACATCCCCGATTGAGGCCCCCTGCCGGAGGCGGCGCGCACGGCGCCAAACGACGCTCAACCCCGGCGGCAGGCCCGAGCGACCCGGAGGGCGAGAGCGCTGGCGAGCACACCGACCACATGCAACCAGAGATCGAAGCGGGAGGCTTCGGCGTGGAAGGTATTGGTGTGCCGTGCGTGCAACATGGTGGGGCGGTGTTGCCGTTTATCGGCCGGAGTTTAGCTCCCATTCAATACAACCGCTCCTCCGCTCCAGTTTTTGACACGGGTTTGCGCGATTTGCAGGGGTTTCACCCCGGGCCCGCGTCGCAGGCCACCCGGTACACCGCGACCGCCGCTGCCCGGAGACGGCTCGGAACGGGACCGGAGGCGGAACCTACGGATTGACCACCGGATAGCTGCCCAGCCATTTCACCAACGGGCAGAACTGCCGGACCTCGTCCACCGCCTCGGCCATCATCGGGTCGTCATGGTGCCCGGCGACATCGATGAAGAAATAGTAGTCCCACGCGCGTTTCTTGGTCGGGCGGGACTCGATCTTGGTGAGGTTGAGCCCGCGGCTCGAAAACGGGGAGAGCAGCCGCAGCAACGAACCCGAGTGCGAGGCCTGGTCGCCCAGCGAGATCAGGTAGGTGCTCACATCGCGGCCCGGCCCGGCGGAGCCCGACGACTGCCGGCCGATGACGAAGAAGCGCGTCGTGTTGCCGCGCACCGTCTCGATGCCGCGCTGCACCGCGGGCACCTGGTAGAAGTTGGCGGCCAGCTCGTTGGCCACCGCCGCGGCCCCCGGCTCCGCCTTGGCGATCTGCACCGCGCCCGCCGTGCTCGGTGCGTCGAGCAGCTGCGCGTGCGGCAGGTGCCGCTGGAGCCAGGCGCGGCACTGGCCCAGCGCCTGGTCCTTCGAGTACACCCTGGTGATCCGCTCGAGCGGCTCGTTCGAGATCAGGCAGTAGCTGATCTCCAGATACGTCTGGGCCACGATCTTGAGCTCGGTCTCGACGAAGAGGTCGAGCGCGTCGCGCACCGAGCCCTCGGTCGAGTTCTCGACCGGGATCAGGCCGTAGTCGGTCTCGCCCTTGGCCACCGCGGCGAAGATGTCGCCGAAGGTCGGCAGGCCGATGTAGTCGACGCTCGCGCCGAACTTCTCCATCGCGGCCTGGTGGCTGTTGGTGGCCTCCGGCCCGAGGTAGGCGATCTTGAGCGGCTGCTCCAGCGCGATCGCCGCGGACATGATCTCCCGATAGATGGCGCGCAACGCCGGCGCGGTGATGGGGCCCTGGTTGCGCTCGCAGACCTTGCGGAAGACCTGCTCCTCGCGCTCGGCGACGTAGATCGCCCCGCCCTGCCGGCGTTTGATCCGGCCGATCTCGGAGGCCAGGCTCAGCCGGCGGTTGAGCGCCTCCACGATCTGGTTGTCGAGGGTGTCGATCTGCTGACGGCAATCGTCGATGTTCATGGGCGGGATACGCGCTCAGGCGGAAGGCTGTTCGGCCGAGGTCTTCGGATCCTCGTCGGCGGGCGGCTCCTCGGCGGCGGGCGCCGCGGGCGGCTCGTCCTCCACCGGCTCCTCGGGCGGATCGAGCGGCAACTCCGAAGTCTCGAGGCCGAGGTCCTTGTCGCCCACCGGCTCGGCCGTCTCCGACTGTTGGAGCCACTCGTCGATCTGGCGGTTCGAGAGCACGTCGGAGGCGGGCAGTTCGGCGAGGGACTTGATGCCGACGAACTCGAGGAAGTCGTCGGTGGTGCCGAACTGGATCGGCCGCCCCGGCAGGTCGGCCCGACCGGCCACGTAGATCAGGCCGCGTTCGAGCAGCTTGTTCACGCCGGCCTCGGCCGAGACCCCGCGGATCGCCTCGATCTCGCTGCGAGTGACCGGCTGGCGGTAGGCCACCACGGCCAACGTCTCCAAAGCCGCTTGGCTCAGGCGCACCGGCGGCGGCTCGTCGCGCAGCAGCCGCACCCAGCGTGCCGCCTTCGGATTGGTCACGAGGCGATACCCGCCGCTGCCATCGATGAGAAAATACACCTCGTCGCGCTCGCGCAGCTCGTTGGCGATGGCATCCATCGCCTCGCGGATCTGGTTGGCGGTGATCAGCGAGGGCACGTCCTGGTAGTACTCGGCGTCGGTCTCGGCCGGCGACAAGCCCGCCATGATTTCGGCCGCCGGATCGGGCGGCAACACCGCCTCGCCACCGGCCTCCACCACGGCCTGGCCTTCGATGACCGCCACCGGTTCGACCACGACTTCGGCGGGCTCCTCGGGCGGCGCCGCATCGGCGGGCGCCTCGCTCGGCGCGGCGGCCTTGGCTTTCGCGACCAGTTCGGCCTCCTGATTGTGGAAACGGGTCAGGGTATCCTGGATTTCCTTGATCGTGAGCGGCCCGCTCGAGGCGAAGAGCAATGCGCGGAGGACTTTCTGGAGGTTGAACGCCATGCGGTGGAAGACGAAGGGTCGAAAGCGCAGCTGTTTGGGTCAAGGCCGCGCCGCGGGCAACGCATTTGTTGGCCGACCTTCCCCGCCCGCCCCATCGCCACCGGTCGCCACCATCCGCTACGGGCCGCGGCCCCGCCGCGCCGTCTCCACCGACGAAAGATCGCGGGTGGGGTCACCGGGAATTGACCGGGGGCGCGGTTTGTCATTTGTCCTCGGTCTTTCATCCTAACCGCCATGTCCTGGTCCCGCTTCACCTCGCTTTCCTTCCACGACGAACGCCTCGCGTTCACCCTCGATCTGAGCCGCATGGGCTTCGACGCCGAAGCGCTCGACATCCTCGAGCCGAAGTTCACCAAGGTCTTCGCCGAGATGGCGGCCCTCGAGCAGGGGGCCATCGCCAACCCCGACGAACAACGCATGGTCGGCCACTATTGGCTGCGCTCCCCCGCCCTCGCGCCGACCCCCGAGATCAAGACCGCCATCTCGGACTCGCTGACCCGGATCGAGGACTTCGCCGGCCGCGTCCACCGCGGCGAGCTCGCCGGCCCGAAAGGCCCCTTCAAGCACGTGCTGGTGATCGGCATCGGCGGCTCGGCCCTCGGCCCGCAGTTTGTGCGCGAGGCCCTCGGCCACCCGAAGACCGACAAGATGACGGTCTGGTTCTTCGACAACACCGATCCGGACGGCATGGATACGGTGCTCGCCGCGCTCGACGGCAAGCTCCACGAGACCGTCGCCCTGGTCATCTCCAAGTCCGGCGGCACCGTCGAGACCCGCAACGGCATGCTCGAGGCCGCGGTCGCCTTCAAGGCCGCCGGCCTGAACTACCCGAAACATTTCGTCGCCGTGACCGGCGAAGGTTCGAAGCTCGACAAGATCGCCGAAGGCGAAGGCTGGCTCGCGCGTTTCCCGATGTGGGACTGGGTCGGCGGCCGCACCAGCGTGCTCGGGCCGGTGGGCCTGTTGCCCGCCGCGTTGCAGGGCCTCGAGATCGGCGCGCTGCTCTCCGGCGCCGCCGCGATGGACCAGCTCACCCGCGCCGCCAAGCTGCGCGAAAACCCGGCCGCACTGCTCGCCGCCGCCTGGTACCTCGCCACCAAGGGCGCCGGGGAGAAGGACATGGTCGTGCTTCCCTACAAGGATCGCCTCCTGCTCTTCTCCCGCTACCTCCAGCAGCTCGTCATGGAGTCGATCGGCAAGGAGTTCGACCTCGACCGCAAGGTCGTCAACCAGGGCATCGCGGTGTACGGCAACAAGGGGTCGACCGACCAGCACGCCTACGTCCAGCAGCTGCGCGAGGGCGTGAACAACTTCTTCGTCACCTTCATCGAGGTGCTGCGCGACCGCACCGGCGCCGCCCTCGAGGTCGAGGCCGGCGGCATCACTTCCGGCGACTACCTGCAGGGCTTCTTCCTCGGCACCCGCGATGCGCTCACCGAGAAGGACCGCGAATCGCTCACCATCACCGTGCCCGACGTCTCGGCCAGAACTGTCGGCGCCCTGATCGGCCTCTACGAGCGCACCGTCGGTTTCTACGCCACGCTGGTCAACATCAACGCCTACCACCAGCCCGGCGTCGAGGCCGGCAAGAAGGCCGCCGGTGTCGTGATCGAACTGAAGAAGAAGATCGCCACCGCGCTCGCCGCCGACCCGGGCACCGCCTTCACCGCCGAAGCCCTCGCCGCGCGCCTGGGTGTCGACGCCGAACCCGTGTTCAAAATCCTCGAACACCTCGCCGCCAACCCCGAGTCCGGCGTCACCCGCCAGAAAGGCGCCACCTGGCATCAGGCCGCCTTCGTCCGCGCCTGAGCCGCCAGCATGCGGTCGAGTGACGAGGGACGAGCGTCGAGGGACCGATCACAGGGGAGACCGAGCGAAGCACTCGTGCCGGAACCTCGCCACCGCTGCTTTGGCGCTCGTCCCTCGACGCTCGCCTCTCGACCGCATCATCGCGCCTGAGCCGCAACCGATCGACCGCACACCGCTCGATTCGTCCCACCCCGAGAGCGCCCCACCCGGGCGCTCTCTTTTTGTCCATCCGCGCCCCGCAGCGCCACGCAAGCGGCGCCGACCGTACAGACCCGCGGTCCTCGGCTCATGCCGTCACAGGAAGCGTGATCTTGCGGCAAACAGGCCGTCGTGGGGATCGCCCAAGAAAACCTTTGCCCCGGAAACGCTGGCCGCGCACAAACTCCGGCTTTCCCGATGAGCACCGCCACCTCCCAAGTCCTCAACGCGTCACCGCTGCGCGATCTCGACCCCGAGATCCACGCTCTCATCGCCGCCGAGCTCCATCGGCAGCAGGAGCACATCGAGTTGATCGCCTCGGAAAACTTCACGCTCCCGGCCGTCATGGAGGCCCAGGGCAGCGTGCTCACCAACAAGTACGCCGAGGGTTATCCGGGCAAGCGCTGGTACGGCGGTTGCGAGTTCGTCGACAAGGTCGAGCAGATCGCCATCGACCGCGCGAAGGCGCTCTTCGGCGCCGAGCACGCCAACGTGCAGCCGCACTCCGGCTCGCAGGCCAATTTCGCGGTCTACACCTCCGTGCTCCAGCCCGGC
The DNA here is from genome assembly GCA_023443455.1 of Verrucomicrobiota bacterium. GTDB lineage: Bacteria > Verrucomicrobiota > Verrucomicrobiia > Opitutales > Opitutaceae > CAJCBL01. Next base: position 112,097 of record JAEZUE010000107.1, read on the forward strand.
GACAAGATCCTCGGCATGAACTTGAGCCACGGCGGCCACCTCACCCACGGCAACCCGGCCAATTTCTCCGGCAAGCTCTACAACTTCGTGCAGTACGGCGTGCGCGAGGACAACGGTCTCATCGACTACGACGAGCTCGCCAAGGTCGCCGCGGCCGAGAAGCCGAAGATGATCACCGTCGGCGCCAGCGCGTATCCGCGCGTCATCGACTTCGCCCGCATGGGCGAGATCGCCCGCTCGGTCGGCGCGCTGCTCTTCGCCGACATCGCCCACATCGCCGGTCTGGTCGCCGCGGGCATCCACCCCTCCCCGGTGCCGCACGCCGATTTCGTCACCACCACCACGCACAAGACACTGCGCGGGCCGCGCGGCGGCCTTGTGCTCTGCAAGGCCGAGCACGCCAAGGCCCTCGACAGCGCGATGTTCCCCGGGGGCCAGGGCGGCCCGCTCGAGCACGTGATCGCCGCCAAGGCCGTCTGCTTCGGCGACGCGCTCAAGCCCGAGTTCAAGACCTACCAGCAGCAGATCGTGGCCAACGCCAAGGCACTCGCCACCGCCATGACCAAGCGCGGCTACGCCCTCGCCTCCGGCGGCACCGACAACCACCTCATGCTCGTCGACCTCCGCGCGAAGTTCCCGGAACTCACCGGCAAGGTCGCGCAGGAGTCGCTCGACAAGGCCAACATCACCTGCAACAAGAACACCGTGCCGTACGAGACCCGGTCGCCCTTCCAGGCCAGCGGTATCCGCCTCGGCACGCCAGCGGTGACCAGCCGCGGCATGGTGGAGGCCGATATGGACCAGATCGCCGAGGCGATCGACCTCGTGCTCGGCGACCCGGCCAGCGAGGAGAAGCGCGCCGCCGCCAAGGCGATCGTGAAGAAGCTCACCGCCGCCCACCCGCTGCCCTACAAGGCGGTCTGAGCGTCGCTCGAAAAACTGTTTCACCCCAGCCAACGGCCCGCCGATTTCCGGCGGGCCGTTTTGTTTTGGAATGCGGCGGCTTGACGCCGCCATATTCGGGCCGGCTCGACGGCCCGCCATTGCAGTGATCGTCCCGTCCTTCCCGTAGCTGGGCGGCAAAGCCGCTCAGCCCGTGGGAGCCTGCTTGCAGGCGATCCGCAAATCGCGGCCCACCCGCGCTCACTTCACGACCACCACCGGTTTGTGCAGCTCGAGCTCGCGCACCGATTTGATCGCAAAGCTGTAGTCGATCCACAGCTCGATCTCGCGCTCCGAACAGCTCCGCAGCTGCACCGGCCCGTTGAGCCCGCTCATCTGCACCTCGAACTCCGCGCCGAGGCCTTTCCGCATCACCTCGTAGTCCTCGAAGATCTTCGCGAGCAGCTCCTTTCGCAGATCGTTCGGGCGCTTCAGATAGAGCGCCACCGGCCCGTCGATCACCTTCGTGTCGCCGACGAGTTTCGCCGCCGAGACCATGTCGCGCACCTGCTTCACCCGATCGTAGAGCCGCACCCCGTCCGAGAGCTCGGCGAACACCGCGAAATTCGCGAACGACGTCACCACCCCACCCTTGCCCAGGATCGAGCGCGAGCGGTTCCCGCTCATCAACTGCACCTCGCGATTCTCGAAACGCAGACCGGGAGCCGCGGTGATCGCCTTCGCCAACGCGTCGGCCGAATCGGTCAGCGCCCGATTGCGCTGGTCCTGTTTGTCCGCCGAGTTCGACAGCGCGAACTCGATCACCACCGCATCGGCCTTGCGGATGATGGTGATCGGTGCGCCGGTCGACGTGGCACCGTTTCTCCCGCCAAAGTTTGGTTGGGCAATCGGAGCCGGTCGGGGTGCCGAGTAGGAATAGCCCCGATCATAATCCGACGAGACGCAGAACGGGCTCAGCACGACGATCTCTTCGCCAGGATCGATCGGCGCCTCCTGCGCCGTCCCACGCGAGATGGCGGCAATCACCAGCAACGCACCGAGCGCGGCGGGACGAAGAACAGTGGAACGGGCCAGGAAGAGCGGATTGGATTTCATGGGAGAAACAGACTTGTGGTTGGTTGTTCGATTCAACGAACCCAGCCTACCACTTCCGCCGCCCCGAGTTGTCAGACCCGGGTAAGACTTTGTCAGAAGCTTCCCGGGATTTGTCATGTCCCCCGGCCGGCGGCGTCGGTGGCACGGCAACAGGGCGCCGACCATCCGGCCGACGCCCTGCCTGAACCAAATGTTCTGCGCTCAGAACTCCTGCGAGACCGACAGAAGCACCTGTCGCCCCCGGTCCGCCGCGAAACGCGTCGGCTGGTACGAGGTGCCATCGAGGTTGCGCAGCGTCAGTCGGATCTCCGTCGGCGCCGGCCCGAAGACCCTGCGCTCGTAGGCGAGCAGCAGGTTCCAGCGAATGCCTCCCTTGAGGACACGGTCGTCGTTGAAGCGGACCGCGTTGCGATACTCGAAACCGCCCCCGATCGACACGCCTTTGAGCATGCCGCCATCAAAGTCGTAACGCGTCATGAACAACCCCCGGCGATTGCCGCCATGCACCGGGCCGTCGTTGCGGAAATCTTCGTACCACTTCAGGACGGCAGTCAGGTTGCTCAGCGGATTCAGGCTCCACTGCGTGCGCCAGCCCGCCCGGTTCCACCGGGGCCACGCACTGTACCGGATCGCATCGATGCGGCCCGTGTCGGTGAGCTCGCCCTCCGGATGGGCCGCTTCCCACGCCCAATCGCGATAGGCGGCCATGTCCGTATGCTCGTCGAAGAGCGACACCGATCCGGTCAGCCGGTCGTCGAACAGATTGACCTGTATCCCGGCCTTGACGACTTCGCGGTGTTCGACCGGCAGCGCGATCGCGACCGGAGCACCACCCTCGGATTGCCATTTGCCGCTGGGCAGATCGGGCGAAGCGCCGTCACGGCCGAAGTCTGCGAACAGCTTCACGCCTTTGACCACCTCCGCGCTTCCCCCGAACGCAATCCCTCCGGTTGTGTTTTCCTCCGCGCGCCGATTCCACCAGCCACGAGCGTTCAACGAAAACCGCTCGCGGGGGCCGAACCGCACCTGGTCCTCGACCGAAACCAGCAGGTCGCGCCGTGTCCATGTGGTCCCGTGTTCCTCCGGATCCGACACCCAGTCCATCGAGCGTTCGTGCCACTGAAGACCGACCGCATAGGAATGGCGCCCCCCCTGCTGCAGCGTGCCCCCGACATCGGCAACGAAGACACGGTCCTCGACCGAGCGAACCGGTGCGGTGAAGAGATCGAGCGAGGCAAAGCCGAGACCGTCGTAGCTTCCCGTCGCCGAATCGCGGCGGAACTGCATGGGGTCTTCCCGCCCCAGGCGACTCCACGCTCCGGCGACGCGACATTGCAACGCGTCGGACGCACCGACCGTCGCCTCCAAGCGGCCAAACCGGCTCGAGCCAAATCCGCCCCAACGGTTCCATTGACCACCGCCCTTGATCTCGAACGAGCCGATCTTCAGGCGCGCGTCGGAGTACGCCCCCAACCGTTCGTGGTCGTCGTGCAGATGGGAGACCTGTGTGAGCACTGCCCAACGGTCGCCGTCGGAGTAGTTCCCGCTCAGCCGCCCGTACCGGAGACCGCCGTCGCCAAGGCCGCATTCCACCCCGCCCTGATTGCGGAACGCCGCGCGGTGCAGCGTGAGATCGACTACATACGGCGAACCCGGGTCCAGGGTCCATCGTTCGAATTGTGCCGGATCGAACGTGGCGAGAATCGGCAGGTAATCCACCAGGCCCGCCCGCCGGTCGGTCGGCTGCGCCGCGTTGATCTCCGTCGGTTCCGTCAGGCAGCCGACCGCGTCTTCGGTGCGCACTGCGCCAACATCCTTCAGGAACTCGGAGGTGACCACGCTCACGCAGGATGCCACATCGCGGAGTGCCGTCCGCAGCCGCGATCCGGCGATTGTGTCGCAGGCGACGTAGCCGCTGCTCTCGCTGCTATCGACCGAGAAAGGCGAAAGCACGATAATGTCGCCATCCGCCATCGGGATCCCCGCGTCGGCCCCCGTCGCGTCGGCCGCATTGTATTGGGGCACCCGCAAGCTATCGATCGCCGTTCCCGCCTTCCGGGAGACCTCCGAGTCGATGGCCACCCGGCTGGTCTGGGCGGTGACCAGCTGGAATTGCAACGCCGTCTCCAGCTTCCGGCGTTCGAGCGCTTCACGCTGGTCGGCGGTGAGCCCGGCGGCACGCTGCTGCGTCTCCAGGTCCGCATAGAGCATGCGCCCAAACTGTTTCGCGACGCCGTCGCCGCGCAGCTCGCTGCCTTGGAACGGCAGTCGCAGCCGCACCGGAACTCCGTCGCGTTGGGCCTCCAGCATCACGGCCGCCGGCTCCGCACCTTCCGCCGCAAACACCGCCTGCACCGGCCGGGCCATGAAGACGTCGGGCAATGTCCGCGGAAACACCGCGGCGGCCACGGGAACGTCGTTCTCGTCCACCAACGTCAGATGCAGGTCGGTGAGAACCGAGGCGGAAAGCGTCGCGAACAGATCCGACAGCTCGCGGGCGATCGAATCGTCCTCCGCGATGAAGCGGGCCTGCCCACGCCCGAGTTCCGCCATTTTTCCGATCAAGTACGCATTGGGCGCGGCGCCGATGCCGAAGGTGAACAGCCGCGTGCGGCCGATCTTCGCCTGGAGCAACTTGAGGAGCTCGGCTTCGTTGCCCACATCGCCATCCGTCAGGAAGACCACGATACGATCTCGTCCGGCTTCCCGCGTGCCGAAAAAGTCGAGCGCGGCCTCCAGCGCGGGCTGCATCATGGTGCCGCCGCCCGATCCGAGCTCGCCGACATACCGGTCCGCCCTCGCGACCGCCTCGGCATCGGCCGGAGTCCAGGTCGGCTGGTAGAACGAGAAGGTGTCGTCGAACACGACGATCTGGAAACAGTCGGTCGGGTCCAACATCGCGAGACAGCCCTGCAGGCCCAGCTTGGCGCTCGTGATTCGGGCGCCCTGCATCGATCCGCTGCGGTCGAGCAAGAAGAGCACGTCACGGCCGGATAGCCGATCGCGGGCCACCGTCTCCGCCTGCGGCGGGAACACGGTGAGCAGGCCGTAGCTGCCAGTGGCGCTTCGCTGCGTGACCACGGTCGATGCCGGTTCGCCCAGGACCCGTGGCGCGATTCGCAAAACAAAGTCGCGATCCGGAATGGTGATCTCCTCGGCCAGGCCCACGCGCTCCCGCCCACCCGGCAGATCTTCGACCCGAATCGCGTGCGAAGCCGAATCGATCGCACACTCGGGGAAGCCGCTCACGAGGATGTCGAACGCATAGTAATGGTGTTCGTCTGCCACGGCGGCATCGACCTTCGGCGGAGTTGCCGCCGCCACCCCGGGCGCACCGGGAACGGCGCCCGCCGGAAAGTACTTCACACCGGTCGTCATCGGGAAGCGGACCTCGGAGGCCTTGGCCGTGATCGCGAGCGGCTGGATGAACCGGATCACCACCTGCACACTCTCGCCGGGTAGGAAGTTCGCCACCGCGGTCGAAAACAGCGACGGATCCCGCTGCTCCAGCAGGGCCGCCTTCCGCCCCTCGGCCTTGGCTGCCTCGTACTCCTTCTTCGCCGTGTTCTTCTCACGGACCACGCTCTCGATGACGCGGTCGCGGAAGTGCAGCTCGAAGCGGGTCAATGTGGCCTCCGCCGGCAACGGATAGAGGTAGGTCGCCTCGAGCGCCGTATCCGTTCGGTTGGTGAATGTCTGGGTGACAGTCGCCTCGAGCAGACCGGGAGTGACATCGAGCTGCACCTCGGTGGACTCGAGCGGCAACACCACGCGTTGACCGTCGGCCAACTCGGCGTAACACAGGCCGCACTCGGCTTGGGCCGCGGTCGCGCGCAGCACACACGGGAGCAACGAAAGAGCCAGCCAGAGCAGGCCGGCAAGCGAACCTTGGATCGGTTTCGGTTTCATCATCGGTAGGATTCGGGGTTGGTCGTTCTGACCTCCCCAGCCTACCGCTTCCGCGACCGCGAGTTGTCACCACCGGGTAAGACTTTGTCAGAAGATTCCCGGGATTTGTCATGACACGACCGGCCTGCGACCGGCCCGCTTGGGCACTCGCGCCAGAGGTCCTGCACCGTCCCATTGGTCCGGTCGGAGAACCGGACCTACTATCGACCGGCAACCGTCCACCGCCTACCCGACGTACTGGTACCCCACGCCGTGCACGGTCTTGATGAGCTTCGCGCTGCCGTCGTCGCCGACCTTCTTGCGCACCTGCGCGACGTGCTGGTCGAGCGTGCGGGTCGTGCCCAGATAGTCGATTCCCCACACCTCATTGAGGAGCTGGTCGCGGCTGAGCACCTCGCCCTTCTTCGAATGAAAGACCTCGAGCAGCTTCAGCTCGCGCGCGGTGAGTTCGTGCGTCGTGCGACCGCGCTTCGCGGTGAAGCGTTTGCGGTCGATCGTGGCCTCGCCGAATTCGAAGCTGTCGCCGAGCGCCGCCGCGGCGGGCGCCATCTGGTCGAGCCGGCGGAACGCCGCGTGCACGCGGGCGATGATCTCGCGCAGTCCGAACGGTTTGGTGACGTAGTCGTCGGCGCCGAGTTCGAGGCCGAGCACCTTGTCGATCTCCTCGCCCTTGGCGGTGAGCATGATCACGGGCACGCGGCGATCCTGCTCGCGGATCTTGCGGCAGACATCGTAGCCGTTGAGCCCGGGCAGCATCAGATCGAGCAGCACGAGATCGAACGACCCGGGCGCGAACAGTTTCACCGCCTGCAATCCGTCCGGCGCCACGACCGCCGCATGACCATCGGCGGTGATCGCCTCCTGCAACGCCTCGCGGATCGAGGCGTCGTCTTCGACAATGAGTACCTTGCGCTGAGGGGTGGTCATGGGGCGGAAACGGGTTTCGCGGGTTCGACGGGAAGTTGGATTTCGAAAGTGGCGCCCTGCTCCGAGGACAGCAGCACAAGGTCGCCTCCGGCCTGTCGGAGGAGGCCACGCGCGATGCCCAGCCCAAGGCCGAGTCCGGGCGTCTTGTCCGTCATCGTGCGACCGCCCTGCACGAAGGCGTCGAAGACCTTCGCGCGGATCTCGCGCGGAATGCCGGGACCTCGATCAGCGACGGTGAGCGACACCGTCTCGCCCCGCACCGCCACCGTCAGCCCGAGTTCACCGCTGCCGGACGCGTACTTCACGGCGTTGTCGAGCAGGTTGATCAACGCCTGTTTGAGTGCCGAACGATCGGTCCGCGCCACCGGGGAATCCGTGGGGAGCGCGACCTCGAGCGCGAGCCCCGCGCCCACCAGCGTGTCACGCATCTCCTCGGCGACCTCGTCGATCACCTCGCCCACGGCCACCGCGGAACACTCGACGCGTTTCACGCCCTTCTCGAGCACATTGAAGGCGAGCAGCCGCTCGATCAGCCCGCCCAGCCGCCGGCTCTCGTCGCCGATGCGGGCCGCGAAGCGCTGGCGTTTCGCGTCATCCACCGCGTCGCCGCCGAGCAGGTCGGCGAACATCCGGATCGAGGTGAGCGGCGTGCGCAGTTCGTGCGAGACCTGCGCGACAAACGTCAGCCGGCGCTCGGCCTCGCGGGCCGAACGTCGGGCGAACACCGTCACCAGCACACCAACACCGAGGAACAGCCCGAGCAGCAACGCGCCGACCAGGCCGACCGCGCGATTGTCGCCGGCCTTGGTCCGCAGCTCCTCGCCGGCGCCGACCACCAGCCGATAGCCGGGCAACCCCGCGCCCGCCCTGCCCTGGTCCACGCCGGTCTGTATCCACGGTTCGAGCCGCACCCGCGCCTTGCCACCGGCGGCGAGTTCCGCCTGCAGGCGCTGTACGAGCGGGACCACATCGACGAAACACCCGCGCACGGGCGCCTCGGGTCCGGTCTGGTACCAGAAGACCCACGCCGCCGCCGGCTCCTGCAGGCTCCCCGCCCACCCGGCCCAGGGATCGGGCACACCGCCCGCTTCGGCGAGCAGCTCCAGATTCTCCGCCTGGTAGCCGAGCGCATCCGCGTCGAACTGCGGATTGCCGTCCAGGCGATAGCACATCGTGCGGAAATGCTCGCACGCCAGCGCGGGTGCGGCTTCTACCTCGCGATGGGAAGCGCGCCATTCACGAAAGCGGCCCACCAGTTTCTCCAGTTCCGGACCGGACAAGGCCCCGGCGGGCGCCGCCACCGACAACCCACCGCGCCGAGGATCCCAGACAAAGGTGCCGACCACGATGTCGTTCGCCTCGTCCCAACGTGCGAGCGTGCGCTCGAGACCGTCGACGTGGAACCCCGCCAGCGCCGCGACCGTGGTCTGCCTCACCTCCTCCGCATAGCGCGACACCAGCGCCACCGCCCGGGCCTTCTCCTGCTCGATCGCGGCGGCCGACTGCGCGGCGATCTCGTCGCGGGCAGTCGAGTACAAGCGGTGGAAGACCAAGGCGACCGCGCAGGCCGCGATGGCCAGGAGCATCCACAGCAGCAGCAGTCGGTGACGGAAAAGCCTTCGCATGGCAGGCGGCGCTCAGTCGTCCTTCGACTCCTCGGTCGGGATGTCGAACTGGTTGTGCAACCCCGAGCGCAGCAGCTTGCGGTCGAACTGGTTGAGCCCACGCGCCTCCACCTCCGCGAGGTAGATGTCGAAGACCGCCAGCTTCGCGGCGATCTCGGGGTCGCGCAGGTCGTCGTTGAGCAGATCGACCTCCTGCCGCGCCCGGCGCAGCTCGCGCATCGCGCGGCGCAGGTCTCCCTTGTCGAGCCGTTCGATCGCGCGCTGCATGCCCTCGCTCACGATCGCGCCCGCGGCGGAACGCATCACTGCGATGTTCGCCGATTTTCGTGCCGGCCAGGTGCCGCCATCGAACCACACGTCCACCCGCTGCTTCAGGTCGTGCTCGGTTCCGTCGGCAACCTCCCGCCAATGCAGGCGGACGGTGGCCACCGTGCTGCCCGGACTGCCGGGGGACAGCCTCGCGCCCGCCAGCACCTTGTGCATCTGCCCGGCTGCCACCGCCGGAAAGCGGTAGGTCACCGTGCGATCGTCGACCGTCGCCGGGGTCCAGCCGACGGCCTCCACGTCCTCGCAGTTGTAGGAGAAATCGATGGTCAGAACGACCTCGCTGGCCACCGGGGGGCGCAACGTGGCCAGATCGGCAAGCAGCGCCCCCGCCAGCTCGCCCGGAGCCGGGGCGAAGCGAAAACCGCCCCGCCCGATCCGGGCCATCTCGGCGAGCAGATCCTCCTCGAACTCCGCCCCCAGACCGATCGTCGAAACCGTGATGCCTTCGCCGCCGAAGGCTTCGACCAGCTTGACGAAGTCCGAGCGTTCGCGCGGCCCCTTGGTCGCCGGGCCGTCGGTGACAAGCACGAGATGGTTCAGGGTCGCGTTCGCGGCGTTGCGCCGGAGCTGGGCCGCGCCCTGGTTGAGGGCATCATAGAGGGCCGCCCCGCCCGCCGGCTCGATCTTCGCCAGCAACTCGTCGACCGTAACCAGTTCCTCGCGACCCACCGCCGGCTGGAGCGTCGCCGCCTCCGAGCCGAACACGACCACCGACACGAAATCCCCGGGCGCGAGAGTCCCGAGCGCGACCGAGAGCGCCTGCCGCAGAGCCTGCGCCGGTTCGCCGGCCATCGACCCCGAAGCGTCGAGCACGAACGCGACATTGCGCACGACGGTCGCGTCCTGCGTCGCTGTCGCCGGTGCGGCGATCCGCGCCTCGACATAGAGCGCCGAGGTCGCGTAGCTCGAATAGATCGAGCGGGCCGTCTCCGCCTCCAGCCGCAACGCGGCCTCCTGCCCGTGGGCCCGGACACCGAGGAGCGAAACGATGAGCAGAAGCGGGAAAGCGGGGCGCATGGGAACAGCGTACACGAAACGCCGACGCAATGCGTCATGGTGGCGTAAAACATTGTCAACGGAATGTCATGCCGGGCGACAGTCCGGTGCGGACCGGCAGGTCCACGTCCCTGACCAGCCCCAGCCGGCACACGCCGTGCCTTCGATTCGAGCCCAACCGAACCGGTCGGAAGACGGCCCTACGTCTGCCCGGCTTGCGATCCCCCTTCGCCGAACTCGGCAAAAAACGCATCCAAGCAATCGGGGTCGAACTTGGTTCCGCGGCCGGCGCGGAGCTCGGCCAGCACCCGATCCTCGGACCAGGCGTCCTTGTAGGAACGCTCGGTCCGCAACGCGTCGTAGACATCGGCGATGGCGACGATCCGCGCCTCGAGCGGAATCTCGGGCCCACGCAGTCCGTCGGGATAACCGGTGCCGTCCCACCATTCGTGATGCGACAACGCGACCTCGGCGGCGCAGCGCAGCTCGGGCCAGTCGCTCCCGGCCAACAGCCGGTGCCCGATCCGGGTATGGGTTCGCACGGCGTCGAGATCGGGTCCCTCGAGCCGCCCGGAATGGTTGAGGACCGCGACGGGCACCCCGACCTTGCCGACATCGTGCACGCTTGCCGCCACCCGGATCCGCTCGACCCGCTCGGCGGGAAGACCGAGACGGCAGGCGATCTTTGCGGCCACCGCCGCAACCCGCGCATGATGGCCCTCCAGCTCCGCCTCGAACGCCGCGGCCATCAGGGAGAGCCGATGCACGATCTCCTGCCACGGGTAGTCGAATACCCGTTCCTGCACCCGGGAGACGGGCGACGGCGGCACCGGCGGCGGGCTCACCGGCCGGCCGGCGTGGCGCGCCTCCTTGTTGCGGTAGAGTTCCGCATCCGCCGCGGCCAGAAGCTCCTCGAGCGAGCGTCGCTCCGAACTTTCGAGGAGGAGCAGGCCGCTGCTCGCCTCCAGCCGGAACGGCGATGTACCGGCGGCGTTGCGGGCTTCGAGCAGTTCCTCGAGCACACGGAGCGACTCCACCGCCGCGCCCGGGGCGGCCTCGATTCCCATCGTCAGAAACTCGTCGCCACCCAGGCGTGCGAATAGTCCGTCCTTGCGGAAGGCGTTGCGCAGGATCGTCGCGAACTCGACCAGGGCCGCGTCGCCGGCCGAATGCCCGTGGTTGTCATTGATGCTCTTGAAACGATCGAGGTCGAAGCAGATCAGGAACCCGTTTGCGACGCCCGTGCGCAACCGCTGCATCAGATCCGGGTTGAGCGTATTGAAACCGCGGCGATTGTAGAGGCCGGTGAGTTCGTCGACCACGGCCAGTTGCCGCAGGGTCTGGTGCAGCCGATGGCGCTCGATGCTGTAGACGATCGAGCGGTCCAGCGCGGCGGCGCTGAACTGGCCCTTGACCAGATAGTCCTGCGCCCCCGACTGCACCGCCTGCAGACCGGTGTTTTCGTCGTCGGTCGCGGTGAGCACGACGACCGGCACGCCGGGAAAGGCCTCGAGGACCCGGTAGAGCGTGTTGAGCTCGTCGCTGTCGGGCAGGTTCAGGTCGAGCAGCACCGTGTCGTAGTCGTGGTCCCGCAACTCGGCCAGCGCCTCGCCGAGGTTCTTCCGCCACTGGACACGGTATTTGCAGTGGTTCGAGGTCTGGAGCATCTGCTTCACGATCCGCGCGATCACCGGCACGTCCTCCACCAGCAGGACGCGGAACTCGAGATGGACCCCGGAGGCGATCGGAGGCAGGTTCATCGGTCTTCGGATACACCGGGCACCACCGAAGCCTCGGCCCGGGGATCCTTGATGATCCGCGGCGTGAGGAACACGACCAGCTCGGTGCGCTCGGAGTTCTTGTAGGTGCCGGTGAACGCCCGGCCCAGCAGCGGGATGTCGCCGAGCAGCGGCACCTTGCGCCGGGTCGAGGTCGTGGTGTCCTGCACGAGCCCGCCCATGACGACCGTCGCCCCGTCGCGCACCCGCACGATCGACGACGCCTGCCGGATGTCGATCACCGGGGCGTTGGTGTTGCCGGTCGCCGAGGTTTCGGTACGCACCAGCCGGCTCACCGCCGGGGTGATGTCGAGCGTCACGAGATCGTCGGCGGAGACCTGCGGCGTGATCGAGAGCACGGTGCCGACCGTCACCGTCTGGATCGACTCGTCGGTGGTGATGATTCCGCTGTCGCCACCGGCCACGGTGGTCTCGGTGGTGAAGACCGGAAGGTCCTGTCCCACCCGCACGACCGCGGGCTGGTTGTTGAGGGTGCGCAACCGGGGCTTCGAGACGATCTTGAGTTCCCCCTGCTGCTTGAGGGCGTCGAGCACCGCGGACAGACTGCCACGCTGATGGGCGATCCGAATGCCGGTGGCCGACGGCGGATTCCCATAGACCGGCGTCTGCACGATCAGCCCCCCGGCCGACGGGATGCTCAGCTGCCCGGGAATGGTGGAGAAAGTGGTATCGAGATTCTCCGACACCTTGGTCCAGTTGATCCCGAGCTGGAAGTTGTCGTTCAAGGCGACCTCGTAGATCTCCACCTCCAGATCGATCTGGCGCACGATGCTGCGGGTGATCTGTTCGAGGTACTCGGCGATCATGCCGATGTTCCGGTGCCGGTCGCGCACCATCACGGTGCCCGCGAGGCTGTTGATCGTGCAGGTGCCCCCTTCGGAGAGCATCGTCTTGAGCTGCTCCGCGAGATCGCCCCAGAAGTTGATGGTCGAGGAGTTCGTCACGGTCATCGTCGACCCCTGTTCGCCGCCGGCCCCGGAACCCGAGCCCGAGTCGCCGGAACTGATCTGCACCGCGTTCGAACCCTGGCCGCTGCGCGTCACATGGATGTAGTCGATCTGGAAGACGCGCGTCTCCCAGTTGCGCACGCGCAACAGCCGGCCGTCCGGCACGAAGTAGTAGCCGTGGGCATCGAGCAACGCCTGCATGGCGAGATCGAGCGGCAGGTCGCGAAACTCGACCGTGACATCGCCCTCCACATCGAGGTCGGGCACGATGTTGAGACCGTTCGCCCGCGCAAACAGCGCCAGCGCCTGCTTGATCGGCACCGCTTCGGCCCGGAAGCTGAAATTTTCCGGCGCGACAATGCCGGCCTTCGGCGCCGGGGCCGCGGGGGGTTCCTGTGCCCGTGCGGCCAAGACCGCGACCAGCAGGCAGAGGAGAGCACGAAGAAGGAGGGACGTGCGGTGTTTCATGGGATGATGGGGCTGACCGTACCTATGGAGTATCCGTGAAAGTGAGTTCCTGCCCGACGGCGAGGCGGCTGCGCCCGCCCGGGTGCGAAAGCCAGGCACCGTCGAGATCAACGGCGTCGACGCGGCAACGCCCGACGTGCTCGCCCACGCCGCAGACCCGGCCGTCGAGCAGCACCAGGACGGAGGCCCCCTGCATCCAGATCGCGGAGAGGCGGACGCGGCCCAGCCGGGGCGCCGGACCGGCCGGCACCTCGGGCACGGCCTCGGCGATGGCCGGCACGGTAAACGGATCACGCACCGACTTCGGGATCGGCAAGAGCGCCAAAGCTTCCGGCAGCCCGAGCCGCAGCCCCGGTGCGGAGCGCTCCTCCGGAACGTTCTCGGACTCGATCCACTCGTCCTGCTCGGGTGCGGGAGGTGGTTGCGGGGCCGGCCGAAACAGGACCTCCCGTCCCAGGAAAACCAGGGCGGCCAGGACCAACGCGGCCACGAACAGGGGATTGTTAAGGAGTTTCCTCATCGGGGGGAAAAACCGCCAGCCGGACTCCGAAATCGACAGACAGCCGGCCCTGCTCATCGGCACGGATCGCGACACGCGACACCCCACCTCGCACGCCGGCGGGGACCAGTTCTTCGAGAAGGAGCAGAAGCTCCCGAAAATCGCCGGCCGCCTCCCCGGCCGCGAGCCGGCCGCGCAAGCTCCGGTAGACCAGAGGTGGGCGTTCGCCGGGTGCCGGCAGGACCGGCTCGTTGGCCACCATCGAGGCGTCCCAGCCCGCGCTTGCGGCCCGCCCGCGCATCCGCTCCATCAACACACCCAACGCCGCGGCATCCCGCACCAGTCCGGCCTGCAGGCTGGCCACCTCCTCGGCCACCGTCGCCGCCTGCGCGTCGGAACCGCCGAAGGCGAGCGCCTCGACCTCCTCGGCCAGCACCACCGCCGGGGCGCACGCGGCGCGCAGCGACCCGATGCCCGGGCGCCGCACCGACAGATCCCACCCCCAGAGCAGGAGCAGACCCGCGAAGGGCACCACAAGCGGCAGGGCATACAGCGACCGGGTCAGTCGGCCCGCATCCGGCCAGCCCGGAACGACCGTCAGGAAACGCCAAATCCGGCGCGAAACCCGTGCAATCTCAGCCTTCAAGCAGGGTGCCCTCCAAGGTGAAACGTTGACGCTCCGTCGTGGGCTGGCCGCCGGCCGACATCCGGGCCGCCCCGCCCTGTGAATCGACCAATCGGATGCGAAGCGGCCCCCGCCGGAGGGCCTGCTGGAGCGCCGCCAGCGCCTCGCGCACCGACTCCTCGTCGCCCGCGATCGAACCCTCGCAATGGAACGACCAGCGCCCGCTCTCCTCGTCGCGCTTGACGGCGAACTCGTCGAGCCGCGCATCGACCGGCAGCGCCGCGGCCAGGTGCGCGAGCAGGCGCGGAGCCACGGGCGGCAGATCCGCGGCCGCCAGCTCGTCCCGCAGCCGGAGGTCGCGGGCGAACCTGTCGTTTCGCGACACGAGCAGCTCGCGTCGGGACTCGAGTTCCGGCCGGCTTGCCTCGATCGCCAACAGCCGGGCTCGCTCCGCCCGCCACGCCTGCTGCTCCCGCCAAAGATGTTGCCCCGACGCCAGCACCGAAAGCCAACCGAGCGCAACGAGTCCGGCACGGAAGAAATGGCTGCGGCGCTTCTTCCGCAGATGGTCGGCCACCAGATTCACCGGCTGGGTGCGCACCACCCTCGCCGCGCTCGCCACCCACTCGTCGGGCTGCGTCGGCAACACCATGACGACCTTGCCCCCGCCGCATTTCGCCTCGACCTCGGCCTTGGCCCGCCCCGTCCGCGTGACCAGCCATATCCGGTCCACCGACACACCGAACTGCTGCTTGGCGTACAGCGCCGAACGGTTGATCTCGAGCGCCGCACGGTCGGGAGCCTGCTCGAGCGAGGTGTGGATGATGCGGCTGAACAACAACGGGCCGTGCGACTGCGCCACGACGATGATCGTCGCCTCCGCCAGTTCCGCCGCCACCAGCGCCGGCGCGCCGCGCGGGATCGGAAAACCGTTCATTTCGCGCAACACCGGGACGACCATCGGCAGTATCCGGGTCAGATCGAGCCGTCGCGCGAGGCACAGCCGCCGCAGCACGGTATAGAACGCCTGCGGCATCAGGTGCAGCACGAAGCTGCGCTCCTGCGGTTTCGGCGAAAGCGCGGGTTGCGCGACCCACAACATCGGCCCCTTGTCCCGCGTGTAACGCTCGACCCGGCCATTGAGATAACCCCGGGTCGCACTCGCGGAAAAACCAGGCGCCACCTCGGGCTGATGGGTGAAATGCTCACCTTCGTAGACCAGATAGGTGTCGGTCCCCTCGAACTTCAACGAAGCCAACGCCTGGTCGAGCGCGACGGCGAACTCCTCGGCGGTCACCACTGGCGTGGGGCTCGACCAAAGCCCGAGCGATTTCTTCTGGCGCCGCACGCCGATGTGAAGGGAGCCGCGCAACCACACGATGCCGAGCTGGTCCCGACTGCGGCGCGACACCTTGCGCCGAACCTGCGCCGCAGGCTCCTGCTCTGCCGGTGTCCCGCCATCGCCCTCGATCCCCATTTCCTGCAGGAAATCGGGCACGAAGCCCCCCTCCTCCGGCGGCACGAAACCGCCCGGCTCGGGTGGGACGAACTTGTCGGATGTGCTCATTGCGGATTCCAGGCGATGCCGTCGAAGTCGAAAGTGCGGCCGTTGGTCCCGACCACATAGGTGTAGTCGAGGCCCGCCCCGGCGGCCGCGCGGTAGAGATTGAGCCGCGTCCGCGGCTGCACTCCCGTGAGCACCACGGTGCCGCCCGCCGCGATATTGATGGCAGCCTGGGCGGCCCCGGAGGCGAGCACCACATTGTAGCTCGCGGTGGTGGTGCCACGGTGGTTGAGCGACAACGTCACCGTCGCCCATTCGGAGTGGTAGATCGGGGACAGATTGATCCGCTCGATCACGAGATGTTCGGCGCTGTTTGCGACGGCGGTCCAACCCGCCCACCCGCCCCAGCTCGCCGTCGAGGGCACCGCCCAGTCCGCCGTCTGCCAAAGGCTCTGGAAGCGCGCCGGCGTCGAGATGTCGGCGGCCGCGGGCAACGTAATACCCGGCCGCATACACGAGAGGATCATCGCGCGCGGCGCGGGGGTGGCCGCCGGGTCGAGGAGGTAGAGCCGCGCGATCGCGCGCCGGTTCCGCGCGATGTCGACCGGCGCCAGATCGGCCAATGTGCCGAGATCGGTCGACCAGGTGCCCGGGGCGGGCGGGACCCCGTTGACGCGGACGAAGAGCTTCGTCTGATCGCCCAGCGCGGCCAGGGTCTCGGCCTCGGCCCGGATCGCGGCACGGTCGAGCGAACGCAGCACGTTGGGCACGAGCACGCCCGCGACGATGGCCATGATGGCGAGCACCCCGATCATCTCGATCAGCGAGAATCCACGGGCGCCCCCCCACCGGACTGTCGGCGACGGCCTCATCGTGCGTTCCAGAGCTGGAGGATCGGCAAAATGACCGCGAGCGCCACGAAGCCCACGACCGCAATCAGCGACAACATCATCGCCGGGTTGAACACGGCGAACACCACCTTGATCCGTCGCGGGATGATCTTGTTGTAGTATTCGGAAATCCCGTTCAACGCCATGTCGAGCGTGCCCGAGGACTCGCCCGTGGCCACCATCGTCACGATCGTCCGGGGAAACACGTCGTGCTCCGCCAGGCAACGGCTCAGCGGCCGGCCTTCGAGCACGCCCCGGTGGGCCGCGGCGAGCGAAACCTCGAACGCGCGGTTGCCCACCAGCCCCCGGCAGATCTCGAGGCCCCGCAACAGCGGAATGCCCGAGCGGTAGAGCAGCGCCAGATTGTGGGCGAAGCGGGAAAGCGAGAGCATCGACACGAGGGAGCCGAAGACCGGCAGCTCGAGTTTGCGGCGGTCGAACCACTCGGCGAACGCCGGCGCACGCAGCGCGGCCTTCAACCCGAGCGGCAACGCGACCAGCAGCGCGAGCAACACCGGCCAGCCCTCCACCAACGCGCGGCTGATCGCCATCACCACCCGCGTCACCATCGGGACCTCGAGCGACAGCTGGCCGAGCAGGGTCACGAATTTCGGCACCACCACCGTGAACAGCAGCAGCACCAGACCGAGGGCGGCGACCAGCACGATCGCCGGATAGAGCAGCGCCTGCCGGACATCGGCCACCAGCTGTTCGCACCACTCGAAGTACACCTGGAGGCTGGCGATGACTTCCGGCAGCTGCCCGCTGATCTCGCCCGCCTCGACCACCGCGACCACCTCGGGGGAGAACACCTTCGGATACGCCCCCATCGCCCGGTGCAGCGGCACGCCGACCACCACCTGTTCGTGCAGGTGCTCCAACACGGCCCCTGCCCGCGTGCCCTCGTCGTCCTTCGCGAGCCGCTCGAGCGCATTGGGCAGCGTGATGCCGGCGCGCAGCAGCAACGTGAGCTGCACGAACACGCCGATCAGGTCCGCCCGCCGCAGGCGCAGGCCGCTCTTCGATTCGCGCCGATCGCTCCGGCCCTCCTGCGCCTCGATCAGCCAGACGCCGACCGCACGCAGCCGAAGGTCGAGCGAGTCGACGCTTTCGGCTTCGAGCAGGCCGGTGGTCACACGGCCGGCGGCATTGTAGCCGCGATAGCTGTATGCGGGCATGGCTCAGGAGTTGAACGCGACGCGGTAGACTTCCTCCAGGGTGGTGTCGCCGTCGAAGGCGCGGCGGAGCCCGTCGTCGAAAAGCAACTGCATGCCGCGCGCCCGTGCGGCGGCCCTGATCTTCTCGCTGTTTCCCTCCGGCAGGAGCGGCAGCAGGGCATCGTCGATCTCGAGCACCTCGAAGATGGCAACCCGGCCGCGATAGCCCTGGTTGTGGCATTCGGCGCACCCGGTCGCCCGCCAAAGCGTCGCCTCCCGGTCGGCGGGAACCGGCAGACTGAACGAGCGCAGCTGCGCGGCGGGATCCGCCACCGGCTGGCGGCAGACCGGACAAAGCCGGCGCACGAGCCGTTGGGCGACGACCAGGTGCAGCGTGGCCGGCAGCAGGAACGGTTCGACGCCCAGGTCGATCAGGCGGGGGATGGCACCGAAGGAGTCGTTGGTGTGGAGCGAGCTGAACACGAGATGCCCGGTGAGCGCCGCCCGCACCATGAGCTGGGCGGTCTCCTTGTCGCGGGTCTCGCCCACCAGCAGCACGTCGGGATCCTGGCGGAGAAGCGTGCGCAGCCCCGCGCCGAAGCTCAGCCCGATCTTCTCGTTGATCGGCGTCTGCCGGATGTACGGCAACCGGTATTCGATCGGATCCTCGAGCGTGAAGACCGCGCGTTCGTGGCGCTTCACCGCATTGAGCGCCGTGTAGAGCGTGGTGGTTTTCCCACTTCCGGTCGGACCGGTGACCAGCACGATGCCGTGCGGCCGCGCGGTCGCACGCGCCAGGCTCTCCCGGTCCGCCACGCGCATGCCGAGCGCGGGCAGCTCCATGATGAGCCCGCCGCTGTCGAGGATGCGCAACACGATGCTCTCACCATAGATGGTCGGCAGGCAGGAGACGCGCAGATTGAGTTCGCGTCGACCGAGGGTGAGACTGAAGCGGCCGTCCTGCGGCAGCCGAGTCTCCGAAACGTCGAGATTGGCCAACACCTTGATGCGGGCGGTGATCGGATCCTGCAGATCCTTCGGCATGAGCATGAACGGTTGGAGCACGCCATCGTGCCGCATCCGGATACGCAGGGAATGCTCGTCGGGTTCGAGATGGATGTCGCTGGCCGACTTGCGCACGGCCGCGGCGATCAGCTGGTCGATCGCCCGCACCATCGGCGCGGCGGTGTCGTCGCCCCCCTGCACCGCCGCGATCGACATCAGCTCGTCGACAGTCTGATCGAGCGAGCCGCTGCGGTCGTAGGCGGCCGCCAGCTTCTCGATGATGTCGGGCAGGGGCGCGTTGAGCACCTCCACCCGCAGATTGGTCAGCTGCTCGACCTGGTCGATGGCGACGACGTTGAAAGGGTCGGCCATGACCAACGAGAGCGTCTCGCCATGGCGGGCGACCGGAATCACGCCGTTGTCCCGGCAGAACGCGAAGGGCAGAAGCCGCAGCACTTCGGGATCGAACGCGACCTTGGCGAGATCGACGGTGGGCGTCTGCGCATCCTTCGCCAAGAACTCGCTCAGGTCGGTGCCGGTGATGAACCCGAGATCCTGAAGGACCGTGCCGATCAGCTTGTCCGTGCGTTTCTGCTCGCGCAGCGCCAGTTCGAGCTGGGCCCTGGTGATCAGCCCGGTTTCGAGCAGGCGGTCGCCGAGCCGTTTCGTCGGCAAGCCGGAAGTGAGGAAAGCCATGGGGGTATGGCTCCGCCGCCGAGCGGGGACCCGGCGGCGGGAAGGAGAAGTTTCGACCTACTGGTGGGCGAGATAGACGTAGGCCGTGGTGAGCCCCGTCGTGGCATTGGGCGCCGCGTACACGACCTTGCCGTTGTTGTCGGCCGCGGTGGCCGCGGTCTGCGAATACGGGGCGCCGTCGATCTGCTGGCTCAGATCCATCGCCTCCGCCCCCGTGACATCGACGAGCACCGCCGCCACCACCCGCGACCCCGCGGGAAGATTGGCCCGGCCATCGAGGCGGAAGTTCGTGCCGCTGGCGGTCGACGGTGTCGTGGTCGTCGAGGTCGCGCACACGATGCGCGACTGCGTCGCCTGGCTGCTCCCGCCGGTGGCCACCCAGGCGCCCGTGGCGTTGGACCAGGTGGCCCCCGCAACCGCGGTGCGGCCCGGCTGTGCTCCGATCTTCACGACAAATCGATTCTCCAGCATCCCGGTCGCGAGCAGAAGGTCGTCGACCCGGGAATTGGCGCCCGTCAACGGAACCGATCCGTAGCGACCGCCGAACTGGGTGATCGCGGACTTGACGGAATTGATGGAGGCGACCGCGCTTGTGACCCGGGAACCCGCGATGGTCGAAAACACTTTCGGGACCACGACAACCGCGAGGATCGCGATGATGGCGAGCACGCCGATCATCTCGATCAAGGTGAAACCGAAAAGCCGGGAACGGGACGGGGAATGCATGTGGGTATTCATACGAAGAGCTTTGGAAGGGTTATCGGCAGGATCGCCGGGCACTTGACGACGATCCCCCCGATTCCCCCAAAAAGCCGATCCGGGGAACCGCCACGCCCTCCCGCCGCCGCTCCCGGAGCCCACGTTCCCACTACACCGCGACGTCCAACAAAGCACCGCGCCGCCGTGCCCGCTCGCCCAGAACCGACTCGAGGTAGACCCTGGTCGCCAGGTGCGTGGTACGCCCCACGGGAGACGCCACGGGCTCCGCCGCCAGCCCACCGCTTTCATGCCCCACGCCGAGCACCGGCAGCAATTCCACGACGATCGAAAGCTGGCGGTACCGAACGCCGTCGCCGATCGCCGCCACCTCCTCGGCGACGGCCAGCGCGCGCGTGCCTCCGACGCGGGAAACGGCAACGGCCGGGTCCTCGAGCCGGAGGGCGGGCGAATACATCGACCTCCCGCCAGCCTTCCCCCCCTTCTCCCGCGAAGGAGCGAAAACCGGGGTCGTCGATTCCAACTCGATCACCTGCTCCTTCGCGCGCCGCGCATGATCCCGCAAATCGGCAAAGGAGAAGGGGGAAACATTCACAGGAACACGCCCCCCTCGACTTCGCGGGATTGGTCCGGTCTCGAACGACCGCCATGAGTCCCCCTCCCGCCTGGGCAAAGCACCCCAGCGCGCAGACTCGGCGCGCACCACAGGACCAACGCAGGAGCAGGAACCACGGTAGTCATTGATGACTCGGTGCTTAGGGTTGGCGTAGTTGAGCGGGCATCGCCCCCACGACACAACCCAAATCTCGCCTCCCGCCCTCCAGACGAGCAAAAAGGCAGGGAATCGACCCTACGGGCAATGGCCCCACCCTTCCCCGGAGCGGATTCCCTCGACGCTCGTCGCTCGTCACTCGACCGAATGCTTGGCTCAGACCAGCGTCGACAAGACGGCCACCAACACCAGACCTCCGATACAGGCGAGGGCCGGCCAGAACCATTTCATCCAGACCGGCCGCCGTTGCCAGAGTTCGATGCCGGCGATCATGCGCCGCGCCTCCCGATGGCCGGGGTCGCGTTCCAGCAACGCCCGCCACAACGGCAACGCGGTGCGGTAGTCCCCGGCGCCGGTGGCCAACGCGGCATAGGCCTGCAGATTGACGTTGTCGGCCGGGGGCACGCCGCCGGGGGCGAGCACACCCATGGCCTCGCGCAATCGGCCGCGACGGGCCAGTTGCTGCGCCTGGAGCAGGCGCAGCGCCGTTTCGAGCGATTCAATCTCCGGTTCGGCCATGGTCCACGATCAACCCAGAATGCCGGAGCCGTAGCCCCGTTGCACTTCCTCGAGTGTCTGCTGCGGGAGCATGTCCTGCAGGCTGAAGACGATTTCCTTCAGGGTGGCCATGTTCTCCTCGGCCACGGCGGCACGGCCCTGCGCGATCAACTCCTCGGCGCGGGCCGGATCGTTCATCTGCGACTGGCACGCCACGAGGCTGTCGAAATGGGTCACCCAGAAGGCGGCCTGGCGGAAGAGAATGGCGGAGGACACGTCCTCGATCTCCGCTTTCTTGGTACGCAGACGGATCGCGTTGCGCTCGCCGATCAGGGCCGCGGTCTGCTCGCGCAGGGTGCGCGCCCGGGCCTTCTCTTCGCTGGTCCCGTTCTGCAGGGCGAGGGTGTCGAGCTCGGTCAGTTTCACGTCGACCTCCTTGACCAGCGACGGCCAGATCGCCTTGTCCTCGATCTCGTCGAGACGGATCTTCCACTCGAGGATCTCGCGCTCGACCCGCAGGAGCGCGTCGAACTCGGCCTTCTCGTGGTTGAGGATCGCATCGATCTCCTGGGTGGCCATCGAGGTTTCGTGCTCGGCCAGGGCCTTCTGCACGGCCGCGTCGTCGACCAGGTGCGGGTTCTCCCTGAGCGCGGTCAGGCGCTTGCGCTCGCGGGCCCACTCGGCGCGCAGCATGGCGACATCGGGTTGGCGCACCTTGCCGCCGAGCTCGATCTTGGTCGGGAACTCTTCGTCCAACAGCGGCACGTACGCGACGACCTTGAGCATGCGCGAGGCATCCATCGAGAAGGTGACCTCGATCTCGCAGCCGGCCGGGATGTCGCGTTTGACCCTCTCGGCGGTGATGTCGAGCGAGCCGATGAGGATGTTGCGGTCGGCGAGGTCGCGATTGCCCTCCACGATCGGGATACGCAGCACGCTGCCCGATTCGCCGGCGCGCACGCCGACGGCGGTGCGGTAGGTCCGGGTGCTCTTGGCGGGCAGGCCCTGGCCCTTGTTGAAATGGATGCCGATGCGGTTGTCGGCCATCGCCACGCCGACGTTGTTGATGATCGGCTGCTCGTCGACGACCATGCCGACGGTGTAGTTGAATTCTCCCGGCTCGATCGCACAGGGGTTGCCGGTGGCATCGCGCAGCTCGAGCACGAAGTTGTTCTGGATCTCCTTCTCGGCCCGCACGTTGAGCTGGAAGGCGGCGCTCTCGTTGAGCGTGATCTTGCCGCTGCGCCACTTGGTCTGCTGGTTCACGACCTCGAGGGTGTAGCCCACGACCGAGCCGCCGCCGGCCACCGAGATCCGCCCGCCGACCAACGGGTCGATCTCCGAGCCGACCGGCTTGTAGATGAGCTCCACGGATACCGTGCCCGGCCGCTCCGGCGCCCGCTGCACCGAAACGTTGCCGCCGATGCGCTGGGTGCTGGCGAAGACCGCCGCCCCGCGGGCGACCACCGTCAACGGGTCGACGTTGAAGTCGAAGGGGACGCCGAGGCGTTGCTTGACGATCGCCCGGAAATACGGCGCCAGCGTGGGGCCGCCGACGAAGATCAGGCGCTCGACCGCCGACGGCGCGAGGCTCTTCTCGGAGAGCACCCGCTGGGCGATGGTCACGGCCTTGTTGATGATCGGGGTGGCCGCACGGGTGATGTCCTGCCGGTTGAGCTCGGTCTCGAACGTGACGGTCTCGCCGGCGACGTTGCGCAGGGTGACCTCGACGAAGGTCGTCTCGCGGCGCGACAGGTCGATCTTCGCGGCCTCGGCCGCCGCCTTGAGGCGGATGAGGTCGTAGCGGTAGCGCTCGACGCCGCGGCGGAAGTCGCGGGCGCCGAATTCCTTCGCCACCCGCGGCGCGAGCACCTGCTCGACGATCGCCCAATCGATGTCGGAGCCGCCCAGGAAGTTGTCGCCGCCGTGGTTGACGACGCTCATCGTGCCGTCCTCGGAGCGGATCAGGGCGGCGTCGAAGGTGCCGCCGCCGAAGTCGAAGACCATCCAATACGCCTTGGCCTCGACCCGCTGGAAGCCGTACGCGAGGGCCGCGGCCACGGGTTCCTGGAGCAGGAGCGCGGTGCGGAAACCGGCGAGCTCGGCCGCACGTTTGGTCGCCTCGCACTGGTGCAGTTCGAAGGCGGCGGGCACGGTGATCACCGCGGAGGAGACCTGCTCGTTGCGTTTCTGGGCCACGTCGCCACGCAGCGACTTGAGCACCTCGGCGGAGAGATCCTCGGGGCGCATGCGTCGGCCGCTCGCGCGGAAGGCGTATTCGTACCCGGTGCCCATGCGGCGCTTGAACTCGAGGTGCAAGTCGCCCTCGGCGCGTTCGTCGCCGACCTTGGCGCGGGCGCTGTGGCCGACCCAGAGGTTGCCGTTGCGGTTGACGTAGACGGCGGACGGGGTGATGTCGGCCTCGAGATTGTTCTTGATGATCTCGGTGCCCGTACCGTTGACGACCGCGATGGCGCTGTTGGTCGTGCCGAGATCGATGCCGAAGTCGATGGTGTTTCTGCTCACGGTTGTTGGTTCGAGTTTTGGGGGATGCCGACGACCACCTCGCCCACCTGCAGCAGGCGATCCTGCCAGAAAACGGCAGGGCGCACGGCCTCGATGACCGTGTCGCGGACGAGATCGGGAGTCGGTTGGAAGGAAATCACTTTGACGGGCAGGCCCGCGTCGTAGGGCTGCCCGAGCCAATCGCTGATGCGCAGCCCCATGGCGCGGAACGTCTCCATCGCGCCTTCAATATGCCGATACAGGCGCCGCATCTCCTCGCGGGGTTCGCCGGTCTGGTGGTCGACCATCTTGCTCTGGGCGCGCCACACGTGGGTGACGAGGTCGGCCATCGGGCGCCCGAGGGTTTCCTCGATCGGGGCGGCTTCGGCGACCTCCACCGGGCGTTCGACGGGCGGGGCGGGCGCAGGGGCCGGCTCGGGGCCCACGCGGGTGTGTTTGAGCTTCTGGAGGTCGGCCAGGGCCTGGTCGAGCGGAGGCTCCGGAAGGCGGGCCAATTGCTTGGGATCGGTGGCCATCAGCAGTTGGAGCATGCCGGGATCTTTCATTGTTCTTCGGGGGTTGGTGTGCTGCTGGCGAGGGCGTCGATGACATGCCCGGCAATGGCCGCATTCCAGATCTCGACCAGGGCGAAGCGCTCGCCGACGTTTTCATCCCCGGCCCGCTGGACCACGAACTCCCCGCCGTCGAGCGCATGGGCGAGCTCGGAGTAAGGCACGCTCGCCTCGATTGGCCAGTGGAAAGTCCGTCCCGAAAAGGCAAAACCCTCGCGGCGCAGCTGCGCCCCGCCCAGCGCCACCGTCTGGCCCGCCTGGACCCACTCGACCAGCCGCACGATCAGTGCGGGCACGGCCACCCCGTAGAGCGTCTCCAAAATCTGGTCGTAGCGTTGGGCCGACTCGGGCGCCGTCGGGTCGAGCAGGTTCGTCTCGTCGAGCGACACGACCGTCTCGGCGTTGCACCAGGAGACGCGATAGTACCGCCCGGGCCCGTTCGGCGTATCCACATCGACCACGCCATAACGTATGCCGGTGAGCTCCTCCGGAGCGATCGCCACGCCGTCGAAGGCCAGTCGGGTCGGATTCATCTCCAACCCATGGCCCCGATCCTCGAGATTGAACTGGCCGGAACCGAAGGCCCGAAGCGGCACGCCCTCGGTCGCCACCGCCGCCGGGAGGTTGCCCTCCGCCTCGACTCCGGCCTCCCCGACCGGAACGCCCGCCGCTTCCGACCACAGCGCCAGCTCGCTCTGCACGGGCGACTCCCCGCCGCCGGCCGCCATCGGGAGGCTCGGGAGAACCGGCGGGGGCGTCTCGGCGCCCGCCCCCGGGTCGGGAGCGGGGCTGTCCAATCCGCCCCCCGCGATCACCGCCTCGGTCAGGGCGGCGGTCTCGGCCGCGGCACGCGCATGCTCCGCGGCGAGCTCGCGGGCCTTGCGCCGCACGATCTCGAGCAGCAGCTGCTCGCGCTCCTGGGAAAGGGAGGCGCGCTCGGCGCCGTCGGAAATCTCGGCCGCCGTGGCCAACGCGCGCGTGGCGAGATCGAAGTTCTCCAGCTGGTAACAGGCCGCATGCGCCAGCTCCCGCAACGCTCGACGCACATTCGCCAGATACTCGGCCTTGGCGCGATCGCCCAGCTCCAGACGCTTCGCCCCGGGGACGAACTCCTCGACCAGAAGACGATACGCCGCCTCGAACTCCTCCGCCTCACCCGCGGCCGGATCGGCTCCCGGTTCGGCGGGCGGCAGTTTCTCGACGATGGCGTTGCCGTGCAGAATGTCGGCCGTTTCCTCGAGCCGGCGACGCACTTCGGGGGTGGCGACCAGCGTGGTGAGGTGGGTCAGCCACGGCAGCACGCCGCAGCTGTCGAGCGTGCGCCGCTGGTACGAGATGATGCCCTCCAGCGCCGCATCCACAACCCGGGTACTCACCTCGCGATAGACGTCGGAATCCCGGCCGCAGATCGCCTCGATCATCTCGAGCTCGTCGGCCGCCTCGCCCAGCAGGCTCGCGGTGAGGGCGAGCCCGACGGAACCATCGTTGGTCATGCGCCGCACGGTGTCGCGCAGCAGGAGATCGACACCCTGCACGACCTTGGCGATCGCGCCCTCGAGCGCTCGTGCCGCCCGCGCCGGCACATCGTGCACCTGCCGGGCGAAACGCACATGGGCGGAGGCCTCGTGCCACTGCGACTTCTGGGCCCGGTTGATCGCGAGCGAGGCGTGGATCGCGCAGAACGCGTCGGGCAACGTGGCCCGCATCGCCTCGAGCAGGCCCTTCGGCAGGCGCGGATCGGCCAGCTTGAGGATGCGCAGGTGGAACCGGTTCCAGAATTCGTCGTTGGCGCGCACCTGCGCCCATTGGGAGATCGAGGCCTCCCACCACTCGGTGATCTCCGCGCCCAGCGCTCCGCCGGTGCGTTCCGTCTCGAGCGCCGCGAGCTGGTGGAAGATCGCGAGGTTGTGCACGGCGACGATCTTCCCCGCCGAAGCGTCGTTCTGCCACCGCAGGAACGCCCCGTCGGCATCGCCCGCCAGCAGCAGATCCATCGCCTCGTCGCCGCCCTCCTCCGGGTAGTTGGCCGGCCAGAACCAGAAGAACTCGTGCAACAGGCGCGTGAGCGAATCCTTCAACTGTTGCGACGAATCGCGAAGCTGCTCGGCCGTGGGCGGCGGGTTCGGCGCAAACGCCCAACCAAAATCGGGCGCGCCCAACTCGACCGACAGCCGCAACTGTTCGAGCCGCCGCTGGATGTCGCGCGGACCCGCCAACGCCGCCAACCCGAGCCGGCGGAACGGGGTGCACGAATAGAGGGTGTTGGTCGCCACCGAGACCAACGGCGGCCACGGCACAGGCAGGGGCGCGGCTTCGGCTCCGGCCGCAGCCCCCCCATCTACAACAGACACATCCTCGGACATCGTGGGATGAATTGGTCAGACACGGTTTTGGGCGGCAACACTTATGCGGCTGCTTCGGCCAACAACGCTCAGCCGGGAGGCCAGCCCATCTGCCGCTGCCCGAGCAGATGCACATGGAGATGCGGCACCGACTCGCCGCCCAGGGGGCCGTTGTTGATCACCAACCGGAAGCCTTCCGCCAGGTCGAGCTGCTTCGCCACCGCCGCCGCGGTCAGCAGCAGGTGTCCGAGGACTGGCTGGTCCTCCACCTTCGCCTCGGCGACGCGCGGGATCGGTTTCTTCGGAAACAGGATCACATGCACCGGCGCCTGCGGTTGGATGTCGTGGATCGCCAGGCAGAGGTCGTCCTCATGCACGATCCGGGAAGGGATCTCGCGGGCGATGATGCGCTCGAAAAGGGTGGCCATGGGTTCGGGGTGCCGGACTCCAAACGATCGCCGGCCCGGAGTCGAGGCCGCAGGGCCTCCGGACCCCAAACAGAATGTAAAAGGCGGGCGCGCGCCTGCGTGCTTGCGCGCACCCTACCCGCCCGCTTCGACCTGCGAACGGCGGAAGTCGCCGCGCGGGGTGCCGAACCGCGCCCGGGGCCCGCCCTCCCGCGCCCGGACTCGCGGCCGGCGCCGGGGTGCTTCAGAGGAAAAGCAGCGTGAGCTGCGTGCGCTCGCGTTTCCGGCGCAGCGCCAGATTCGCGAGAAAATCCAGCACCTCGCGATAGGCGGCCCGGCGCCGGTCGGTCCAGCGCCGGCCCGGCGGACAGAAGGCCGCGTGGAGGTTGGTGACCAGCAGCGTCGCCTCGGCATACGGGGCCAGCCGCTTCAGCGCATCCACGATCTGCTGACGCGACCACAGCGAGTCCGGCGGCGCCGGCGAAGTCCCCGCATCCCAGTGCGCGAAGCCGCGCCGCGCGTCGTCCTCCCCGCCCAGCCGCTCCCGCAGCAACCGGACGGCCTCGGCAAACGCCGCGCTGTCCGCCCCCGCGGGCAGCGCCGATTCGATGCCCTCCTTGATCTGCTGGGCGAAGTACAGGTCCTGGCCGGTGACACCGGCGAGCACGGTGTTGAGCAGATGCAGCGCGGGAAGTTCTTGGGGCGCGCTCATGGATCGGCCCTCAGGGCTTCTGCTTCACGAGGCGATGGAGCTCGTCCATGAACTCGTTCACGTCGCGAAACTCCTTATACACACTGGCGAAGCGCACGTAGGCGACCTTGTCGATCGTGCGCAGCCGGTTCATGCAGGCCTCGCCCACCGCGCTGCTGGGGATTTCCGTGCCGAACTGCGCCTCGAGCTGGTCGATGATGTCCTCGAGCATCATGTTGATCTGCTCGAGGTCGACGGGCCGTTTGTGGCAGGCCGCCCGCACCGCCCGCACCAGCTTCTCGCGGTCGAACGGCTCGTTGCGCCCATCGCGTTTGATGACGACCAAGTCCTCGCGCACCACCGTCTCCGTCGTGGTGTAGCGGTGACCGCACTCGAGGCATTCGCGGCGACGCCGGATCGTGGTGCCCTCGCGGCTGATCCGCGAGTCGATCACCTTGTCCTCGATGGAGGTGCACTTCGGGCAACGCATGGGGCGGCTGGACGATGTTCGATCGACGATGGCTGATGGAGGAAGGCCCGCCGGCTCAGTTCAACGTCAGGAAGTTCTCCAGGATCTTCATACCCTCCTGGGTGGCGATCGACTCGGGGTGGAACTGCACGCCCCAGATCGGAAGTTCGCGATGGCGCAGGCCCATGATTTCGCCTTCCGCGGTCTCGGCCGTGATCTCGAGGCATTCGGGCAGGCTCTCGCGCTCGACGAGCAGCGAATGGTAGCGGGTCGCGGCGAAAGGATTCGGCAGGCCGCGGAACACGTCGGTGTTCTTGTGCAGGATCGGCGAGGTCTTGCCGTGCATGAGGCGACCGGCGCGCACGACCTTGCCGCCGAAATAGTGGCCGATCGACTGGTGGCCGAGGCAGACGCCGAAGATCGGCTTCACGCCGGCGAAGGCCTTGATCATGTCGAGCGTCACGCCCGCCTCGGTCGGCGAGCACGGGCCGGGCGAAAGCAGCACGCGGTCGGGATTGAGCGCCAGCGCCTGCTCGGGCGTGATCTCGTCGTTGCGGAACACCCGCTGCTCCACGCCCAATTGGCCGAAGTACTGGACGAGGTTGAAGGTGAAGGAGTCGTAGTTGTCGATGACGAGCAGCACGGTGGAGCGTATGAGAGAGTGGCGGCGAAACGGGTCAAGCGCGCCGGGGGACGAGTTATTGACAAGGCAGGCACGCCTCCCGGCCCGGTTGCCACCAACAACGGTCCCAACCCGCACGACCTCAACCCCACGCCCCCGCCTGTTGCTTCGCCCGACCGTATAAACTGACGGTCGTCAGTTTATACGGTCGGAGACGTTTCCGCGCCCGGCCCAACGATTATCGGCGGCCCCATCGCTATCGCCGGAACCGATGCTTCGCCCATGGGCAACGAGTTTGCCCCTCGTTCCTTGGCCGCGTGCTCGCACGCTGGCCTCAGCCGTAGGCATTCGGTCGAGTGACGAGCGTCGAGGGGCCGATCACAGAGGAGATCGAGCGAAGCGCTCGTACTGGAAGCTCGCCACCGATGCTTTGGCGCTCGCCCCTCGACGCTCGCCTCTCGACCGCATCATCAGCCATCTGCCGGGCAGATGCGCCGTCACCACTGCGCGTTCGAGCCCCATGAAAACAGCTTCAGCGCAGCCACGAAACGGCCTGCGCGAGATCCCTCGACGAAGTTCATTTGCCTCCGCTGCGCCCCTCCCTAAATCCTCGTCCCCTCCATGCCGTCGCACTTCGCACTGATCAAAACCGACACCGCCACTGCCGCGCGCCGCGGCCGCCTCCAGACCCGCCACGGCACGATCGAGACTCCGATCTTCATGCCGGTCGGCACCCAGGCCACGGTGAAGGCGATCACACCCGCCCACCTGCACGAGATCCAGGCGCAGATCATCCTCGGCAACACCTACCACCTCAACCTCCGCCCGGGCTCGGAGCTGGTGGCGAAGCTCGGCGGGCTCCACCAGTTCATGGGCTGGAACGGCCCGATCCTCACCGACAGCGGCGGCTTCCAAGTCTTCTCCCTCGCCAAACTGCGCGACGTGCAGGAGGACGGCGTCGCTTTCCAATCCCACCTCGACGGCGCCAACCTCTTCCTCGGCCCGAAAGAGGTGATGCGCATCCAACAGAACCTCGGCTCGGACATCGCTATGGTCATCGACGAATGTCCGCCCTGGCCCTGCACCCGCGACGAGGCCGCCGCCGCCGTGGCCCGCAGCCACCGTTGGGCCGGCCAATGCCTGCAGATCGCCCGCGACACCGGTTGGCTCGAAGCCGGCCACCACCTCTTCGGCATCGTGCAAGGCTCGACCTTCGCCGATCTGCGCGCCGAGGCCGCCGCCGGTCTCCGCGAACTGGATTTCCCCGGCTACGCGATCGGCGGCGTGAGCGTGGGCGAACCCGAGCCCGAGATGCTCCACCAGGTCGGCGCCACCACCCCGCACCTGCCCGCCGACAAACCGCGCTACGCCATGGGGCTGGGCACGCCGCCGCAGTTGCTCAAGATGATCGCGCTCGGCGTCGACATGTTCGACTGCGTGATGCCCACCCGCGTGGCCCGCAACGGACTGGTCTTCACGCCCGACGGCCCGATGAACCTGCGCAACGAACGCTTCCGCGAGGACCCGCGCCCCATCGTGGAGGGGCTCGACAACTACTGCTGCCGCCACTTCAGCCGCGCCTATCTGCGGCACCTGCAGGTCGCCGGGGAGATGCTCGCCGGCACCCTGCTCACGATCCACAACCTGCACTTCTTCCTCGATCTCATGGCCCAGGCCCGGGCCCACATCGAGGCCGGCGACTTCGCGGCCTGGTCGGCGTCGTGGATCAAACGCTACGAGGCCGGCGCGGCGGAGCGCGGGTGAACGGTCGCCCCGCGGCAGCCCGGCTCGGCCCGCCACCCGCCGGACCGCCGCTCGCCGCCCGGCTCGTCACCGGCAACTGCCTACAGGTCGTCGCCCCCCCTCGAGCCACGCCCGGGCCTCCGCCTCGTCGTGGAAGACCTCGATGGTGAGGTTGCGGGTGCGGTTCATGGCCTTGAACAGGTTCGCCAGGGCGATCATCTCTTTGCGCCGTCCGGGGTCCTGGGCCCGCACCAGCGCCGCCGAACGCACCGGGACCGGGATCTTCACCCGTTTGCGCAGCAACGACACGGTGTACACCACGATCGGCTGGAAGGAATAGCCTTCGAGCTCGTCGAAGGTGTGCAAAATTTGGGGAGTGAATCCGAGGCCCTTCGCGACCTCGGGAACCGTCTGCCCGAAAGCCTGCAGGTCGTCCCGCGAAATCACGCCGGACCAGCTGACATGAAGGACCCGATTTTCAACCGTGTGCGAAAAAGGCATGTTGTTTGGGACTCCCGGCCGTGGGCCGCAGCATGGTGCGCGCGGTATTCGCCCGACAAGGTTATTATCGCCAAACCCGGGCCGACGGCGGCGCCCGCCAAGAAGGCTCCATGCCGCCGGTACCGATGTTCGTGGCGCGTCTCGCTCCCTGCCGGCCCGGCGGCCGAAGCCGTGGGCGGGTCTCCCGACCGGGCGACGACTCCCCGCGAACAGGCGCCGGCTCGGTCGCGGCGATTCGATCCCCGCCAAGGCAGCGTGCGTGCAGGCACCCCCTAAGGCGTAGCAATTCAGTCGAGGGACGAGGGACGGGCGTCGAGGGGCCGATCACAGAGCAGATCGAGCGAAGCACTCGTGTTGGAAGCTCGCCACCGATGCTTTGGCGCTCGTCCCTCGACGCTCGCCTCTCGACCGCATCATCACGGCTAAGGCGAGACGCGTGCACGCGCGCCGAGCGCCAGGTTCAGCGGGAGGCCGGGCCCCGGTCGCTCGCGGGCGGGCGGCACGCGCATCGTCGGATCAGAGGGTCACGCCGTCCTTGAAGATCGCGATCTCGCGGAAGCCGTTGAGCTCGTTCTTCGCCTGCAACCGACCGCTGGCGACCTCCACCACGTGGCGCAGGAGCGCGGCGGCGGTGTCGGCCATAGCGACGCCCTCGAGCAGGCGGCCGGCGTCGAAGTCGATCCAGCCGGCCTTGCGCCCGGCGAGCGCGGAGTTGGTCGCGATCTTGAGCGTGGGCACCGGTGCGCCGAGCGGCGTGCCGCGGCCGGTGGTGAAGAGGATCAGGTGCGCGCCGGCGGCGGCCATCGCCGTGCAGGACACGATGTCGTTGCCCGGCCCGGTGAGGAAGTTCAGACCCGGTTCCTTCAGTCGCGCCGCATACGGGAGGATGTCGACCACCTCCGACGTGCCGCCCTTCTGGAGACAGCCGAGCGACTTCTCCTCGAGCGTGGTGATGCCGCCGTCCTTGTTGCCCGGCGACGGGTTCTCGTAGACGACCTGGTTGTGGCGCAGGAAGTACTCCTTGAAGCCGTTGATCATCGCCACGCAGTCGTCGAAGACCTGCGGCGAACGACAGCGGTTCATGAACAGCGCCTCGGCGCCGAACATCTCGGGCACCTCCGTCAACACGCTCGTGCCGCCGCGCGCGACGAGCAGATCCGAGAACGCGCCAACGAGCGGGTTCGCCGTGATCCCGGAAAAGCCGTCGGAGCCGCCGCACTTCAGACCCACGCGCAGGCGGGCCACGGGGGTCGGCTGGCGTTTCGCCAGGGCGGCGTGGGCGACCAATTCGCGGGCCAGTTCGAGTCCAGCGGCGATTTCATCGTTCGCCTCCTGTGCGATGAGGAAACGGTACCGCAGCGGATCGACGTCGCCGAGCACCGCGCGGAAGCTGGCCATGGTGTTGTTCTCGCAGCCGAGGCCGACGATGAGCACGCCGCCGGCGTTCGGGTGGCGCGCGAGATCGGCGAGGATCTTCTGCGTGTTCTCATGGTCGCCGCCGAGCTGCGAACAGCCGTACGGGTGCGTGTACACATGCACGCCGTCGACACCCGCGGGCAACTCGTCCTCGAGCAACCGGCGCCGGATCGCCTGGGCGACCTCGTTGACGCAGCCGACCGTGGGCAGAATCCAGAGCTCGTTTCGGATGCCCACCTCGCCGTCGGTCCGGTGGTAGCCGTCGAACGTGAGCCCGTCCGCGACCGGCGCGAGCTTCTCGATCGCGGGCCGGTACGAGTACTCGAGCACGCCGGAGAGGTTCGTCTTCACGTTGTGGGTATGCACCCACTCGCCCGCGGCGACGGCGGCGGTCGCATGCCCGATCGGCTGGCCGAACTTGAGGATGTCTTCACCCGCACCGATCGGCGCGAGGGCGAACTTGTGGCCGGTCGGGATCTCGGCGGCGAGCGTCACGCTGCGGCCGGCGACCGCGACGGTGCGGCCGGCTTCGAGCGCGGTCAGGGCGACGGCGACGTTGTCGCGCGGGTGGATGTGGAGGACCGGGTCGGACATGGGAGAGATGGGCGAAGTATGATGGGCGATGTGGGATGAAGGAGGAAGGTAGGGCGAGGCGTCCCCGCCGAGCCGCGGCTCACCGGGACGGTTCGCCCTTTCGACTGTAGGGCCTGAGCTTGCTCAGGCCGTTCTGGACGGCTCGGGCGCAGCGGCGCGGGCTCTGCTGGACAGCAGAGCGCCCCACCCTTGAATCCATCAGTAGCTCGTGGACACGACATCGGCCACGGCGGCGCGCATGCCGCGGGTGGCGATCTTGAGCAGTCCGTCGGCGACGAGGTCGGCGAAGCCGGGGATCTCGTTCAGATCCTGTCCCCAGAAATCGGCACGGCCGAGCGTGGCGGCGGTGAGCGCGCGCAGCTGCTCCGGCGTGAGATCGGAGGCCTTGGCCCAGGCCTCGGCGAAGAACGCGAGCACGTGGGCGTCATCCTTGATCGGGTACGGCTGGCGGTTGCGGCGGCCGCGCAGCTCGTTGGCCGAGACCGGCTCGCCGCAGTAGAACCAGATCAGCGCGGAGAGGGAGAACGAGAGCGCGGGCGGCAGTTTGCCGAAGTCCTTCTGGCAATCGAGCAGCGAGGGCAGCACGCGCACCTTCCACTTCGACACCGAGTTGAGCGAGATCGAGAGCAGCTCGTGCCGCACGAACGGATTGCAGAAGCGCTCCATGACGGAGTCGGCGTAGGCCTTGCGCTCCATCGGCGGCAGCGGCACCTGGTGCAGGATCTCGTCGAACACCGCCTTGCGGATGAATGCGCCGCAGATCGGGTCCTCGACCATCTCGCGCACGGTGTTGCAGCCGGCCTCGAAGGCCGCGAGCACGCTGGAGGTGTGGGCGCCGTTGAGCAGGCGCACCTTGCGCGTGCGGTACGGCGTCATGTCGTCGGTCCAGATGACGTTGAGGCCGGCCTGGTGGAACGGGATCTCCTCGGCCAACTGCTTCGGCCCCTCGATCACCCAGAGGTGGAAATACTCGGCGGCCACGAGCAGCTGGTCCTCGTAGCCCAGCTCGCCGGCGATGCGCGCGGCCTCGTCGCGCGGATACCCCGGGACGATGCGGTCGACGAGCGTATTGCAGAAGTGGTTGGCCATCTCGACCCACAGCACGAAGTCGGCGGGCAGCTTCCAGGCCTGTGCGTACTGCAGCACGCACCGGCGCAGGTTCTCGCCGTTGCGCTCGATCAGCTCGCAGGGGAGGAAGACGAGACCACGCGACGCGTTGCCCTGGAACGCCTCGAAGCGCTCGAAGAGCAGCGCCGCGACCTTTGCCGGGAAGGTGTTCTGGCAGACGCCGGGCGTGTGCGGCTCCTCGGCGTAGGCGATGCCGGCCTCGGTGGTGTTCGAGACCACGAAGCGCAGGTCGGTGCCGCGGAACGCCGCCACCAGTTCCGCCCACTGATCATACGGATTCACCGCGCGATTGATCGCGGTCACGATCCGCCGCGACTCGACGACCTGGCCCCCCTCCACGCCGCGCATGAGCACGGTGTAGAGGCCGTCCTGCTCCTGGATGGCCGCGGCCATGCCCTGACGGATCGGCTGGGCCACCAGCACGGAGCCGCCGAACAGGCCCGCACCGTTGAGCTCGTCGATCTTCCAGTCGACGAAGGCCCGGAGAAAGTTGCCCTCGCCGAACTGCACGACCCGCTCGGGCAGACGCCCGACGGGACCGCACGCGACCTTGGCGGAAGGCACACCGATAGTGCTGAGGGAGGAACGGTTGAGTCGTTTCATGGACAAATCCCGCCAAGCAGGAACGACCGCTCCCGCGCCTGTCGAGAGCAAGCCGCAGCGCGCGCCGAGAACGCGCCCATCATTGTTGAGCAGCGCGAAGTGGCATGAGAACGCCTCATTCGGCGCGCCGTGCGCCCACGCACCGCGAAACCTTGCGCCAGGGCGCCGGCGGCATCTGATCACGCCATGGACGACACCCCGGCAGAATCACCTTCGGCCGCACCGCTGCAGCCGCCGCTCTCCCCGCTCGAAGCGCGCGTGCTCGGGTGCCTGCTCGAGAAGCAGGTCACCACCCCCGATCTCTACCCGCTCACGCTCAACGCGCTCGTCGCCGCCTGCAACCAGCGCAGCAACCGCGACCCGATCCTCGCCGTCGGCCCGCCCGAGGTCGAGGCCGCGCTCGCGGGGCTGCGTAACCGAAAACTGGCCACCGTCTTCGCCGGAGCCGCCGCCCGCGGCGCCAAGCACAAGCACACGCTCGACCTGGTCTTCCCGCTCGAGCCCGCCGCCCGCGCCCTGCTCACCGAACTGCTCCTGCGCGGCCCCCAGACCGCCGCCGCGCTGCGCAGCAACGCCGCCCGACTCGGCGCACTGCCCGACGCCGCCGAGATCGAGCTGACCCTGGCCGAACTCGCCCGCCGCCCCTCCGGCGGACTCGTCGGGCTGCTGCCCCGGCAACCCGGCCAGAAGGAAGCCCGTTGGGCCCAACGCCTCGCCGAGGAAGCCGCCCCCGCCGAGAGCGCCCCGGCGCCGTTGACCGTCGCCCTCGCCCTGCCGCCCGAGGTCGAGCAACGCCTCGCCGCCCTGGAGACCGAGGTCGCCGGCCTGCGGGCCGAACTCGCCGCCCTGCGCCACGCCCTCGGCGAGGGGTGACACCCCGCGCCGCCCGCCCCCGCGGCCCGGCAACAGATTCCGGTTGATTTGGACGCTCGTCCTATTCCATTTGGACATTCGTCCAATCCAGAAAACAACCATGCGTCTCACCCCCGGCACCGCCGCCCCCGCCCTGCAGGCAACCAGCCACCTCGGAGAACCCGTCGACCTCGCGGAGTTGCGGGGCCGGCCGGTCCTCCTGTCGTTCTACCGCTACGCCTCCTGCCCGGTCTGCAACCTGCGCGTCCGCGCGATCATCCGCGCCCTGCCGGGCCTGCCGGCTTCCGGCCTCGGGATCATCGCCGTGTTCCAGTCGCCGCCGGCGACGGTCGCGAAGTATGTGGGCCGCCAAGACGCCCCGTTCCCGATCGTCTCCGACCCCGCACTGCGCCACTACCGCGCCTTCGGGGTGGAGACACGGTGGGGCGGCCTGTTCTCCCGACGCGCGTTGGCGGCGGTGGTGCGGGCCCTGCGCCGCGGCTTCAGCCCGGGCCGGATCGACGGGCCCGTGCAACGTGTGCCGGCCGACTTCCTCATCGCCCCCGACGGGCGGATCGCGGTCGCCCACTACGGCAAGGACATTGACGACCATCTTCCGCTCGAGACTGTCGAGGCGTGGCTCCATCGAATCCAGCCCGCTCCCACCCTCCCGTGAATGCCGGCGGCACCCGCGAACGCATCCTCCGGACGGCCCTCGACCTCTTCGCCTCCCGGGGCTACTCCGCAACTTCGGTCGCCGACATCGCCGCGGGCGCCGACCTGCTCAAGGGCAACCTCTCCTACCATTTCCGGACCAAGGCCGACGTGCTCGAAGCCGTCACCGAGCTTCGCACCGAGGAGCTCTTCGCCCAGCTCAACCGGCGGCTGCGCCCGGACATGGGGCCCATCGAGCGGATACACGCCTTCCTCGACGGGTTTTGCGACAGCGCCGCGCCGCTCGCCCGCCACGGCTGCCCGGTGGGTTCGCTCTGCAGCGAACTCGGCCGCGCGCAGCCCGAACTCCGGCCATATGCCTCGCGAATCCTCCTCTCGCTCGCCCAGTGGCTCGAGCAGCAGTTTGCCCAGGTCGCCCCCGCCGGCGAAGCCCGCGATCGCGCCGAGCACCTGCTCGCCCTCTGCCAAGGCGCCGCGGTGCTCGCCCATGCCTATGCGGATCCGGCAGTCGTGACCCGCCAGGCGGCGAGTGCCCGCGCCTGGCTCGAAACCCTCGGGCGCTGATCGCCGCCTCCCGGTCCGATCGACCCCGCGCCGATGCTCCGGCCAGGACCGCGCCACCGCCCACTCCAAATCGGATGCTGACATCGTGGGCGGGCCCACGAGCCTCTCGCGCCTCCGCCGCCACATCGTGAAGAAACCACCCACCCGCACCGCTCCGCTCGTCCCGCCGTCGTGGGTGATTCGTCGCGACCGGTCGACCATCCATGGCCACGGCGTCTATGCCCGCGTGGCGATTCCGGCCGGCTATGCGATCATCGAGTACCGCGGCGAAAAAATCACGAAGGCCGAGAGCGCCCGCCGCGAGGCCCGACGCCTCGACCGCGTCCGCCGCGGGCACGACTGCAGCACGATGACCTTCCGGCTGAACCGGCGCCACGACATCGACCCGCGCCGCCACGGGAACATGAGCCGGTACATCAACCACTCCTGCGCGCCCAACTGCCGGGCGGAGAAACGGCGCGGCCGTATCTGGATCGTCACGCTGCGCGACATCGCCGAGGGCGAGGAGATCAGTTTCGACTACGGCTTCCGCTACCGGCACTGGGCCGCGAATCCCTGCCGCTGCGGCGCGCCGGAATGCCCCGGCTACATCGTCGAGAAGAGCCAGCGTTGGCGCCTGCGCCGGACGCTCCGGACGAGCGCCCCACCCGCTGGAGCCGCGACGTAGGGCACGAGAGCGGGTGGCGGTCCCCGTTTCACCCAAACAGGTGATAGCACCGCCCTCCCCGGTTGGACTAGACTGCGAGCGTCCCCAACGGCGGCGCGAGCCGCCCCAACCCCTGACCCATTCTCCTTTCGCCGCCCCGTCGCGGGAACGAGACACCCTGTCCTCTTCTCCGACGCGCTCCGTTGGCCGGACTTCCCGAATCAGGCATCACCGACAACCCCGCCCCCCCGCACTACCTATGTCACCCCGACAACGCACGACCACCCCGCGCCGCGGATCCACCGGCAGCCACCCCCGGAGCGTTTCCGGAATGCTCGCCGTCGCCGCGCTGCTCGCTTCCACCACCTCGCCTTTGCGGGCCCAGGAAGCCGCCGAACCCACCGCCCCGGAAACGACCGAAGAGGAGGTCACCGTGCTCTCGCCCTTCGAGGTCCACGCCGACAAGGACCGGGGCTACGCGGCGACCTCGTCGCTCGCCGGCTCCCGCCTCAACACCGAGCTGCGCGACATCGCCGCCTCCGTGTAGGCCATCACGTCGGAGTTCGTCAAGGACACCGGCGCGACCAACCTCCAGAAGCTTCTCGTCTACACCACCAACACCGAGATCGCGGGCGTGGGCGGCAACTTCTTCGGCGGCGACGCCTGGAGCAACAGCCACACCCGCAACATGCTCGTCGAGCCCCATCGCTCCACGCGTATCCGCGGTCTCAACGATGCCGACCTCACCCGCGAGTATTTCCCCTCCGACGTGCCGATGGACTGGTACAACATGTCCCGGGCGGACATCAGCCGCGGTTCGAATTCGATCCTGTTCGGTCTCGGCAGCCCGGCGGGCCTGATCAACAACACCCTCAAGACTCCGAACATGGCGAAGAACGCCTATGCGTTGGAGCTGCAGGTGGGCAGCTACGGGACGTTCCGGCGCATGCTCGATCTCGACCAGACGATCATCCCCGGCCAGCTCGCCCTGCGCGTGGTCGCGTTGGACGACGACGCGCGTTTCCGGCAGGACTTCACCTTCAACCGCGACAAGCGCCTCTACACCGCGCTGCGCTGGCAACCCAAGATCGCGCGGGGCATCTACACGCAGATCGACGCCAAGGCCGAGTGGGGCAACATCAACGCCAACCGGCCCGTCGCCGGCACGCCCTCCGACTTCCTCTCGAGCTGGTTCGGCGGCGCCAACCGCCTCGAGATTCCCAACGACGAATACTGGACCGCGCCGGGCTTCGTCGAGGACCTCTACGCCTCGCAGACGATCGGCGGGCAGCTCTGGGACAACCATCCCGTCTCCTTCTTCGGCGACGTCGGCAGCGGGGCGGTCGGCATGACCGACGCGGTCGACGCCATGCTCCTGCGCGGCAACCACAACGTGAACGGCGGAGGCTGGGGCAGCTGGGTCGGCCTGATCAACCCGAACTGGGTCGGGCATGCGGCCAACCCCAAGAACTCCGCGGCCTACTACGCCGACAACGCGACCGTCGCCCCGATCCTCGCCGCCTACGAGCAGAGCACCGGCAGGACCTTCCGCGGCTTCGGCAACGGCATGTGGCCCGTGCAGATGATCGTCGACGGCCCGCTCGCGGAGCTGATGCACAACCAGAACCTGATCGGACCGAACAAGAGCGAGTTCAACAACTTCCGGAACATCAACCTCGCGTTCACCCAGTCCTATCTCGACGGCCGCCTGGGCCTCAACTTCGCCTTCGACAAGCAGCACTACAGCTCCGGCTACACCAACCTCATGGAGGGGCTGTGGGGCATGAACATGATCTCCGTCGACGTGAACCGTACCCTGCGCGGCACCACGACGCCGAACCCGAACTTCGGCCGGCCGTTCACCATCGGCGAGGGCCGCGGCGGCATCTACGAGAAGGACCGCGAAAACTGGCGCGCCACCGTCTTCGGCGTCCTCAAGGCGACCGATTTCCTCAGGAAGAGCTGGCTCACCGACATCCTCGGCGAACACACGTTCACCGGCGTCAGGGCCTCCCAACACTTCGAGAACTTCGACCGCTCCTACGCGCTCTACCGCTGGGACCAGGACTACCTGTCGGTGGTCGACGGCCGCACGAGCGCGAACCCGGCCTACGCGACCTGGCGCGGTATCCATTATCTCGGCGACAGCATCCTCGACACCGCCTCGATGGACGCCGTCACCGGCGTGACCGGCGTGCGTACCCGCCAAATCCCCACCGCCACCCAGTCGGTCTGGCACGACAACCAGGGCACCTGGACGACGGGGAACTTCTCGCTCTTGAGCGCGGAGGACAGCATCGACCGGCTCTACGACGGCGTCGGCCAGGGCTACGACGACACCCAGTCCAAGGTCTTCGTCTGGCAGGGCAAGATGCTGAACAACGTGCTCGTGCCGATCTTCGGCTGGCGCGAAGACAGCTACACCCGCTGGAACAAACCGTCGGCGCCGGCCCGCGACGCGACCTACAACTTCGTGCTGCCCGACGTCGTGTTGATGGATCTGCGCATGCCCGGCATCGGCGGGGTGGAGGCGATTCTGGCGATCCGCAACAAGCACCCCGAGGCCCGCGTGATCGTGCTTTCAACGTACGACACCGACGAGGACATCCACCGAGCGCTCCAGTCGGGCGCGAAATCGTACCTTCTGAAGGACATGCCCATCGAGGAGATCGCCAGCACGATCCGCTCGGTCTTCGAGGGCGACGCCTCCCTCCCCCGCTCGGTGGCGGAGCGCCTCACCGAGCGGGCGTTGCGCCAACAACTCACCGAGCGCGAACGCGACGTGCTCGAGGCGCTGATCAAGGGCCGCAGCAACAAGGAGATTTCGGCGAGCCTGTGCATCAGCGAGGACACGGTGAAGTCGCACCTCAAGACGCTCTTCGCGAAACTCCGCGTGCGCGACCGCACCGGCGCCGCCGTCGAGGCCATCCGCCACGGCATCGTCCATCTGAAATAGACCTCGATTCCGCAGTTCGGCTTGGCCCGGGGATTTCACAGCGTAGCGGCTCTGCTGTGCAGCAGAGCAAGGCCGTCGACGGGGCGTGGGGCGCGCCACGGCGCTCCGCGGCACCTCGCACTCGAGGTGTGAAAGGCTCGGTTTAGCCGCAAAGATCGCAAGGAGCACAAGGAGCGGGCCGTCCAAGAGTATGAGCACCACTGGATCGCGCACCTGCCGGGTGAAGCCCCCAATGTCTGTGCCTCAATGAATTCGCTCTCTGTGGTCCTTGCACTGCGATCCCTCGAAACCCTCCCGTTTCTGCACGATTCTCCTGGCTCACAGCCCCCAGCCGAATTGCCACCAAGAGGCACGAGAATCCACGAAAACGATCCGGTCTTTTTGTGCATTTTTGTGCCTTTTCGTGGCCACAATCGGGTTTGGTTACGGCTCCGCTGCGCAAGGTTCTTTGCGGCTCAATCGTTCAACGTCTTCTCCGAACTCTCTGTGTCCTCATGCCGTGCCTCCGAGCCCTCTGTGTCCAGCCACTGAATTTGGCATGAACGAGGCGGCCGGCCCGCCGACGCTTGGCTGAAGGCCGCGTTTCACCCGTTCGGGCGATGGGAAAAGCACCGGGCGGCTGCTAGGCTGGACCGTGCCACCAACCGTGGCGGCCTTCGACGTGCCCTTCGGCGTCGTACTCCACCCCGCCCGCAAGCGCGACACCCCAACCTCATCCCCTCTTTCCCGTGAAGCCCCAATCGCCCCGGTTCCCGCTCGGTACGCTCGTCCTTTCCCTGCTCGCGCTGCTGCT
This sequence comes from Verrucomicrobiota bacterium, assembly GCA_023443455.1. GTDB lineage: Bacteria > Verrucomicrobiota > Verrucomicrobiia > Opitutales > Opitutaceae > CAJCBL01. The sequence goes on from JAEZUE010000107.1 coordinate 153,535, forward strand.
CGCCCCACCCTTGCCGGCGGCAGACGCCCCGACCGCGCGCCACCGCTTCGAGATCGGCGAGCACGAATTCCTGCTCGATGGCCAACCGCTGCAGATCCGCTGCGGCGAGGTCCACGCCCCGCGCGTACCGCCCGAATACTGGCGCCACCGCTTGCGCCTGGTGAAGGCGATGGGCCTCAACACCGTGTGCGCCTACCTGTTCTGGAACCTGCATGAACCCCGGCCCGGCGAATTCAACTGGTCGGGCGAGGCCGACGCCGCCGCGTTCTGCCGCATCGCGCAGGAGGAGGGCCTCTGGGTGATCCTCCGCCCCGGTCCCTACGCCTGCGCCGAATGGGAGATGGGCGGCCTGCCGTGGTGGCTGCTCAAGCACGACGACATCCGGCTCCGCACCCGCGACCCGCGCTTCCTTGCCGCCGCGCGACGCTACCTCGGCGAGGTCGGTCGCGAGCTCGCCCCGCTGCAGGTCTCCCGCGGCGGCCCCATCCTCATGGTGCAGGTGGAGAACGAATACGGTTTCTTCGGCACCGACGCCGAGTACATGGGCGAAATCCGCCGGGCCGTGCTGGACGCCGGCTTCGACGTGCCGCTGTTCGCGTGCAACCCGACCGCACACCTGCGCGACGGATACCGCGCCGACCTCTTCCCCGTCGTCAACTTCGGCTCGGATCCCCGCGGCGCGTTCGCCGCCCTGCGCGAGATCCTGCCCACCGGCCCGCTCATGTGCGGCGAGTTCTACCCCGGCTGGTTCGACACCTGGGGCGCCCCGCACCACACCGGCGACACCACCCGCTACCTGACCGACCTCGGCACCATGCTCGAGATGGGCGCCTCCTTCAGCATCTACATGGCGCACGGCGGCACCACCTTCGGATTCCACACCGGCGCCGACCGCCCCTTCAAGCCCGACACCTCGAGCTACGACTACGACGCCCCGATCAGCGAGGCCGGCTGGACCACGTCGAAGTTCGCCCAGACGCGCGCGCTGATGGCCGAGCACCTCCTGCCCGGTGAAACCCTGCCCGAGCCGCCGGCGCCGAACCCCGTGATCCGGATCTCGCCGGTCTCGGCCACCGAATACGCACCGGTCTTCGTGAATCTGCCCGCGCCGCTCGACGAAACGACGCCGCGCACCATGGAGCTTCTCGACCAGCAGTACGGCTGCATCCTCTACCGCACCACATTGCCGGCCGGCCCCGCGGCGACGCTCGAGGCCGCGGCCGCCCACGACGTCGGCCAGGTCTTCCTCGACGGGCGCCGGATCGGTTTCATGGACCGGCGTTCGGGCAACTATCGCGTGGCGCTGCCCGCCCGTTCGCGGCCCGCGACGCTCGACCTCCTCGTCGAGGCGATGGGCCGGGTGAACTTTGGCGTGGAGGTGCACGACCGGAAAGGCCTGCACGCGCCCGTCACCCTCGCGACCGCCGGCCAGCCCGCGCAGGCACTGGAGGGCTGGCAGATGTTCCGCCTGCCGCTCGATCCGGCCATGTTGGCGGGCCTGCAGTACCAAGCCGCTCCAGACGCGGAAGCGCCCGCCGGCCAACCGGCCTTCTGGCGCGCCACCGTGCAGATCGTGCAGCCCGCCGACACCTTCCTCGACCTCCGCCCGTGGGGCAAAGGCTTCGTGTGGGTCAACGGCCACAACCTCGGCCGCTACTGGAACATCGGTCCGCAGCAAACGATGTACGTGCCCGGTCCGTGGTTGAAGGTCGGCGACAACGAGATCGTCGTGCTCGACCTGCTCGGCCCCGAGCGGCCCGTCATCGCGGGCCTTGAACACCCGATCCTCGACCAGTTACGCCCGCAGCTCGACTTCGCCCGCGCGAAACGCCGCGAGGCGAAACTCGCGGCCGATTTCGGACCGCCCGCCCATGCCGGCACCTTCGCCGCCGGTTCGGCGCTGCAGGAGGTGCGGTTGGAGCGCCCAGCGCAGGGCCGGTTCTTCTGTCTCGAAGCGCTCGACGCCCACGACGGCAAACCCTTCGCCGCGATCGCCGAACTGGCCTTGCTCGGCCCCGACGGCGCCCCGTTGAGCACGGAAGGCTGGACCATCGCGTACGTCGACAGCGAGGAGCGCGGCATCGCCGACGGCACCGCCGAAAACGTGATCGACGGCCAGACGGTGAACTTCTGGCATTCCGAATGGGGCGCCGCGCAGCCGGCGTTCCCGCACCGTCTGGTTCTCGATCTGGGCAAGCCGCGCACGATCACCGGCATCCGCTACACGCCGCGCCAAGGTGCGGCCGACGTCACCGGCCGCATCAAAGACTACCGGCTGTTCGTCTCCGACAAGCTGATCGAGCCGTAGGCCGGCGATGGTCGTGGGACCATCGTGCCGTGGCGGAACGCGTGAGCGTTTCGTTCCCCGTAGCGAAACTCGCCAGAGTTTCGACCTTTGGCGAAGTTGAACCACTGATGCACACTGATCCGGACCTTTCCGTGGCGCTGCTCGCCAAGAGCAGCGATCCTTCGGCCCCCGGAATAGTGAAACCACTAACACCCACTGACGGGCACTAACCCGGAAGCCGTTTGGCCCTGTAGGCCAGGGCGCCGACCTGGCCCGTGGCATTCGGAGAAGTGGAACCACTTATACGCACTGATGGGCACTGATCCGATCCGACCCGTGGCGATGCGCTGTAGGCCACCGCGCCGAGGTGGCAATCCATCGCGGAACTCGCCAGGGTTTCGACCTTCGGTGTGTCGGAACCACTTACGGGCCACGCCAACGGCGCGTCCTTGAAAACGTCCTCCGCCTGAACGGCTCCGGGATGAGGTGGTCGGGCCCACTGATCGCGGGCAGTTCCCGTGGCGCTGCTCGTGAGAGCAGCGATGCCCTGTAGGCCACCGCGCCGAGGTGGCAATCCGCAGCGGCAGGAGCTCAGGCTTTCGATCCTTCGATCCCCGAAAACGAGTGGAACCACTTATCCCAAATTCAGCAGTTGGACACAGAGGGCTCAGAGGCAAGACAGGAGAGCACAGAGAGTCCGGAGAGTTCGGAGAGAATATGGTTCGTCGCGCGGTTCACCTCTGGGGTGAGTGTACCAACTCGCGGCGTTATGTTGCCAAACACCTCTCCGTGTTCTCCCTCCGGCTCTCCTCGGCCTCTGTGAC
>JAEZUE010000104.1 GCA_023443455.1 Verrucomicrobiota bacterium
ATGTGACGCGAAGCCGTCACATGACTCGTGTTGAACAAGCCCGGGGTGAAGCGGAGACGAAGACCCGGCCGGCGGAGGACTGCGGGGAGAGCGCTCCGCCTTCTCGCGAACGCCGCACGGCGGAGCAGCCGAACGGGCACCGATCCGGACCGGCTGGAGCACCGACCTCCAGTTACCGACCTCCAGTTACCGGTCTCCAGTTACCCGTTCCCGGTCCCCGGCTCATCGGCCTTCGGCGCGCGCGTGACGTACGCGAGCACGGCCGCGACGACCAGCATCACCGCACAGATCCGATAGGCCATCGCGTAGGAGCCAAGGAGGTCGCGGATCATGCCGCCGTAGCGCGAGCCGAGCACGCCCGCCACGCCGAACCCGGTGAAGACGATGCCGTAGTTCACGCCGAGGTTGCGCACGCCGTAGAAGTCGGCCGTGGCCGCCGGCATCAGCGTGAAGATCGTGCCGTAGCACAAGCCGGTGAACGCCGTGCCGAAGGCGATCAGCGCCACCGAGTCGTACTGCGCGAACAGCGCCATGTTGACCGCCTGGAGCGCAAACGCCAGCAACATGGTCTTCGTCCTACCGATACGGTCGGACACGAAGCCGGCGAGGACGCGGCCGAGCGTGTTGAAGCCCGCCAGGATCATCACGCCCACGAAGCCGGCCTCCCAGCCCGCCTGCTCCTTGGCGATGATCGCCACGTTCGAGATCAGCATCAGGCCGGCGGCCGCCGCGAGCACGTAGATCAACCACAGCAGATAGACCTGCGGCGTGCGCAGCATCTCGGGCCAGTCGCGCTCCCGCCCCAACGGGGCCTTCGGCCTGGACGCCCCGGCCCCAGCCGCCAGAGCCGCCGGGCGATAGTCGGCCGGCGGATTCGTCAACAGGAGCGAGAAGAGCTGGATCAGCACGAACGCGCCGGCACCGAGCGCGAGAAACGTGTTCTGGATTCCGGCCCGGCCGAGCAGCCATTGCGTGAGCGGCGACACATAGATCGCCGCCGTGCCGACCCCGGCGACCACCAGACCGGTGATCAGCCCCTTGCGCGCCGGCGGGAACCACTTGATCGCCGCCGGCGTCGTCGCCGAATACCCGAGACCGATGCCGATGCCGCCGAGCACGCCGAACGTCAGCGCCATCGCCACCGGTGTCTGCACGAAACCCGAGGCCGCCAGCCCCGCCCCGAAGAGCAGGCCGCCAAGCTGCGCCACCCGGCGCGGCCCCAGCTTGTCCTGCATGCGGCCGGCAAAGATCATCATCACGGCGAACGAAGCGGTGCTGATGGCGAACGGCAGCGCGGCGTCGGCGCGGGTCCAATGCCATTGGACGACCAGCGCCTTCGCGACGACACCCCAGGCGTAGAGCGCACCGAGGACGAGGTTGATGCCGAGACCGGCACACGTGACGAGCCAGCCGCGCGAGGCGGAGGGGGGGGAGGACATGGGTTGGGGCTGTCGAGGGTTTGCGCCGCCGGAGCGGCGGGACGTATCGGGGTGGGTGCGGCCAAATGCCGCGAAGCGGACGCGTTGCTACAGACCGCGCGCTCCCGAGTCCAGCGGCCACACGAAAAATGGTGCCGGGTGATGAAACCCGCCGAAGTCTCCACCGCTGCGAAAACCGGTCGGGAGATCATGGGGCACGTCGCGAGAATTGACTCGGTGCCCAGATAGCGGACTGCCACCTCGGCGCGGTGGCCTACAGGGCATCGCCGCTCTGGGCGAGCGGCGCCACGGGCCGATCCGGATCAGTGGCCATCAGCGTGTATAAACCTAAAAACGGCAGTTCGAGCAGGTCACAGAGGTGGAGGAGAGACGGAAGGAGATCACAGAGGGGAGCTTGGGTATTTGCAATGTGGACCGGCCTACTCACCCAAATGGTGAGTCTCTCCGGCTTCTAGTTTTTCTCCGAACTCTCTGTGTACTCCTGTCTTACCTCTGAGACCTCAGTGTCCAACTGCTTTGTTTAGGATAAGTGGTTCCACTTCTCCGAGGGTCGAAACTCTGACGAGTTCCGCCACGGGGAACGAAACGCTCACGCGTTCCGCCACGGCACGCCGACGAGCGGCGAACCGACCGCAGGCGGGTTCGCGTCAGCGCCCGTCCCAGCGGAAGGTCTCGCCGGCGGCGAGGGTGATCTCGCGGGTGGCGTTGCCGTAGCGCAGGCACACGGTGCCCGCCTTCTGGGCACGGACGGTGGCGGCGCCAAGCCGGCCGTCGGTCCACTCGACATCGACCTCGCACGCGCCACGGGTGCGCAGGCCGCGCACGTGGCCGGTCGGCCACGCGGCCGGCAGCGCGGGCAGGAATTCGATCTCCCCCACCCGGCTCTGCACGAGCATCTCGGCGATGCCGGCGGCGCCACCGAAGTTGCCGTCGATCTGGAATGGCGGATGCGCGTCGAACATGTTCGGGTACGTGCGCTCCGGACTGAGCAGGAATTTCAGGATTTCGAACGCGTGGTCGCCGTCGGCAAGGTGCGTCCACAGGCAGATGCGCCACGCGGTGGCCCAGCCGGTCGCGCGGTCGCCGCGGATCTCGAGCGACTTCTTCACCGCGGCGGCGAGTTCGGGATTCGCGCGGCGGTCGATGTCGCGGCCGGGGAAGAGGCCGTAGAGGTGCGAGACGTGGCGATGATGGAGGTCGGGCGCCTGCAGGTCCCAGTCCTCGAGCCACTCCTGCAATTGTCCGGACGAACCGATCCGGTTGGGCGCGAGCTTCGCGCGGGCGGCGGCGAGCTGTTCGCGAAACGGCGCATCGACGCCGAGCGTCTCGGCGGCCTCGATGGTGTGGGCGAAGAGGTCGCGCAGGATCTGCATGTCCATCGTCGGCCCGGCGCAGACCGCCGTGCCGAACGGGTGCGGGTTCTCCGGCGAGATCGACGGATTGGTGACGAGCCAGCCGTGCTGGGGGTCGGTCTGGAGGGTATCGAGGAAGAACTCCGCCGCGCCCTTGAGCAGCGGATAGGCGCGCTGCAGGTCGGCCTCGTCGCGGCTGAACTCGTAGCGGTCCCAGAGGTGGAGACAGAGCCACGCCCCACCGGTCGGCCACATGCCCCACTTCGGGCCGTCGATCGGCGCGGTGGCGCGCCAGAGGTCGGTGTTGTGGTGCGCCACCCAGCCGCGGGCGCCGTACATCGTCCGTGCGGTGCGGGCGCCGGTGACCGCGAGTTCCTCGACCATCGCAAGCAGCGGTTCGACACACTCGGCGAGGTTGCCCGACTCCGCCGGCCAGTAGTTCATCTCGGTGTTGATGTTGATCGTGTA